>NZ_JBEPLM010000025.1:0-57341 GCF_040545255.1 Mesorhizobium shonense
CAAATAGCTATCGACAACCGAGCGCTTGAAACGCGCACTGTGTTTGGACATGCAAAACCCCCGAAGGTTGTGTCCAACTTTCGGGGGTCAGTTCAACGTGCCGGGGTCTTTGTTGTCGGGTCGGGTGCCGGCTATTCCGCCGGCGATGGTTTCTTGCGGAACAGCGCCGCCAGATTGTCCCACAATTCGATCTTGGCACCCTGGCGCTTCATGATCACGCCCTGCTGCAGGATCGAGAGCAGGTTGTTCCAGGCCCAGTAGATGACGAGACCGGCAGGGAAGCTGCCCATCATGAAGGTGAAGATCACCGGCATCCAGGTGAAGACCGCGGCCTGCGTCGGGTCCGGCGGCGCCGGGTTCATCCGCATCTGCAGGAACATGGTGATGCCCATCACCACCGCCCAGGCGCCCATATGCGGCAGGAAGGCGGGTGCTGCGAACGGCAGCAGGCCGAACAGATTGAACAGCGAGGTCGGATCGGGCGCGGCAAGGTCGTGGATCCAGCCGAAGAACGGCGCATGCCGCATCTCGATGGTGATGTAGAGCACCTTGTAGAGCGAGAAGAAGACCGGGATCTGCAGCGCCACCGGCCAGCAGCCGGCCAGCGGATTGATCTTCTCGGTCTTGTAGAGCTCCATCATCGCCTGCTGCTGCTTCATCTTGTCGTCCGCGTATTTCTCGCGGATTTCCAGCATCTTCGGCTGCACCTTCTTCATGTTCGCCATCGACGCGTAGGACTTGTTGGCGAGCGGGAAGAAGATGGCCTTGACGATGACGGTGGTGGCCAGAATCGCCAGCCCGAAATTGCCGAAGAATTTGTACAGCGTGTCGATGAGGTAAAACATCGGCTTGGTTATCCAGATGAACCAACCCCAATCGATCAGCCGATCGAACAGCCGGATGTTGCGGTCCTGCGCGTAGGCATTGACCTTGGCGACTTCCTTGGCTCCGGCAAAGATCTCCGTCTCGACCGTCGTCGATTGCCCAGGCGCGACCGTGATCGCATCGGTCATGTAGTCGGACTGGTAGCTGTGGCGAAGCCCGTTGTTGATGTCGACATAGGAGTAGTTGGGCTGGAACGGCTGCTTCTCCGAGGGAATCAACGTCACCGCCCAGTATTTGTCGGTGATGCCGAGCCAGCCGTCGGTCGACTTTCCGGGCTTGTACTGCTTGTCCTTCTCGATCGCCGCGTATTTGTGCTCCTGCAGGCCTTCGCTGCCGGTAACGCCGATCAGGCCTTCATGCAGCACGTAGGTGCTGGCGACCGCCGGCTTGTCGAAGCGGGCGACGCGGCCGTAGTTGAACAGCGAGACGGCAGCGCCGCCAGTGTTCTGGACGGTATCGGAAACCGTGAACATATAGTCGTTGTCGACCGAGAAGGTGCGCTTGAAGACCAGCCCCTTGTCGTTGGTGAAGGTGAGCGTCACCGGCGTCGAGGGGCTCAGTGTCGCATTGCCGTCGACGTTCCACACCGTCTTCGGCCCGGGCAGCGTGCCGACATTGCTGTCGCCGACGAAGCCGATCTCGGCGAAATATCCGTTGGGCAACGGCTCCGGGTTGAGAAGCTGTATCTCAGGCGAATTCTTGTCGACCGTCTCGGTGTAGTGCTTGAGCTTGAGATCGTCGAGGCGTGCGCCGGTGAGGTTGATCGAACCGGACAGGCTCGGCGTATCGATCTTGACGCGCGTGGTTGCCGCGAGCGCCTGCTCCAGATTCTGCGGCGTCGCGCTCTCGGCGCCCGGCGCATTGGGAATGGCGCCCGGAGCCGGGGCCGGCGTTCCGGCGGCGCCGGAATTGGCGCCGCCGCCCGCTTCCTTCTTCTGCGCCTCGGCGCGCTGCTGTTCGATGCGTGCCGTCTCGCGCTGCTGCTCCATGCGCGGGTTCATGTAGAACACCTGCCACAGCGTCAGGATCAGCACCGACAGCGCGATGGTGATGAAGAAATTGCGGTTGTTTTCCATCGAAAGCCTTGGCCTATCGTGTTCCGCGCAGCCGGCGGGAAAGCTCGGCCTTCAACTGGCCGAACGGAATGGCAAGCACGTCTTCGCGCCCGACGATGACATAGTCATTGCCGGGCGCCATGTCATCGGCGGCATGCGTGCGCACGGCTTCTCTCAGCCGCCGCCGGACGCGGTTTCGCACCACGGCGTTGCCGACCTTCTTGGTGACGGTGTAGCCGACGCGCGGCGCAGAAACGTCGCCACGGTCGAGAACCTCGACGAGAAAAAGCCGCCCGCGGCGCTTCTCGCCGCCGCGCACAGCCAGGAAGTCCGCGCGTTTCAGAAGCCGCCCGGGAACCTGTCCCTTTGGCTTGCCGGTTGCGGGCAACGATCTCGTCTTTCGTTCAGGCGCTGAGCCGCTTGCGGCCGCGGTTGCGGCGGGCGGCAACGACGCCGCGACCACCCTTGGTGGCCATGCGGGCACGGAAACCGTGCCGGCGCTTGCGGACGAGTTTGGACGGTTGGTAGGTACGCTTCATTTGTTTTAATACCGCGGCGTGCGGCCCTTCTTGATTCTGTCACTCTGTAACAGGAGCTTGGCCGGGCCGGTGTTAGGCGCGATCGAAACCGCGCCGGGACGAATGGCCCGAGCGTGAGCGGGCTTATAGAAAGAAGGTTTTTGGAAGTCAATCCGGCCCGTCCAGGAGCATTTTTTTCACGGGGCCAGAGGCGAAATTGGCAAAAAAGCCGCAAATCGCATAATCTTGACCGATCAAGCCTTCGTGAAGACCGCGTCATGACGAGTGAAGTCCTGTCCACGGATGAAAAGGCACGCCCGGAGACGGTGAGTTCGCCGCGCCGGGTGCCGTTGTCGCGCGGCCTGTCGACGAAGCTTCTTTTGCTCACCATCGTCTTCGTGCTGCTCGCCGAAATCCTGATCTTCCTGCCCTGGATCGCCAGCTACCGGGTGAACTGGCTGAAGGAACGGCTGAGCACCGCCGCCGCCGTGTCGATCGTCTTGTTGCAGGGCGAGCCCAACTCGCTGTCGCACACCGCCCAGAACGACGTGCTGATGGCGATCGGCGCCAAGGCGATCGCGGTGCGCGACGGCGGCGTCTCGCGGCTTCTGGTCGTGGCCGACATGCCGCCGAAGGTCGACGAGCATGTCGACATCGCCAATGTCGGCCTCGTCAACGGCATGACCGGCGCGCTGGAGACACTGTTCGCCGGCGGCAACCGAATGCTGCGAGTCTTCGGGCCGGTCGGCGACAGCGACAAGGAATTCGAGCTGATCATGCCGGACTACAGTCTGCGCAACGCGATGCTGCGCTATTCGCGCAACGTCGCCGTCGTCTCGCTGCTGATCTCGCTGTTCACCGCCATGCTCGTCTACGCGGCGATCGACCTGATCATGATCGGCCCGATCCGCACCATGACGCGCTCGATCCTGTCCTTCTCCGAGGCGCCTGACGATCCCGGGCGAATAATCTGCCCGACGGAGCGTTCCGACGAGATCGGCGTCGCCGAGCGCGAGCTGGCGCAGATGCAGGACCGGCTGCAGAAGATGCTTTCCGAGCAGAAGCACCTCGCCGATCTCGGCCTCGCGGTGTCGAAGATCAACCACGACATGCGCAACATCCTCGCTTCCGCGCAGCTGATGTCGGATCGCCTGCGCCAGGTGAAGGACCCGACCGTGCAGTCTTTCGCGCCGAAGCTCCTTCGCGCGCTCGACCGCGCCGTCGCCTATTCGGAAGGCGTGCTCGCCTATGGCCGCACGCAGGAGCCGGCGCCGTCGCGCCGCCGCTTGCGGCTGCGCCAGCTGGTCGACGACGTGCACGGCCTGCTCGACATCGAGGAAGGCATCGAGTTCATCAATGCCGTCGATCTCACCTTCGAGGTCGATGCCGATTCCGACCAGCTGTTCCGCGTGCTCACCAATCTCTGCCGCAATTCGGTGCAGGCGATGGCAGCCGATACCGAGAGCGCGGTGGTCCGCCGTCTCGCCGTCTCGGCCGAGCGCTCGGGCAGCGTCAGCCGCATCACCGTCACCGACACCGGGCCCGGCCTGCCGCCCAAGGCGCGCGAGAACCTTTTCGCGGCCTTCCGCGGCTCGGCGCGCAGCGGCGGCACCGGGCTGGGTCTTGCGATCGCCCATGAGCTGGTCCGCGCCCATGGCGGCACGGTGGAGCTTGTCGAATCGATCGGCGGCCGCACGGTCTTCGCCGTCACCATCCCCGACCAGCCGGTGCGGCTCGACCAGGCGCGCGGAAGTTTGCGCCGACCTGCCTGAGGTGTGCCACGATTCAGGTGAGGCCGGCCTGACCTGAATCTCGCCACACCTCCACATTGGCAAAACACCTGCGACAAAACTTTTGCCGGATCGGCTTGCTTTTCGCAAATTCAGTCGTTAGGGAACACTCCACATTTCGCGGCCGGTCTTTTTGACTGGGTCGCGGGGCTTGTGTGTCTTACACGGCCTGATGCGCGCCCGTAGCTCAGCTGGATAGAGCACCAGACTACGAATCTGGGGGTCAGGAGTTCGAATCTCTTCGGGCGCGCCATAATTTCAAGGACTTAGCAGGGCGCCGCAGACCAGAGAGAGAAATTGGTCTGCCGAGCGCGAGGTCTTCTCGTCAGCATACGAGGCATCACCCTTGTGCCGAGAGGGACGGATGGCAGTCAAAGCAATTGCGGGACCTTTTGCTGCGCTTTCTGGAAAATGCCAGAGATTACGGGATGAGCAGAAGCTTGCCTGTCGTGGCGCGGCTTTCCATGTCGGCATGCGCCTGTGCTGCCTCGGCAAGCGGGTAGATGCCGCCGATCCTAACCTTCAGCTTTTCGCTTGTTATCCAGTCGAATAGCTGACTGGAGCGAGCGTGAAGGAGTGCCGGAGTGTGGATATGATCGGAGAAGACGGCATAGCCGATCTTGATGCTCTTCGGCAGGCTCATGATATCGAGCGGACCGGGACCGCCGAGCGCCGGGCCGTACCAGCAGAAAGTGCCGGAACGGCGCAGTGAGTCGAGCGATCCCTGGAAGGTTTTCGGCCCTGAGCCGTCATAGACGACGTGGACGCCGTCGCCGCCGGACAGGCGAAGCACCTCTTGCGCGAACTGCCCTTTGGTATCCTTGAGTAGCCATTACGACCGCTTTCATCGTGATGCCTCCGTAGCGGCCTTCTCGATCAGTCGCGCTACGGATTCGGGGTGCGACACCATCACCACATGCGAGGCGCCCTTGATAACCACGGTATCCCGCGAGTGGGCCCGAGCAGCCATGAAAGCCAAGGCTTCCGCCGGTATGTTCTTGTCGCCGTCTCCGTAGATGAACCAGGTCGGAAGCTTTTTCCACGCTGCTTCAGTTTGGATTTCATTCAGCGCAGCTTCTGCGATAGGCCTCTGCCCCGCGGCCGTCAGTCTGGCTTCGGCTTCGGGGACGTCGGCGGCGAACTGATCGTGGAATTTTTCCTGCTGGATGTAGAGATCCTTGCCTCCACTTGACAGGGTGACCGGCGGCGCGAGGGTCGGACCGAGCGTGCTGCCGGGAAATTTGCCGGCGAGTTGCACGGCGGTCTCGCCCGCATCAGGCGCGAAGGCCGCGACATAGACCAGCGTCTTGACGTTCGCATGGCCTTCGGCCGCGTCGCTGATGACGGAGCCGCCGTAGGAATGGCCAACGAGGACAACAGGCGATTTGATAGAACCAAGGATGTCGGCGACGTAGCCGGCGTCACTTTTGACGCCACGCAGCGGATTAGCGACAGCTACGACGGGATAGCCATCCTTCTCCAGGATTTTAACGACGCCGTTCCAGCTCGACGAATCGGCGAATGCGCCATGAACCAAAACGACGGTGGGTTTGTTGGTCTGCGCATATGCATTGCCGAACAAGGCGCTGGCAATTGCCAAGGCTGCAAATAGTATTTTCATCCGACATGTTCCTTCATGGTTGATTGAATCGGCCGACTGGGCCGGCCAGGCGATGGGAAGACCGGATTTCTCCGGCAATGGCCGCAGGCCTCTGGTCTCCCGCGGGAATCCATGGATCGGTCCTGGTTACGGCGCGTAACGCGTGAAGACATGGTCGTGTCCCCGAACGCGCGCCTCATGGCAAGCGAAGCAGGTCTGGTGCTGAGCCTCATCGACCGGTTTGCCGTCGACGAACCTGCCGAAGCCCCACCCGCCCGTGGCCGCATATTTCTTCGAATCCTTGACCATGACTTGGACGGTCGTCGCTGCCCCGGGAACAGAAGCGGGTTCAAATTCGGGCGATTGCACCCGCTTCCATGCCAGCTTGACGAGAACAGTGCCGTCCGGGAACGGCAGCGTGCCAGCACGATAAGCTTCGATTGCAACCGAATTGCCGACGACTGCACGAAGCTCGTTCAGCGGGTCCGCTTCCAACGCCGGGGCGACCAGTTTCCAGCCTCGGTAACCGTCGGGGATTGTCACGCCATAGATCGGCGACGCATTCGTCGCCTCCGAACCCGCGCCGGCTCCAAGCGCATCACCCGCCGCAGTGACGAAGATCGCCGCCAGCACGGCCAATGCGAGATTAACGCGTCTCATTGCAATGTTCCTTCTGTCGAGTGGCTAGAACCGGTTGACGTCGATGACTGCCTGGGCGAAGGCCTGTGGTGCCTCCTGCGGCAGGTTGTGACCGATGCCGCCCGTGATCAGCCGGTGCTCGTACTTGCCGGAAAATCGCTTGGCGTAGACGCCGGGGTCCGGATGCGGCGCGCCATTGGCGTCGCCCTCCATCGTAATCGTCGGCACGCCGATCATTGGAGACGTGGCGAGCTGTTTTTCCAGGTCGTCGTATTTGGGTTCGCCTGCGGCGAGGCCGAGACGCCACCGGTAATTGTGGATGACGATGTCGACATGGTCCGGATTGGCGAAGGCTGCCGCACTCAAGGCGAAGGTGGCATCGTCGAACTTCCACTGCGGGGAGGCGAGCCTCCAGATCAGCTTGGCGAAGTCGGCCGTATTTTTCGCATAGCCTGCACGGCCACGTTCGGTGGCGAAATAGAACTGATACCACCATTGGAGCTCGGCCTGCGGTGGCAGCGGCGCCATGTTGGCCGCCTGACTGCCGATCAGATATCCGCTGACAGACACCATGGCCTTGCAGCGCTCCGGCCAGAGCGCGGCGACGATGTTGGCGGTCCGTGCCCCCCAGTCGTAGCCCGCAACGACCGCCTTCTGAATCCCGAGGCCATCCATCATGGCGATGAGGTCGACGGCAAGTGCCGCCTGCTGGCCGTTTCGGACGGTAGCGTCCGACAGGAAGCGCGTCGTGCCGTAACCGCGCAGATAGGGCACGATCACGCGGTAACCTGCATCCGCAAGCAGCGGTACGACGTCGGCATAGCTGTAGATGTCATAGGGCCAGCCGTGCAGAAGGATGACTGGAGGGCCGTCCGAAGGGCCGTCCTCGGCATATCCAACCTTCAGCAGGCCCGCGTCGATTTGCTTCAGCGACGCAAATGAAGTCCGCGGCTTTATGGAGCCTGAGGCGATGTCTTCCGGATCGCCCCCTTGTGCGCTCGCACCACTGATCGCGCCGAGTTGCGCAGCCGCCAAGGTCGCGGCGGCGATGCCGAACAGTCGCCGGCGGGAATGGTCGATGTCTTCCGGAGTTCTGATTGCATTCATTGCTGCACCGCCTTGCTGTGAGGTTTCGTCAGGGCCGACCGACAGTCGGGATCGAGGCTAGATCAGGTTAATTTCGACATCGATGTTGCCGCGTGTGGCCTTCGAGTAGGGACAGGTCTGATGGGCCGCGTCGACGACCGCTCGTGCGACGTCGCGGTCGAGACCCGGCAGGCTCACATTGAGGCGTGCGCTGAGGAAGTAGGCACCTTCATCGACGTTCAGATCCACCTCGGCGTCGATTGCTGTGCCGGCAAGCAGCGCGACGTTCATCTTACGGGCGGCGATCGCCATCGCTCCCTCGAAGCAGGCCGACCAGCCGGCCGCAAACAGCTGTTCCGGATTGGTGCCGCTGCCCTGACCTCCGGGTGTCGAGAGCCGGATATCCAGCCTCCCGTCGGAGCTGCGGGATGCTCCGTCCCGACCGCCGGTAGTGCGGACTTTGCCAGTGTAGAGCCGTTTTGTTTGTGCGGGCATGATCACTCTCCGTTGGTCGATGGAAGGCTGTGCTGCTTCGACACATAGAGAGATGTCGCCCTGCTGGCCCGTTATGCGTTATGAGGAGCTGTTAGTGCTCGCCAGCAGCAGCAAGTCTCGCCGCAGATCGTCACTCGGCGCGAATCTGTCCTGAGGGAAAGCCCTTCTGCGAGCCGGGATCCTCCTCAATCAGGCGAAGGATGACTCCATGATACGATCGGAGCCGCGACAAGCGACATGATATCGTTTGGTCCTTTCACTCTGGTTGCGAACGAACGGCTCCTCCTGCGCCAGGGCGCGCCGGTTGACCTAGGCGCACGCGCCTTCGACATCCTGACCATTTTAGCTGCCCGCCCAAACGAGGTCGTCAGCAAGAAGGATCTGTTGGCTCATGTCTGGCCCGATGTCACTGTGGAGGAGGGTAGCCTGCGATTTCACATGGCCAACCTGCGAAAAGCCTTAGGCGATGGCAAGGAGGGCGCGCGCTACATCGCTACCTTGGCCGGACGAGGCTACTGCTTTGTGGCACCGATCTCGCGATCAGGCAGTCGAAACGATGTGCACAGCGAGGTCGCCGCCAGCTATCACGCCAATCTACCAAGCCGGCTCATTCGTATGGTGGGTCGAGTCGATGATGCCATCGCGCTTTCAACCCAGCTCATTGCCACGCGCTTCGTCACAATCGTCGGCACGGGTGGGGTCGGCAAGACCACTGTTGCGGTGGCGGTCGGGCATGATCTGATCGAGATGTTCGCCGGCGCCGTGCACTTCGTCGATCTAGGCGCGCTCGGCGATCCCAGCCTGGTCGCAACAACGGTGGCCTCGACGCTGGGGTTGTCACCACAGTCCGACGACGCCATCTCCGAGCTGATCGCCTATCTCGCGGGGCGGCGGACCTTCGTGATCCTCGATACCTGCGAGCATGTCATCGATGCGGCTGCAGTCCTGGCAACCCGTATCTTCGCCGACACGCCGCAGACTCACATCCTCACGACGAGTCGCGAGCCGCTTCTGGTCGAAGGGGAGAACGTTTACAAGCTGGCGCCGCTGGCATACCCGCCGGACGATCCGGAGCTCACGGCGTCAGTTGCGCAGGGCTTCCCTGCATCCCAGCTGTTCGTGGAACGCGCCGCGGCGAGCGGCGCTCGCCTCGATCTCGACGATGCGGATGCCAAGGTCGTGGCCAAAATATGCCGGAAGCTTGACGGCATGCCGCTCGCGATCGAGCTGGCGGCCGGACGGGTTGCGAGCTACGGCCTTCATAAGACCGCGGCCCTTCTCGACGAGCGGCTGACCCTGCTGTGGCCGGGGCAGCGCACCGCCCCGCCGCGCCAGAAGACCCTCCAGGCCACCTTGGACTGGAGCTTCGGGCTTCTGTCCGAGTTCGAGCGTCTGGTGCTTCGCCGGCTCGCCGTGTTCGTTGGCCACTTTTCGATTGAGGCCGCCCTGGCGATCGTGACGAGCCCCACCGCTGACGAGACTCTGGTGTTTGGTGCCATCGACAGCCTCGTAGCCAAGTCGATGATCGCGGCAAGACCGGCCGGCGCAACAATGCGTTATCGGCTGCTCGATACGACGCGGGCCTATGCCCTCCAACTCGACGTCCATGATGCCGAACTCACGGAGCTGGCCGCCCGCCACGTCACCTACTATCTGCGATGGCTGGAGGAGACTGGAACTGAATGGCCGACCTTGTCGAGCGCGGCGCAGCGCGCTCTTCACCTCGCCGGCATTGCGAATGTGCGAGCGGCCTTGGAATGGTGCTTCGGGCCAAACGGGAACACTCAGCTCGGCATCCGGCTTGCCACTGCCGCAGCTCCGGTCTTCCTGTCGATGTCCTTGCTCACCGAATGCCACCGCTGGGCTGCCCAGGCAATTCTCGCTCTCGACAACAGCACACATGGAGGGCCCGACGAGATGCGTCTTCAGGCGGCCTCGGGTGTATCCCTGATGTTCACGCGCGGAGGACAGGACGCTGCGCGTGCGGCATTGAACAGAAGCTTCGCCATTGCCGAGGAGCGAGGCAATGCGCTCGATCAGCTTCAGGTTTTGGGTCCATTGCAGATGTTCCACCTGCGCACGGGAGGATTCAGGACGGCGCTCCGCTATGCGGAGCGCTGCTCCGTCATCGCTGGCGCTATCAAGGACTCCGTGTCCACGACATTGGCGCACTCGTTGATGGGAATCTCGCTTCATCTGAACGGGGAGCATGGCCGTGCGCGGACTGCGCTCGAAGAGGCGCTGCGATGTGGCCCTCGCTCTGACCGGACCACGACGAACTATCTCGGCTTTGACGGCAGAATTCTCGCCGACGCGATTCTGGCCCGGACACTCTGGCTGCAAGGCTATCCGGATCGGGCGGTGGAGCGTGCGCTGCTGACAGTCAAGGATGCGGAAACCTTGGACCATCCGCTAACGCTCTCCATCGCTCTGGTCTGGGCAGTTTCCGTGTTGGTCTGGGTCGGTGATTTCGACCGCGCGGAGGAGCACATCGATCGTCTTTTCTCCTGCGCCGAGCTGCACTCTCTAAGGCCTTACCTCACAGTCGGGCGAGGCTTCCAAGGAGAGCTCGCCATTCGTCGAGGCGATGCAGAAAGCGGGGTTCGGAGCCTGCAACGCGTTCTTCAGGACCTTCATGCAGCCCCATACGAACTGCTCACAACGCCGCTCAGCATCGCGCTCGTTCAAGGCTTCGCCGCGACGGGCCGATTCGCGGAAGCCCTCGCACTAGTCAACGGGACAATCCGATCGGTCGAGGCAAATGGGGATCTTTGCTACATGCCGGAGTTGCTGCGGGGGAAGGCAAACCTCGTCCGCGTGACGAAGCCGGGTGCTGATGACGAGGCGGAATTGTATCTCAGGCGGTCGCTCGAAATGAGCCGCGGTCATGGCGCACGGGGGTGGGAGCTGCGCGCCGCGATGGACCTGGCTACTCTTCTGGGCGCCCGCAGCCAATACGAAAGCGCCCGAGCTTTACTCCAACCGCTGTTCGAGCGTTTCGCGGAGGGCTTGGATACGGCTGATCTGAAGTCTGCCGCACGCCTGCTGGCGACGCTGCGCTAGAGATGGCAGCCTACCGACGTCGGCACATTAACGTTTAGTCCAAATATCGCCCCTTGAGCGACGTGGCCCGAAATCCAAATGCGGCTACGTTGGATAGGTCCTGCAAGGTTCGAAGCTGCGCGAGCGGGAATTCGCCGCCCCCTTCCCAGGCCGACTAAGCACTGGGGAGACGAACGACAGGCAAGTGGCCGCCGGTCGCAGGTACCGCGCCGCGCCTAAGATCGGTGGCGATAGTGTCGCACATGGTCGATGAGCGCCCTCAGCTTCGGCGTCACGGTGTGGCGGCTGGGGAAGTACAGGAAGAAGCCGGCGAAGGGCGGCAGCCAGTCGGAGAGGATCGAGACGAGCTCGCCGCGCTCGAGATGGGACCGGAAGGTTTCTTCCATGCCGAAGGTAATGCCCCCGCCGGCGAGCGCGGTGCGGATCATCAGGAACATGTCGTTGGTGGTGATCTGCGGTTCGACCGAGACGTCGAAGGCGCGGCCGTCCTTCTCGAATTCCCAGCGATAAGGTGCGGTGTGCGGCTGCGGCCGCCAGCCGATGCAGCGGTGGTGGACGAGGTCGCGCGGATGCTCTGGCGTGCCGTGGCGCGCGAGATAGTGCGGCGTCGCCACCGCGACCTGGCGCTGGTCGCCCGTCAGCGGCACCGCGATCATGTCGCGTTCGATGACCTCGCCGAGGCGCACGCCGGCGTCGAAGCCGGCCGCGATGATGTCGAATTCCAGATCGGTCACCGTCACGTCGAGGGTGACGCCGGGATGCGCCTCGCTGAAGGAGGCGATCAGCGGCCCGGACAGGAACTCCTCGGCGATCGAGGTGGCAGCGATCCGCAGGAGACCGCGGGGCTGCTCCGCCGAGCCGGACGCCGCTTCGAGGGCGTTCGCGATCTCGGCCAATGGCGCCGAGACCTGGGCCAGGAAGCGCTCGCCCGCCTCGGTCAGGCGCACGCTGCGGGTGGTGCGCAGGAACAGCGCTTGGCCGAGCGCGGTCTCCAGGCGCCGCACGCCTTGGCTTACCGCCGAGCGCGTTACCCCAAGCCGGTCGGCCGCGGCGCGGAAATTGCCCGTCTCCGCCACCGCGGCGAACAGGGTGAGGAGGTTGAGATCGATCTGCATTGGTTAGTGTTCCTAACCATAAGGTCCAGTTCGCGGCAAGTTATATCGACAGCGAGCGATTGCTATCTCCCGGGCATCGATGGTGGGCGCACGGGTGCGCTCCGCCAGCACCATGGAGACAGCAATGACCAATCTGCCCAATACCTATGACCTGACCGGCAAGGTGGCGCTCGTGACCGGCGCGCGTCGCGGCATCGGACGCGCCACGCTCGACCTGCTGCGTGCCCGCGGCGCCAGGATCGTCGCCTCCGACCTCTCCGACGAGGTCCAAGCGCTCGAAGCCCGCGACGTTGCCACGCTGGTGGGCGACGTCTCGGACGAGGGCCTTGCCCGGCGTTCGGTCGATCTCGCCCGCGAGCGCTTCGGCCGGCTCGACATCGTCGTCAGCAATGCCGGACGAACCCTCAACAAGCCGCTGACCGAAACCTCGGTCGAGGAATACGACCGCATCTTCCAGATCAACGCCCGCGGCGCCTTCGTCACGATCCGGGCGGCGGTGCCGCTGATGGAGGAGGGCGGCGCCGTCGTCATCAACGCCTCGCTCTCGGCGACGACGGCGTTCCCGACGCAGGCGGCCTATGCCTCCTCCAAGGCGGCCTCGGCGCAGCTCGCCCGCATCGTCGCGGTCGAGTACGGCCGCCGCGGCATCCGCTGCAACGTGGTCCTGCCCGGCGTCATCGACACCGACATCATGGAAGGCGTGGTCGAGAACGGCCGGGAAATGCTGCGCAGCTTCGGCGACGCGCACCCGATCGGGCGCATCGGCCGCCCGGAGGAGGTGGCCGAGGCCATCGCCTTCCTCGCTTCCCCCGCCTCGAGCTTCATCACCGGGGCGCAGCTCTTCGTCGACGGCGGCTACACGGCGCAGTGAGCGCTCGGCCCGTCACATCAAACACAATACAGGAGACCATCATGTCCATAGACCAGGTCGTGCTCATCACCGGCGCTTCCAGCGGCATCGGCGAGGCCACCGCGCGTGTCCTCGCCGACGCCGGCGCCACCCTCATGCTGGGCGCGCGGCGGACCGAACGGCTCGCCACGCTCGTCGAGGAGATCGAGGCGAAGGGCGGCCAGGCCGCCGCCCGCGCCCTCGACGTCACCGAACGCGCCAGCATGGAAGCCCTCGTCGCCGAGGCGCGGCAGCGGTTCGGCCGGATCGACGTCCTCGTCAACAATGCCGGGGTGATGCTGCTGTCGCCCCTCGCCGCGCTGAAGGTCGAGGAATGGGATCGGATGATCGACGTCAACATCCGCGGCGTCCTTCACGGCATCGCGGCCGTCCTGCCGGTGATGCAGGCGCAGGGGAGCGGCCACGTCGTCAATATCGGCTCGGTCGGCAGCTTCGAGGTGGTGCCGACCTCGGCCGTCTACAGCGCCACCAAGTTCGCTGTGCGGGCTATCACAGACGGGTTGCGCCAGGAGAACGAGACGATCCGCGCCACCTGCATCTATCCCGGCGTGACGCGGTCCGAGCTCGCAGGCACGATCACGGACGAAGCAGCCGCCCGGGCGATGGTGGAGTACCGCCGCAACGCCATCGAACCGGAGGCGATCGGGCGGGCGGTGCTCTATGCCATCGAGCAGCCGCGGGAGGTCGGCGTCAACGAGATCACCGTCCGTCCTGTCGCACAGAGATAGAGGCGCGTTTCGCCCGCTGATTTGTCGCTGATGCCAGCCGGCGAGCTTCGAGTGATCTTATAGAGACTGACCGGTTGCGTGCCGGTCAGTCTCATGCCTTCCACATTGTTGAGCGGAGAATAGCCTGCATGTGCTCCGGCAGGTCGAGTTCGCCGCGCGCCTCGATCTCCAGCAGATATCGGGCCTTGGCCAAGCGATCGCCTTCGCTGACCGCCGGGTAGGCGCAGATGGCCAGCAGAGCCTTTTCCTCTGCTCGGCTGGCTCTGTCCCAGTTGCGGCTGCTTCCACCCATTTCATGGACGGCCTTGCCAAACACCGCGTATGCTGTCGTGTGCGCCTCAATCAGTGCACGCAGTTCGCGGGACGTTTCTCGGTCTTGGCGCGGTGGCTCTGTGGCGGGAGCCGCTGCCGCAACCGTCGAGGCGACAACAGCGCTGCTGGAATGAAAGAGCAGAGCGCGGCGGCTGATCCTGGACGTGGTGAATTCTCCTCTTCACTTCATGGCAGGCAAGATTGGGTGCCATGAAACCACCTGCACCGTAGCACGAAGGTTCGCCCATTCATGTCAGGATACGTATCAACCGCACACAAGGGCCGGCCCTTCTTCGATGCCACGAACTTTTGGATCGCGCTGTGCCGGGACTGGGCGCGCAAAAGCCCTGTTGTCTCCGGAACCTCGATGTCGGCGCATTGACGTTTGGTCCAAAAATCGCCGCTTGAACGACGCGGCCTGAAATTCAGATGCGGCTAAGCGCGTCATGGTCCGTCTGCTGCTCCGCCGAGCAACTTGACGTTGAGCCTGCCGCCCGTGAAAAGCATGTCGTCCAGGGCCTCGGCGAGATCTTTCGGCGTCACAGCCTTTCCGTCGCCACGCATGATGCTTGTTTGCGCGGTACGGCGCATAAGCTCCTTGATGAAGGCTGCGCTGACACCTTTTGTGCGGGCCACAGCTTCGGCCACGATCTTGTCGGAAAGTTTCAGCCCGCCGCCATAAAGGCGCACGAGCTTCTCCCGACAGTCGTCATCCGGCAGCGGCACCTCGATGGCCTGGTCGATACGTCCCGGCCGCCCTGTCAGCGCACCTTCAAGCTGCTCGGGCCGGTTGGTGGTAAGGACAAACAGGATGTCGGCATTGTCCTTTAGCCCGTCCATCTCGTTGAGCAAGGTGTTGAGGAGGGACTCCTCACATGGACCTCCCATATTCTCGCGGTCGCGGGCAATAAGGTCCACGTCCTCGATCACCACCATAGCCGGCTGCAGCAGGCGCGCCAGAGTCATGTATTGCGACAGCAGGCCCATCTGGCCGGCTGTTATGATGAGCGTCGTATGGCCAGGGAGATTGGCGGCGAGGTAGCGAATGGTGTGCGTTTTGCCGGTGCCCGGCGGACCGTAAAGCAGGATGCCCTTGCGCGTCGATTGCCCAAGCCGTCTCAGTGCTTCCCGGCTCTCTATGAACCGGATCACGTTGCGTTCGAGAAGCTTCAGAGTCCGCTCCGGCAGGATGATCGCTTCGCGTCGCACTTCCGGCAGTCGATGGACCATCACGCCTTTGGAGCGGCCCTGATAGTCCTCTTCCGTTTCGAGCGACAGAACCTTGCCGCGGTAGGATCGCGCAGTATTGATCGCAGCCTCCAACTGGGAGAAGCAGCGGCCTACAAGCGCCACACCGTGCTCGCCGGCCGGCACGGCGATCTCGACGCAGGTCCCGGCCTCGCGGCCATACTCACGATGAAAGGACAGCACGACCGCGTAGTGCAGGTCGCCATCGCGATTGAGCCACAAGCCGTTGTTGAGACATTTTATTGGGTCGCTTTCGCCGATATCGACATCTTGATATTGCGCCGCCGAGATGGTGACCGCGTACTGCCCGTCTTTTGTCAGCGCGGCATAGGTCAACGTCTCGTAGCGATGTTGCTCGTAGAGACCGAAGAAGCGAATAGGCGAGGTTGAGAACAGTCTATCGAGCGCTACCTGCACGTCGGCCCGCATATGGCCGGGGAACTGGCGGGAGGTTGCGATGATCTCGTCGTGCGCCAGTCCCGAAAAATGCCAGGCAATTGCCTCATGGGCATATTTGAATTTCTGGTTGCGCGAAGCCGGTCCTGGACGGTCGGGCGCTGTCGCGTCTTCTGTTCCGCCAGGGACGGCGGTGATGCGAAGCGGGTGACCGGCTGCTTCGATGCGCAGCCGTGCCGTCTCCAGCATCGCCTTCGCGACCGCGAGAGGATAGCTGCCGCACACGGCCTTTCCCTGCTGCGTCACTTTCGCAGCGAAGGCCTCGGCCTCCGCTTCCGATCGATCGAAGACCGCGCGAACGAGATCGACGACGAACTCCCATGGAGTCTGGTCGTCATTGTGAACAATAAGCTGCAAATTGACTGCGTCGGCTGGAGTACTGTGCAATGGAGCTGCTCACTTTTCAGGGCTTCCGTAGGTCAACAATATGTACGCCACGTTGCATGAATTATTAGCACTTTAAACCTGCCGCATGCCTCGAAGACAAAGGTTAATGAAACCGGCATTGATGACGGCCCCGCTCGCGCACTAGGCGTGATGGCAGAATTCTACGCATGCTGCCCAAAAAGCGCTGAGGGCTTTGGGCACATGACATGCATCAAGACAAAGACTGAAGCGCGTCGTCCGAATTCTTTTCGTCGCGACGCCCCCCTAACCCTCCGCGTCGCGGCCGAAACTCGGAATGCGCTCGGCGACCGCCGGCAGCGGCGCGAACGGCTTGTGCGGCTCGGCCTGGTACCAGAAGGCGACCGACGAGATGTCGTCGGCGCGCCGGTTGGCGTGGCCGTGCTCGATGCTGACGCGGATGCGTTGGCGGAAGATCACCGGGTCCTCGATATGCCAGCGATAGAGCGTGACCGGCTCGCTCCAGTTCGGCCCTCCCGCCGCGATGACGCCGTGATAGGGCGCCGAATAGTCCTGGGTGGGGCACCAGGCGGTGTTGAAATAATCCTCCGTGCCGGTGCCGTGCAGCGTCGGCGGCCAGGCGTCGTTGGCGCCCGGCGCGCTCTCGCCGCGCGGCGCGATCAGCGCCACTTGCTGGCCGATGCGCGGGTCGGGCTTGCGGTCGAACACCGATAGGCCGGGCTCGCCGTCGATGAAGATCATGTCGTCGCCCTCGCCATACCAGTCCCACTGCGCGGAACGCCGGCGCGAAAAGACGCTGAACAGCACGCCGACATAGTGGCCGCGGCCCTCGGCCTCGAGGATCGTATAGTTGTCCTTGCCGTCCGTGTTCTCGCCGCCGAACAGGAACTGCTCGTTGGTGAGGCCGGTCTCCGCCATGCCCTCGGGCCGCGCCTGGCGGTACTGCGCGTGGAAGCGGCCGAGATCGTCCTCCAGCCCGTCATGCAGTTCGAGGTCGACATAGCAATAGAGCACCAGTTCGTGCTCGGCCTCGTTGCTGACCGTCATCTTCATGCCGGTCGCGAAGGGCATCGGGAAATAGCAGTTGAAGCCCTTGCCGTCCTCGGGGCTTGCCTGCACGGGGAGACTGGCGAAGTTCTTCGTGCGGGCGTGACCGATGCCGAAGAAGTCGCCGATGGGCGTCTCGATGCTCGGCTGCCCCTCGCCGTCCCAGTAGGCGCGCAGCACGGCCTTGCGCAGGAAGCTTTCGCTGCCGCAGGCCAGCGTCGCCCAGATATGGGTGACGATGCCGGCGCCTTCATGTTCGGCGATTGTCACGGTCTCGCCCGGCTCGATGTGCAAACGGTCGTCGTTGCCGCCGGTGCGGTCGTAGCTGGAAAAGCGTCGCGTCCTGGCATCGCGAAGCTTGGCGAGGCCGCGCAGCGGTGAAAGTCCGGCTTGAGTCATCGGATTGCTCCTATGTATCTCCTCTCACTTGGAGCCGCAGGTGGATTCGGCAATCTTGCCCGCTCGAAGAATGGGAAGAGCATGGGCGGTGCCGGCAAGTTGCCGCGTGAATCCTCAGACACGGCGTGCAATTCAGCGCAGGCGGCAGGAGCGCTGTCGCAGCACCCGGTGTCGCCCCGCCGTCGATCGGTGAACTTAGGCCCTCGATGAACTTGCCGGAACGGGCTGGCCCCGAGCTCAATTCACCTGTGCTATCGTCCGCTCCGGCAGGAGCAGCCGGCGTTCGAACCCCCATAGCAGGATCGGACACGCCAGAAGCGTGGCCGAGCCAAGGCCAAGGGCTGCGCCGGCGCTGCCTGCCCAAAGCGCAAGCTTGCCGCCGAGCCAGGGAGCGACGAGCATCGTGGCGTAGTACACCGTGTAGAAGAGGCCCATTCCCAGCGCTCGCGTCGTCGGCTCCAGTACCCGTGCCGGCAGGCTCATGATCGCCCCGGCCGGCAGGCCGCAGACCAAGCCAAGAGCAACCAAGGTGGGTAGCGTCTCGGAACCGCGCCACAGCACGAGAACCAGTGCCGCGAAGGCGAGGCAGCTAACCGCCAGCATGGCATTGCGGCTCCCGGTGCGATCCGCGAGGTAGCCCCCGACTGGGACGGACAGTGCGGCGGTTCCCCCATGGATTGCGGATTATCCAGGTTTGATATTCTGGTTCGATCGGAAGAAATTGGTCGGGTCGTATTGCTTCTTGATGGCGGCGAGGCGGACATAATTTCCGCCGTAAGCATCGCGCACGCGCTCGTCGCCCTCATCGCCAAGATTGTTGGCATAGACGCCGCCGGTGGAGAACGGCCTGACCGCATTCCATAGGTGGCGCGCCCAGTGGATATTTGCCTCGTCGTCGGCCGGATCGTCCCAGATGGCGATCGGGAAGCAGTCAAGGGCCGCATCGCGATTGGCGTAGGGCGTGTGCGAGGCGGGCACGCGAGCGATAGCTCCGCCAACCTGCTGGAAAACCAGCAGCGAGGAGTTATTGGGGGCCTTCGCGTAGCTGTCGAGCAAGGCCTCGATCGCACCATCGCTGATCCGGTGCAGGAACTGCGCCTTCCAGTAATAGCGTCGTCCGCGTGGAAAGAGGCTGTCGCCAGCCGATTGAATCTGGAGATAGGGAATGGCTTGAAGGCGGCTTTCGATGGGGGATCCGAATTTCATCAGCGGTGCGATGACGGGCTCGCCCGCTTCGGGTGACCCGACATAGCAAGCCGAGATGCTGAAGGCACGGTCGCCCGACGGCAGTGTGACGAGCGCGGCATCGACACTCAACTCGTCAGGGGCGTCCCGGGAGAATTTGTCGTAAAACCGCATGGCCTCGCGCGCATGATTGTAGGCGTGAAGCACCGAGCCCACGAGAAGAGCCGGGCCGAGCGGATGCAGCCGGTATTCGAATGCCGTCACTATGCCGAAATTGCCGCCACCGCCACGCAAGGCCCAGAACAGGTCGGGATGCTCGCCGGCGCTTGTTCGCAACAGCCGTCCGTCGGCCGTGACGATTTCAGCCGCGATCAAATTATCGCAGCTCAGGCCGTGCTTTCGCCCGAGCTTGCCGAAGCCTCCACCGAGCGTGAGGCCGGCAATACCGGTGTCGCCGTTGACGCCCATCGTCGTCGCAAGACCGTGGGCCTGCGTGGCCGCGTCGAACTCGCCGAGGTTCAGACCGGCTTCCGCCCTGGCGATGCGGCGCTCAGGATCGACGACGATCTTTTTCATGCGCGATAGATCGATCACCATCCCGTCGTCGCAGACGGACAGGCCGGCGACATTGTGGCCGCCGCTGCGGACCGCCACGATTGAGCCTTGCGACCTGGCATAGGTCACGGCGCGGACGACGTCATCGGCATCGGCGCAAAAGACGATCGCAGCAGGGCGTTTGTCGATCGCCCCGTTCCACACTCTGCGCGCCTCGTCGTAGCCGGCGTCCGTCGGCAATACCAGTTCGCCATGCAAGCTCTGCCGCAGCTGCGCGATCGCGGCAACCGAGGAATGGGATCGGCCCGATAGGGTATCGGTCTGTCGCGGAAGCTCCATCGTCGCCGTCTCCGGTTCCAACCGGACGAACGGTCTCACAGCGCCCGACCTTCTGCAAAAGCGAAATTCTTAGCTGCTGGATGAGCAGAATTCATCTACGCTGCCGCACATGGGAAACCGCCCGCCGCTCCGCGCTTTGCACGCCTTCGAAGCCGCCGCCCGGCACGGCAGTTTCAAGGCCGCGGCGGCGGAGCTCGGCGTGACGCCGACGGCGATCAGCCACCAGGTCCGCCTGCTGGAAGAGATATGCGGCTGCAAGCTGTTCCAGCGCCGGCCGCGCCCGCTCATGCTGACGGGGGCAGGAGCGCGGCTGTTTCCCATCCTGCGAAACGGCTTTGATCTTCTCGCCGGCTCCCTTGCCGCTGTCGCCGAGCCGGATGTTCAGGCGCCATTGCGGGTGACAAGCCCGAACGCCTTCGCCAGCCGATGGCTGGTGCCGCGCTTGCCGAAATGGCGGGAGGCCAACCCGGCCGTGCCGCTGGAGATCATCGGGACGGACGCGGTCCTCGATCTGCGCGCCGGCGCCGCGGATGTGGCGGTCCGCTATACGCGCCGTCCACCTGTCGGCTTTGCCGCGCACGAGATATGCCGCGATTCCTTCTTTCCCGTATGCAGTCCCCGATTGTTGGCAGGCGATGGGCGGGCGATTGAGCGTGCTGCCGATCTGTTGCGTTATCCGTTGATCCATTTCGACTGGATGAACCGGGATCCGGACGCTCCCACCTGGCACCGATGGCTGGCGACGGCCCGTTCGATCGATCCAGACCTGATCCCGGACAAAGCCTGGGATTTAAGCTTCCGCGAAGAACTACATGCGATCGATGCGGTTGTCGCCGGGCAAGGCATTGCGATTTTAAGTGACGTTGTGGTTGGCCGAGAGCTGGAGAACAGTTCGCTCGTCAAGGCGCATCCATTGTCCTTGCCGGGCTACAGTTTCTACGTCGTCTGGATGCATCACAGTCCGCGATCCGCGGTGATGGAGTCCTTCCTGGCGTGGATGAGAAGCGTCCTGTGAGGCTGCCGAAGCTGGGATAAAGCGCGCCGGATTGACGCGCGAACGAGCCTGACGCGGGAACGATACTATATGCTGCTATCCCGCGCAGAGGAGACGGCCAGCAGCATTAATTATTTGAATTCAAACAGCTCAATCAAGTTGCCGGATGGGTCTTTCAGAAGCCTGGCTCGACCGGCGCCGGCTTCGCTGATTGCTCCTCTGAATTCGGCCCCACCGGCGTTCAACCGGCTGACGAGACCGTCCAAGTCCTTCGTAACAATCATAAACCGGTTCCATCCGCCAGGCTCCGGATCGCCGCCTGCGGTTCCTCCACTGCCCGCTCCTGGGGCGCTCAAATAGAGCGTCAGATCACCACGAACAAGCGCTGCGAACTTGCCGGGATTGTGCATGTTCACTGAGAACTCGAGCTTATCGCGGTAGAATTCGACCGATCTATCCACGTTCGTCACAATGTATCGGATGGATGCCATGTGCGCGCTCCGTCATCACCGCGCAGGTTTATGCGCAAACGCATGGATCTGCGTGACGTTCCACGAGCGCGGTTCGCTGTTTCCATGAAACGGTGAAAGGCTCTATGGGTTCAGCCCCTGGAAGCGCCGCCCTTCCCGTTCGCGCCGTCGAGCAGAACGATCAATCCCTTGAGTATCTCGATCGGCCGTGGCGGACAGCCCGGGATATGCAGGTCGACAGGCACTACGTCCGAGACGCCGCCCACAATTGCGTAGCTGCCGGCGAAGCAGCCGCCGTCCTTGGCGCAGTCGCCGAGCGCGACCACCCATTTCGGGTTGGGCGTCGCGTCAAAGGTCCGCTTCAGCGCCTCGCGCATGTTCCTGGTGACCGGCCCGGTGACCAAAAGCACGTCGGCATGGCGGGGCGACGCGACGAAGCGGAAGCCGAAGCGCTCGATGTCGTAGAAGGCGTTGTTGAGCGCATGCATCTCGAGCTCGCAGCCATTGCAGGAGCCGGCGTCGACGGCACGGATCGACAGGCTTCGGCCGAGCCGCTTGCGGGCAACGCCGTCAAGCGCGCGCGCCAGCTCGTCGACCGCCGCATCGCTCACCTCAGGCGGATGCTCGGTCAAGGGCGGGCGGATCAGGCTTTCGAAGAGGAGCTTGCGCATGACGGCGTGCCTTGGACCACGTTAAAGATCGTGGCCGGAATAGGAGCAGTTGAACGATTTGTTGCAGAGCGGGAAGTCGGCGACGATGTTGCCTTCGATCGCCGCTTCCAGGAGCGGCCACTGGAACCATGAGGGGTCGCGCAGGTGGCAGCGCTCGATCAAGCCCTCCTCGCCGATGCGCAGCCAGGCCAGTATGTCGCCGCGGAAACCCTCGACCAGCGCCATGCCCTCGCGCGGTCCATCCGAGCCATTGTCTGCCCGGGCGATGTCGACGCGGATCGGGCCGGCGGGCAGCCGCCCCAATATCTCCTCGACGAGCGACAGGCTCTGCTCGACCTCCCGCACGCGGATCCAGACGCGCGCGTTGACGTCGCCTTCCTGAAGGACCGGCACATTGAAGGTGAGCTGGTCATAGGGCGCGTAGGCAAGATCGCGCCGCGCATCGAAATCGCGCCCCGATGCCCGGCCGACATAGCCGCCGGCGGCATATTGCCGTGCAAGTCCGACCTGAACGCGGCCGGTCGCCACCGTCCGGTCCTGCAGCGACGCGGTGTTGTCGTAGAGTTCGACCAGATGCGGAAAGCGCTGCCTGATCTCCGCGACCAGCGAACGGATAGCGCTGGTCCCGGCCTCGTTCAGATCGATTGCAACGCCGCCGGGCACGATGCGGTCGCGCATCAGGCGGTGGCCGAAGGCGGCGTCGGCGGCGCGCAGCACGCGTTCGCGCAGCACGCCGCAATGCGCGTGCATCAGCGCGAAGGCGGCGTCGTTGCAAATGGCGCCGATATCGCCGAGGTGGTTGGCAAGGCGCTCCAGCTCGGCCATCAGCGCCCGCAGCCATACCGCGCGCGGCGGTGGCGTGAGCCCGAGCGCCGCCTCCGCCGCGCGGGCGAAGGCAAGGGAATAGGCAACGGTGCTGTCGCCCGACGTCCTACCCGCGAATTTTGCCGCACGATCGATCGGCGCGCCCGCCATCAAGCCTTCGATGCCCTTGTGCACATATCCCAGCCGCTGCTCCAACCGCACCACCGTTTCGCCGCTTGCCGTGAAGCGGAAATGCCCAGGCTCGATGATGCCGGCATGCACCGGCCCGACCGCGATCTGGTGGAGGCTTTCGCCTTCCGCCGCGAGGAAGCGGTAGGAGGAGGGGGCCGCCGGCCCACCGGGCCGCGCCGCCAGCGGATGCAAGACGCCCCATTGGCCATGGTCGAGCCAGCGGCGGGTGTCGGGCAGGCCTTGCGGCGCCAGCCCGAAGAGGTCCGCCGCGGCGCGTTCCAGCCGCAGCGCCGGCGGGTGGTGCTGGCCGACCGACGGGTAGCGGCCGCCGCGGCAGTCCAGGCTGATCACGCCGATGTTCCGCGCTTCGTCGAGAAGCGCCATGTGCACCCTGTCCGGCTCCCCCCACAGGCCGAGCAGGCTCCAGCGGCCGCCGGCGAGCTGTTCGACGGCAAGGTTCCAGACTTTCGGGGTCACCACCACGCGGCGCCAGGGAGCGTGATGCTCGACCGGGTGGTCGGTCTCGATGAGATCTGCGAGCGCGAGCATGCTTTTCTTGCTCATGGCCTCACCCCAGGATGCCGGCGACATGCTGGAACCACGCGACCAGCGGCGCCGGCAGATAGATGCCAGCGGCAAACACCAAGGCGAGATGCGAGTACATCGGCACATAGGACGCCTCGACCGGCGCCGTGCCGCCGCGCGGCTCGCCGAAGGCAAGGCCGGTCAGTCGCAAAAGCAGCGCGCCGAAGGCGATCAGCAGCCCGAACACCAGCGGGATCGCCAGCCACGGATGCCGGGCGAAGGTCGAGCTGACGACCAGGAATTCACTCATGAAGATGCCGAGCGGCGGCAGGCCGGCTATTGCCACGACGCCGATGACGAGCGCCCAGCCAAGCCCGGGATGGCTTTCGGTCAACCCTCTGATCTCGGAGATCTTCTGCGTGCCCTTGACCTGCGCGATATGGCCGACAGCGAAGAAGATCGCCGACTTGGTCAGGCTGTGCATGACCATGTGCAGCAGGCCGGCGAAGTTGGCGAGCGGACCGCCCATGCCGAAGGCGAAGACGATGATGCCCATGTGCTCGATCGAGGAATAAGCGAACAGGCGCTTGATGTCGCGGCGGCGGTAGAGCATGAAGGCCGCGAAGATCAGCGAGGTCAGCCCCATCGTGACCATCAGCGGTCCTGGGCCGATCGCCTCCGGGCTGGCGGCGAGCAAGAGCTTGAAGCGCAGCACCGCGTAGAGCGCGACGTTGAGCAGAAGACCCGACAGCACCGCCGAAATCGGCGTCGGGCCCTCGGCATGCGCGTCGGGCAGCCATGCATGCAGCGGCGCGAGCCCCACCTTGGTTCCGTAGCCGAGCAGCAGGAAGATGAAGGCGACGCTGAGGAGCGCGGGATCGAAATGCGCCGCCTTTTCGATCAGCACCGACCAGACCATCGCATTGGTGCCCTCTCCGACGACCGGTTGTGCCGCCATGTAGACGAGGATGGTGCCGAACAAAGCGAGCGCGATGCCGACGCTTCCCAAGATGAAATATTTCCAGGCCGCTTCAAGCGCCTCATGCGTGCGGTAGATGCCGACCATCAGCACGGTGGTCAGCGTGGCAAGCTCTACCGCGACCCACATCAGACCGATATTGTTCGAAACGAAGGCCAGGTTCATGCCGAACATCATGATCTGGTACATCGCGTGGTAGAAACGGAGGTTCGGCGCGGTCAGCCGGCCGGTCTCCAGCTCATGCGCGATATAGGACGCGCTGAACACGCTGGTGGTGAAGCCGACGAATGTGTTGAGCACGATGAAGACGATGTTGAGATCGTCGACGATGAGATACTGCCCGGGTTCCGGCCTTTCGGTGACGAAGAGCGACAGCGCGGCGAGCAAAGTGAGGAGGCTCGCTATCACGTTCACGATCGCCGTCATCTTGTAGTTCGGCATCGCCGCCAGAAGGGCGGCGGCACCGGCGGGCACCAGCAGGATCGCGGCGACGGCATCGAAGGAAAATCCGGTCACCGGCGCTCTCCCCGGTAGTCGTCGAGCGCGCCAACATCGACCGAATCGAACCGTTCCCGGATGCGGAACAGAAAGACGCCGATGACGATGAAGGCGATCAGGATCGAGAAGGCGACGCTGATCTCGACGACCAGCGGCATGCCCTTGGCGCCGGTAGCGGCCAGCACCAGGCCGTTTTCCAGCGACATGAAGCCGACGACCTGGCTGACGGCGTTGCGCCGGGTGACCATCACCAGCAGACCCAGCAAGATGATCGACAGCGCGAAGGCCAGGTCCTCGCGGGCGAGCGGGTCGGCCTCGGGCGTTACTCTCAGCATCAGAACCATGGAGAGCGTCACCAGCCCGATGCCCGCGAGCATGGTCGGGCCGATGCCGACTGCGGTCTCGATGTCGCGATGGATACCGAGCCGCTGGATGATGCGATGCAGCCCGACCGGAATGACGATCGCCTTGAAGACCAGCGCTATTGCCGCGGTGATGTAGAGATGATGGGCGTCCTGGATATAGGCCTGCCAGGCCACCGAGAGCGCAAGCACAACCGCATGCAAGGCAAAGACGTTGATCAGGGCGAACAGGCGGTCCTGGTAGAGCATCATGAAGGAGACCAGCACCAGGCTGCCGGCGAGCAGATGGGCGATATCGAAGGTGAGACCGTTCATCACAGGCTCCGCGAGACGAACAGCAGGAGCGTGCCAAGCAGCGCCAGCATCAGCGCCGCGCCCAGGAAGTCCGGCACACGGAAGACACGCATCTTGGCGACCGCCGTCTCGAACACGGCAAGCAGGATGGCAAGCGCGGCAAGCTTGGCGAGATAGGCGGCGGCGCCGATGGCCAGCGCTTTCGGCCCCGCCCCGGCATGCGCCAGGCCCCAGGGCAGGAAGACGCAGGAGATCAGCGACACATAGAGCAGGAGCTTGATGAAGGTGGCGAGCTCGATCATCGCCAGATGACGGCCGGAATATTCCAGGATCATCGCCTCATGCACCATGGTGAGCTCCAGATGCGTGGCAGGATTGTCGACCGGTATGCGCGCGTTCTCGGCGATCGCCACCATCACCAGGGCGATCAGCGACATGCCGAGCGACACCCGCAGTCCGACCTCCGGCGAGCCCATGAAGGCGGCGACCGTCGAAAGCTGCGTGGCGCCGGCGACCAACGCCAGGCTGAACACGATGAGCAACATCGCCGGTTCGGCGAGCGAGGCGATCATCACCTCGCGGCTGGCACCGATGCCGCCGAAACTGGTGCCGACGTCCATTCCGGCCAGTGCCTGGAAGAAGCGCGCGCTGCCGAGCAGCGCCACGATGACGATGAGGTCGGCGGTCCAGCTGAACTGAAGGCCGGCGGCGAATGTCGGAACGAGCGCCGCCGCGACCCAGGTGGCGGCGAAGATCAGATAGGGCGTCACGCGGAACAGCCAGGAGGCATTGTCCGCCAGCACGACCTCCTTGCGCATCAGCCTGATCAGATCGCGATAGGGCTGGATCAGCGAAGGTCCCTGCCTTCTCGCCAGCCTCGCCTTCACCTTGCGCACGAAGCCGATCAGCAGCGGCGCCAGCGCAAGCACCAAAAACATCTGCGCGCCCTGCACGGCCAGCTCGAAAATCACGGCCATAGCGCAAGCACCAGGAGCAGGATGACGAGGTAGAGGAAGACCAGCGTCAGATAGCGGCGGATCGTCAGGAACTGCAGGTAGTTCAGCCGCTCGGTGGCGAAATCGATCGCGCCGGAGATCGGCTGGTAGAACGTCTCCCAGGCTACATCATGGATTTCCACTTTGAAGCGCGCCGGGTCGAGCGCGCCCGGCGCCGGCATTTCCACCGTCTCCCGGGCGCGGAACGCGAAGCCGCCGAAGACCCGGCGAATGGGCTGCGCGAAGCTGACGGCGGTATATTGCGCGGCGGGTGTCGCCTCTGCGAAGCCGCATCCCCATGCCGGGCCCCTGCGCAGCGCGTGCGAGGCGAAGCGGTGAATGAAGAAGGCCGCGAGCGAGGCCGAGATGGTGATGAAGACGAACACCAGCAGGCCGTTGTAGGAGCTACGGCTCTCGGCGATCGGCACGATCGACAGCCATGGCTGCGCCGTCTGAACCGGCATGCGGTCGCCGATGAGCGAAAGCGCAACCTGCGACAGGCTGTCGATGACGAAACCGGGCAGGATGCCGGCGAGCAGGCACAAGACCGCGAGCACGACCATCGCCGCCAGCGACCAGCGGTCGACCTCATGCGCTCGTTCCACCACCGCCGATCGCGCCCTGCCAAGGAAGGTGATGCCGAATGCCTTGACGAAGCAGGCCGCGGCCAACGCCGCCGCCAGCGCCAGCATGCCGCCGACGGCGGGCACGATGACCTTCAGGCCCCATTGCGGCAGCTCGGGGCTCTGCAATATGGCTTGGAAGACCAGCCATTCGGAGGCGAAGCCGTTGAACGGCGGCAGCGCCGAGATCGAGACGCAGCCGACGAGGAAGACGAAGCTGGTCACCGGCAAGCGATGGATGAGGCCGCCGAGCTTTTCCATGTCGCGCTCGCCGGTCGCCGTCAGCACGGCGCCGGCGCCGAAAAACAGCAGGCTCTTGAAGAAGGAATGGTTGAGCACGTGGAACAGCGCCGCGGTGAAGGCCAGCGCCGCGGCCGATGGCATGGCGTTCGCCTTGAAGGCCAGCGCAAGGCCGAGGCTCGCAAAGACGACGCCGATGTTCTCGATGGTCGAGTAGGCAAGCAGCCGCTTGAGATCCTTTTCCATCAGCGCATGGAGGATGCCCAGAACCGCCGTCACGCCGCCGATGAGAAGCACTGCGACGCCGGACCACCATGCCGGCGCGCCGAGCAGATCGAACACCACGCGGATGAAACCGTAGATGGCGACCTTGGTCATGATGCCGCTCATCAGCGCCGAGACGTGGCTGGGTGCTGCCGGATGGGCAAGCGGCAGCCAGGCGTGCAGCGGCACGAGCCCGGCCTTTGAGCCGGCGCCGAGCAGCATGAGGGCGAGCACCGTGCCGGCGGCGAGCGGGCCGGGTTGCGCGGCCCGCATGGCGTCGAACGTATAGGTTCCCGTCGATCCCGCCAGCAGGCCGAAGGCAAGCAGCAGCGCCAGCGTGCCGAAGCTTGCCATCACCAGATAGATGTAGCCGGCCCGCCTGTTTTCCGCATCGCGGTGATGCGCCATGACCAGCGCCCAGGAGGCAAGCGACATGAATTCCCAAGACAAAAGGAAGCTGAAGGCGTCGTTGGCCAGCACGACAAGGTTCATGCCGGCGAGAAAGGCCGGATAGAACGGCAGCACGCGATGCGGCTGGGATTCGTGCTGGCCGTAGCCAAGACCGTAGAGGCTGGTGATGGCGCCGCCCAGGTTGACGACGACGAGAAAGAAGGCCGACAGGCCGTCGAGCCGAAACCGGGCACCGATCCAAGGCAGGCCGAGCGGCAAGGTGGCAGTGGACACCTCACCGGGATTGCCCGCGAGGTGGCCTGCGACGATGACGAGCAAGGCGGCCGAAATGGCGAGCGCCGCGCCATAGACCAGACGCGTCGCCGAGGCGCGCCGGCTGGCGGCTCCGCCCAGGATGGCTGTCGCCAGAAGCGCGGCGGGGCCGCACAACAGAAGCGCGACGGTCGAAATCACGGCAGGCTCCCGCCGAGCCCGGCATCGCCGGTATCGGCCGCCCTGGCCGGATCGAAGCCGGCCTTCAGCCGCACGCCGCGTCCGCCGCCCTGGCTGACCGCGCCTTCCCCGATCAATTCAATGCCGGCCACCTCGAGCGCCGCGATCAGCTTCATCAGCGAATCGACATTGCCCCGGATGATCGAGCCGCTGGCTTCCATGCGCTGGATCGTCGGCACCGACAGGCCGGACAATTCGGCAAGCCGGCGCTGATCGATGCCGAGCAGCGATCTGGCGGCGCGCAATTGCGGTGCGGTTATCACCGGCGACTCTCTTGTTCAGTTCTGAGATATGAGGTCTCGGATCTCCAGCATACATTAAAAGGTCTCATCGTCAATAAATGATGTTTAAGACATGGATGTTGATGGTGGCGTGGGCGAGGTTGGTCGCGTAGCAGGAAGATTTAGGCGCGTCGCCTGAATCCGTCTTTCAGCGATGCGCTCTAATTCCGCGCCCCGGGCGCCTCGGGCCTGAGATACACGGCCAGACAGCAGCAACAGATGGCCAGTCCGATGATCGGGTATTTCAGCGCGACGAGTGCCGCGAGCCCAAACAGGCAAAGCGTTGCGATCGAGCGGATGCGCATGGCCTTGCGGACGTTGAGCGGGATGACCTCGACCGGCATCGGCTCGATCAGCTCGCGAATGAGGAAAATGTAGGTCAGGTTCACCAGGAAGAAGACACCGGCATAAAAAGCGACCGGTTGCGGTGACAGCTCGCTGACGGCCATCCAGGCGGTGGCCAGCGGCAGCAGCGAGACCGAGAACAGATGCGCGAAATTGTGCCACATCAGGCGTGCCGTCATCTCGCTCGCGTGGCGCAGCAGATGATGGTGGTTCGCCCAGACGATGGCGATGAAGAGGTAGCTCACGCCATAACTCAGCCATGTCGGCCAAAGGGCGAGCAATGCCACGAAGGTCGGAATCTCCGGTGGGCGAAGCTCCAGCACCAGCACGGTGATGAGCACGGCGAACACGCCGTCGGAGAACGCGTTCAGCCGCTCGAGTCCTGCTGAAGGAAGCATGTGACCATTCTTCCGCTGGTGCGATCAGGTCGAATATAGCCTTGCCGGCCGGAATAGCGATTGCGGATGCTGTGCCGGCGGCCCGCTCACGAGCTTGTCTTTCCGCCGAGCCGCCGATCGAGCCAGACCAGCACCTCTCCCGCCGCAACGAAGGCAAGGGCGATCGAGGCGCTGTTGGCAAGGGTCTGCTCCCAGCCGATCCGGGCGACGTCGATGAACGGATAGGGGTAACGTGCTTCCGTCGCGCCGCGAACCAGGGCGTAGGCGAGATAAAAGAGCGGATAGAGCGCCCAGACAAATGGCGCCCGCCAGGTCAGTGTGCCCTTGCGGACAAAGGCCAGCCAGAAAACGGTCGTCAGCGCCGGCGTCACCCGATGAAGGAGGATGTTGGCGAGCTGCGAGCCGGCGGTCAACTCCTTCAGGCCCTGCAGCAGGAGCCCATAGACGACGCCGACAAGCAGGATGTTGAGCAAGGTTGCGCCCAGCAGCCACGGCGTGGCGAACCGCGCCTTTATCACAACGCCGGTAAACACGATTGCGACCAGCAGGTTGGTCGTGATCGTGAGATAGCCAGCCAGGGCCCAAAGCGCGGCGGGCCAAGTCGCCGGCCCGTCGGCGAGCGCGTGAAAATGCACGGCGATGCCGGCCCAGGCCGCCAGCGCGACAAGCGCAGCGAGCATCCGTGCTGCGGTGCCGTGCGTTTCGAGACCAGCCTGCGTCACAACCCGCGTCCGTTCTGCCCAACGCCCCGCTGCGGATTTATAGACGTGTCGGTAGCGGGAGGAAACTCGGCCCGATCGAAGAAGTAGCGGCGGAAATCTGGCGAAGCGATCTTAGCGCAGTATCCCCGTCATGCCCGCTCGCCAGAGACCAAGCGGATATCCGCCTCCGCGGCACAATAAGGCGCGTAGCGGAAATCGCGGATGCGGACGGCCTCATCGCCGCGCCAGTCGATCAGCACGAAGCCGCGCACCGCATCGCCCGCCTGCGGGTTGCGGATCAGGATAGCCGGCCGGCCGTCGACGAAGCCGAGCGACAGCGCCCAGTCGCTGAGGCGGTCGTAATTGCCGAAATATGTCGAGGCCTCTTTCTTGCCCGTGAGGCGGGTCCGGTTGACGACGTCGAGCTGGATATCTTCGGCGATCAGCGCCCTGACCCCATCGAAGTCGCGCGCGTTGAACAGGTCGATATAGCGGCGCAGCCGGCGCTCTTCTTCCGGATCGAGCTTCGGCATGACCGCTTCGTCCGGCGCCGATGCCAGCGCTTTCAACTCGGCCCGGCCGCGATGCAGCGCCGCCTTGGTGGCAGCAAGCGTGGCGCCTGTCACCTCGCAGGTTTCATAGAGGCTGAGGCCGAGCACGTCGACCAGGATCACGGCGCTGCGCTGCGCCGGCGTAAGCTGCATAAAGCTGCGCAGGCTGGTCGCGGCCGCAAGCCGTGCCTCCGCGCTGGCGGAGAGGTCCACAACCGTTGTCATGTCGGCCTCGGTCATGCGGGAGCGCTCCCGCTGGCGGCGGCGCAGATGATCCTGCGCCGCATTGTGGGCGATCCGGAACAGCCATTGCTCGGGGCGTTCGACCGCGGCGCCGCCGTCATGCGCGGCAAGCGCCTTCACCACGGTCTCCTGCACGATGTCCTCGCCCTCGAGCGTCGAGCCGGCCATGCGCGCCGCATAGCGGTGCAGTTTCGGACGCATGCCGACGAGCATGGCTTCAAGCGCCGCGCGGTCGAGTGTCGCTATGCTCATCGTCCTCGTTCTCTTTGATCGGCTCGTCGAGCCATGCCGCGCCCGGTCAGGCCGGCACGGCCTCGTCGGTTTTCGCCAGCATACGATAATTGCCGACGATCTTCGCCGATGACCTGGCAAGCGGTGTCGAACGCCGCTCCGCGTGATCGGCGCCGAAGGCCTTGAACGCGTCGAGCCCGGTCAGTTCCGAACTGTCCTTGTCATAGCCGACAAGGTGGACGAACTCGCCGTTCTCCAGCTCGAGCACGAGGTAGCGCACGGATTGCGGCTTGGTTTCATCCAGCGCCTCGAACACCTTTGCCACCAGCGCCCGGTTCTCGGCGATGCTGGCATCCTTCACGCCGTAGCGGATGAGGTTGTAGGTCATGGTCGTCTCCTGTTTGACGTGTCTGCGTAAGGAAGACGTTTCGTGCCGCCGAAAAGATTCTCACCGGCACGCGAATCTTTTTGCCGGCCGCAAACGTCATACGCAAAGGCCGCGCCCGCGGCCGCGATAAGGAGAGAGACATCATGCATATCCAATTTGCCGAACTTCCGGTGTACGACCAGGACCGCGCCAAGGCGTTCTACACCGACAACCTTGCGTGCCAAGTCATAGCCGACCAGTCGATGGGCGATGGTGGCTGGCGCTGGGTAGAGCTGGCGTTCCCTCACGCGGTCACCAACTTGCATTTCATCAGTCGCGCCGATGCGGCCCCGAGCCCGGATCCGGTGCTCGTCCTGGTCGACGATGATGTCGAGGCAAGGGTCGCATCGCTCAAGGCTAAAGGCGTCGAGATCGTCACCGAGCCGCAGGAAGCGCCATGGCAGCCGGGCCGCACCGTCGCCGAGTTCCGCGACAGCGAAGGCAACCGCATGGTGTTGGCCAGCCGGTAGCTGGCATCGCCTCGCGGTCGCCGACCTATGCGGTCAGGCGACCGCCTTCGCCGCAGCCCTTCCGGCGCTGCGGCCGGAAAAGATGCAGCCGCCGAGGAAGGTGCCTTCCAGCGCCGCATAGCCATGTACGCCGCCGCCGCCGAAGCCGGCGACCTCGCCAACCGCGTAGAGCCCCGGCACCGGCTGGCCATCGGCATCGAGCACACGGCTGTCGAGATCGGTCTGCAGGCCGCCCAGGGTCTTGCGGGTCAGGATGTTGAGGCGCACGGCGATCAGCGGGCCGTTCGCCGGATCGAGCATCTTGTGCGGCTTCGCCGTGCGGATCAGCCTGTCGCCGAGATAGGCGCGCGCCCCGCGCAGCGCGGTGATCTGCGCATCCTTGGAGAACGGGTTGTCGAGCTGCATGTCGCGGGCGCGGATCTCGCGTTCGACCTGCGCCACATCGAGCAGCGGTTCGCCGCCGGCCAGCGCGTTCATCCGCGCCACCAGCTTCGAAAGGTCCGACTCGACGATGAAATCCTCACCCTTTTCCATGAAGGCTTTCACCGGGCCGGGAATGCCCGACGTCGCGCGGCCCAGCACCTGCCGCCAGCTTTTCCCCGTGAGGTCGGGGTTCTGCTCGGAGCCCGAAAGCGCGAATTCTTTCTGGATGATCTTCTTGGTCAGGATGAACCAGGAATAGTCGAAGCCCGTGCCCATGATGTGATTGAGCGTGGCTAAAGTGTCGAAGCCCGGATAGAGCGGCACCGGCAGCCGCTTTCCGCGCGCGTCCAGCCAGAGCGATGATGGGCCGGGCAGGATGCGAATCGCATGCTCCGTCCAGATCGGCGCCCAGTTCTTGATGCCTTCGACGTAATGCCACATGCGGTCGCGGTTGATGATCCTGCCGCCCGCCGCTTCCGAGATCGCCAGCATGCGGCCGTCGACATGGTCTGGCACGCCGGTGATCATGCGCTTCGGCGGCGCGCCCAGGCGTTCGGGCCAATTCTGGCGCACCAGCTCGTGATTGCCGCCGATGCCGCCGGACGCGACGATCACCGCTTGAGCGTGAAGTTCGAAATCGTCAACGATTTCGCGCGAGCTCTTGTGGCCGCGCTCGACGCTGCTCGGCTCGAGAATGTCGCCGCGCACGCCGGTCACCGTCTTGCCGGTGCGCGTGATCTCGTTGACGCGGTGGCGAAATTTGAACTGAACGAGCTCGCGCTTTTGCGCCTCGCGGACGCGCTGCACGAACGGTTCGAGCACGCCGGGTCCCGTGCCCCAGGTGATGTGGAAGCGCGGCACCGAATTGCCGTGGCCTGAGGCATTGCCGCCGCCGCGCTCGGCCCAGCCGACGACGGGGAAGAATTTTAAGCCCCTCTCGATCAGCCAGGAACGCTTCTCGCCGGCGGCGAAGCCGACATAGGCTTCCGCCCATTGGCGCGGCCAGAAATCCTCCGGGCGGTCGAAGGCGGCGGTGCCCAGCCAGTCCTCGAGCGCGAGGTCGTGCGAATCGCGGATGCGCATGCGCCGCTGCTCGGGCGAATCGACCAGGAAAAGCCCGCCGAACGACCAGAAGGCCTGGCCGCCCAGCGATTGCTCCGGCTCCTGGTCGACGATGATGATCTTTTTGCCGGCCCCGGCCAGTTCGGCGGCGGCGACGAGGCCGGCCAGCCCCGCGCCGACAATGATGACGTCCGCGTCGTCAGCCATATTTTCTCCCCCCAGCCGTCCTTTGGCGATCTCTCAGACGGGTTCCCAGCCGTCCTTGTTGCCGGCGCGGAAGATGGCGTCGATGACCTTCTGGTTGAGCACCGATTCCTCCAGCGTGAAGACGCGGTCCTTGCCGCCTTGGGCGGCGCGCACGAAGGCTTCGCACTCAAGCCTGTATTGCTGCGTGCCGGGGAAGCGGAACACCTGCGCCTCGGTGTGGTTCTGGTTGTGCAATTCGATGCGGTGGTGGTCGTAGAGACCGGCATTGAACGGGGCAAAAACCTCGATGAAACCCTTCTCGCCGTGGAACACCATCACCTGCCGCGCGGCCATCTGCGTCGATAGGTAGAAGGACAGTTCGAAGTCGCCGAAATCGGCGCGGATCGAGGAATAGATGTCGGTGCCGAAGGTCTTGTCGCGCTCGATATGGGCCTGGACGCGGACCGGCTCCCTGCCGGTCGAGAACCGTGTCGACACCGTCGGATAGACGCCGATGTCGGGCAGCGCGCCGCCGCCGAGATCGAGCTGGTTGCGCATGTTCTTGGGGTCGACATTGTAATAGGAAAACGCGCCCTGCACGTGGCGCAGCCGGCCGATGGCGCCGCCGGCGATGAGGTCGCGCACCTTGATCCATTGCGGGTGGTAGACGACCATGAAGGCTTCGCAGACCAGCACCTTCTTCTCATCGCGCAGCTTGATCAGCGGCGGAATGTCCTTGGCGTCGAGCGCCAGAGGTTTCTCGACCAGCACATGTTTTCCCGCTTGAATCGCCTTCGCCGTCCACTCGACATGTTGCGAGGTGGGCAGCGGGATATAGACGCCGTCGACCTCCGTGGAAGCGAGTAGGTCCTCATAGGAACCGAAGGCGCGGCGAGCGCCGAAGCGTTCGCCAAGGGCCTTGGCCTTCGACAGGTCGCGGCTGGCGATCGCCGACAGCACGCCGTTTTCCGAATCGACGATCGCCGGCAAAAGCTGCTCGCGGCCGATCTTGGCCGTCGACAGAACACCCCATCGGAACATTGCGCTTCTCCATGTCGATTACATCGATGGAGGTGTGCCCTAATTCAGCAGAAAAGCCAATCGCAGACGCGGGTCACAAAGCGCCTTCCTCATCCTCGGGCTTGACCCGAGGATCCATTCCGTGACCTATGACGTAAAGTGCAACGGTGCAGAATTCTGTAACCGTTGCAACGCTTTAGCGTCACGGAATGGATCCTAGGGTCTGCGCGCGTCGATTTGCTCCTTGCTTCGCCCTAGGATGACGAACCCGAGGAGGCGGGGCTTAGAACTAGCCCCTTCTCCCCGTCAGCGTCATGTCGAAGTCGACGACGTTGGAGTAGAGCGGCGTGCCGACATCCATGCCGTAGCGCGACCGGAGCACCTTGCCGGTGACGTGGAATTTGATGGTGCCGGACTTCAGCCCGTCGAGTTCGGCCGTGAACTTTTCCGGAAATGTCTTGCCGCGCGCCGTCAGCCGGCCGTCGATGACCGCCGTGGTGGCGCTGGTGCGGTTCACACTGGTCGAACGGAACTGGATTTCCGGGTTGTTGGCGGCGTCGAACACCGCGTCGGAACGCAGAAAGGCGTCGATGCGGTTCTGACCGGTGCCGACGCTTTCGGGAAAAATGGTGATGTTAACCCGCGAGCGCTCGACATCGCTATTGTCGATGCGGATGTTTCCCTTGAAACGGGCAAAGGCGCCGTCGAACCCGCCGCCCCCAGCCTTGCCGACGGTGAAGCGGATGCTGGAAGCCGCCGGACTGATCGTGTAGCTGCCGGCGGCGTCGCCGAGCGAGACCGCCGCAGCGGCAGGCACGGCAAGGCACGCTGCGACAGCCACCAATCCGAGGATGCGCTTATACATTGGGATGGTCCTTTTGCTGAGCCAGCGCATTGCTGTCCCTTCGTCTTGTCAACGAATGGCCGGCCCGCCCTATTCCCCGTCTGACGAAGGCGTGATGATACGCTTGAGCACGCTGTCGCGCAGCAGGAAATGGTGGCGCAGCGCTGCCACGATATGCAGCGCGACCAGCGCGATGCCGGCATAAGCGAGATACCAGTGCGCCGCCGACCAGAAGCCTTCCGCGGCGTCCGAATCGGTGAGCGGCAGGTTGGGCATCACGAACTGGTTGAACGGCATGGTCGGGATCTCCAGCGTCGAGACCGAGACCAGCGCCCAGCCGGAGAGCGGCAGGGCGATCTGGAAGGCATAGAGCGCGAAATGCGCAAGCGGCGCTGTCTTGCGCTCCAGCGTTCCGACCGAAGCCGGCAAGGGCGGCGTCGCATTGCCAAGCCGCCAGGCGATGCGCAGGATGATCAGCCCAAGCAGCAGGAAGCCGAAGGATTTGTGCAGCTGGATCAGCTCGAAGGACATCCGCTGGCTTTCGATCCGCACCATGACGACGCCGAGCACGAACTGGCCGATGAAGATGATGCCGATCAGCCAGTGAAGGATGATCATCGCCCAGCCGTAACGGGTCGGGGTGTTGGTGATGGATGATTGCATAGTGCAAGAACGTCACTGAGATCAGCTTTCTTCCAAGCTATCCTATGCCCCATTCTCCACACAATTCCGGACGCTGGCGCTGCCCCTCATTGCCCTGCCGGGCATTTCTCCCCGTATAGTGACGGGGAGAAAGAGGCTGGCCGCAGCGCTGGCGCATTTCCTGCCAAGTTGGCGATTGGCGAAACCACCAGCGACAGCAGCCCTCTCCCCGTCACTATACGGGGAGAGGATGCCGGCAGGCAGGTGAGGGGCGGCGCCGACGTTCGGTAGGATTCCAGTCAGCACCAGCGATGGTTTGCTGTGGCAGCCTAGCCCGTGACCTTGAAAAAATCCACGAATGCCCTCAGCGCCGGCCGCATTTGCCTCCGGCTTGGATAGTAGACGAAGAAGCCGTCGAAGGACGGGCACCAGTCCTCAAGCACGCGGATCAGCCGGCCGTCGGCGAGCGGCGCCTTCACATAGTCTTCGAAGACGAAGGCGAGGCCGGCGCCGTCGACCGCTGCCTGGGCGATCAGATGATCCTCGTCGAGGATCAGCGGCCCTTCCACCGCCATCTCGATTTCCTCGCCGTTCTTCTCGAATTCCCAGCGATAGAGGATGCCGCTGGAGAAGCGGAAGCGGATGCAGCGGTGGTCCGCCAGATCGCACGGATGGCGCGGCTTGGGGGTCGTTTCGAAGTAGGACGGCGCGGCGACGACGGCACCGCGAAGGTTGGGCCCGATGCGCACCGCGATCATGTCGCGCTGCAGGCTTTCGCCGAGCCGCACACCGGCGTCGAAGCCGCCTTCGACGACGTCGGTGAAGCGGTCCTCGATGACGATCTCCAGCACGATGTCGGGATAGGCGGCAGTGAAGGCGCCGAGCCGCGGCGTCAGCACCAGATGCGCGGCGGTGCGCGGCACGCTGAGCCTGAGATTGCCGGCCGGCCGGTCGCGCGCCTCGACCGCCGTCTCCAGCGCCAGGTCGATTTCGGACAGTGCCGGCCGCAGCCGTTCCAAGAGCTGTGCGCCTTCCTCGGTCGGCGCGACGCTGCGTGTGCTGCGCGCCAAGAGCCGCACGCCAAGCCGCGCCTCGAGGCTCGATACCGCGTGGCTCACTGCCGAGGGCGCGATGCCGAGCTCGCGCGCGGCGCCGCGGAAGCTCGCGCATTGGGCGACGGTGGCGAGGACTGCAAGCTGGGAAAGGTTGGCGCGGTTCATTGATCTATTTTATAGAACAAGCCGTGCAAAAGAGACATGATTATCGAACGAAATGCAAGGCGCTATCTCCTGCCCATCGCAACAAGGAGACGCGTGATGAAAACCCGCAAGCTAGGAACTGAACTCGAAGTCTTCCCCGTCGGCCTCGGCTGCATGGGCATGAGCTTCGGCTATGGCGGCCAGCCGGAAGCCGAGGCGATCGCCACGCTGCGCCGCGCCGTCGAGATCGGCGTCAATTTCTTCGACACGGCCGAAGTCTACGGCCCCTATGAGAACGAGATCCTGCTCGGCAAGGCGCTGAAGCCGGTGCGCGATCATGTGACCATCGCCACCAAATTCGGCTTCAAGATTCTCGATGAAGGCACGGGCACCGACCGCATGGCCGGCGTCGACAGCCGCCCCGAGCACGTCAAGGCGGTGGCGGAAGCCTCGCTCAAGCGGCTCGATACCGATGTCATCGACCTCTACTATCAGCACCGCGTCGACCCCAACGTGCCGATCGAGGATACGGTCGGCGCCATGGCTGAGCTGGTGCGCGAGGGCAAGGTGCGGGCGCTCGGCCTGTCGGAGGTAAGCGGTGCGACGCTGCGCCGGGCGCATGCCGTGCATCCGATCGCCGCTGTGCAGAGCGAATATTCGCTGTGGAGCCGCGACCCTGAGGACGAGGTCTTCGCCGTCTGCCGCGAGCTCGGCATCGGCTTCGTTCCCTACAGCCCTCTCGGTCGGGGTCTGTTGACCGGCACCATCGCCAAGCCCGACGCCCTCGGCGCCGGCGACTGGCGCCTTGGCCTGCCGCGTTTCCAGGCCGAAGCCATGGCAGCCAACAACGCCTTCATCGCGGTGCTGGAAAAGATGGCGGCCGAGAAGGGCGTGACGTCGGCGCAGCTGGCGCTCGCCTGGGTGCTGCACCAGGGCGATTTCATCGTGCCGATCCCCGGTGCGCGAAAGATTCGCCATCTGGAGCAGAACACCGCGGCCGCCGGGATCGAATTGAGTGCGGCGGAAGTCGCGGCTATCGGTGACGCGCTGTCGCCAGACAAGGTGGTCGGCAAGCGCTACACCGAAGAGCTGCTGGCGCTGGTGAATGGCTAGACACCCACCTGGATAACTGAAGGGGCGCTTCGGCGCCCCTTTTTTGCGTGGCGCGACGCAAAGTTGTGAGATGCCGGCGCGAGGCACCCCCCTCTGGCCTGCCGGCCATCTCCCCCGCAAGGGGGAGATCAGACTTCACTGCCGATTTCGCCAATTGCCAACGTTGAAAGAGAAGCGGCAGCGTTGAAGCTGCCAATCTCCCCCCTTGCGGGGGAGATGCCCGGCAGGGCAGAGGGGGGTGCCTCGCGCGGACGTCTCCAATTCCCTACCAAGGCACCACGCTGATCTCCGGCCAGTACTCGCTCGCCCGAGCACCCTTCGTCTCATGCGTCCGCTGATTATCCAGCACCCTGTTCGGTGTGATGCGGAACGAGAAAATATCGTCGAGCCCGAACGGCGCAATCAGCTCCAACGCCCCGGCTCCATCGAACCGCACACCAACCGCATGCGTCTTCGACGCAAAGTAGCTGACGGATTCGCTGGCGCTCGCATAGCGCGGGCACTCCTGTCCGAACTTGAGCGGATACCAGAGATGCACGCGCGCCTGGTTGCGCACCTCGACCGGCAGCGCCAGTCCCTCGAAATGCCGCGCCGCCCGGCGGATCACCGCGTCCTCGGCTTCGTAGGAAAGGTCGGTATCGTCGGAATAGAACAGGTCGACATCCTTGATGCCGTAGCCCGGCGGCTTGCCGGTCAGATGGTTCCAGACGCTGTTGTACAGCGCGCCGGACACCACCAGCCAATCCGGCAAGGCGAGCGCACGCACCCGCGCCAGTGTTTCGGCAAGCAGCGGGTCGGCCGCGACGATGGCGAGGAAGGCCGCACGCTGTTCTTCGTAGGGCAGGCCGGAATAGCGAAGATGGTCCATCGCCCTTTGGAGGGCGATTCGCCATCGCTCCGCAATGCCTTACGCTCTCAGCACGCCGCCCGTCTGCTTGTTGACGTTCTCGACGATGCGTTTTGCGAGCGCCTCGAAATCCTCGTCGGTCAGCGTCTTTTCGACCGGCTGGATCGAGACTTCGATGGCGATCGACTTCTTGGCGGCGCCGAGCGCAGCGCCCTCGAAGACGTCGAACACCGAAACGCCGGTGACCAGCTTCTTGTCGGCGGCTAAAGCTGCCCGCACCAAGGTACCTGCCTCGACCGACCTGTCGACGACGAAGGCGAAGTCGCGCTTTACCGCCTGGAAGGGCGATAGCTCGAGCTTCGGCTTGGTGCGTGTCGGCTTGGCCTTGGGCTCCGGCACGGCGTCGACATAGACTTCGAAGCCGCAGATCGATCCGACAACGTCGAGCGATTCGAGCGTCTTCGGATGGAATTCACCGAAGGTGCCGAGCACGGTCTTCGGCCCGAGCTTGATCGTGCCGGAGCGGCCGGGATGGTACCAGGCCGGGCCGCCTGCTTCGACCTGCAGCCGGTCGACCGGCGCGCCGCAGGCTTCGAGCGCCGCGATCGCATCCGCCTTGGCGTCGAACACGCCGACCGGTCCGGCATTGCCGGACCAGCTGCGGCCGGAACCGTCGAGCTTGGCCGTGCCGCGCCTGACGCCGGCGGCGACGCGCCGCTGCTGGTCGGCCATGTCGCCCTCATAGGTGCCGGAAACCTCGAACAGCGCCACGTCGCCGATGCCTCGATCGGCATTGCGTTGCGCAGCAGCGATCAACCCCGGCAGCAGCGAGGGCCGCATGTCGGACATGTCGGCGGCGATCGGATTGGCGAGCTTCAGCGCGTTCTGGCCGCCGCCGAACAGCTCGGCGTGCTTGGCCGGGATGAACGACCAGGTGACGGCCTCCATCATGCCGCGCACGGCCAGCGCGCGCTTGGCCGCGCGGGTGCGCACCTGCAGCGTGGTCAGGATCTTGCCGTTGACCGCGTCATGCGAGGTCAGCGGCTGGGCCAAGATGTTGTCGACGCCGTGGATGCGCATCACTTCCTCGACCAGGTCGGCCTTGCCGTCGACATCCGGCCGCCAGGACGGCACCTTCACCTCGACGGCGTCGCCCGAGCTGCGCGGCTCGAAGCCGAGCCTGGTCAGGATCCCGAGCGCTTCCTCTCTTGGCACCTCAATGCCGGTCAGCCGCTTCACTTCCGAGAGCGGGAAGAAGATGATCTTCGGCTTGTGGCCGGCATAGCCTGCCACCTCGATTTCCGTCGGCGTGCCGCCGCAGAAATCGAGCACCAGCTTGGTGGCGAGCTCGACGCCGGGCACCATGAATTCGGGATCGACGCCGCGCTCGAAGCGGTAGCGCGCATCGCTGATGATGCCGAGCGCGCGGCCGGTGCGGGCCGTCGCGATCGGGTCCCAGAGCGCCGACTCGATCAGCACGTCGGTGGTGTTCTCGTCGCAGCCCGAATGCTCGCCGCCCATGATGCCGGCGATCGATTCGACGCCATCGTCGTCGGCGATCACGCACATCTCCGGCGTCAGCGTGTATTCGCGCCCGTCGAGCGCCAGCACCTTCTCGCCGTCCCTGGCGCGGCGCACGACCAGATTGCCTGCGACCTTGTTGGCGTCGAAGACATGCAGCGGCCGGCCGCGATCGAAGGTGACATAGTTGGTGATGTCGACCAGCGCGCTGATCGGCCGAAGCCCGATGGCGATCAGCCGCTGCTGCAGCCATTTCGGCGACGGGCCGTTCTTGACGCCTTTGACCAGCGTCAGCGCGAAGCCGGGGCAGAGTTCCGGCGCCTCGATCTTGACCTTCACCGGGCACATCCCTTCGCCGGCATGCGGCATGATCGCGCCGCCGGTGAGGCGGCCGAGGCCGCTCGCCGCGAGATCGCGCGCGATGCCGTAGACGCTGGTCGCATCGGGCCGGTTCGGCGTCAAATTGATCTCGATCACCGGATCGTCGAGATGCGCATAGGCCGCGAAGCTGGTACCGACAGGCGCATCGGCCGGCAGGTCGATGATGCCGCTGTGCTCATCCGACAGTTCCAGCTCGCGCTCCGAGCACATCATGCCGTGGCTTTCGACGCCGCGGATCTTGCCGACCGAGAGCGTCACGTCGATGCCGGGGATATAGGTGCCGGGCGCCGCGAAGGCGCCGATCAGGCCGGCGCGGGCGTTGGGCGCGCCGCACACCACCTGCACCGGCGGCTTGCCGTCGCCGGTATCGACGGTGAGCACGCGCAGGCGATCCGCGTCGGGATGCTGCACCGCGGTCAGCACCCTGGCGATGACGAAGGGTTTCAGGCTCGCCTTGTCGTCGACATGTTCGACTTCCAGGCCGATCGCGGTCAGTCGCTCGACGATCTCGGCAAGCGAAGCGTCGGTCTCGAGATGGTCCTTGAGCCAGGAGAGGGTGAATTTCATGACTGTGTTCCGTCCGGGTTAGACGATGATGGTCTTGGCACGCTGGTCTTGAGATGGCGCGGCAAGTCGTCCGGCATATGCAGGAAGGGCAGCTGCTCGCGAACATGGGCATGCAGCGTCGGCCTGAAATAGGCCGGCATGTCCATGGCGCCGAGCATGAAATAGATCTGGTCGGCCAGCCGCTCGTCGACATAGGCGATCGGCGAGCCGCAGACGCCGCAGAACGAGCGCGTCACCGGGCCGTTCTCGAATGTCTTCAACGACTTGCCGTCGAGCGCGATCTGATCGGCCATGAAGCCGACGAAGGCCGACACCGGCGCGCCGCTGGCGCGCCGGCAATCGCCGCAATGGCAATAGCTGATGTGGTGCGGCTCGGCTGACGCCTCGAACCGTACCGCGCCGCAGCGGCAGCCGCCGGTATGCGGGGCGGTCACGTCGAGAGCCCCCCGAACAGCGTCGGCAGGTCGAGCGGGCGAAAGCCGTAATGCGTGAGCCAGCGCACGTCGGCGTCGAAGAAGGCGCGCAGGTCCGGCATGCCGTATTTCAGCATGGCGATGCGGTCGATGCCCATGCCCCAGGCGAAGCCCTGATATTCGTCGGGATCGAGCCCTCCGGCGCGCAGCACGTTCGGATGCACCATGCCGCAGCCCAGGATCTCCATCCAGTCGGAGCCTTCGCCGAAGCGCACTTCGCCGGGCCGCGAGCGGTCGCACTGAATGTCGACCTCGAGACTGGGCTCGGTGAACGGGAAGAAGGACGGCCGGAAGCGCATCTTGACCGACGGCACCTCGAAGAAGGCCTTGCAGAACTCCTCCAGCACCCACTTCATGTTGGCGACGTTGGCTGTCTTGTCGACTACCAGTCCCTCGACCTGATGGAACATCGGCGAGTGCGTGGCGTCCGAATCCTGCCGGTAGGTCTTGCCGGGGATGACGATGCGGATCGGCGGCTTCTGCCGCTCCATGGTGCGGATCTGCACCGGCGAGGTATGGGTGCGCAAAAGCTTGCGCTCGCCCTTCTCATCCGGCTGGAAGAAGAAGGTGTCGTGCATCTCGCGCGCCGGATGGCCCTCGGGGAAGTTGAGCGCGGTGAAGTTGTAATAGTCGGTCTCGATGTCCGGACCTTCGGCGATGGCGAAGCCGAGGTCGCCGAAGATCGCCGCGATCTCGTCGATCACCTGGCTGATCGGATGGATGCGGCCGCGCTCGGCCGGCGACTGGCGCACCGGCAGCGTGACATCGACTTTCTCGGCGGCAAGCCGTGCGGCGATCGCGACGTCCTTCAGCTCCGCCTTGCGCGCGCTCAGCGCTTCGGTGATGCGGTTCTTCAGGCCGTTGATCGCCGGGCCTTTCACCTGGCGCTCCTCGGCGCTCATGGCGCCGAGCGTCTTCAGCATTTCGGAGACCGAGCCCTTCTTGCCCAGCGCTGAGACGCGCACCGCCTCGATCGCCTGCTCGTCGGTCGCGGCCGCGATATCGGCCAGAAGGGAATTTTCGAGAGTGTCCATGTCGCTCATGTTCCGGACCCGATTGGAAGCAAAGAAAAACCCGCGCCAGCCCTGCCAGCGCGGGTTTCCCAAATCAAGTGTCGAAGATGCTTGGGAAGGCGCTGGTTAGGCTACAGCGCTCTCAAAAGCATTCGGCGTGGTGTTCTTCAGATATTCGAGCGCGACCTTGGCCTTGGCCACAAGCGCTGCGAAAGCCTGCGGCTCGTGGATGGCCATGTCCGAAAGCACCTTGCGGTCGATCTCGATGCCGGCCTTGTTGAGGCCATCGATGAAGCGGCCATAGGTCAGGCCATGCTCGTGCACCGCCGCGTTGATGCGCTGGATCCACAGCGCGCGGAACGAGCGCTTGCGGTTCTTGCGGTCGCGGTAGGCGTACTGCAGCGACTTCTCCACCGCCTGCTTGGCGATGCGGATGGTGTTCTTGCGACGGCCGTAGAAACCCTTGGCGGCTTTCAGGACCTTCTTGTGCTTGGCGTGGGCGGTGACGCCTCTCTTTACGCGTGCCATGTCATGATCTCCTTAAAACGCTGTTCCGGACCGAAATGCTTAAAGGCCGTTCGGCAGAAAATTCTTGATGACCTTCTTGCCGTCCGGTTCAGCCAGAACCATCGTGCCGCGGGCATCGCGAATGAACTTGTTGGAACGCTTGATCATGCCGTGGCGCTTGCCGGCGGCAGCCGACAGCACCTTGCCGGTGGCAGTAATCTTGAACCGCTTCTTGGCGGCCGATTTGGTCTTCATCTTGGGCATTTTGCTACTCCGTATCATGGGCGCACAATCGCGCTTCTTTTCTCGCTTCGGGCCGACCAAAGCCCGAAAAGCAAATGAAACCGCCACGGCATGCCCTGCCGGGCGGTTTTCGTTTTTCATTCTGCGTATCGTGCTTTCCGAAAATCAGAGACGATTTTCGAACCGGTACGCGGAACGGCGGTCCTATAGATCAAAGACGGCCGGTGTGCAACACCCGAGGCGACGCTCGTATGGCGAACGCTTCAGGATGAATTCTCCCGGCGCCGGCGCCGCCCCTCACCTGCCTGCCGGCATCCTCTCCCCGTATAGTGACGGGGAGAGGGGCGCTCTCATCGCTGATTTCGCCAATCGCCAACGTTGCAAGAATGGCGCCAGCATCGCGGCCAGCCCTTTCTCCCCGTCACTATACGGGGAGAAGGTGCCGGCAGGCGGATGAGGGGCGGCGCCGACGTCCGTAATTTGTGATCTTCACTCCAAGCCGATGACGTTGCGCGGCAGATCCGGCCCGGCATGCGCCGTCCCCAAGTCAGGGCAACCGGAACCACACCGGCAGCATCCCCGACTGCTGGGCGCCGTCGATCAGCTCGAAGGCAGGCAGCGCCACCAGGAATACAAGCCCGTCGAGCAGCGTGTTCAAGAGCAGGCGCGGCTTGAAGCTGCCGGTGTCGCCTTCCTTGTAAAGCGAGAGTTTTGGAAAGAACCGCGGCACGCGCGCCAGGTAGGCTTCGTAAGGGGCGCCGAGCGCCTGCTTGAGGAATTTCTCCTCGCGCAGGATGACGATATGGAAGGCCCCGGCGCACAGAAGCGCGAACAGGACGATGCCGCTGAACGAGCCGATCTGGGCGCCAACACCGGCGGCGGCCACCGTCGAGAACACATAGAGCGGGTTGCGGGTGATCGAATAGGGTCCGCCGGTGACCACTTCGGAGGACTTGCGCCCGCCGATATAAAGCGTCGACCACAGGCGCCCGACGACGCCGAGGAAGATCAGCAGCACGCCGAACATCTCGATCGACTCATGCATCGGCGTGTCTGGCGGAAAGGTCGACTGGCCGAACAGCAATGCCGCGAACAGCACCACGATCAGCACCGCCAGCACCAGCCTGCGCATCTGCTGGTAGGCGCCCAACCCGGCGGGCGGGTCGTCATTCGCGAATTTCACGTCATCGACCATGATTGCAGTCCGATCGTCGAGGGTTTGCCGGCGATCGGGTAGGCGCCCCCGCCGATCGTCGGGACGCCGTGCTCCGCAATTCAGGCGGATTTTGGAGCACGAAGCAGCGCCGGCCGGTCAATTCTCTTTCTCGAAACCGTGATCGGTACGACGGATTGCGGCGGTCGCGCCGGATGGCTCCTGGAGGGAAAGAAAATGTGAGGCACCCTGTCAGCGGGGCGCCAGCACCATCATCATCTGGCGGCCTTCGAGCTTCGGCTCCGCCTCGACCTTGGCGATCGGCGCCACTTCCTCGCGGACCTTGTTCAGAAGCTGCATGCCGAGCTCCATATGCGCCATCTCGCGGCCGCGGAAGCGCAGCGTCAGCTTGACCTTGTCGCCCTCTTCGAAGAAGCGCCGCACGGCCTTCATCTTGGTCTCGTAGTCATGGCTGTCGATGTTCGGGCGCATCTTGATCTCCTTGATCTCGATGACCTTCTGGTTCTTGCGTGCTTCGGCCGCCTTCTTCTGGTTGGCGTATTTCAGCTTGCCAAGATCGAGGATCTTGGTGACGGGCGGCTGCGCGTTGGGCGATATCTCGACGAGATCGAGCCCGGCCTCTTCGGCCAGAAGCAGCGCGTCGTTGATGGAAACTTCGCCACGGTTGTGGCCTTCTGCGTCGATGAGCTGGACCCGGGGCACCCGGATGTCTCGATTGGAGCGCGGACCGTCCTTGGTGGGTGCCGCTGCTTTGAAAGGTCTGCGAATGGTCGTGGTCTCCTCGGCCGTTTTCGTTCAGGGTTTTTGAGTTCGATCTGTGAACGCGCCTATGTGGTGAGCGCGCGGCCGGAGTCAATAGCACAGCCTCGCCAGGAAATCACCTCAAAGCTTGCCCGCAAAAGCTAGCTGTCGCCTGCACCAAGCAAAGAAACGTCGCGAGCACTTTTCCGCGAACCATTGGTTGTGCCAAAAGACCGGCCGGGAAGGACAAGGTCATGAACGCCAGCGCACCAGTTTTCATCGACGTGGACGGAGCGGAGATCGCCGTCAGGCAGGCGCCGGGTGCCGCCCCTGGCGTCGTCTGGCTGGGCGGCTACAAGTCCGACATGTTGGGCACCAAGGCCGAAGCGCTGTCGGCCTGGACGGCCAGCGAAGGCCGCGCCTATCTGCGCCACGACTATTCCGGCCATGGCGAATCCGGCGGCGAGTTCGCCGACGGCACGATCTCGAAATGGCTGGCCGAGAGCCTCGCCGTCTTGCGGAGCTTCAGCAAGGGCAAGCAGATCCTGGTCGGCTCCTCGATGGGGGCCTGGATCGCGCTGCGCATGGTGCAGGAATTGCGCAAGGCCGGCGACGATCGCGTCGCCGGCCTGGTTCTGCTGGCGCCGGCGCCGGATTTTACCGCCGAATTGATCGAACCGGTGCTGACCAAGGCGCAAAAGCGCGACCTTTCGAAAAAGGGATTTTTCGCCGAACCGTCGGATTATTCGGACGAGCCTTATATCTACACGCGCGCGCTGATCGAGGATGGCCGGGCGAACCGGGTGATGACCGGGCCGATCGACACCCATTGCCCGGTGCATATTCTGCAGGGTCTCGCCGATCCGGACGTGCCATCGGGGCATGCGTTAAAACTCGCGGCCCTGCTGCCGTCCGATGACGTCACGCTGTCGCTGATCCCCGACGGCGATCATCGCCTGTCGCGCCCGCAGGACCTCGACCTGCTCAAGCGCGCCGTCGGCGACATGGCCCGGCGGGTCGCCTGACGATGCGCATCTCCATTCCGATATCCGCCTTCGTCGCGGCAATCGTCGGCTTCGGTGGCACTTTAGCCATCATCATTGCCGCCGCCAAGGCGGTCGGCGCCACGCAGATCGAGACCGCAAGCTGGGTGACGGCGATCTGCCTGGCCATGGCCATCGAATGCCTGTGGCTGTCCTGGCGCACCAAGATGCCGGTCATCACCGCCTGGTCGACGCCGGGCCTGGCGCTGATTGCCGCCTCCAGCGGCTTCACGATGCCGGAAGCCGTCGGCGCCTTCATCGTCACCGGCATGCTTCTGATCGCCACCGGCCTGTTCAAGCCGCTGACCCGACTGATCGCGATGATACCCGCCTCGGTCGCATCCGGCATGCTGGCCGGCATCCTGGTCGGCTTCGCCATCAGTGCGGTGAAGGCCATCCCCGCCGATCCGTGGCTGATCCTGCCGCTGATCGCCGCCTTCTTCGTCATCCGGCTGTTCAACCCGGCGGTCTCGGTCCTGGTGGTGCTGATCGGCGGCGGCCTTGCCGCCTTCCTCACCGGCCGCGTCGGCGGCCTGCCGGCGCCGGAGCTGTCGACGCTGACGCTGGTCGCGCCGCAGTTTACCATCTCGGCAATCGTCGGCCTGGCCCTGCCGCTCTACCTCGTCACCATGGCCTCGCAGAATCTGTCCGGCCTCGCCGTGCTGAAAGCCGCCGGCTATCACCCGGAGCCCGGCCCGCTGATCGGCGTCACCGGCCTGTTTTCGCTGCTCTCGGCGCCGTTCGCCGCCTCGACCACCAATCTGGCGGCGATCTCGGCGGCGATCTGCACCGGCCCGGATGTCCATCCCGACCCCGCCGAACGCTGGAAGACCGGGCCGTTCTATTCACTCGCCTACCTGGTCTTTGCCATCTTCGGCGCCTCGCTGGTGGCGATCTTCGCTGTCCTGCCGCAGAGCCTGATCGTGCTGGTCGCCGGCCTGGCGCTGACGGCGCCTTTAGCCAACGCGCTGTCGATCGCGCTCCATGACGCGGACGAGCGCATGTCGGCCACCGTCACCTTCGCGGTGACGGCCTCGGGGCTCACTTTGTTCGGCGTCGGCGCGGCGTTCTGGGGGCTCGTTGCCGGAATGGCAGTGCTTTTCCTCGAAAAACTCAAAAAGCGATAATCATTTCAGACCCTTCGCCGGTTTTGGCCGAACTTGCCTTGAATCGCCGATTTCGCCTTCCCATTTCGATTCCACGCAGCCGGTTTGGCTGTCTCCAATGGAAGGATTGGGAGAAATGAACACAACCGCATTGATCCGTCCGGCCTGGACGCCGGCTACCATCGCGCTGATGGTGATCGGCTTCATGGTGTTCTGGCCGCTCGGCTTCGCCATGCTCGCCTACATCATCTGGGGCGACCGGCTCGAAGGCTTCAAGCGCGACGTCAACCGCGCCACGGACGGCATCTTCGCCGGCTGCCGCCGCAGCTCCGACAAGGCTGCCCGCTGGGGCCATGGCTCGTCTCGCACTGGCAACGTCGCGTTCGACGACTGGCGCGAGAAGGAGCTCGAGCGCCTCGCCGAGGAGCGCCGCAAGCTCGACGAAATGCTCACCGAGTTCGACGAGTATGCGCGCGAGCTGCGCCGCGCCAAGGACCAGGAAGAGTTCGACCGCTTCATGGCTGAGCGCAACAAGCGGACTGCGCCGACCACCACGAACGACGCGACCGGAAAGCCCGCACCGAAGCGCGGCAAGGGCACGAACCTGCTCGACGACTGAGATCCTGCGACAGGTCTCGGCACGATAAGACGGCGTCGCGCAAGCGGCGCCGTTTCTTTTTTGTTCTCCATATAGCTTCAGTCTACTGGCCGTTTTCCTCGAATCGCGTATCGTCCAGCCATGTCCCTCGGCTTCTTTCGCAACCTGACCAAGCCAAAGCCCAAGCCCGTCGTCGAGCGCGAGCATTGCGTCGCCGGCCGCACACTGCCGCTCAAGATTGTCGAGAGCGCCAGGGCCCGGCGGCTGACGCTGCGCATCGATTCCGGCGGCCAGGGCCTGCGCATCACCGTGCCGCCCGGCCTGCGGCGCGGCGAGGTGGAGAAGTTCCTCGACCGTCATCAAGACTGGCTGGAGCAGCGCCTGGCCAAGGTGCCGATGCGGCCGCAGGTGCGGCCCGGCATCAAGGTCCCGATCCGCGGCGTGCCGCATCGCATCGTCCATGAGCCGGCAAAGCGCGGCACCGTCACCATCGCGCGCGACGATCGCGGCCCGCTGCTGATCGTCCATGGCGAGCGCATTCACCTGCCGCGCCGCATTGCCGATTATCTGAAGCGCGAGGCCAAGCGCGAGATCGAGAAGCTGGTGGTCAAGCATACCGAGGCGATCGGCAAGCGCGCCAAGGCAATCCGGTATAAGGATACCTCCAGCCGCTGGGGGTCATGCACGTCGGAGGGCAATCTTTCCTTCTCGTGGCGCATCATGATGGCGCCGCCGCCGGTCATCAATTACCTGGTGGCGCACGAGGTCGCGCATCTGAAAGAGATGAACCACGGTCCGAAATTCTGGAAATTGTGCGAAAAGCTCTGCCCCGACACCGACCGCTGCAAGGACTGGCTGAAGCGCAACGGTGGGGCGTTACAGGCGATCGTGTTTGAGTAAGGCTGGCGGCGGCTGGAAAGGGAACAAAAGCTGCCACGCCGCGATCCTTCCCACCCCCCTCTGGCCTGCCGGCCATCTCCCCCGCAAGGGGGGAGATTGGATGTTGCCACGGCTTTCGCCAATCTCAAGCGTTGCAGGAAGGGCTAAGCGCCGAAGCTGCTGATCTCCCCCCTTGCGGGGGAGATGGCCGGCAGGCCAGAGGGGGGTGCTGTCCCGCCGCCTTTTCCCCAATTATCTACCTTCGGCTCGCACCGACCTTGACCGCTCAATCGTCATTCGCCGCATTAAGCTCTTCCGGCCGCAGCCCTTCCTCGCCCTGATGCGGCCATGGCAAAAAATTCCGGTCGAAGGCATCGCTGCCGAAATAATCCAGCGCCCGGTGCGCCTCGGCGCCGTTGAAGTCGGACTTCTCCATCAGATGCGCGATTACCTCGCGCGCCTGCGCGATCTTCTGCCTGAGTTCGGCGACGGTCTGGTCGGCCATGATTGTTGCTCCCGCCTTGTCTCCTGAGAAAGTTAGCGCTTTCTGATCGTCCGGCAACAGCATGCTTTTTCTCGACTCTTTGGCCGTTTCGTGCCAATCCCGCGCCATGACGCTCGACATCAAGATCTGCGGATTGAAGACCGACGCCGCGATGGCCGCCGCCCTTGCCGGCGGCGCCAGCCATGTCGGTTTCATTTTTTTCGCCAGGAGCCCTCGCTATATCGAACCCGTCGACGCCGGCCGCCTGCGCCGGGCTGCGATCGGCAAGGCCAAGGCGGTCGCCGTCACCGTCGATGCCGACGACGCCTTCCTCGACGAGATCGTCGCCGGGATGCGCCCCGACATGCTGCAGCTCCACGGCGCCGAAACATCGGAACGGGTGGCGGAGCTCAAGGCGCGCTACGGCCTGCCGGTGATGAAGGTGCTGTCGGTCAGCGAAGCGGCGGATCTCGACCGGCTGAAACCCTATATCGGCATCGCCGACCGCTTCATGTTCGACGCCAAGCCGCCCAAGGGGTCGCAATTGCCGGGCGGCAACGGCGTCGCCTTCGACTGGCGCATCCTTGCCGGCCTTGACGCCGGCCTCGATTACATGCTTTCCGGAGGGCTCAACGCCGCCAATGTCGGCGATGCCCTGAGACTGGCCAATCCGCCCGGAATAGACATCTCGTCCGGCGTGGAAAGCGCTCCGGGCGTCAAGGATCCGGCGCTGATCGAGCAGTTTTTCCGGGCCGTGAGGGCCGCGCGCGACGACCGCGCCGCCTGACGAACCCAACCTGGGCATGCCGCGGAAAGGCGAAAGCCGGCCTTCCGGCAGGCTCACCAGTCAAGACTTAGGAGATCGGCGATGGACAAGCCGGCTATGCCCAATTCCTTCCGCACCGGGCCCGACGAGCAGGGCATGTTCGGCATTTTCGGCGGCCGCTTCGTCGCCGAGACGCTGATGCCGCTGATCCTCGACCTCGAAGAGCAATGGAACAAAGCCAAGAACGATCCGGAGTTCAAGGCCGAGCTGCAGAACCTCTCCACCCACTATGCCGGGCGGCCGTCGAAGCTCTATTTCGCCGAGGGCCTGACCAAGCATCTTCGTGAAGTTTCCTCGGCGAAGGGCCTCGGGGGCGGCGCCAAGGTCTATTTCAAGCGCGAGGACCTCAACCACACCGGCTCGCACAAGATCAACAACTGCCTCGGCCAGATCCTGCTCGCCAAGCGCATGGGCAAGAAGCGCATCATCGCCGAGACCGGCGCCGGCCAGCATGGCGTCGCTGCCGCCACGGTTGCGGCGCGCTTCGGCTATCCTTGCGTCGTCTACATGGGCGCCACCGACGTCGCCCGCCAGAGCCCCAACGTCTTCCGCATGAAGCTGCTCGGCGCCGAGGTGCGGCCGGTCACCGCCGGCCACGGCACGCTGAAGGACGCCATGAACGAGGCCCTGCGCGACTGGGTGACCAATGTCGAGGGCACCTATTACCTGATCGGCACCGCCGCCGGTCCGCATCCCTATCCGGAGCTGGTGCGCGATTTCCAGTCGGTGATCGGCTCGGAAGCGCGTGCCCAGGTGCTTGAGCAGGAAGGCCGCCTGCCCGACGTCATCATCGCCGCCGTCGGCGGCGGCTCCAACGCCATCGGCCTGTTCCACCCCTTCCTCGACGACAGGCAAGTCCGCATCATCGGCGTCGAAGCCGGCGGGCGCGGCCTCGACGGCGTCGAGCATTGCGCCTCGATGAATGCCGGCCAGCCCGGCGTGCTGCACGGCAACCGCACCTATCTCCTGCAGAATTCGGACGGCCAGATCCTCGATGGCCATTCGATCTCGGCCGGTCTCGACTATCCCGGCGTCGGGCCTGAGCATTCCTGGCTGCGCGATTCGGGCCGCGTCCAATATGAGCCGATCCTCGACGACGAGGCGCTGGAAGCCTTCCAGCTGACGACCCGCGTCGAAGGCATCATCCCGGCGCTGGAATCCGCGCATGCCATCGCGCATGCGATGAAGATCGTGCCGACCATGGACAAGGACCAGATCGTCATCGTCAACCTGTCCGGCCGCGGCGACAAGGACGTGCACACGGTGGCCTCGATGCTGGGCATGGAGATCTGACAATGACGACCCGCATCGACCGCCGCATGGCGAAGCTCAAATCCGAGGGCCGTCCGGCTTTGGTCACCTACATCATGGGCGGCGATCCGGACTACGACACCTCTCTAGCCATCATGAAGGCGCTGCCGGGCGCCGGCGCCGACGTCATCGAGCTCGGCATGCCTTTCTCCGATCCGATGGCCGACGGTCCGGCCATCCAGGCGGCGGGCCTGAGGGCGCTGAAAGGCGGCCAGACGCTGGTCAAGACGCTGAAGATGGCGGCTGAATTCCGCGCCGGCGACGACGAGACGCCTATCGTGCTGATGGGCTACTACAACCCGATTTACATCTATGGTGTCGATCGCTTCCTCGCCGATGCCAAGGCCAGCGGCATCGATGGCCTGATCGTCGTCGACCTGCCGCCGGAGATGGACGAGGAGCTCTGCATCCCGGCGCTGAAGGCCGGCATCAATTTCATCCGGCTGGCGACGCCGACCACCGACGACAAGCGGCTGCCCAAGGTTTTGGAGAACACTTCCGGCTTCGTCTACTACGTGTCGATGACCGGCATCACCGGCTCGGCCCTTGCCGACACGGCCAAGGTCGCGACGGCGGTCAAGCGCATCAAGGGCCACACCGCGCTGCCCGTCTGCGTCGGCTTCGGCGTCAAGACCGCCGAGCAGGCCCGGGTGATCGGCGCCTCGGCCGACGGCGTCGTCGTCGGCACCGCGATCGTCAACGCGGTTGCCAATGTGCTGGGACCCAAGGGCGAGAAGACCGCCGATCCGGCCGAGGCGGTCGCCACTTTGGTCAGCGGCCTCGCCCAGGGCGTGCGCTCTGCCCGCCTTGCTGCCGCCGAATAGTCTTCCTACGTCTATCTTCCAGGACAGGAGCCGAAGCCATGAACTGGATCACCAATTACGTCCGTCCGAAGATCAATTCGATGCTCGGCCGGCGCACCGACATGCCGGAAAACCTCTGGATCAAGGATCCCGAGACCGGCGAGATGATCTTCCACAAGGACCTGGAATCCAACCAGTTCGTCATCCCGGCTTCCGGCCATCACATGAAGATCTCGGCCAAGGAGCGGCTGAAATACTTCTTCGACGACGGCAAATACGAGACGCTGGACAATCCCAAGGTCGTCCAGGACCCGCTGAAGTTCCGCGACGAGAAGCGCTACACCGATCGCCTAAAGGAGGCGAAGGCCAAGACCAGCCTCGAGGATGCGATCCTCAATGCCGCCGGCACCATCGATGGCCTGCCGGTCGTCGTCACCGTGCAGGATTTTGCTTTCATGGGCGGCTCGCTCGGCATGGCGGCCGGCGAAGCCATTGTCCACGCCTTCGAGGTCGCCCTCCAGCGCAGGCGGCCGCTGATCCTGTTCGCCGCCTCGGGCGGCGCCCGCATGCAGGAGGGTATCCTCTCGCTGATGCAGCTGCCGCGCACCACGGTCGGTGTCGACCGGCTGAAGGAAGCCGGCCTGCCCTATATCGTCGTGCTCACCAATCCGACGACGGGCGGCGTCACCGCCTCCTATGCCATGCTGGGCGACGTCCACATCGCCGAGCCCGGCGCGCTGATCGGCTTTGCCGGCCCGCGTGTCATCGAGCAGACCATCCGCGAGAAGCTGCCCGACGGCTTCCAGCGCGCCGAATACCTGATGGAGCATGGCATGGTCGACATGGTGGTCTCGCGGCTGGAGATGCGCCAGACCATCGCGCGGCTCTTGAAGATGCTGCTCAAGATGCCGGCGCCAGAGAAGCCGGTCGAGCCAGAAATCTTGCCGCCGGCGGTCGTCAACGCGGAATCCCGGCCGCAGGCCTGACGCGACACCGTTCGCCGCGAACCGCGATTGCGCGCCAGCCGGGCTGCGCTTAGGATTCTGCCATGACAACGCTCGCCGCCGACCGCGAAATCGAACAGCTGATGACGCTCCACCCGAAAGGCTTCGACCTTTCGCTGGACCGCATCACCCGCCTGCTCGAACGTCTCGGCAATCCGCAGGACCGGCTGCCGCCGGTCATTCATATCGCCGGCACCAACGGCAAGGGCTCCTGCGCCGCCTTTGCGCGGGCGCTGCTGGAGGCGGCTGGCCACCTCGTCCACGTCCATACCTCGCCGCATCTGGTGAACTGGCACGAGCGCTACCGGCTGGCGGCAGAGGGCGGCGGCAAGCTGGTCGACGACGATGTCTTTGCCGAGGCCATCGCGCGCGTCGCCAAGGCCAATCAGGGCCAGAAGATCACCGTCTTCGAGATCCTCACCGCCGTCACCTTCATCTTGTTTTCCGAGCATCCGGCCGAAGCCGCGATCATCGAGGTCGGGCTCGGCGGCCGTTTCGACGCTACCAATGTCGTGGAGCGACCTGCGGTCTCGGTGATCATGCCGGTGTCGCTGGATCACGAAGCCTATCTCGGCGATCGGGTCGAGGTGATCGCGGCCGAAAAGGCCGGCATCATGAAGCGCGGCTGCCCGGTGGTGATCGGCGCGCAGGAAAGCGAGACGGCGCTTGAGGTGCTGATCGAGACCGCCGAGCGGCTCGACTGCCCGACCGTCGTCTACGGCCAGGATTTCCTGGCTTTCGAGGAGAACGGCCGCATGGTCTATCAGGACGAGGACGGCCTGATGGACCTGCCGCTGCCGCGCCTGCCTGGACGGCACCAGTTCGCCAATGCCGCCGCCGCGATCGCCGCGGTCAAGGCGGCCGGCTTCGAGATCGGCCACCGCGCCGCCGAACGCGCGATGGCCAATGTCGCCTGGCCGGCCAGGATGCAGAAGCTGACGCAGGGCCGTCTGGTGGACCTTGCGCCCAAGGGCGCCGAGATCTGGCTCGACGGCGGTCACAATCCGGGCGCCGGTGTCGTCATCGCCGAAGCGCTGGCCGAGCAGGAGGAAAAGAACCCGCGCCCTCTGATCCTCATCTCCGGCATGATCAACACCAAGGACCAGAGCGGCTATTTCAGCGCCTTCAAGGGGCTGGCCCGGCATGTCTACACGGTGCCGGTGAGCAAAAGCGACGCCGGCGTGCCGAATGACGAGCTGTCGCTGCGCGCCGCGGACGCCGGCCTGTCGGCCGAGCCGGTCGGCTCCGTCGCCAATGCGCTGATGCTGTTGCGCGACAGCTGGGACGGCCCGGCGCCGCGCATCCTCATCGGCGGCTCGCTCTATTTCGCTGGCGCGGTGCTGGACGAGAATGGCACGCCGCCGACCTGATAGGGGTACGACGGGACCATTGCTGGAACTATTCCAGGAAAAGTGCGTAGCGGTTTTCCGTTCGGAATTGCGCAGAAACAAGAGTTAGAGCGGCCATGATCAAGGTGAAGCAGCTCGCCCATGTCTGCATCTTCGCGCATGACCTGGAGGCGACGCGCGGCTTCTACCGCGACGTCCTCGGCATGGACACAAGGTTCAATTTCCTGCGCGACGGCAGGATCTTCGGCTTCTATCTCGATTGCGGCGGCCGCAGCCATGTCGAGGTGTTCGAGAAGAGCGAGGCCAGCTACAGCGAGCGCGACCAGATCAACCACTTCTGCCTGGAGGTGGAAGATATCGATGCCGCGATCACGCACATCCGATCGAAAGGCGTCGAGGTCACGCCGAAGAAGCTCGCCTGCGACGACACCTACCAGGCCTGGATCACCGACCCCAACGGCGTGAAGATCGAGCTGTTCGAATATACCGCAAAAAGCGCGCAATTTGCCGGCGGCGATCGCGTCGCCGACTGGTGACTATTTCAGCCAATTGATCGGTCCGAAATTCGGCTAGTTCCCGGCACAGGGATTTTGAAAGGTTGCCGTTTGTCTTGGTGCAAGATTTTCCGTTCATTTCCGTGAAGTCAGCGCAAACGCCCGGGATTGGTTGAAGCCGACCCAACGTCGTCATTCTATGGCGGAGCAAGGAGCGAAGCGACGCGGCGCAGACCATAGAATCCATGCCGTGACTTGGAAGCGCCGCCACGGTGCAGAATTTTGCTCCGTTGCACCCTTTGGCGAAGGTAACGGCATGGATTCTAGGGTCTTCGCGACGGAGCTTCGCTCCTGCTCCGCCCTAGAATGACGATCGCGATGGGCGTTTCGGCCAATCTCCAAGGCATGCCGCCTGCCAACGCAAACAGAGCTGACCGGTCAACATCCCTGTGCAGTGCCACTAGAGTTCGCGGCCTTCGCGGATAATTTTCTCCAGATCGATGTCGGCTCCGCTGTTTGCAACCAGGCGAGCATAGAAGCTGGATGCAGGTTCGCGCCGTGCTTCCTGAATCTCATAGGACTCGAGCGCGCGTTCGATCACATCGGCTATGGAACGATTCTCGCGACGCGTCGATGAGCTAGGTTCCATGCTTTTTGCGCTACGGACTGAGAGTTTTGGTTCGGCCATTTGGAACTCCGCTTGCCGGAAATAGATGCCGACAGAGCTTAGCCATCAAGATGGCAGATGATGGCTCGCCGTCAAACTCACTTCAATTCGATCTCGATGAAGGCGTATTCGCCGTCATTGGCGTTGATGACGTCGTGCTCGACGCCTTCCTTGCGGAAATAGGGCGCGCCTTTCTTCATCTCGGCGAAGGTGACGCCGTCCTTGGTCACCAGTTTCACCTTGCCGTCCATCAGCGGCACCACGACATAGTCGTGGCCGTGGCGATGCCAGCCGGTGTTGGCGCCCGGCGCGAAGCGGTATTCGGTGACGATGACGCGCTCGTTGTCAATGAAGACGGTAGCCTTGGCTGTTCCGGTCATGGCGCTCTCCCTTCCCAAGCAGAAGACATGACGTGCGTGCATGCGAGGGCCAGAGCGCCGTCAGCGATGACGCCAAAGAAAAAGCCCGGCGCGACTGAACTGACCCCGTAAAGTTGGACGGTTCATTGAGCTGGTAGATTTAAGGGCTGGGTCCTGTATTGCACAGGGGCCAGCCCTTTCAGTTTCAGT
>NZ_JBEPLM010000026.1:0-55653 GCF_040545255.1 Mesorhizobium shonense
TGAGGATAGGCTCGACGAGCAACCCTCGCTTCAACACTGCCAGTGTAGGGCGAACCACCTCACAGCCGGCAACCAGAAAGGACATAAGGTCTTACGTCGCTTGCCCGGCGCGTCAGGGACCAGCGGCAGCGCGAGCGCGGCCGCAAGGTCTATTCCCTGCACGCTCCCGAGGTGGAATGCATCGGCAAGGGTAAGGCCCACAAGCCCTATGAGTTCGGCGTCAAGGTCTCGGTCGCCACCACGCTGCAGCGCAGCCGCGGCGGCCAGTTCGTCGCCCATGTCAAGGCGCTGCCCGGCAATCCCTATGACGGCCACACGCTGGCCACCGTCATTCCCGCCATCGAAACCGCGATCGGCGCCAATCTCGGTAAGATCGTCGCCGATGCCGGCTATCGCGGCCACAACGCGCCGAAGGACAAGATGTTCAAGGTCCATGTCGCCGGCTACAGGCGCGGCCTCACCAAGACCATCAAGCGGGCACTGCGACGCCGGGCCGCCGTCGAACCGGTCATCGGCCATCTCAAGCAGGACCACCGCATGGGCCGAAACTTCCTGGCCTTCACCGAAGGCGACGCCAACAACGCCATGCTCGCCGCCGTCGGCTACAACTTCAGCCTCTTGCTCAACTGGCTGAGGCTTTTGTTTGCCTTCTTCCTGGCGCTGCTTGCAACCGCTCCAGCGTCACCGGTCCAGCCACGATCAGCCTGACCTCCGCAGATCAACCGCAATAGCCTCTGAAACGGGGCTCGCCTTCAACGCCGGTGCCGAAATGGCTTTCTTCACGGGCGACTAACAACAATCGGTAATCAAGTCGTTGCGATGAACGAAATGCCGTCTTCGCCGGAGTTCCGCGCGTAGGGAAACTTTGGCTTCAGCACGCCAGCTCCGCGACATCAGATACTGGTCCTCCGCTGGAACCTCCTCGCTTTTTATTGCCTTTGAAATCGTAATCGGCTCTCACGACCCAGCCTCGCAATGCACACTGCTAACCTCGGTCTCGCTGCCCGGCAGAGAAGACAACATCGTAAGGCGTAACTGCGACAACAGCCGAGTGTCGGTTGTCGTTCAAATGGTCACAGATTTACCGTCAACCTGTATGCTTCCAAAATTGCGGCATGGATCGTGCGCGACGTTAAGGCGTCGCCGATCCGGTGCAGCGCGAACCCGTCCCCAATTTGCCGCGGCTGCGGTAACCATTCTGCCATTGCATCAACATCCGTAATTCCCTTGTTGAGCGAACGTTCGCTTAGATCAAAGAAAAGCTCCGCTACGGGCATCGTTCCCGTCTCCAAAACTACCTGATCAGTGGTGATTTCTTGCCGGGCATTTGTGAGTTGATGGATCAGCGTTGCGACAAGCCGATTGCCCTCTCTACGGATATCGCTAAGCTTCAGGTATGGAAGTGTCGTGACGTCCTGCGCCGCCAGCCGCTTGTGAAAGATTATCCTATCGGGGTACCCCATCTCAGTTGCGGCATAGGCGTCGGCCGTGGCTAACGTGACAATGTGCCCGTTGCCCGAAAGATGATCGGCCGTGGCAACGGCTTCGTGGCGACCGGTGTGGTCGCAGATCAGCACGTGTTTTTCGGGACGAACATCCCCGGAGAGAATATCCCAACTTGAAACTGCAAGGTTGGCGCCGGGGAGGTTGGCGCCAGGGAGGTCACCACCGGCTGGTATGCCACCTGTCGCGACAAAGACATGATGCGGGCGTTCAGCCAGCACGTCGTCCGCTTCCGCGAATACGTTGCACCGTACGTCCACACCGAGCCTTTCTAGTTCGCTCACCCGCCAATCAACAATGGAAATCAGATCCTTCCGCCAAGAGGTTTTGGCTGCTAACAAGATTTGCCCACCAAGACGCGGGGCGGCTTCGAATAAAACTACGTTGTGCCCGCGTTCGGCAGCGACGCGCGCGGCTTCCGTTCCTGCCGGCCCGCCGCCAATAATGACGACCTTCTTGCTCGGCGTCGCGCTCGCGGTCACGGTCATCGGCAACAATGTCTCTCGGCCCGAAGCGGGGTTGTGGATGCAGTGCGGCTTTTTGTAAATGCAATGCGAAGCGCCGATGCAAGGGCGGATCCGATCCTCTTCGCCACGCACGATCTTGTTGACGATCTCTGGATCAGCAATATGGGCGCGGGTCATGGCTACCATGTCGAGCAGGCCTTCGCGGATCGCATGGCGTGCAGTAGCAACATCAGTAACTCGCGCCGCATGGAACACCGGCACTCCGATCTCTCGACGAAACCGGCCGACCAGGTCGAGGAAGGGTGCTAGAGGGCGGCTCATGCCAGGCATGTTTTCTTCAACCAGGGTCAGCTCCGTATCCATTCTGCCGACCATGCAGTTGAAGAAATCAACTGCTCCTTCTTGCTTCAAGATCGTAGCTATTTCCAGAACCTCATCGAACCTCAACCCGCCGTCACCCTCATCCAGCGACAATCTCATACCGACGACGAATTTCTCGCCGACTTGGCGGCGAATTTCTTCGTGAACCATGAGTGCGAAGCGAACACGGTTCTTGATGCTCCCCCCGAAGTCGTCGTCGCGTAGATTGGTTCGCGGCGAAAGGAACTGACCGATCAGATGTCCACCGGCTAAGGTCTCCAGACCATCCAGCAAGCCTTCGCGGCAGCGGCGAGCTGCTTGACCGAATGCGCGCACGACTCGATCGATGTCGCACCGATCCATTTGCCGGGGAAAATTCCGGTGCAGTTCTTCGCGTACCGACGATGGCGCAATCATCGGCAGCCACGCCCCAGTCTGGGCATCGCCGCGACGACCGAGATGGGTGATTTGGCACATAAGGGCAGCATCATGCTGATGAATGCGCTCAGCGAACTGCTGGAAGTAGGGAATGATCCGGTCGATTCCGGCGTCCAACTGGCGAAACGTCGAAGGCGAATCCGGCGCGATGTTGGAACTGCCTCCGAACATGGTCAGCGCTAGACCACCTTTGACCTTTTCCTCATGATAGCGCTGATACCGCAGATTCGGCATATTGTCGTCATCCATGGCGGAGGCATGAGCCGAGCTCATAACGCGATTTTTCAGCGTCAGACCACGAATGGTCAGAGGCTGGAGAAGCGGATCCTTCGTCATTTGCTCAACAGTTGTCATTGCCGTCACTCGAAGCTCCAGGGCAAGACTGCGCGGTGTCGGCTTATAAAATCAACTAAAGCATCACTAAAGACGCGACGATTTAGAAGGGCCATATCGTCCTCCCTTACTGGCGTTCGTATCCGTATGGCGGCGCAATCCAGTCGCCCTCATGTTGACAGAATGACAGCGCGTGACATATTGTCAAGCGGCTTGAACTTTAAGGCAGGGCATCTGATTTGATGGCACTCTTTTAGCGACCGCGGCACGCGTACGGCATGGAAATGCTTGATCCAAACACGGTGACTGTCGATGATGGCGCACCGCGACGGAGACGCGCGACGGATTTGCAATCTGTATAGGTGCCAATGATGAAACGTAAGTCGAGCAATGGGGCGCATCAGCTAGGTGAACGAAATACTCGGTGTGTGCAGGACGTTTTGGAAGTGCTCGCTCAACTCGTGCCCCAGATTGCGCGCAGCATAGCCAATGACTGCGAGGTGGCGCTGCACGATAATCGGACTTCGCCACCGCGTATTCTTGCGATCGGCAATGGACATGTGACGCGCCGCGGTATAGGCGATCTCATGACTCGCATTGCGATCGGCGAGACCGAAATGCACGATATGCGAGAGCCGCTGTACAATTACAGTTCGATCGGCCCAGACGGCAGACAACTGCGGGTCAGTTTGCTGCCGATTATGATCGGTGGAAAAACGATTGCTTACTTAGCCATCAACTACGCAACGGGCGACCTGCTCATGGCGCAAAAAGCGATCGCACAGCTCACCCGGACAGAGCCTCACCCGAAAGAGATACTCGAGACTTTTTTGCCGAGCTCACTGCCATTGCGGCAGGTGATAAGTCGTCAAATTGAAGAATCGCCCCGTCCACCGCATCTTCTCGACCGTGAAGATCGTATCGAGCTTGTGCGCCGCTTGCATGGTCAGGGTGTATTCCAAATGCGCGGTGCAGTGCGCGAAACTGCGGCACGGCTCGGCATCAGCCGCACGGCTGTCTACTACTATCTGAAGCTGGCGACGGGGGAAGCGAAGTCACCATAGCTAACCGCGTGCATTTTCAAGCGAGCCCAATTCTTAACGGAGCACAGGATCGCGCGGCTTTTTGGCGTCGATCTATCTACTTTGTCGGCGCGGGTCTGATCGAGAGAGTGGTGCTAATTGGCTGGCGTGCCAGTGCCTGCCCAAGCGGCTGCGGTGAAAGAATGGCCCGTCCAGTCGACATATGCGCTAAGTCGGCTGGTCGCCACACCGCAGGGGGAGTGAAAAAGGCTCAGCACATTTCGAGCCTCGCAATTTGAAATGCCTCCGGGCCGAAGTCCAAGCGGGGGTGCGATAGCGCTGGAGCTAATTTGTCACTGTCCGTCGGTAGCAAAACGTCCGCTGGGATCGACGCCGGCGTGCTGGCGCAACCCTGCGACGTAGTGCTTGTGTCGACTCGTTGGGTCCAGACCTCCGGCAGAAACGCTGAAGCGGTTGCGTGACACGAAATCTGGTTCTTCAGTTGATGGCATATACGTTTCCGTCAGCTTACTACCCGTATGACTATGGCTCCCCACATCCAATTTCCTCCTTCCGGTGAGCGATATAGGCATCGAGTTCCTCGCGGATACCCGGATCCATGGTGGGTTGCTCATATTCGCGCAACGCCTGCCGCCAGATATCGGTCGCGCGGTCGAGCGCGTCCTTGCCCCCGGCTTCCTGCCAAGCGCCGTAGTTTTGCCAGTTGGAAAGTATCGGCTGGTAAAAGGCGGTCTCATAGCGCGTGACCTGCTCCCGTGAAATGTCCTCGCTTTGAGGTTAGCCTGTCATCCGGATGAGGAGACAGGGCAATGAAGCGACCGAGATTCTCCGACGAACAGATCATCGGCATTTTGAAGGAGCACCAGGCGGGGCTTTCGGCCACGGAGCTTTGCCGAAAATACGGTGTGAGCGATGCGACGTTCTACAAGTGGCGCTCGAAGTATGGGGGCATGGACGTATCGGAGGCGAAGCGGCTGAAGAGCCTCGAGGAGGAGAACGGCAAGCTGAAGCGCCTGCTGGCCGACGCCATGCTCGACGTCTCGACCTTGCGCGAGATGCTCGGAAAAAACTTCTGACGCCTGGGTCGAGGAGGACCGCCGTGACCTGGGCGATCGAGAACAAGGGCTATTCGCAGCGTCGTGCTTGCGGGCTCGTCGGCATGGAGCCGCGGGTTTACCGGTATCGCTCGAGCCGACCGGACGACGCGGGCCTGCGAAAGCGGCTGCGGGAACTGGCAGCCGAGCGCCGACGCTTCGGCTATCGCCGGCTGCACCTTCTGCTGAAGCGCGAAGGCGTGGCGGTGAACTGGAAGAAGCTCTACCGGCTTTATCGCGAAGAGAGGCTGACGGTGCGCAGACGCGGTGGCCGCAAGCGGGCGCTCGGCACGAGAGCACCGATGGCGATACCGCAGGATGCCAACCAGCGCTGGAGCCTCGACTTCGTCTCCGACACGCTGACCGACGGCCGCCGCTTCCGGATCCTGTGCGTCATCGACGACTTCAGCCGGGAGTGCCTGGCGACCGTCGTCGACAACTCGATCTCGGGCGAACGTGTCGCCCGAGAACTCGACATCATCGCCGAGCATCGCGGCTACCCCTGCATGATCGTGTCGGACAATGGCACTGAGCTGACCTCGAATGCCATTCTGGCGTGGCAGGAAGACCGGCATGTTGAATGGCACTACATCGCGCCGGGCAAGCCGATGCAGAACGGCTTCGTGGAAAGCTTCAACGGAAGGATGCGCGACGAGTGTCTCAACGAGCGGCTCTTCACCAGCTATCGGCATGCCCGAGACAGCATCGAAGAATGGAGGATCGACTACAATGTGAACCGCCCCCACACGAGCCTCGACGGGCTCACACCGAACGAATTTGCAACCCGGTCCAGATCGGACCACAACGTGAACAGGGCTAACTTATAGGCGCGGACAAAACGGGGAGCAGGTCACGCGACCTGGTGTGCTCCGAGCCGAAGAAGTGGCCACCGGCCGACACGGCCTTGATGGCCTCAAAGCCGAGATCCTCCTCTGCGAAGGGCATAGGCTTGAGATAGTCTATCATGTTCTGAAGAATCTCGACGTCAAGCACGAGCTTCTCGTAGGAAGCGGTCAGTCCACCCTCCAGCCAGCCGGCCGCGTGATAGATCAGGTTGGCGCCACCCAGGACTGCCCCCCAGGTCGCCATTCCGGTCTCGTAGGCTGCCTGCAGGTCGACAGCGTTTGATGCGTTGGCGTTTGAGGTGCGGTATGGCAGGCCGTAGCGGCGCGCGAGCTGGCCACCGATGACGTTCGCCTTGGCATTTTCGGGCGTGCCGAAGGCCGGCGCACCCGAACGCATATCAACGTTGGAGGTGAAGGCGCCATACATGACAGGCGTGCCGGGATTGACGAGCTGCGTCAGAACCACCCCGAACAGCGCCTCGGCATTCTGCTGGGATAGGGCTGCAGCGAGCGTGACAGGTGTCATCGCGCCCATCAACGTGAACGGCGTCACCGTCACCGGCTGGCCATGCTCGGCCATGGCGATCAGTCCGTCTGCCATCGCGTCGTCGAACAGGCGGGGCGAATTGACCGAAATGATCGTAATGACGCCCGGAGTGGCGCGCATGTCCTCAAGCGTTGCCCCGCGCGCGATCGCCATCATCTTGATGCCGTCGATCGCTCGGCCGCGGCCGATTGCCGTGCAGTGGTAGCAGAGGTCGCTTAGCGTCAAGTTGGCATTGTAGGTATCGAGATGGCGAGAATTCGCGGGCAGCTCGATGGGCGCGCAGACCTGGTTGCCAAGGATGTGGATCGCATTGAAATAATGCGCGAGCCGCGTGAAGTCGTTGTAATCCTTAGCATTGCCAGCGCGGCGGCCATTGACGCGATCGTGTACGTTGGGTGGCCCCGCGACCAAGCCGAAGGCCATCGCATTGCCGCCGATGGTGAGCCGCTTAGCGGGATTGCGACTGGTCAGCGTGAAGCTCGAGGGAATGGTCGCCAGCGCGGCATCAACGAACGACTGGTCAATTCGAACGGTCATGTTCTCGCGATCGATGATACCGCCAGCTTCAGCGAAGATGTCCAAGGCCCTCTCGCTCAAAACTCGAATCCCGAGCTCCGATAGGATGCGCATGGAATTTCGGTGCAGCGCCTCAATGCGCTCCTCGTCAAGGATCTGCGTGGGTCCGTAGGTATTACGCACTTCTTGCCAAGGCAATTGCGGAATGCCGCCGCTAGCCCGCGCAGCCCGTGATCGCCGTCCGCCGCCGCGCCTGTCCTGACTCATCACCGAATGCCTTTCGTTCCGTTGCTCCAGCGATCGAGGTCGAGCCGCCCGTCCCCGGCTCGAACATCCCGAATGCTCTGTTGTTGGATACCTGCGCGTTTTCGCCACCGGGCGTCTTTATCAGCGTGGCGTACACCTCGATGGTCCAGACTATGACCAAAGTGAGGACGCCCATCACGCGATAAGAACGCAGTCAATGACCAAGAAAACCGAGGTCATGGCGCGAAGGCTGTTGCAGCAGCGGTAGGGACCGCTTACTGTGGGGAAAGAGGACCCTATGAAACCCCCTCCACCGCCCCTTAACTACATAAGATCTTTCGAATGCTCGGCTCGGCATCTGAGTTTCACAGAGGCCGCAAACGAGCTCGGGTACACTCAGGCTGCGATCAGCAACCACGTGCGCGCGTTAGAGCAATATCTCGGTCGGCAGCTCTTCATTCGCTATCCGCGCAGTCTGATGCTGACAGAGATGGGCGAGGCGTTCCTCCCGACACTTAGGCAGGCACTCAATCAGATCGATTTTGCGACCGAATCCGTGCTGGCTGCGGCGCGCAACAGGACTGTGGTTATCTCGTGTCCCACCAGCCTCGCAGAGAACTGGCTAGCGCGCTGCATTGCGAACTTCAGCCGGCAAAACCCGGAGATCGAAATCCTGTTGCACGGCACGATCTGGGAGGAGCGCACGGAGCAGATCGCCGATTTCGTAATCACTATTCGGCGCTACGATAACCGGCCTAATAGCGCGCTACAGCTTTGGGGGGACCGGCTTATACTTCTCTGCACGCCGCAGTTTCTCGAGGGGCCTAACGCCTTCAGAGCCCCTGAGGATGTGCTCAAGGCTAACTGGATCTCAGTCCATGGTCGTCAAGAGCTCTGGCAGGACATGGCGACGGCGCTCGGCATTGATGCGGCAGCGAATGATAAGCGGCTCTCGACTAACTCAACGAACATCGCGCTTGAATTGGCCGCTAATGGTGCAGGGTGCGTAGTGACCACCCTCTCGCTTGCACGCACCTATATGGAGCGCGGGCTGCTGGTCGAGCCCTTCGAGACGCAGGTCGAAAGCCCTTGGAACTACTATCTTTCGGAGGGCCAGACTTCGAAGGGTGCGGTGGTCAAGAAAGTGCGGGAATGGATACTCGCGGAGGCGCAAAGCTTCATGCCGGGAGCGCTGCCTATCCATCCAGACGCCCATACACCATCGCCGGCGGCAGGTGAGGCTAATTCCGTCGTAGATTTTTAACGGTCAATGACCTCGTTTTATTTGGCCAGGGACGGTCGGAACTGTGGTCATCGGCGCTTTCCGAATTTTTCCGCTGTCTCTAAGATGCCCTCGATCGGCGCCCTAACGCCGCCAAACTGAGATCGATTATCATTCGAGGGGCCCACACAATGCGTACTCATGCACAAGCCGTCGTCATTGGCGGCGGTCTGATCGGCTGCTCGATCCTTTACCATCTCGCCAAGTTCGGCTGGACGGACGTCGTGCTTTTGGAGCGCAGCGAGTTGACCTCCGGTTCGACATGGCATGCAGCGGCCAACATCCACGGCCTGCATGATTCCACCAACATCAGCCGCCTGCAGCATTACACGATGGCGCTCTACAAGGAGCTGGAGGCCGAGACCGGCCAGGGCTGCGGCATCTTCCAGCCGGGCTCGCTCTATCTCGCCCAGACCGAGGCGCGCGAGCATCAGCTGCGGCTCCAGGAAGCCAAGGCGCGGCGCTACAAGATGAACTTCTACGAGGTCGGCCGCGACGAAGCGGAACGGCTGCATCCGCTGGTCGATTTCGACGGCATACGCTGCATCATGTATGAGCCGGAGGGCGGCAATGTCGATCCTTCAGGCGTGACGGCGGCCTACGCCGCCGGCGCACGGCAACGCGGCGCCGAGATCCATCGCTTCACGCCGGTCACGGCGACCGAGGCGCAAGCGGACGGCAGCTGGATCGTTCGTACGCCGAAGGGCGACATCCGCACGCAATGGGTGGTCAACGCCGCCGGCTTGTGGGGCAGGGAGGTCGCCGCCATGGCCGGGTTGCAACTGCCGCTGATCCCGACCGAGCATCAATATTTCGTCACCGAGACCATTCCCGAAATCGCCTCCATGGGCCGGCGCCTGCCCTCGGTCGCCGATCGCGACGGCGAATATTATCTGCGCCAGGAAGGCCTCGGCCTGCTGATCGGCGCCTATGAGCGCAACATGAAGTTCTGGGCCGAGGAGGGAACTCCGCTGGATTTCGGCCACGAGCTGTTTCCCGATGACCTCGACCGCATCGAGGAAAACATGATGCGCGCCGTTCAGCGTGTTCCCGCGGCCGCCACCGCCGGCGTCAAGAAGGTGATCAACGGTCCGATGATCTGGTCGCCCGACAGCGCGGTGCTGTTTGGCCCGGCGCCGGAGGTCAACAATTATTTCTGCTGCAACGGCATCATCCCCGGCTTCTCGCAATCGGGCGGCATGGGCAAGCTCGCTGCCGAGTGGATGATCGAGGGGGAGCCTTCGCTCGACATGTTCGGCTGGGACATGGCGCGCTTCGGCCATTGGGCCGGCAAGGCCTTCACCAAGGCGCGGGTGCAGGACCAGTACAGCCACCGCTTCAAGATCCATTTCCCGAACGAGGAGCGCGCCGCGGGCCGTCCGGTGCGGACCCGCCCCGCCTATGAAATGCAGAAGGAGATGGGTGCCGTGTTCGGCTTCAATTTCGGCTGGGAGCATCCGTTGTGGTTCGCCGCGGAAGGCGAGCCGCGCGAGGAAACGATCGGCTTCACGCGGCAGAACTGGTGGGGACCGGTCGGCCGCGAAGCCCGCATGCTGCGCGAGCATGCCGGCATCATCGACATCTCCAATTTCGCGAAATACGAGGTGAAAGGTCCGGGCGCCGAAGCCTGGCTCAACGCGCTCTTCGCCAACCGTATGCCGACCAAGGTCGGCAACTCTTGTCTAACGCCGCTGATCGGCAAGCGCGGCGGCATCGCCGGCGACTTCACGGTGACCAGGCTGGCCGATGACGAGTTCATGGTGATCGGCTCCGGCATGGCGGAGCGTTTCCATCAGCGCTTCTTCAAATCGGTGCCGCTGCCCGAAGGCACGACCTTCCGCTCGCGCACCGAGGAGCTTGGCGGCTTCAACATCGCGGGGCCGAAATCGCGTGAGCTGTTGCAGCGGCTAACCAATGACGATTTGTCGAACGAGGCGTTCCCATTCATGCGCTCGCGCCAGATCACGGTCGCCGGCGTCGATGTCGTGGCGCTGAGGGTCTCCTTCACCGGCGATCTCGGCTGGGAGCTGCACTGCAAGGCCGCCGACCAGGTCGAGCTCTACAGCGCGCTGCTCAAGGCCGGCGCGGAAGTCGGCGCCGGGCCGGTTGGTTCGCGGGCGCTGATGTCGCTGCGCGTCGAGAAGGGTTACGGCAGCTGGAGCCGCGAGTATTCGCCGGAATACTGGCCGCAGGAGGTCAATCTCGACCGCCTGATCAAGACGGACAAGGAGTTCCTCAACCGCGATGCCTATCTGGCCGTGGCTGACAAGCCGGCGCGGGACGAGCTGATCATGCTTTCCGTGTCCGCCAAGGATGCCGACGCCACCGGCGGCGAGCCGATCTTCCTGCCGGACGGCACGCCGATCGGCCAGGTGTCGTCGGGCGCCTATGGTTATTTCGTCGAGCAGTCGCTGGCGATGGGCTACGTCAAGGCGGGAGCCGCCAAGGCCGGCGACAAAGTGAGCGTTGCGATCCTAGGTCGGCCGCATGAGGCGGTCATTCTCCATAAACCACCTTTCGACCCCGAAGGACTCAGGCTGCGGGCTTAGGTGGCGCTGCGAAACCACGGCGAGAAAAGGCTAGGAACGCGGTGGAATTTATCCACACCACCGAGCTTGGGGCGATCCCGCCCGATGTCCTCAAGCATGCCAAGCGCTTCCTGCTCGATCTGATCGGCGTCGCCGCGGCCGGATCCAAGCTCGAGGCAAACCGGATCATACGCGACACGGCACTTCAGCTTTTCGCGGCGTCGCATTCAGGCAGCCGTTTTTTCTTCTACGGGCGCTCGGCAAGCATAGCAGGCGCGCCGCTCGCAAATTCCACGACGATCGACAGGTTCGACGCCATGACGGCCATCCGCTGACGAAGGGACACGCCGGTTGCGGTGTCTTGGCCAGCCGAGTCGAAGCGCCGTCTGGACTTGGCAGGCCTCGCACGGGCGCCGCAACTGCGAAATCGCCATTCACTCCGCTATTTCGCTGCACGGCACCGTTCCCGACTACCATACGTCTGGGGCCTGGGTGGCACGATCCATCAGCGCTACAATCTGTGCCGCAACGTTAGCGTCACCCTTCAATCGGGTGGTGCAGGATTGGGGAATGTACTTGCACGACAACAGTATGAGTAGGACAATACTCGATCGGCGATCGGCTGACGCATCATTGCCATCACATTGAGTCCGATGGACGCAGCTATCGTCTCAAAGAAGCCGCTGAAGCCCTTGCCCATGAACAAAGTCAACCCAACAAATCCACTTCCGGTCCTGCCTTGCAGGTGAGGGAGTTGATTGAACGTAACCGGGGAATTTGAAGTGATCGCGGAGCTGTGAGATGACGTCTGCGCTTTTTTATTGATTCAACATCCACTCTCGTGAGGTGGATGATGGCGAGAGCATTAAGCGAGGAATATTCGATCGGGGTTTGAAGGCTTCGGACGCGGGTATGTCGGCGCGGCAGGCTGCGGCACGATTCGACATTGGGAAGGTAATCCCACGTTCTATAACAAGGCTAGTGCGCGTTTAGCACAAAGCTCGTCTTGTTGAATTGTGAATCAGCGATATTGAGAGCTAAGATCAACGAGCTCGTCCCAGAGGCTTTCAGCAAACCCCCGCAGTACCATCAGCTCGAAGCCAAATTCGGTCATTCTCGTGATAGTGACCGCGATGTGGTCCATTAGCATCGTCGTCGCATGGCCAACCGGGAAAGCTTCCAAGGCAAGGTCCACCGCCGTACCCTTGGCAAGCACCAGAGCGGCCTTGGCGCCAGAAATCTCGAATCGAACGCGGCCGTGGCTCTGGTCTACCACGTCGGCATATGGCTTCAGCTTGTGTACGATCTCGGAGAGAGCTGCGGGCGACACAGGATCATGGCCAACGATGCAATATTGGCCCGGCGATAGGCTCCTGACGGCGAGAGCATCACTTTCAAGCGCGGTAATAATCGTCTCAGAGAGATTACCGCTTCCGCTTGCGGAAAGCGCCTGTAGAACAAGTCCTTCCGGAAGGGCAGTCAGTGTCACGTCTGCCGAGAGGAGGGGGTTTTTGCCTCTGAGCGCAGCGCGGTGTTCGATCGCGAATATGGACATCGGGACCTCAGGTTTTCAGTTTTTCGTTGGTCGGATCGACGAACGTCGGGCTGCAAAGTCGCACGGTCGTGTACTCGCCGCGAATGCCGTTCCACACCTGCACTTCCTCGCCATGACGCGATGCGCCGCGCTTGACGAGCGCAAGGCCGATGGTCGCGCCGACATGCGGAGAGTAGCAGCTCGAACTTACATAACCCTGGTCGTTTTCCAGCGTTGCGGCCGCACCTTTCTGCAGAATGTGGGAGCCGCTGCGGAACGAGGAGGTAGGGTCGAGCGGGACGACGCCGACAAGCTGATGGCGGTTCGGGTCGTTGAGGCCCTCGCGTTCCAACATCCGCTTGCCAATGAAATCAGCCTTGGTGGCAGAGACCATCCGGCCGAAACCAAGATCGCCAGGCACGATCGTGCCGTTGATCTCATTGTGCGTGACATGTCCTTTTTCGATACGCAACACCGACAGCGTTTCAACGCCATAGGCGCAGATGTCATGTTCCTTGCCGGCTTCCATCAGGGCGTCCGCCACTGACTCGCCGTAGCCTGCGGGCACGGCCAGTTCATAGGCCAGTTCGCCGGAAAAGGAGATGCGAAACAACCGCCCCGTCAGCCCGCCGCCGAATAGCGAGACTTCTTTGGCTCCCAAAAAGGGGAAAGCATCGTTGGCAATATCCTCGTCGACGATCTGCTGCAGAATTAAGCGCGCTTTGGGTCCCGCAATCGCCATCTGCGCCCATTGATCGGTGACGGAGGCAAGTCTCACGTCGAGTTCTGGCCACAGCGCCTGAGCGCAGAATTCCAGATGGTTCATGACGCCAGCCGCATAGGCGGTGGTCGTTGTCATGAAGAAGCGGTCCTCTTCGAGCCTGCTGGTGGTACCGTCATCGTAGATGAAGCCGTCTTCACGCAGCATGAGGCCATAGCGGGCTTTGCCGACGGGCAGCTTCTTGAAGGCATTGCAATAAACGCGGTCGAGAAATTCCGCGGCATCCTTGCCGGTAATCTCGATTTTTCCAAGCATCGACACATCGCAAAGGCCGGCATTGATGCGGACATTCTTTGCTTCGCGATCGACGCTTTCGCGCCAGCCGGTCTCTCCCGACCGGGGGAACCAGGCAGAACGGTACCAGAGACCGCTTTCCACGAAGACCGCACCGTTCTTTGCGGCCCAATCGTGCAGCGGCGATTTGCGCACCGGCTGGAAATGCTTTCCATGCGACGTGCCCGCAAGCGCACCGAATGAGACAGGCGTATAAAAGGGGCGGAACGTCGTGGTGCCGACAGCGCCTGGAGAAACGCCGCGCGCCTCGGCCAAAAGACCAATGGCATTGACGTTCGAAAGCTTGCCCTGGTCAGTCGCCATGCCGTTCGTGGTATAGCGCTTGGCAAGCTCGACGTGCCCGTAGCCTTCGCGCACCGCAAGGCGGATATCCTTGCGATGGACGTCATTTTGGTAGTCGATGAACGCCTTGCCCTTTACGCCAGGAACGGTCCAAAGCGCCTTCCCGACAGGAGAAACGATATCACCGTCCACCACCCCGAAGGCTGCGGCCTCTGCCTTGAGGCCGAGGGAGCCAAGCAAAGTGACTGCCTTGGCGGAGCCGGATTCGAGACATGCGGCGATCCCGATCGTCGTCGCGCTGGCGCCTGCCAATGACAGTCCCTTGCGGTCCTCGTCTGCTACGAACGCACCCTCTGCATCCGACCAAGTAGGCCTGCCGCCACGATGAAATGCCAGATTGATGATCGGGCTGAAGCCGCCGGAGACTCCGAGCGCATCGACACGCAGCTTTTCTGTCCGGCCACCCTTGAAGATGGTGATGGAGGAAAGTGCCTTGCCGCCGTGGGCGTCGGAAACGAACGCCCCGCGAATGATCCGGGCAGAGCCGGTATAGACGTTCGCCGCTGGTCCCGAAGAGCGGCTATCAATAATGGCCGCAAGCCGCACGTCGGAGGCTTCGAGGTCTTGAGCCAGCGCATACCCGCTGTCGTTGGTCGTGAAGATCGCCACCGATTTGCCCGGAGCAACGCCGTAACGGTTGAGATAAGCACGCATTGCGCATGCCATCATTACACCGGGAATATCGTTGCCGCCGAAGACCAGCGGGCGCTCCTCCGAACCGGTGGCGAGAATGGCGTGCTTTGCCACGATGCGCCACAACCGCTCGACCGGCACTTCGGCCCGAGGTTCGGCGATATGCTTCTGTACCCGCTCGATCGCGCCGAAGACATTGCCGTCATACCACCCGAAAGCAATCGTGCGCGAGAGAAGCTGCACGTTGGGCAAAATTTGAAGCTCAGCGATTGTTTGACGGACAAAGCTTGAGGCAGTCAGGCCGCCGATCAGGGCGGTCTCGAACAAAAGACCGCCGCCGAACATTGAATTTTCGTCGACCAGGATGACACGCGCACCGGCACGGCCAGCCGTCAGCGCTGCCGCCAAGCCGGAGGCGCCGCCGCCGATGACCAGGAGATCGCAATGCGCCCAGGATTTCTCATAGCGGTCGGGGTCGCTCTCATAGGTCGCCTTGCCAAGGCCGGCGGCTTTGCGAATGAAGGGCTCGTAGAGCTTTTCCCACAGACCAGCCGGCCACATAAACGTCTTGTAGTAGAAACCGGCGGAGAGGAAGGGCGACAGCAGACCGTTGAGCGCGCCGATGTCGAAATCGAGCGAGGGCCAGCGGTTCTGGCTCTGCGCCACGAGGCCTTCATAAAGCTCCTGCATGGTGGCACGGGTATTTGGTTCGGTGCGTCCGCCCAGGCCAATCGTCATCAGCGCATTGGGCTCGGATGCGCCAGCCGACAGGACGCCGCGCGGCCGATGGTATTTGAACGAGCGGCCCATCAGCATCTGGCCGTTTGCCAGCAAAGCCGATGCGAGACTGTCGCCTTCGAGGCCGACCAGGTGTTTGCCGTCGAAGGTGAAGGAAAGTTGCCGAGAGCGATCAACGAGACCACCCTTCTCAAGACGATAGGACGTCATTCCGCTGCCTCCTTGCGCGCGGCGTCACGCACGTCATCAATATCATGGGTGGCCGTATCTCGGCTTACCACCAGCCAGCGGCGACATCCGGAGGTGTGGTGCCAATATTCCTGATAGGCGCCGCGTGGATTGTCGCGCAGGTAGACATAATCGAACCATGTCTTCTGGACTGCGTCCGCAGAGGGACGGGTAAGAGCCGCACCCTTGATCGTGAATTCTTCCTTGGGCCGTTGCCCGCAATGGGGGCAGGGGATGAGGCTTGCCATTTGGGTGTCCTTGCTTTCCCGGAAAATCAGTGAAGGTTCGGTTGTGCGCCCTGGCCCTTCTCGTCGATGAGATAGCCGTGCTCGAACCGATCGAGACGCATTTCGCGGGTCACTGCATGCGGCTCGTTCTTAGCGATAAGGTGAGCAAAGCAGAACCCGGACGCCGGCGTCGCCTTGAAGCCGCCGTAGCACCAGCCCGCATTGAGGTAGAGATTGTCGATGGAAGTGCGGTCGATGATCGGCGATCCATCCATCGACATGTCCATGATGCCGCCCCAGGACCGCAGAACCCGGACACGCGAGAGAGCAGGGATCATCGCCTTGCCGGCTTCCATGACGTGTTCGACCGTCGCAAGATTGCCGCGCTGAGCGTACGAATTATAGCCGTCGAGGTCGCCGCCAAAGACCAGGCCACCCTTGTCGGACTGCGACACGTAAAAGTGCCCCGCGCCGAAGGTCACGACGCAATCGATGAAGGGCTTGAGGCCTTCCGAGACGAAAGCCTGCAGCACATGACTTTCGATCGGCAGCTTCATGTCGACCATGGCGGCAACTTGCGACGAGTTGCCGGCGACGGCGACGCCAAGCTTGCCGCAGCCGATAAACCCCTTCGATGTCTCGACGCCGGTCACCTTGCCGTTTTCACGTCGGATGGCGGTGACTTCGCATCCTTGAATGATATCGACGCCGCGCATGTCGGCGCCGCGTGCATAACCCCAGGCAACACCGTCATGGCGTACGGTTCCGCCCTGCTTCTGTAGCAGTCCGCCCTGAATAGGGAACCGCGCCTCGTCGAAATTCAAGAAGGGAAGCTTTTCCTTCACCTGTGCGCGGTCGAGCAGATCAGCGTCGACCCCGTCCAAGCGCATTGCGTTGCCACGCCGTGTGTAGGCATCTCGCTGCGCGTCGGAATGGAAGAGGTTCAAAACGCCGCGTTGCGAGACCATGGCATTGAAGTTGAAGTCCTGCTCCAAACCTTCCCAAAGCTTCATGGAGAGCTCGTAGAATGGGTTGTTGCCGGGCAGAAGATAGTTTGAGCGGATGATCGTCGTGTTACGGCCCACATTGCCCGAGCCGATATAGCTCTTTTCCAGAACTGCGACGTCGCGGATGCCAAATTCCTTGGCAAGATAATAAGCTGTGGCAAGGCCATGACCGCCGCCACCAACGATGATCACATCATAATGACGCTTCAACGCCGGTGCACGCCATGCAGGCTTCCAGGCGGTGTTGCCACGGAAGCCGTTCAGGAAAATGGAGAAAGCTGAGTAGCGCATTGACCTGTTCCATTTCGTTCGGCTTTCTATAGCGGGAGACTTAGGGTACGACTTTCACAAAACGGCCAGAAAAAAGCAGGTGACGGCCATGAGCCAGCAAAACAGCCGGTTAACTCAAAACATTGGGTTTCTATTACTACCGGGGTTCGCACTAATGTCCTTCGCCTCGGCGACAGAGCCGCTGCGAGCCGCAAACCTGTTGGCGGGCCGGTCTCTTTATGATGTGGAAACGCTATCGTCCGATGGCACGGCGGTCGAAAGCTCATCAGGCGCCATCGTTCCCTGCCGGCGGATGGGCTTATCGCGCTTTGACATCATCTTCGTATGTGCGGGTGGCAATCCGTCGAAATTGGGGTCTCCTGCGCTCTATACGGCTCTTCGGCAATTCGCTCGAGGGGGGGGCCGAATAGGTGGGATTTCAGGCGGTCCCTATGTTCTAGCAGCGGCCGGTTTGCTGGATGGACGAGACTTTACAATTCACTGGGAACATGCCGCAGCTCTCAAAGAAGCCTTTCCACACCTCAATCCCAGACAGGCTCGTTTCGTTCTGGATGGCAATCGGATAACATGTGGCGGGGGCGTGGCGCCCTTAGACATGATGCACGCCCTTATTGCCGACAGGATGGGAGGGGATTTTGCCCGCCGCGTCACTGATTGGTATCTTCATACCGCAGTAGCGGAGCCGACCGCCCCGCAAAGAGCATCTTCTGCGGAGCGTTTTGGCGTCAACCATCCCGTCCTACTCAATATTCTGGCAAAGATCGAAGCCGCAATTGAGCAGCCGATGGACCGGGCTCAGATAGCTGCCTATGCCGGTGTAAGCACGCGCAACCTTGACCGTTTGTTCGCCGAGCACCTTAAGGCGGGCTATACTGAAGTCTGTCGAAATCTCCGGCTCGCCCACGCGCGCCGGCTTCTGCAACAAACTCCTCTGTCGGTTTCCGAGATTGCATTTGCCACCGGCTTTTCAAGCGCTGGGCATTTCTCCCGTTGCTACTCGGATTTTTTCGGCAAAAGTCCGTTGAAAGATCGGCGTTCATGTAGACGAGGTGCGGTGAGCAGCATCCCGTATCGACCTGTTTCGGAGAGACCACCTGCATGATCTTGGCGACACTTCGGTAACCGCTATGAAATCCAGCGGCGCCGCGCACTGCCGGATCAGGTCAAAAACAGACCTTTTCCTGGTGCGGCCGGGGATTATGGAGGAATTTGCGTGCCGATCGGGCTATGCGGTCTCTATGACAGTTCAGGGCGACTATACTGCAATCATTATTGAAGGCAAATCTGAGTGCGATGCCGGCCTACATGAAGGACCTATTTTTTGTCGATACCCGCTCGGCAGGCGGCATGAAGCCATGTTTAGAGAGCGTGGTTGCCGCATGACTGGCGGTTTTCTGGTCGGCCATGACGTAAATCCAACACTTTACCTCCTGACGATGGCAAATGATAGCGTCTGGACTGGCTCGGAACGCCTATGCAGACAGATATCCTAAAAATACTCGCGCTCCACCTTTCGGCCTCTGCCAGGCTGTTCACGAGCGTCGAAGTGCTCACTTCGGGCGATGCTGGAAGCTCAGGATTAGCCATAAGAGCTGAATGAGAAGGATGTGGTGGTAATCCGTATTAGATTCAGATAGCCGTGCGGCGCTCTAGGATACACCCAATCATGTTGCACTCATAGTCGGCCACAAAGTTATGCCTTCGCAAAACATCATGCCTTCGACGCATTTCTATAGCCATCGCAATCATTGAGACACTTTCACCGTTTGCATCCGAAGCGGTGAAGACCGTCAACGTATGAAAGTCAAAAGCTTTGGCGAGTTGAAGCCATGCAAGAAAAACCTTTCTTAACGAATCGTAGTAACATCGTGAGACTTTCCCCCGAGACGTCATGTAGACGATGTCTTTGTTCGTTTTATGCGCACGAGCCCACCATTAACCGTGGCACTTCGATTCATGTTTCGCTCTTGCCGCGACGCCTGAGCAGCTCGACGCGCCAACCACTTGTATGCGGGTGCTGTCCAAGTTTCGCATCCTCGCGTTTTGCGCGATTTGGGGCGAAGGTCGACCGGTCAGAAAAGTTCGGCCCCGTCGACGAGAGCATCGTCAACGCGACGCTGAAGACGGTGCGGCGGAGCCTAACGCTAACCTCGCGCAAGCCGGCGCGGAAGATCTTTTTTCGGCGGAGGAAATGTGGTCTTGGGGCTCATAGCGGACCCGTTTCCGTAGAGGCCGTGAATCGGCGTGAAGACAAAGTATTATGATGGACGCGCCAGCGAATTTCGCCGCAATGAGGCCTCTGGCGACGCCCGAGATTACGGCCGATCGGCCGTTTGACGTTGCGGTTCTTGTCCTGCCGGGGTTCTCGCACTTGGCCCTTCACGCGTATATCGAGCCGTTCCGGCTAGCCAACACCATATCAGGATTACCGCTTTTTGGATGGCGGATTGCAGCGCCGGATACTCAACCGGTAGAAGGCGCGAACGGCCTCAAGGTTTCTGTCGATGTTACCGTCGAAGAATTATCCTCAAACTTGGAGGACCGGAGACCTGACCAACTCGCAATTGTTGCCAGTGAACCAGTAGAGCAGCGCCTGACGCCGCAACTGAATGGCTTTCTTCGGATGATGGCCCGGCGCGGAGTTGCGATATCGGCCTTAGGTACCGCAACATGGCCGCTTGCGCAGGCCGGTCTATTGGCAGGCACTCGCTGTACCATCCATTGGTCACGCTTGGCAGCCTTTTCCGAAGTGTTCGCCCAACCTCGCATATGCGATTCTCTCTTTGTCAAAGATGGGCAATATTCGACCTGCGCCGGTGAACTGGCTGCGTTCGACCTGGCGGTCGATCTTATCGCAAACCAGGCAGGCGCATTCATCGCACAGGAAGTGTGCAGGCATGCCACGGTACACGGACAGCGCTCTGGCTCCAACCGTCAGACTGGTCCCTCGGGCGTCGCTTTCGCGGGCGTGAGCGAGTGTCTCGTCGCTGCGATCAGAATCATGGAGGAGAATATCGAGATGCCTATGTCCATGTCAGACCTATCGAACCGCATTGGTGTTTCAAGACGCCAGCTGGAGCGGCTTTTCGGAACCCACGTAGGTGTCACTCCCGCCAAGCACTATCTCAGACTGAGGGTCGAGCACGCTAGGCGACTGATTGAAGGCACGCGACTGCCTCTGGTCGACGTGGCATTGGCTAGCGGCTTTGTCTCGTCGTCGCATTTCTCGAAATGTTTCAAGAACGTTCACGGGATATCACCGCAACAACTTCGATTGAACATGCCCGCCTGGATCGGTCGGGGGCTCGGCTGAACTGATGAGCATGAAGTATAGATGCCTCAGTTCGGCGGAAAACCGCCGCACACCGCAATAATACCTGCTGTCCGGCGTTGAAGGCGCCGCCAGGCTCTGGGCCGAACGACGATGTGCGCCAGCTTGGCCGCCAGCGCCGCCACGACGACATTCCTGTGCGTTCGCGCTGATAGTTCGCGGCCCACCGGCCGAGACCCGGTCGAGAGGAAGGTGGCCTGAGCAACGGCCCGTGCGCCATAGATCAGATCCGCCCGAAGATATCGGTTGCCGCGCTTCGATATGCCCAGCAGCCGCGGCTTGCCTTCAGTTTTGTCGAGGGGGCCAGCCACGCGGAATCACGCGACCACCTTTCGGGTGCAGCAGATCAGCGCCACCGAGACGGCGGTTATGACCAAGTGGCTGGTGCACAAGGCTGCCGTCGAGAGCGTCGACTACACCACACGAATTCGCGCACGTCTGGAGCATCACCAATGACGAGGAAACACCAGATAGGCGAGGGGAATGCAGATTCCGACGATTTACCGGACGGCATTCCGATAAAGCCGGACGCGATTCCGAGAATTGGAGTGATGATGTGGACGCCTCCATCACCGGCGTCAGCAAGCGTGATATGGCTTTGCTGTTGCCTCACTGGAAAGCAAGGAGCATCCGCAATGCAAATCACCATGATCGGGCTTGATCTGGCCAAGAACGTTTTTCAGGTTCATGGCATTGATCAAGAAGGCAAGGTTGGCGTCCGGCGAAGCCTTCGCCGTTCGGAGGTTGTTGATTATTTCGCCAAACTTCCACCTTGCCTCGTTGGCATTGAAGCCTGTGCAACGGCGCATCACTGGGCTCGCGAGATCGGTCGATTTGGGCACACGGTTCGTCTGATGCCGCCTGCCTATGTAAAACCCTACGTCAAACGCAACAAAAATGACATCGCCGATGCCGAAGCCATTTGCGAAGCGGTGACGAGGCCGAACATGCGCTTCGTTGCCGTGAAGACAGCGGCTCAACAATCGGTTTTGATGCTGCATCGCTGCCGAGTTCTTCTGGTCCGGCAACGAACTATGCTGGCCAATGCAATTCGCGCGCATCTGGCAGAATTCGGCATCGCGATGCCGCAAGGGATTCGTACTTTGCTGACGGCCCTGAATGTGCCGAAAAATGAAATGAACAACCTTCCCGATCTCGTCCGAATTGCACTCACCCCCATGACAGCAAGCCTCATCGAACTGGGTCAGCGCATTAAAGCACTGGAGATCGAGATTGCGCGCGAGCATCGCGGCAACGAGACCAGTCGCCGATTGGAAACGATTCCCGGTTTTGGTGTCATCACATCAACAGCGATGGCAGCGACAGTCGCAGACCCGACAGCCTTCAAATCTGGCCGTGAATTCGCCGCCTGGCTCGGTCTTACGCCAAGAGAGAGTTCCTCGGGGGGCAAGCAACGGCTCGGCAGCATCACCAAGATGGGCGACGGGTATCTTCGAACGTTGCTCGTTGTCGGAGCGACGGCGGTGATCCGCTTCGCTCGCGAGGAAGGGTCCGCCAAGACGGCGTGGATCCGTAAGCTCATGGAGAAAAAGCCTGCGAAGGTCGTGGCGGTTGCGCTCGCCAACAAGATGGCGCGCATTGCCTGGGCGCTGATGACGAGAGGAGAGATTTACCGTGCCATCCCCGCTTGATCTGGCGTGGGCTTGAACGCGACAACGAGTTGGTGAGGACGAAAGACACTTGACGAGAACCGGTCAGGGGCCGGGGGTTGGAAAGCCCGAGGGGTGCAGCGACTTTTGAGCGCGCTGGAGTGTTTAGGGATCCAATCCGCGGAGATTCATCAGGGCCAGCGGCTCAACACACCGCATCGAAAGGCCGAACATATGACTGCAACCGACCGTTTTTGAGAATGGTGCCACTTTCGTCTTGCCAAGGAGGCGTCCACATATGCACCCCCAGACTGAGACAAGGAAAATCGCGGACAGTTTCCCCGCAAAGAGAGGAAACTGGGGCATGGCCAGGCGGTGATTGCAGTTGTTCCGGCATTCCCGGCAACCAACGGTCCCGACTGCTTTCGTCCGTTCACCTGCAACCGCTCCGATGCACCGAATACGCGCGCGGAAGACTGATATGAGATATGCCTGTGGCTGTTGAGCCACTCAGCATCGCATCCGCACCGTGTGCTGGGAGCAGTCGCTATTCGCCCGGACGCAGAGACGCTTTACTCGACACCGACGCGGCGATATCCGGCAAATAAAGGAATGCCGGGTGAATCTGACCGGGCGAACGGCATTCGCTAAAGAGGCATCGCCGCCCCGCGACGGCGATGCCGCGTTTGCCTATTCAGCGCGAGCCGCCAACTGTTGCAATCTCTGGGCGGCGGCCACCATGTTGACCAGAGAAGGGCGGACCTCCTTCCACTTCCTTGTTTTCAGATCGCAATCCGGATTGACCTCAAAGCTGATCAACGCCAATGCGTTGTCTGGCGAAGCGTCAGCAACTCCTGCATCTACTCGACTTCTGGCACCCGCGGCGAGCTGGATATCATAGCCCCGATCCCAAGACCGATCTAGTTCGGGTATTGGAGCTCCTGAACGCACCCATCCTCGAGCGCGAGGTTTTCGATGGAAATGACATCAGCCTCCATCGCGGCGATCGCGTCGATGATGTCATTGACTCCGAATAGCACATGTGGATGTGGATCTGGGTCGCATCCGTCACGCCCGAGGAAGTGAGACGGAAGCATTCGACCGCCCAGTCGAGATAGCTCTTCCGGTCTGCCTTGCGCAGGGGAAGTCCTTCGCGCAACGCTCCGTCGTCGATCTGGATCATTTTCGCGCCGGCCGGCTCGAGGTCGAGGATCTCGTCGCGGATCGCTAGCGCGATTTGCTTACGCTCATCACCACGGCACGCCTCGACGACGTCGACCCGCAAGCCTGGCTTGCCGACGTACTGGCTCGCACTGCCGCCTTCCCGCCTCGCGTCTGCACGAACTGCTGCCCTGGAATGGACGCCCCTCGACCTTTCAACTCATAGAGCCTGCAGCGCCTACGTACGCGTGCCAACCATGCGGCCTTCACTGGCGAATCAATCCAAGAAACAGTGAGCGAAATTCCTGTGCACATCCAGCAGACTCGCACCACGCCGCCAAAGGGGGTGTGCCAAATCGGACTCTTCCGTTAGATGGAAACCACCGGAAAGCTTGAATGTCTCAGTGCGATGGGACCTGCGCTCGATCACTGCAGCAATCTGATCATCATCGATCGTCTGAGCGGCTGGGGCGAACTTCGTCGAGCAGGCCATCGAGCCAAAGTTTAAGAAAGCGCCGTCCAACCTTTCAAGCGCACCAAGTCTGCGCGCAACTGCCCTTCCTTGCGATCTAGTCGGCGCAGCAAACAATGATCCGGCACCGGCCAGCCATGGAATGAGCCACCCGATGCTTACGCACCTGCCTTTCCAGGATATTCCCGTATTCCCGCGCTGCCTCGCTCAAAATTAATGATGCCGGCCCAGTCGCATTCGCCATCGCTAACCTTTGCACAAAGAGGTCAAGCATACAATGTGACGACTGGCGTTCCACATAACTAGCCGGCTAGGATGCGCCTTCAGTGGCGACCTTCAGATAATTGTAGACAGCTGCGCGACTTATCCCAAGACGCGTCGCTATTTCTCGCACGATGCCCCGCATTTGGAATACGCCTTGGTCGTGCAGGCGGCGTACGAGCTCGATTCGGTCCTCTCGGTCGAGAAGATGCGGAGGGCGCGCAAAATCTTCAAGGTAACTCTCAACGAGTTGCCTGGCAGATAGCGAATTCGGTAAAGACGCCTCTTTGCTCCTGGTTGGATAAGCCTCTATGCGGGCGAGCTCGCCGAGAATCCTCTGCGCCATAAGAAGGTCGCCTATGGCGAAATTAATTGCCAAGTAAGCGACAGTTGTTCCGCCAATGATGATTGGAATCAGGCTCACACGTATCGGGCAGCCACCAGGAGCTACGGATCCATAATTATACAAAGGCTCGTGAAGATTTGTGAGATCATGCTCGCCAATCGCAATGCGTGTCATAAGATCACCGACACAGCGGCGAGTGACGTGACCGTTGCCTATCGCAAGAATGCGCGGCGGCGAGACACGATTGTCGTGGAGCACGACCTCGCAGTCATACATAATGCTGCGCGCGAGCTGCGGGATCAGATGGCCCAGCACCTCCAGAACGTCGTCGACGTACTGTTTCTTGCGGTGGATTGGCCGCTTCTGGCCGTTAAGAGGCCCGGAGGTCATCGCGGCACAACCTTGCGGAGTATGAGCACCAGCCGCAACAAGAGTGATCTAGTGGGTTCTGTCTGACATAAGAATCCAATTTGGGATTCCCTTTGGCGCGTGCGCGTGCGATTCTAGCGCATGCGCACAGGAATATCGTTCATCGTTGCGCTGACCGATCGCCATGGAGCTCGCCAAGGATCGCAACCGGCAGCAGAATTCTGGCGGGCCGAGATCATCCTGCTGAGCGCCGATGGCGTCGGCTCTGTCGAGGCGGCGACGAGACCGCCCAGCGTCTTCATGGCTGCTCCTCTCTTTGAGCTGCAGCCGTATCAGGAATCTGAAGAACCCAATAATGCGCATTCTCGTCGTAATATCTGGCGTCCTTTAGACACTGTCTCAGACCAACAATGCCGGCATCGTGAAGACGTTGCACTTCATCCTCAAAGAGCGCCGCCTCCGCATAACTCTTGCGGGTGCTTACGATTACCATTCCCTTGGGGCGCGTGACGCGTGCCAGTTCCCGCAGCCCGTGCGGTCGGACATGTCGTTGCACGAAGACGCCACAGCAGATCGTCATGTCGTAGCTAGCGTTCGGGTATTCAGAGAGCGAGCCGTTAAGGTCAACGTTGCCTTGGACATGACGGTAAACGCCGATCTCCCGAGCCTTTTCGGCCATTTCATCGAAGAGGTCAAAGCCGTCGAGCTGCCGGAAACCGAGGCTTTGCAACTGCACGCCGACAAGCCCTGTCCCGCACCCCGCGTCAAGGATTTCGACGGCCTCTCGCTCTTTGGCTAAATAGGCGGTCTGCATGGCGGCGGCCAGTGCCGTAATGACCACAGGACCGTAGTACCCGTGACGGTTCCTCTGGTTGTAAGTATCGGCCCCTTCGCCATAAAACCTAGCCAAGTAACCCGCATCATCAAGATCATGGGAAGCCTTCCGATCTCGCGTGCCTGCATCCGGAGCGTTTTGTCGATGTGGCGTGTTCAAGACGATTTCTCCATTTTAGGGCAGAGGAAGCGACGCAGTCCTCTTCGGTGGCCTATCGCTGGCGTAGCTGTCCCCATTTCAATGGGCGCCTATACTCGCAATAAAATAGCTCGAGTGGACAAGTAACCCACCGGCCCGTCCGGCGAATTCACATGCTTTTTTTGGAAACAGCCGGCGCGCATGACATTTCCTCGACCATCACAAAGAAGACATAGGCGCTTCTTCATCATCAAACTGCGACACCACTCCGCGCTCTAACTGTGACACCACTCCGCGCAAGCCAACCTTTGTTTTAACACCATATATACCACCTCTATCCAATTGCTAAGTATTGGCCGGTGAAAGTTTTGTTAAACAATTATTACATTCGTTGCCGAGGCCAACCTAACGTTTATAGACGTGCACGAAGTCGCTCGGCCCGCGCATGAGCGATATCAATCCGAAAAGCTGCACAGCGGGCGGTAGAGGGGGGAGCATAGGCCGCTCGCGCGGCGGCCGTACCACCAAGATCGACGCTGGTTGGCGCATCTTGCTGAGGCCGGCTTCTTTCGGGAGGTGCACGTGAAAGGCCTTCGACACCTCAAGCTTCCAACCAAATTCGGGGGATCATGAAAATCTTCGGCCTCGTCGTTCCCGCAGGCAGGGGTTAACGTTCGAACAGAATGTCCGGAGCCCTATTATCAACCAGAAAGAGCTTGCTCCTATCGTGTTAGAGATGTTGGTGGCCTGGCGCAGCGTTTGCGTCTTGGCGCCAGCTGGTTGCGGATGCGGCGAGGGCAAGCGTGCCGCACCCCAAGCGCGGTAGGAAATGGAGCCTGCAATCAAGGTCTCTCTGCCTCAGCATGCTCTTGCTGCGACTTCCAAAGGGTTCTTCACCCTGGCACCCGCCCTTCAAGCTTCAACGAAGGGCCTGTAGTCGGGACCACCATTGACGACGGCGTGCACCACGAGCGCCATCTTGGCATCGGGATTGCTTCGATTCCCCGTGATAGCGTTCGATCTTAGGTCGGCAATGAGGGTCAATGCGTCGACCAGTCCGATGCCCCGGATTTGTCGCGCGAATTGGCAATCCTGGCTGTGCCGCAACAGCTCGTCAGCGTGCTTCGATCTTATTGCGCTGCAGGCTCAGGCTACGTGCTTCGGCGCTGTTGGGGGCGAGCTCGCGAACGGCTTCGCACAGCCGAGCCGGACCACGCGCCAGGAGATCTCAACCTTTCGGCGAGCATAAGTATGCCTGACTTCATTCGCTGGTCGCGTCAAGGCCCTGCAGCGGCCACTTTGTTTAGGCTCTACTCCCAGTTCATCGCTGCGACCCGCATGAAGTTGGCACCGAGGATCCCACTGATGTCCTTGTTCGAATACCCGCGAGCCGACAAAGCGGCGGCAAGTTGCGGAAATACTTCTATATCGACGAAACCAAGGTCCCCGCCACTTGGATAGTGTTCGGGAGGCCAGTAGTCCGTCGCCTTGGCGAACCGAGACTCTAATGCGGTCGTGATTTCTGCAAAATCGCTGCCGATACCTACATGCTGCGGTCCAACCAATTCGCAAAGATGATCGATATTGCGAACAAGACGATCGAGGTCAGTGCTGTTATCGCCCATATTTCCCAAGAAGATTCGGATTCCCGTGACACCAATCACGCCGCCTGTATTAGCGCAGGCGATCGCTTGTTCATCCCGGATGTTCCGCGGATGGCCATGGAGCACCCAGCTGTTTGCATGAGAAATGATAATCGGCTTGGACGAAACTTCGGCGATCTCGATCGCGGTTTTGGGACTACAATGGGAGCCGTCCACAAGCATTCCGACACGGTTCATCTCTTTGATGACATTCCGTCCAAAGCGAGTTAGCCCGGTGTTCTCGCCGTGGCAGCCGCCACCCCCGGCGTTGTCTTTGTTGTAGACAAAGCTCATTTGGCGCACGCCCAAGCGATGGTAAACTTCTACTAGGTCCGTCGTCCCATTCAGCGCGGACACGCCCTCAATATCCATGGACACCGCGAGCTTTCCGTCTCGTTTGGCGGCCACAACGTCGCCAATGTTGGACACGGGGATATATCCGTCGCTGTTTTCCCCTAGCCAACGCCGGTACGCGCCAATCACCGGAAACGCCTCATGCCAAGGCAATACGTCATAACCAACATTGGTGCTGACATATGTAAACCCGGCCTTGCGAATGCGCTCCAAGGAGCTTACGTCGAGTGGCACCTGCGGGTCTATCCCGCAATGTGCATCCCAAATAACGCTGTTTTGGAACAGTTCGTCTACGCTCAACCGGCTTACATCCATTGAATTCTCTCCTTCGCTAGATACTGCCACTTTGCCGCGCATGGCGACGCCTTTCCAACAGTGAATTGATACAGCGTGATGAGAAACTGAGACAGGCGTAAAGCGACTTCTGGATAGGCAAATGGAGGCGAGGTCGCAGCCTGCGCAATCTCTGGCGCGCTAGTAAAAGAAGCGCCCATACCTCTATTTCGCGTGACCGCTATTGGATCGGAATCTGTACTTCTTCTGCATCGGACAGGATAGAAAATTTCGTCCATCACCCTTGATCACGGTCATAAGAGCTAGAACGCCGGCCGCTTCTAATACCGACGCACAAGGTGCACGCCAGCGATCGTGCATCGTACGGAACCGCCCGCCCGCTCAATCGTGGGAATTTCTAAAGGTAGCAGCCGCACGCTTTCGCCGATGATGTTAATCTGGTCGGCAGTCAATGCCGAGAACGCGGTGTTCGACAGAGCCAAGATACGCCCGTCGCCGCCCAGGAGTTCGATCGCATTGCCAGCAAACTTCTCTATTTGTGCGTTAGTAAGCCCCACTACTGGGCGGCCGGCGCGTTCGAACCGATTGACTATTTCGCGCCGTGTCCCTGACTCTGCTATCATGTCGACGCCTATCATAGCGAAATTGGTTGCTACGCACATCAGCACGTTTGTGTGATAAATGTCGAACCCGCGGGAGTCCTTCGCCGAGAACACAACCGGTTCGAAGCTGAACTGCGTGCAAAATCTTGCAAGTGCGATGGGGTCGGTGCGATCCGAGTTTACTGCATAGACGACCCGATCGATATGATCGATTACCATCGAACCGGTACCTTCTAAGAACACGCCATCCGCCTCAAGGCCGGAATAATCCACTACCTGCTGAACTCTGTATTGGCCCTTCAACATTTCAATGATATCGCTCCGGCGCTCTCGCCGGCGACTTGGGAACTTCAGTGGATAAATCGCTACGAGACCGCCTGCGTGGGTTGAAAACCAATTGTTCGAAAAGACTGAATCAGGAACGTCCCTGCCATAGCTCTCAAATAAATGTACTGTTACGCCCTGCTCTTCGAGCAACGCAGCGGCGCGGGTGATCTCCGCGTAGGCCAACCCCGAAAGATCGTTGGCATCATTCGTTGTTTGAAAGCTGTTGTCGGCCCCCGTCTCGGTGTTGACCGTGAAATGGTGTGGACGGACCATAACCACGGCGGAAGGTGCCTGAACCGAGAATTCTGAACGTACTGTCACTGGAAAAATCCCGAGTAGGTCGCCGAGCGCTCGGAGCATGCGGACGCCAGTCAGCACGCTCCGAAGTTCAGTCGTGATAGTTCGTGGCGTCTGCTGTGAACGAGCTGCGTTCGGCAAGTCGATACTGCGTCGGCCGCATCAGATCGCATTCTGCAGCTCGATGAGAGGCCCCGAGCTCGAGCCCCCCACTCGTGCCTTTGTTCAAATCGGATCGCGAACCAGTGGACAAGTCATGCAGTGTGCCCCCCCACGGCCACGGCTGAGTTCATCACCGTGGAAAGTGATCACTTCAACGCCGGCCCGCCTCAAGAGCGTATTGGTGTATATGTTTCGCTCGTACGCAATCACAACGCCCGGCTCGACTGCGATCACATTATTAGCAGCGTTCCATTGCTCGCGCTCTGCGGCGAAGCCATCACCACCGGTTGCGACAGTACGAAGAGCCTTCAAACCCAGCGCCTCCGCCACTACCGACAAAAACGGTCTGTTCTCCTTAGTAACACGGGGTACACCTCGCGCATCACTCGGCTGCATGGAAAATGTTTGAATCAAATCAACTACCGGCTTGTAGATTGTAACAAGATCTCTGTCGCAGAACGTGAATACTGTGTCGAGATGTATCGTGTTGCGACTCTGAGGTATCATTCCTGCTATCACGCGGGTGACTTGTCCTATCCTGAACAGTCGGTCCGCAAGCACCTCGACCGCTTGCGGCGTAGTTCGTTCCCCCATTCCAATCAGAACAATGCCTTGTCCAATCGGCATCACATCTCCACCCTCTAGACTGCAGGCGAGTTCCGTTCCATTGGGCACCAGACAGGTGAAGTCGGCATCGCGAAACCGCGGATGAAAGCGGTAAACCGCCTCGACGTTCGCAGCTTCAGGCTGTCTCGTGGGCCAGTACATAGCGTTGACCGAGACGCTATCATAGATCCAAGAGGAGCTGTCACGTATGAAAAGCTGATTCGGCAACGGCGGGAGGACGAAATCGTCCGGCATAAGCATTTGTCCCGTCAAGCTGCTCGCTACGAACGGCATTTCCGCAGTCAGAATTCCGCTAGCCAGATAGGTTGCGAGTTGGCCGCAAGGAATCTCCTGGAGCCAGCCCCACAGTTCATCAAACATGCCTCGCCCGACAGCCGAAGGATGAACGCGACGGTCGAGCAGCCATCGGCGTGCTTCCGGTAATGCAAGTGTTTCGGAAAGCAGTTCGTCCAGCGAATGAACCAACACGCCGTGATCGCGCAGAACCCGTACGAACATATCGTGCTCCTGTTCAGCTCGCTGGACGCAGACTACATCGTCGAAGAGGAGGCCCTTGCAGTTCCGCGGAGTAAGGCGGTGGAGGCTAAGGCCTGGCCGATGAACCAGCACCTCTCGCAAACGGGCGACCTCGGAATGCACACCTAAGCTATTCATGGCACTTGTCCTCTGAGCGGGGCCAACGGGGCAAATCGTGTCTCGTTGACGGCAAGGCAATCGCGGCGAAGGCCGGAGAATGGACGCTCACGCCACTCGCACCCGCCCTGCACGAGGAAGCGATCCTCATTTGGGGCAGCCTCGATCTGCGGATGCAAGCCGTCCGGGCATAGCAGTCAAGTCGCAGTATAAAGACACGTAGCCCGGCATTCGGCGGCCACATGCAAAGTGCGGAGAATCTCTGCAACTATCGAGGAGTCTCCGGTAGCTAAGTTCTGATGCACATCATCTATTCAGACATCGAGAAGCCCTCGTACTGAAAGGTCACCGTTTGTCTGCAATCCTCATGCCAACTCAAAAAAGGATTTCATTTCAACAGTCTTCCTTCAGGGATTCTGTTGGCTGCCCGTCCAGCGATAAAATTCTGTCGGACTCCGAACGCAATTAGCTAGTAGTTACATAAAAAGGCAGCATGATGCAGGTACGGGTTGAGTTGCGGCAAACTCGAGATTGTCTTCCCCTTGGCAACGGGGTACGAGGCCGAAAACTTACACCTCCCGATATCGGCACCATTCCATCAAAACCAGAGATCATCACCCAGGTCCCCTTTTGTGTGGGCATTCCCAGCTTCAAAACTTGGTCGCCTCTGGCATCAACGCGCTCGTCGAACTCAAACCCTCAAGTGTCGAAACCGAACGCTCGGCAGGCCCAATCGGATGGCCCACCTAACACGACCTCGGACGGTACGTGAATTGGCCCGCAACGTCCTTGCGCGCAGCCCGGCGCATAGCAATGGCCGCCCTAGAAAACCGGAACCGGTAGCTTGCGCCTCCAGCCAATGGCTGTATAAGCAGGCGATCTCATCGAGCATTTTTCAACAAACTGAAAAGCTTCAGAGGCATTCGCGACCCGCTCTACTCCTCAAAGCAGCCCGGCCTGCTCGGCCTCGCGGCGCAGATTTTGGCGCGGGCGCGGGCCGATCTGCTGAATCACCAGCCCGGCGGCCAGCGAGCCGAGGTCGCCGCAATCCTTGAGGCTGCGTCCGGTCGTGTAGCCGTAGAGGAAGCCGGCGGCATAAAGGTCGCCGGCGCCGGTCGTGTCTACCAGCTCCTTGATCTTCGTTGCCTCGATGGTGACGGTCTCGTCGCCGCGCACCATGACCGAGCCTTTTTCGGAACGGGTGACGGCGGCTATTTTGCAATCCTTGCGGATGGCGGCGAGCGCCTGCTCGAAGGAAGCGGTCTGGTAGAGCGACTTGATCTCGTGGCTGTTGGCAAAGACGATGTCGACGGTGCCCGAGCGCATCAGCTCGAGGAACTCATCGCGGTAGCGGTCGACGCAAAAGGAATCCGACAGCGTCATCGACACCTCGCGGCCGGCCGCATGCGCCAGCTTTGCAGTCTGCCGGATCGCTTCCTTGGCGCGCGGCGGATCCCACAGATAGCCCTCGAAATAGGTCACCCTGGCGCCGGCGGCCTTGTCGGCCTCGACATCCTCGGGACCAAGCTCGACACAGGCGCCGAGATAGGTGTTCATCGAACGCTCGCCGTCTGGCGTCACGAAGATCATCGAGCGCGCCGTGGGCGGCTGGCCTGTAAGCGGCCTGGTGTCGAAGGCCACGCCCTGGGCCTGGATGTCGTGCGTGTAGATTTCGCCCAGCGCGTCGTTGGAAACCTTGCCGAAGAAGGCGGCCCGTCCGCCGAGGCTGGCGACACCGGCCGCCGTGTTGCCGGCGCTGCCGCCTGAAGCCTCGATCGCCGGCCCCATGCGGCTGTAGAGCAGTTCGGCGCGCCTGGCGTCGATAAGGTTCATTGCGCCCTTGATGATGCCGTTGGTCTCGAGAAAAGCCTCGTCGCACTGCGCGATGATGTCGACAATGGCATTGCCGATGCAAAGCACGTCATATTCCGGCATCAATGTCTCCGCTAAGGAGTATAGTTGTTTGCCGGGCGTCGATCCGCCGAGCTTATACCTCATAGAACAGCGATAATCCCGCGTCAGCTTTCAGGCAGCCGCCACTCCTGCCTCGCGCCGCAACTCCTCCACCTTGTCCGTCCTCTCCCACGTGAACTCGGGCTCATTGCGGCCGAAGTGCCCATAGGTCGCTGTCTTGCGGTAAATGGGGCGTAAGAGATCCAGCATTTGAATGATGCCTTTGGGTCTCAGGTCAAACAGCTCGATAATGAGGCGCTCGATTCTTTTCTTCTCGATCTTTGCCGTTCCAAAGGTGTTGACGAGAATAGAGACTGGAGCTGCAACGCCGATCGCGTAAGCAAGCTGTACCTCGCAGATCTCAGCAAGCCCGGCAGCCACGATGTTCTTGGCGACGTAACGGGCAGCATAGGCGCCCGAGCGGTCGACTTTAGACGGGTCCTTGCCCGAGAATGCGCCGCCGCCGTGACGTCCCATGCCGCCATAGGTGTCAACGATGATCTTGCGTCCTGTGAGGCCGCAGTCGCCGCGCGGGCCACCGACCACGAACCGCCCCGTTGGATTAATCAGGAACTTGGTGCCTGTCGTATCCAAGTGGGTCGGCAAGACAGGCTTGATGATCTCCTCGATCACGCCTTCGCGGACGGTTTCGTAAGACGCGTCCTCGGCGTGCTGCGTCGATAGGACAATGGTGTCCAGTGCTACGGGGCGAAAACCCTCATAGCGTACCGACACCTGGGATTTCACGTCGGGCCGAAGCCAGTCAAGCTGTCCCGATTTGCGGATCTCTGCCTGTCTTTCGGTGAGGCGGTGAGCGAGTTGGATCGGCAATGGCATGAGCTCCTCGGTCTCGCTACAGGCAAAGCCGAACATTAGGCCTTGGTCGCCAGCTCCTTGCTCGAGATTAAGCCCGCGGCCCTCGTCAACGCCTTGACCGATGTCGGGTGACTGCTCGCTGAGGCCAAGGATGACGGCGCAATGCCTTCCGTCGAAGCCGATGGCATCGTTGTGGTATCCGATATCGACGACCGTATCGCGGGCGACCTGGATATAGTCGATCTTCGCGTCACTGGTGATTTCACCCGCCAGAACGATCATCCCTGTTTTGAGCAATGCTTCACAAGCGACGCGTCCCAGGGGATCCTGGTGGAGGACGGCATCAAGGATGGCATCCGAGATGTTGTCGGCCATTTTATCCGGGTGACCCGCGCCAACGGATTCGGAGGAGAATACGAACTGCTTGGCCATGAGATGATCTCGCGTCAAAGGTTGGTCGGTCGGGGCGTCTTGATTGGGCGCTTAGCTGCCGGGGATACCTGGGACCTGGAAGCTGGAACAGAAGTCCGCGACGGCTCTGCGCACACAGCTATGAACGTCCGGGTCGTCGGGGTGCGTGAAGACCGTGGCAATGAAAGCGGCGATCTGATCCATCTGCTCCTCGCGCATGCCCATGGACGTCACTGCCGGCGTGCCCAGGCGTATCCCGCTTGTGACAGCCGGGTCACGCGGATCGCCCGGCACCATGTTGAAGTTCGTAATGATGCCCGCTTTTGCCATGCGCTCGGCATAGGCCTTGCCTGACAGCGGTCGGTCCCGCAGATCAAGGATTAGTATGTGGTTGTCGGTCCCCCCGGTGACCAAGTCAAAACCCCGGTCCTGAAGCGCCTGGGCCAGAGCCTTGGCATTCTTGACGATCTGCTGGCCGTAGGCACGGAAGGACGGGGTCGCCGCTTCCTGCAACGCGACCGCTAGCGCCGCGATGGTGTTCATATGCGGGCCGCCTTGCAGTTGAGGGAACACAGCGCGGTCGATCCGTCGGGCGAGATTGTGTTTGCTCTTTGGGTGGTAGAGCGCCTGATAGCGGTCTTCCTTATTGGACAAAATGAAGCCCCCACGCGGACCGCGGATCGACTTGTGGGACGTACTGGTGACGACGTCGCAACAGGGCACGGGATTGGGATGGGCTCCGGCGACGATCAGGCCGCTTATGTGCGCGATGTCAGCAACGAGATAAGCCTCCACCTCCAAAGCGATTTCGGCCATCGCGGTGTAATCAAATATGCGCGGATAAGCGGTTCCGCCGACCCAGATCAGCTTTGGCCGTTCCCGTTTGGCCGTGTCGCGCAAGCGGTCGTAATCGATCTGCTGTGTCTTTTCGTGCACCCCATACGGCACGCTCTGATAGTCGGTGCCTGAGAAGTTGACGCCCCAGCCGTGAGTCAAATGCCCTCCTTCTGGAAGGGCCAAGCCCATGACTTTGTCTCCTGGGCGCAAAAGCGCGCGATAGACAGCTTGGTTGGCCGGCGAACCCGAATAGGGCTGGACGTTGGCGTGCTCACTGCCGAACAGCGCTTTCAGCCGCTCTACCGCGAGGTTCTCAAGCTGGTCGACGATCTCGTTGCCCTCATAGTAGCGTGCACCGGGGTAGCCCTCGGCATATTTGTTGGTGAAGATCGAGCCGGTCGCTTCCAGAACCGCCGAGGAGGCAAAGTTTTCGGAGGCAATGAGTTTGAGCGTTGTCCGCTCCTGTTGAACCTGCCGTTTGAGTAATTCGTAAACGCGGCGGTCCGCCCTGGACAGCGCAGACCCCGTGGGCGCACTTGATTTTGCGATTGACCGATCTGGCGACTCCTCTCTGTTGACTTCCCACACAAATTCGGTTGCTTTATCCAGGCTGTCGTGGGTCACCACCGTGCGAGGCGCGTCCTGGACCCGTTCCAGGCGGTCCAGGTCTCGCTTGTGGCCTCCGTCTTTGTAAAGCAGGTCCACCAGCAACTGCACCAGCCCCCCGTCGTTGCGTTCTCCATTGAGTTGGTAGGACGACCCCGGGCCTGCTCCTTCGCGGCTAAGCAACTCCGCGCTGGCCAACAGCCGCAGATCGCGAACAGCCCGCTTACGGGGCAGTTCGAGAATGTCAGCTATCTGGGAAGCGGTCAGTTCCGCATGTGAGCAAAGGCCGACGATTCGAAGGCGATCAGGATGTGCTGTCGTAACAAGGCGGTTTAGCAATGTCCTCATGGGCGGCATTCTCCTAAAGCAAGCGGCAGAGCCGAGCGCATTGCTTGGATCCCTTCCGGCCGTAAGCCCATCCTTCTCATTCGGAGGTCTGAGCATTAAGCAGTACTCGAGATCACTGCCTCGGTGCCGCCGATGGATGTCGAGAGTTTATGAGGGACCATATCACCAGCAATGACGGTCGATCGCGAAGAGTTTATGAATTTGCTTGAAGGATCTGTTGCAACGCAGCCGAATCATCACCGCCCGTCGTTCCGCAAGTAACCGTCCAATCGGTCATTGGCTCAGACGAAGCCTTCAGTTCACGTCCTCCCAAGGCGCCAATCGCCCCTAAGTTAGATTAGGCCATTGCCGCAGCCGCTCGAGAGGGGCGTCCTAGGAGACTGGGATTGCTCAACGTCACCTTATTCCTGAAGGGACGCCAGCATGACCAAGACGAAAGTTAAATCCGCAAGCCCGTCAAAGATATTCGCTTTCGAGTCCGGACTGTTGCCCGCAAGCTCGCTGTCATCCTGCATCGCATGTGGAGCGATGCGACAGAATTCCGCTTTGGCAAGGCACCCGGCTCCGTATCGGCCATGAAATAGACACAGCGGACCAACGAAGGAGGAGTTGATTCCACCCGAAAGGGCGTGAGCGGGATCGTTCCCGTGGGGACGATGGGCAAGGCGATCTCGTTAGCAGGCACGATCCTGGGACGAACTCTCCTAAGGTCGTTCAACAGATTGAGACGCCTCGCTCTACTGACCCCATCATGCGGCGGCCTAACGTCGACCGCGAAGAGAAGCGAGTGACCCGCGGGGCGACATAGTCCGGAAATTTATCAGCAGGAGCTTGACCTCAACGACCCCAATCAGAGAAGCCTGCTAGCTCGCGCCGAGAGGATGAAGCCGCATCACCATGTCGATCGACCTTCTCTGGTCGACATGGGTGTAAATCTCCGTCGTGCCGATATCTTCGTGGCCAAGCAGCGTTTGTATCGCCCTGAGGTCGGCCCCATTTGACAGCAGGTGGGTGGCGAAGGCGTGCCGCAACACATGCGGGCTGACTTCGTGCGGACGCGCCAACCCGGCCATTTCGGCGGTCTCCCGCACGTCCCTGAACGCCGCAGAGCGAGAAGTCGGCTTGGTGCCGTCGCGCACCGAATGAAACAGCCACTGCGGCGAAATCACACCGTATTCCGCCGCGAGGGAACGCCAGAGCCGCATGGCCTCGACGGCGCGCGACCCTAGAGGCACCATGCGTTCCTTGTCGCCCTTGCCGCGTATGTTGAACATCTTTCCGTTATTGGCGAGCACCGAGGCGGGTAGGCGGACAGCCTCGGTGATGCGCATGCCTGAAGAATACAGCGCCTCGAACAGCGCGGCGCGCCTCGCGTACGCCGCCCGCCTGTAAAGGCCGAGGCTGCCGTCGGCTGCGAGCGCGTGGGCGGTATCGAGGAAGCGCTCAGTCTCGTCGATCGAAAGCACAAACGGAACGTTCCTTGAGCGCTGCAGGGGTTCGAGCAGCGCGGCCGGATTTCCTTCCGCATGGCCTTCGGCGAAGAGCCAGGCGTGCAAAGTCCGAACGACGGCCCTCCTGTGGGCGACGGTCGCCTCGGCGTAGCCCTTCGCAGAAAGATGGCCGAAATAGCCCACGAGGCAGGCGAACGTCACGCCTGACAACCGCAGCCCGGCTGAAGAGAGCCAGCCCAGGTAGCAGTCGAGATCGTCCTGGTAGGTTTCGATCGTTCCGTCCGCTGCGGTCCCGACAGCCAGGGCTTCCAGCCACGCTTCCGCCAGCAATCTGTCGTTCGACATCGAAACCTCCGAAGAAGTTCGAATATGACATTTCGGGTTCAGGATGCGTTAACGACGTGGCTTCGGCAGACGAGCGCGCATATCACGAACCCGGCCGCTCTGCGGCAACCGCCAATCGTCCGCCTCATGGCTGAGAAGGAGACCGCGAACGAGACCTCGCCCGGTTCCGCGAGCGTCCAGACGATCTCGCCAGAGTGACCCGGTTCAAGTTGGCGGCAGTGCTGGTTCACTCGATCCCCTCAACCTGTTTGAGCCTCCGAAGGATGAACTCCTCGTAGTAGGTGATCTCGGGGAAGGGCAGGGCTCTCCGGGCACTTTTGGGAACCGAGTGGCGCAGCGCTTCGCCGAGCGGAGCCATCCAGTCGTTGCTGTCAAAGTCGATGATCAAGATTGGCCGTCCCGCTATCACAGCGAAGCTTCATCCGCGTTGTCGGCGCCTTCGAGCGCAACCAACGCCCGGACCACTGGGCCCCGCAGCTCTTCTGCCATCAATCCGTGCGGGTCTTTCAGGAGAGCGATGACGTCCTCCCTGCCGAATTTCGACAGGACCACCTCCGATCTGACCCGGCGCACTATGGCCTGCGGCAGGTAGCGAGAACGCACCGCCACCTCGATCACCGTCGTATGTTCTTCTCTCTGAGGGACGAACGGGACCACGAACTCTTCCTCGGTGCCGTGCTGAAACTGTTTGCATAGGAAGCGTTTCGACCATTCCGAAGACTCGTCGGATACGTCTACGAACCGATGGTCGTGCGCGTGCCGAGCAGCCAACTGCTCCGCAATGTTCGGGATCGCAAGGTCGAGAGCCTCAGGCGGCGTGGGCAGCTCGATGCCGAAGTCGGTCAGATCATGAAACGCCTCTGGAGCGATAAACCGTGCGCCCGAACGGATGTCCATCTCAACTCGTACAGCCTCGTCCGGCTTTGTACCCTTATTTGCAACACGTATCGAGACCGCGCTGACCAGTGAAAGCGTCTCTAGGAGACTCAAAAGATCCTGAGCGCTAAGAGCATCGACCTGATGATCGAAAGTCTCCAACTCTTCAGCGTAGCGATCGATCTGCCGCCCCGTCACCCGCCCAAACCCGCCAATATCGATATCCAGACCAAACGGCTGTCGGACGACTTGGTGCCTCACCGCGACCTCGCGAGCTGTCGGCAGCCCGTGGGACGCCCGGATGTTCCGCTTCAGGACTTCAAGGAAAACATCAGCGTCAAAGGCATCATCGAAACCATCGAATATCCGGTGCTCCGAGGTTTCCTCAATCCTGGAGATTACCGTGGAAGGATAAGCGCCAAGCCTCGACTGCAGTTCCCTGTTCTCGGCTCTCAGGCGCGCCATTTCCGGAGTGTCCGGTTCCGACCGGTCCTCCTCCCAAGCGTCGGGTCGGACGCCCCGCATGCCATGCTGCCGTGCGACCCGCAGTGGACGCGCGTCGTTCGCCAGCAGCAACATAATGATCCCTCGCGTCTTTGCCTCTTGCATAAGCTGCGCAACGATTCTCGAGTCGTCCTCTGCCAGGTCAAAGGCTTCACCGTCGAGTTCCGAATCCTTCGGGCGGTCAAGAAAGACGAACTCGACCTCGGCCGCACCGCTTCGGGAGCGATGGACATAACCTTCGTCCTCTTCAGCGGATCGCAGGATTTGTTGGTACTGGCGTGTCCGCTTGCGCATGTAACCAAACGAAGTGTCCTTGTGGTTGTCCAGCTCCTTCTGGACCTGCGCGCACACATAAACGGTTACGGCTGTGACGCCGGGGAACAGCTTCTCCCATTTCAGCTCCTCAACGTTCCCGAAGTGGAGAAAGATGTTCGTATCCACCCCGACATGTACGTGCCCCATCGACCTGCCCATTTTTGTCACAACAGCAGCGGGATGGTAGCCAAGAAACGATCCGCCACCAAGCGCCGCAACTGTCGTCAGCAAGGCTGCGACAAAAGTGTCCTCAACTAGATTTCCCAGGAGGCAACGTCAGTCCATCGGCGTGCAGATCGAGCTTGGAGTGGGCAGCCCATGTATTTTGAGCCATAAGCTCACACACAAAATCCCCAATAAATCAATGGCGTAGCGTCGCGACGAGAGTCATAACTTCAGCCGAATTTCGACCCATAAGCCTGCGAAAGAAGGAAATTGTGGGCATAAGCCGGACAGCCGGCCCCTAGCGTGCCGGCGAGGTGAGGGCGGAGCGGCCGAAGCCGTTCGCCTCGGATCTGGATTGCGCTGTGCGGCCTTGTCGGCTTCGCCAACCCAGCCCTTGTTGGCGGAACTCGCGGTGGTAGCGCGCTCCGATGGGGTGCGATGGCTCAGAGAGGCCGCCGAGAGCGATCACAAGGATGGACGGTCGTTAAAGGTGCCAAGGTTGCCAGCTTGTCCTCTGCTCTGCTTCGAACTGGCGGCAAGGCGTGGCCTTTGACTTGCGGTCTTGCACGTGGTGTGCCAGGTCTTGATTTTGACAAAAATGAACCTTATAAGGTACAGCAATTGCAATGAAGCGGATCACCGCATCGTTTTACGCTACAGAATCCGGCAACGAACCCGTACGTGATTGGCTTCTGGAATTGGCGAAGGAAGACAGGGTAGTCGTCGGAGAGGATATCGCCACTGTGGAGTTCGGTTGGCCAGTCGGCATGCCTGTTTGCAGGAACCTGCGTGATGGTGTGTTGGAAGTTCGCTCAACGATCAAACGAGGCAGGGTTGAAGCCAGAACGTATTTTTCGATCGAGGGACGCGGGATGCTCCTTCTCCATGGCCACGAAGGAAAGAGGGGCCAGGACGAGGCCATCAGTTTAGCCATTGGTCGCCTTCGTGACCATAAGAGGCGGCAAAAGGAAAGCAAACGCAAGAAGAAGACAAAATGAGCAGAGGCCCGGCTATGAACAGAGAAACTCATCCTTCCGTCGGCGGTACTCTCGAGGACTTCCTTGAGGGGCTTGGGGAACGGGAAGAAGTCTATGGCGCAGCGATTAAGAGGGTGCTTGCGTGGGAAATCGAGAACGCCCGTAAGCAACGCTCTCTAACCAAAAGCGAGATGGCAACCCGGATGGGGACAAGCCGCACTCAGGTCAAACGGATTCTCGACCCTCACAACGTTTCGGTGTCTTTGGATACGCTGGAAAAGGCCGCCCGGTCCGTGGGGAAGAAATTGAAAATCGAGCTCGTTGACGCGTGACTAAGGAAAGCCTGACGTATCGTCTTATGGAGACCGGATCGCTCAGACTGAAACCATCTCCACGTCCTTCACATACGAGCCGGGCAGCGCTCTTCTGAACCCATCAGCAGGCGTCTATCCGGGAGCGTGGCAGCGACTGGTCGCTCCAAGGGCGATGAAACCAACTTTTGGCTCGAAATACCGAACTTATGACTCAAAATGCAAGACCACTTCCTCGTCGGGAAAGCTGCTAAAAGTTCGCAACAAAACACGTCTTATGCAACTTTAGATTGAATTTTTTAGCGCGTACATGCTATCATAGTGCGCGGTGCTTGGGCCCCCTGCCTTCCAAACGGAAGCGCGTCCGATTGCAAATCGACGGCGTGCACTATATCTTCCCGCATAAAGGAATAATTAGGGGAACGCGATGCTCGCGGAAAGCGAACTGCTCAAAACCACGGAAGCTGCCGTAGTCGCTGGCGTCGACGTGCAAAACGTCAACAAGCTCATCGACGAGGATATCCTGCCGAAGGAGCTGTACGTTCAAAACGAAGGGCGCCGTGTGCTGCCTGGCGGCTGCGCTGCCATCAACTTTTATATTCATACCGCGGGCATCCTGGACGCGATGGAGCGACGGCGCGCCATCAGGCTGCTCAGTCCGCGTCTGCGCGAGCTGTTGTGGTCCAGCCCAGCCAGCGATCTCGAACAGGATTGGGCGGTCCAGAATCAGTTCGTGACCATCGACTTCAAAAGCGTCCTCGCCGAAACGTGGAAACGCCTCCACAGGCTGGCAGCCGCGCACGATACCGTCGCTTCTGATCCGCACATCCTTGGCGGGACCCCAGTCCTCAAGGGCACGCGAGTTCCCGTCTACGCTGTGGCCGCTCAGGTTGCCGCGGGCGTGCCGCTGGAGCGTATCCGGGAGGATTATCCCAGTCTCGACGACGAGAAGATCGAGCTGGCGGCAATCTACGCCAAGGCCAATCCGCCTCGCGGTCGGCCATCGCCCTCTCGGATCAAGCTGCTTCGGGGGGCTAAGCTCGATGCGCGTCGAAGCTTTCGGGGCGGCAAAGCCCTGTGAAGCTGCTGATTGACGAATGCCTCAGTCCCCAGCTCGCGTTACGTGCCCAGCAGGAAGGTCATGGGGAGTCATCCCATGTCGTGTGGTTAGGCAAGGCAGGCTGGAAGGACTGGGAACTCAAAGCGTTCATCCTTCAGGAGGATTGGACCTTCGTGACTGTCAATTCGGTAGACTTTCGGGGGCCCAAGGTGAACCCTGGGTCCGCAGGTGAATACGCCGACATCGATCTCCACGCCGGATTAATTTGCTTCAACGGGCCGGACTTCATTGATCGAGACATGCAGATCGCCATGTTGGATGCGGCGCTGGAGATGATTGAGGATCAGGGCGGCGACCTGGTCAACAAGGTGGTTGAAGTCACGTTGGCTGATGACGGCGGAATTGAGATAGAAATTCATGCGCTGCCGTCGGAGGACTGAACCCCACGCACCCTCCCTGCTCCACGAAAGCCTTCATGCCTATCGCAGCCGCCTCGCCGGCAAATCTCTTTCTCGACTGTCCAGGGATTGGCGAGGCAATGAAGCGTGCTCAACCGCACCTCACTTGTGCGATAGATAGGCCGTCGGAAAATACGACTTGCGCGCCGCTCCGGCAGGACGCTCGACTAGGATGTTCGTTCTGGGCGGATTTGTCGTTGCCGTAAGGTCCAGAAGTGCGTTGCCTAGTTCTCTATCGGCTTCCGTCAGGCGATGGTGCAGCCGATGATAGTCGGTCCAGGTTGGCGTGCGAAACGACTCGACCCATCGTGATGGCTGCTGGATATCTCGTGTAAGTGTCCATTGTCGGGCGCCGACGCGGCTCTGGGCATAGCGGCGCTTCTGCATGATCTGCAGAAACAGATCCAAGTCCTCCTCGAGGACCGTGTATTCGGTTGTGACAAGGATCGGCCCGCTCCTTGGCTTCAGATCAAGCGCGATCGCGGGTGCGCAAAAAGCGCCGGCGGGCTCGAGCTCGGACTCGGAACGATTGCTGATCGGCAGCTTGAACCCGAGCGCGGCGACGCCCAGTGTGGCGACCGTGGACCAAGCCATTGCCGATGGGAGCGAGTAGTTCTGAACGATCGCGCCCCAAAACCAGCTGCCGCCGGCGATACCGCCATAGGTGAAGGCGCTGTAGATTGAGATCGTGCGTCCCACGATCCATCGCGGGCTTGCCAGTTGCACGTTGACGCCAAGTCCGGACCATGCCGTAACCCACCCTGCCCCGCCGAGCGCAAGGCAGACCGTCGCGATGGCAAGCGAGGACGTCAGCGCAAGCGAGATCTCGCAGAGCGCGCATGCCAGGCAGGCAAGGACCACCAGCCGTTCCTGCGTCAGCGTTTGCCTCAGTCTCGGGTTCATGAGCCCGGCCACAAGTGCGCCGGCGCCGAAGCCGCCCATCATGATGCCGTAGCCGACCGGGCCACCCTTCAAAATGTCGCGGGCAATCAGCGGCAGCAGCGCCAATGTCGAGGTGCTGGCAAACCCAAACAGGGTGCCGCGGACGATCGTCGACTTGATTTCCGAGGATATCGCGGTGAAGCGCAGGCCATCATAGACGGCCGTCATCAGCGCTTCACGCGGCAGCGATGAGCTTTGGACTTTCCACTTGTTGCGCCACAAGGCGGTTAGAGGGGCAACAAAGCCGAGTGTGGTGAGCGCGAAGGTGACAAGCGGCCCGAAGGCCGCCACGATGATGCCGCCGAGCGCGGGCCCGACACTGCGTACGGTGTTGAATCCGACATTGAGCAGCGTGACCGCCGCCGGCAGATGCCGGCGCTCCAGGATATCGCCGATGGAGGCGCGCCAGGCCGGGTCGCTGAGCGCGATGCCGCAACCGTCGAGAAAGCTGAACGCGAGAATCATCCATGGATCGTGAATGCCAAAGGCCATCAGGATCGTCAGCATTGCGGAGGCAGCCATCATGAGGCTACGACCGATGATCATGACCACGCGGCGGCTATAGTTGTCGGCAATGGCCCCAACGAAGACCGCCAGAAAGAAGGCCGGCAAAGTCGATGAGGCCTGGACCAGCGCAACCAAAACGTCCGAACTGGAAACCGTGGCCATAAGCCAGCCGAGCGCCACCGTTTGCATCAGCCAACCCAAGCTCGAAAGCTGGGACGCCAGAAAGATGGAACGAAAGGTCGGGTCCTTCAGCGGCGCCAGCAAGCCTGGGGACGCGGCTTCTTCGGTCGAAATCATGACAATCAATCTCTGTGCAATGAGGAGCTCAAGCCCATCGTCGCAGGTCGGATCCGATTCTAAGTGGCATGCACAGGGAATGCGAGCTTGGATTTCTTAACGTGACTTGTGCCCAGGCGGAAGTACTTTGCTGTGAACAGTAGAGAAATTGGTGTGAACAACGGCCAGCTGTCTCCTGAGGCTCTTGCGCTGCGTCAGACCGGTTGAGTTAGTCCTTGCTCACGGATCGCGTCAGAGGGCCCATTGCAGCGGATTTTTGTCAAAGCACCGCCTTCACGGCTCTGAGTGAAACAGCCCAACCTTGCTTGGGTTCGACCCTTACGATGAGGGGTTTTTACAAAAGGATTGGAAATGCAGGTCGTCGCAGTTGAGTTGGTGGCGAAGCTCGCGACGCGATCGAGCCGATCAAAAGACCACTTGTCTGAATTTGTCTGAACTGGATCAAATCAAGCTCTTGGAGCTCGATCGTCGCCTGCCAAGGAACGCCGTCCCTGGCAGCGCCGAAGCGGTCATGGCCCTGCTGGTTTATCGAGAGACGAAAAGCCGCAAAGGCGGAACCCAGCCGACCATCCATATTGGCGCACGAATGGCCAAAGGCTCAACTGCTGCGCGCTTCGCCCTGAGGACAGCAGATGGCGAAGCCTCCGGGCCCGCGAACAACTCGTGAGGGTGCCTCGAGTGCCACGCCGGCCCTCCATTTTTGGCCGACGATCCGTGAACTGGGTGGGATGAAGTCGGCGGCCCCCTGATCCGATTCTTCCCAAAGTTCGATGGGCAGCACCTTTCCCCCTGCCGCAACCAGCAACAATGCCACTGCAGCGCCTTCGAGTGTGATCGGGTGGTGCCACTCCTCGAGGAGACCGGCGCCGTACTCGCCGATTACATCCTGCGCGCTCGACGGAGGTGGATAGTCCGTATCTATTCCTGTCCTTTGCGCCGTCGCTGGCCGTTCAAGTGCGCGTCGCCTGTTTCGAGGATCGTGCGGAAGCGGTTGCGGCATGGCGGGGTCGAACTCGGGCGGGTCCCAATAGCGACGACACCGTGGCCCGACGATGCGGACAGCGGTCATTCATTTCCTATGTGTTCGAGGACGAATACTGCGCGCTCCTCGATGCTCACCAAAGGCAAATGAACAAGGTCGTACCCTAGTCTGGAGTACGTCTCGGCCATAATCCGATAAGTTGCCTCAGCCTCGCCCTTGTCCTGCTTCCGTTCGTCATCCTGAGAAAATATTGCGTCCCAGAAGGGCGCAATGAAGACCCGTCGATTATATCGAAAGAGCCTCGCCGCTCTTTCAGCATAGCCGGGAATGGGCAGACCACACAGGCTCAAATAGCCGATCACATCAAGTATGCTGCGATCCATCAGCACAGGACCGGCCATCCCTGATGCCTCTCGATGTGATCGAAGCTCCCATCCGAGCATGAGTTCCGCGAACGCCGATCTGTCCGCCCAAGGCAGCGCATTGCCTTCGATCCTGACCTGATCCTGAATGATTGCTCGGCCGGCCTCGGGCATGTGCTGAATACCCTTGAGCGCAAGCGCTTCAATTAAGCTAGTTTTTCCTGAACCGGGTCCACCGGTCACGACAAACAAATGGTCACACATGTGCCATCCTCGGTTCTGTTGTTAAGGGGGAGAAGCGCCGACAGGGAGCGTTGCAATCGCAGAAGGCGATGTTCGGCGCGGCTCCATGATAGAGATGCAGCGGAACGTCTGCAACGGGCATGGGATGACAATCAAGAGTGCGTACTATTCCGCTCCCTGCCGCAAACGTTTCGAATTACGGCATAACTCGTTGGCTCCACGGCACCGTCGCGGCATGCAGGCCGAGAGCATCACCGACGTCGCGAACGGAGATCCGGCAATACAACTTGCTCGAGGCGGCTCTTTCGGGTCTCCGCGTCGATACCGACGCGCTGAGACTCTCTCCTTGCGAAGACACCCCCCGATTGAGCTCTTGACACGCTGTGCCCAGAGTCTAGCGACCGGGATGGCGACCCTTCAGACGCTCATGATGCATGATAATTTCATATTTATGGGAATTGCCTGTCGCGGGCGAGTTGTCAGCGCAAGAAACGGGTGGTTTCAAGCAGAACTAGGAATAACGCTTGGCCATTCTCCAATTGCGACATTTGCCGCGACGGCATCTCAATGAAAGGTTACAAGTGCACGATTCCCATCCCAGCCGAACTTTCCAGCCCGCTCAGTTGCAGGGGAAAGCTATCGCCCGACGTCGACGTGAGAGCGAACGCTTGGCGGTGCTGGAACAGTTCGTTGAAGAAAGAAAGCGTGCTGCTGACCTAAGAAACTGGATCGATACGTATGCTGTCAATGCAGCGCAGGACAGTGAAACTGAGCTGACGCGCATGTGTGAGTGGGCAAGAGCTAGACTGCGAGAATACGATCTACTGCTTTCTCCTGCGCGGCTCTCAACAATACTGCGCGATCGCCATCTGTTCCCCGCAGTCGATCCTCTCGTCGAGACTGCTGGTGAGCCTGCACCCGAAGAAGCCTTCAGTAGCCGTCCAGGGCCGAAAACTCATCCGCGACGGCCGAATATCCTCTAGTAAAACTGCTTTCCCGAGCGGCAGCTCTGTTAGACCACGTCCGAGGATCAGGTTGGTCACGGAGGCGAAGGATAATGATCGTTGATCCAGCTGTAGCCATGGACCAGCCTCGCTCAACGAAATCACTGCGCAGACGGTTTAGGAGTTCAGACTGCCTCGCTCGCCTTCAACGGGGAGAGCCCTCTCTGGCGCGCGATATACAAGCCATGAGGCCGAGGCCGATCAGATCCACCCTGCGATAGCGAGATTGACGGTGTGATGCTCCGACCTTACGGCAATCCATGGCAGGAGCATGAGTGAAATTGCGCGCCGGCCATGAGTTGACGAAAATGGCCATCGCAATTGCAATTTCGCGACCGGTGAACCGGTCGGCGACCGTCTTCGGTCATCAGAACGCTCAAGAGAATACCACCGGTGCCGGCGATCAGCCGGCCTACAATTTGCACACCCGTTTTATCGGGGAATTAATGATCAGTGCGGCCAGAAAAAGGGCGCCCGGCAACTGGGCGCCCTTCTTATCGACGAAATGCTCGGATTGGAGGTCAGTGACAAGCAATCCGCCGACAACCTTGTGGCCCCTTCGCCGCCCTGTTTGGTCTCAGGTGGTAGCGCTCGTAGTCACCACCACGAGCGCCGGGACCAGGCCTCCAATCCTCAGAATGAGCGCTGGAACCGAACAAAACCGCCGACACTGTTCTTCTTGTCAGCACCGGTCCAGTTCAAGGCCGGAGCAGGAGAAGCAGCACCGAATTCGTCGAAGCGGCCTGCATGCAGGTAATCGACCTCAGTCGTGACCGTGAAGCCGGGAACGATATCATAAGCGATATTCGCCGCGATACCGAGGTTCTTCCACTCGTCGTAGGAAACCTGAGCATTGAACGAGGTCTTCTCATTGAACTTGTAGGTGCCGCCGCCCCACACAGCCCAGTTGCCGCCCCACTGCTTGTAGATGCCGCGACCGCGGCCCGGGATGGCCCAGGTCGGATCCGACAGGTTGTCGTCCGTGCCGTAGCCGGCCATGACGAACAGCGAGACTGCGTCGCTAACATTGACGTCCAAACGGAGCTTGCCGGCGACTTCCTCATAGTTGCTGTCGTAGGCGATGACGCCGCTGATGGCGCCCCAGCCCTGCGTATACTTCACGCCGCCGACCACGTGCGGCACGTAGCTGTCAATCGTGCCCTTAACGCCCGAACCTTCTTCGAGCGAGACCACGGCCGAGAAGCCGTTGCCGGCGTCGAAGTAGTACTGGATGGCATTGGTGTTGAAGTCGCCGTACGGCACCAGCGTGTCGTTGAGAACGTTACCGGCATAGTCAATAAAACTTTCGAACGCGGTGTCGGTCTTGCCAATCCGAAGACCGCCGAGCTGGATCCAGGCGTGCTTTAGATTGACGGCCTGGTTGTGCGCGGGATTGGGAGCCGTTCCAAAGTCGCCTTGATCATTGCCGAAGTCAAAGCGCGTCTCCGTATAGGTCTTCAGGGTGCCGAGTTCGGTTTCCTGGCCGGTCCAGGTCTTCAGGCTGAAGCGGGCATTCTTGTAGTAGGTATGGTTGCGGCTGCCGTCCTCATGATCCTCGTTGGTCGCACCGTCGTATGAGCCGACGTCGCCGAAACCGATGTCATAACGGACATAGCCGCCGATGCGCAGGCAGGTTTCGGTGCCGGGGATGTAGAAGTAGCCCGAGCCATATACGTCGCAGATCTTGACGTATTCAGCCGGTTCCGGCTCGGCGACCGTCACCGCGTCGGCGGCGCGAGCACCGGAAACTGCGATCAGGGCCGCAGCTGAGCCGAGAAGAAGGCTCTTGATGTTCATACTTTATCTCCATTCAGATTTGAAAAGGGCGAGAACGTCGATAGACGAACCGCTCCCTATCCCCACGATCGAAAAAGATGCGCATCGCGATGCATCCTTCACGGCTCGACGCTATTCATCGGCCGAATTTGTGCAAGATCAAATACTGCCTGCAAGCGAGATGCCAAAGTATCAGTTGCATTTTTGTCACTAACTTGGCAATATTACTTGCACGAATCGCACAACTGCACAATTGGACAACTGCACAAACCGCACAATTTCGCACATCGACTTTTGTGCGCACGTATTAGCGTGCGCGGAAAACAGCCACCGCGCTAAAGGTACCGGCTTTCGGATGAGGAGGCTGGCGCCCGGTAATCGTCAGAGAGATTCGATCAGAGCAAGGGCTTGGGCAGCCGACGCAACGTCGATGCTCATACCTTCTCTGAGCAATTCGATAGGAATGCGGCCTTTGAGAAGAGGCGAAGGGCTGATCAGCCACAGCCACGCTACTCTTGGATCGGCAATCGAGGAAAGCACTTGCTTGATGCCGGGTATAGGTCTGCCATCGATGAACTGGGCCAAGGGAAATACATGCTTGCGGGAGCCTCTGCGAAAGGCAACCACATCATTGTGCCGCTGCCACCAATACAGCGTGGAACGCGGTATTCCGAAACGTTTCTCCAGATGCGTTGACCCTGCAACTGGACCGGCCCACTCTGCAATGCGCGCGCCTTCTTTAGGGCAATCCTCCACAACCGGATGCACAAGCGGATGATCGGCTGACCGGGGGCGCGAAGCGATCTCACTTGCCTGGGCGTTTAGCCGTCGCGCTGCTTCGGCCTCAAGCCGGCTGAGAAATTCGGCGGCCGAGGCAGTCAAATCGTTGGAAGGAGAACCCGAAGGCACAACAGCAGCCTTTTCACCCTGCCTCGCCTCATTAGATTGGGCAAGAATGCGTTGCACCTCCTTCATGACAAAGCTTGTAAGCTCGCTCTGGCGCTTTTCATCCCCAAGATCAGTCGTCCCGGACATATCTGGTTTTCCCGATAGCATCCTCTCAGCAAACCCGCCGAAAGAGCGTTGAGGACATTAAAGTTGGAGGAAGGCGATGTCGTAAGCTCAGCGCGGAGCCGGCAGCTGAACCGGAAGAAGGCTCTTGATGGCCATACTTGAGCTCCATTCAAAGCTTTTAAAAGGGGAGGACGTCGACGGACGTACCGCGCCTTGTCACCACGATTAAAAGAAGATGCGCGCGGCACACCCTTCGCAGCGGGACGCTACCCAATGCATAGGGTTGCGCAACTTCGAATTTCAGCTCTTCAGATTTATGTAAATTAGTAGTTGCTATTTTGCAACTATTTTTGACGTATTCACTGCACGAATTGCACAATTGTACATCTGCACAAACTGTACAATCTCGATGAAACGATTTCCCTGCCGCATCAAGCGCCTGTTATAGACTTAGCCACTAGACGAACGAATTGATTGTTAAGAGAAGAACGGTGAAAGACCCGTCGCCAGATAGTCTGAATCACGAGAAAGAGCCTCCGCCGCCGAAGCAACGTCTATGTCCATACCTTCTCTGAGCAATTGGATAGGAGCGTGGCCGTTGAGAAGAGGCGAAGGGCTGATCAGCCACAGCCACGCCAATCTGGGATCAGAGATCGTGGTAAGCACCTGCCTGATGCCGGGCAGAGGCCTGCCGTCGATGAACTGAGCTAAGGGAAATACATGCTTGCGGGAGCCTTTGCGAAGGGCCACCACATCATTGTGCCGCTGCCACCAATGCAGCGTGGACCGCGGTATTCCGAAGCGTCTCTCTAGATGTGTCGACCCTGCGACTGGACCGGCCCACTCTGTAATGTGCGCGCCTTCTCTGGGGCAATCTTCCATACCCAAAAGCGCGAGCGGACGTTTGGCTGGTCGCGGTGGCGAAGCAATCTCACATGCCTGGGCGTTTAGCCGTGGCGCTGCTTCAGCCTTGAGCCTGCCAAGAAATTCGGCAGCCAAGGCAGTCAAATCGTTGGAAGGAAAACCCGAGGGGCCAACAGCAGGATTTTCATCCTGCTTTGCCTCATCGCGGTGGGCAAGAACGCGCTGCGCCTCCCTCATGACAGAGCGTGAAAGCTCGGTCTGGCGCTTTTCCTCCCCAAGATCCCCCGATCCACTCATATATGGGCTTTCCGGCAACAAACGGCCGTATTTGGACGAGCGAAAACGCCTCTGGTTATGATCCGACTGATTATAAGGGGGCATATCTCTACGTTGACTATAAGGGATGTCAATCCCCTGCCAGCGGAATATTTTGTCCGTCGACTGTCCTCTCTTCGACGTCGTCGCGAACGCGATAAACTTCGTCGGCTTCAGGCCAAAGTGGCTCAGCGCTCGCGGGCCATGTCAAGCCGCACGGCTTAAAGCGCTTCGTCCAACGCTGGCGACCAGGACGCGAAACCGAAGGGGCTCCGGTCGTTGCCGTCGGCGACAACGCTGCCCCGGCGGTATTGAGGAATACGGTCGGGAGCGCAAGCCCGATCTTCTCGCGCCGCATTAGTCCGCACAGCGAGAAGACGATAGGCCCATTCCTCCAGTTCCAGGCTCTTCCCGAGTGTGGTGGGCAATCGAGGGGCATGTTGGCCGCGGGCGGGCTTTCCTTCTGGAAGCGGACGGAGAGCTGGTGTCGCTCTGCACCTGGACCGCCCGAAACTTCGGAGCCAGTGCAGATCGGTGGCGTCTGGACGCCACCCGAAGTTCGCAATCGGGGATATGGCCGGGCCGTGGCAACGGGAGCACTCCGCGAGGCGGCCCGGGACGGTGTCACGCGCGCGGTACTTTTCAGGAGGGCCCGAGCAGTGCGGCGATCCTATGAAGCGCTCGGCTCCCGTCAGATCGGGGATTACGGAATTACGAGATATCCGACCTGACCCTCACGCAGCCTTTTCTTGATTTCAAATGGAGCGCGCACGTCCTGGCGAGTCTATATGACGGGGCTAGCAACCGTTGAGGGCGCTTATCCTGCTGATCAGGGTCTTGCCATATCTGTAGGTCGTCCTCACTTCGGCGCGCCCATCGCAAGCAGTCCCGTTTGCACGAACGTAGCTGTATGTCGCAATAACGCTATCGGTACCCTCCTTGGAAACCGACCGGAGTTTCAGCGGAGTGGAAAGTCCGGAGAAAAACGAATGGATGGACGTTTCGCTGAATGGTCCGATGCCACGCTTCTCAGGAACAACTGAAGCCGCCGCGGAAGCACCGTCTGCATTCGACAAGGCGTTGTAGAAAGCGGCCACCGTCTTCATCGGATCATATCATCGTTGCCAGGTTCCAACGACGGGGTTGTCAGCGGTTGGAACGAGGCGACCTGGAGCCCAAGTTCGCCCGCCTTCCTTTCCGAGAGCCAAGCCATCCCCGCCGGCGGCGCAGAGGTGACGAAAACGATGGTGCTCTGAGGAATTCCGATCTGGTTCAGATAGGCACCGACCAAGGCGTTTGCGACGCCGCTTTCGCTGAGCGTCCCATTGTCGACCACGTAAGAAGCGTGGAAGCCAATGTGGGCCTTCTCGCCCACGAGCCTTGGAGTGCCGGCGAGCCATGCTAGTGCACATGCGGAGGCACAAAGCGTGTCGTTCGCGACCGCGGTCGCGAAGCCCTTCAAGCGAATGGCCCTGCCAATTTCGAGGGCAGGAAGGACCGACCCGCCCTCGCTATTGAGGAGCACGACGGCTTGGCTTGTGGTCGCCGCGATCTGGTTGAACTTTACGTCATCGTTGGGCTGGATGACTCCTGTCACCAAAATGAGGTCAGGCGCGCCTGGAGCCTGAGGCAGTTTCTGTATCTCCGCCGCTTCGGCCGCGCCCGCAAACAGTAGTCCTCCGGCCAGCCACGCAAACTTGTTCACTCACTCCCCCTGTCCGCCTGTCTGCCCGGCCATGAATTACACAATGTGTGTTGCGCAAGAAAGCTCGAAAGTTGCGGCGGAAGAGCCCGAAAACTGTGCAGCCTCAATTCGCTAGCGGTATCGACACCTGTTTGGGGCGGATGATCGACTGCCCGCCAACTGCTCCAGGCAGAATCCAATGCTCGATGACCACTCATCAGAGACGCGTCGATGCGATCACCGTCGGAAGAAGATGCTTGCGGACTGATCTCGCCTGGGAGGTGCCCCGGTCGGCCGCTCGATCGCAAGCCTCGTGCGGGGCGGAAGCTCTCCCGTATGGAGTTCGCCGAGGCGCTGGTCCACCTGCTTGTCCTCTGCAGTCAGGCGATGGTTGAGGCGAAGGTAGTCCATCCAGGTCGGCGTGCGGAATGTCTCCGTCCAATGCGAGGGCTCCTGAAGGTCGCGCTGGAGGTTCCAGTGCCGGGCGCCGGCGCGGCTCTGCACCCGGCGGCGTTCCTGCATCTGGTCGAGGAAGGCTTCGACATTGGTTTCCGGTATGGAATACTCGATCTTGACCACGATCGGGCCGCTTCTCGACTTCAAGTCGAGGGCGAGCGCTGGGGTTTCGAAGCCAAGGGAATCCTGGTCGGCCTCTTTCCACTGGCGGATCGGGAGCAGCAATCCGGTGGCGGCAACCAACAAGAGAGCGCCCGCAGAGATGTCCAGCGCCAGGGTGAGAGAATAGTTTTCGGCCACCACGCCCCACAGCCAGCTTCCGGCCGCGATGCCTCCCGACGAGAGGGCCGAGTAGATCGAGAGCGTGCGGCCGACGACCCACCGCGGGCTCGACAGTTGCACGCTGACGTCAAGCCCCGTCCAGGTGACCACCCAGCCCGCACCTCCCAGCGTCAAGGCAATCGTGGCCACCACCAGGGAGGGCGTAAAAGCAAGCGAAAGGCAGCAGGCGGCGCAGGCAATACAGGCGAGCGTCGTCAGCCGCTCCTGCGACAGTGACCGTCTCAGCGCGTTGTTGGAAATGCCCGCACACAAGGCGCCCGCCCCAAATCCTGCCATCAGGACACCATAGGCGATCGCCCCTCCCCCGAGTTGGTCCCGGGCAACGAGAGGCAGAAGCGCGAGGATGGAAATGCTGGTCAGTCCGAACAGGGTTCCACGCGCAATTGCCGCCTTGATTTCCCCGGACAGCGCCGTGAAGCGGGCACCATCAAAAATGGCGGTGGTCAATGGCTCACGGGGAAGCGGCGAAGAGCGACCGCTCCATTTGTAAAGTCCTATGGTCCACAGCATCGCCACATAGGTCAAAGTCGCTGCGGCGAAAGCCGTCAGAGGTCCGAAGGAGGCGACAACGACGCCGCCGAGCGCCGGACCGATGCTTCGCATGGCATTGTAGCCGACCGAGATCAGCGTGACCGCTGCCGGAACTTCGCGTTTTCGCAGGATGTCGCCAACAGAAGCGTGCCAAGCCGGATCAGTGAAGGCAGCGCCACATCCGGCCAGGCAGCTGAAGGCGAGGATCAGCCAGGGATTGTAAAATCCCATCCCGACAAGCGCGGTCAGCATGATCGATGACAAGGCAATCACGCACCAGCCGAGTGCCATGACAGTGCGGCGGCTGAAATTGTCGGCAATGGCCCCGGCGAAGATCGACAGAATGAACACCGGCAGGGTCGTGGAGGTCTGCACCAGGGCGACCATCACGTCCGAGGTCGAAATGGTCGCCATCAGCCAGCTGACCGCAACCGTCTGAAACAGCCAGCCTAGACCGGAGACCTGTGCGGCAAGCCAGATCGCGCGAAAGGTGGGGCTCTCCAGCGGCGCGAACGTCGCCGACGAAACGGACGCTGCGTCCGCGCGTGCCACCCTGCTCATTGGGCGAGCCCTTTCTCTGTCGTGAACACGTTTAGTTGGAGATTTCTCCCTTTGGCGCACTTGCCTATGGAGAGTGGCAGGATCAGGGCATTGCAAGTGCCGAACCGAAGTAATTTTCGAGGGCTACTTCAAAGCCAAACGAAACCGTTCTGCTGGAAATACCTGTCCAGCCATCACCAATGCGCCCTAGCGGCCCGTTCGATCATTCTACTGGAAGTTTTGGGCGGTGGCGACGTGTCTATTCATGCGCGTAATGCGCGCGCCGCTTTGAGACGACCGTATTCAGTGGGCTACAACGCAACTTTCATTGCGTTCTGCGGCTCCCTTCATTAATCAAGCTGAATTTTGCAGAAGCCATTAAAATCAGGAGCATTCCGTGACAGAAGAAATCGAGAACAATAGTGATGCCCTCATCGAGCTTACCGCCGACGTCGTGTCGGCTTACGTATCGAACAATCCGGTTCCAGTGGGCGACCTGCCTGGCCTGATCGACCAGGTGCATGCCGCCTTAAAAGGCACGATCGGCGGCCCGGTGGCGAAGCCCGAGGACCTCAAGCCTGCCGTTCCCATCAAGAAATCGGTTACGCCCGACTACATCATCAGCCTGGAGGACGGAAAAAAGTTCAAATCGCTGAAGCGGCATCTCGCGACCCATTATGGTCTGACGCCTGAAGAATACCGCGCCAAGTGGGGCCTGCCGGCAGACTATCCGATGGTCGCCCCGAGCTATGCCGCGACGCGCTCGGCTTTAGCCAAGACCATGGGCCTAGGTAGAAAGCCTAATCAGACCGAACAGGCAGCCCCTGCAAAGAGGACCCGTAAGAACGGCGCGGCCTGAGCGTTGTTCCGGCGCGCTGACTTGAAAGGCGGGGAGAACCCGCCTTTCGTCGCATTCGCGCTAAGGTAGCAACTTGCGCACGGCATGCTCGATTTATGTTCCCGTACGATTTCGTTTGCGAGGGGACGGTATGGGCCACCGCCGGGCGGCTGCTCCGCATGCGCAAGAGGCCGTCAGCTCACTTTACTTTGCTGAGATTGCCGGCTGAGGATTTCCCGGTGCGGCGGTCCTGCTCGATCTCGTAATTAACCTTTTGCCCGTCAGCGAGAGTCGAAAGCCCCGAACGCTCCACAGCCGAAATGTGGACAAAAACGTCTGGGCCACCCGCATCGGGCTGAATAAAGCCGTAGCCCTTCGTGCTGTTGAACCACTTCACAGTGCCAGTTGCCATGCATTTTTCCTTTGTATCAGTTGCAGTGTTGGTTTGCCCAAGATTCTGACTTGGGGATAGGCGCAGCAAAAACGAGAAATCGCAAGGCCCTTGGATTGCCAGGAGGAAAATCACCTGCACGATACCGGCCGTAAACGCGCAACAACTGCTTTGTCCCTTATGGCTGCAACTGCCATCGCTCGCCATGACTGGACAGTTAGTCCAAAAGCGTCGTGTGCGATCCGCTCGCCAGGGCAGAGCAACCTCGCTATGACGCGCAGATCGAGAATGCCGACTATAAGACCTTATGTCCTTTCTGGTTGCCGGCTGTGAGGTGGTTCGCCCTACACTGGCAGTGTTGAAGCGAGGGTTGCTCGTCGAGCCTATCCTCAA
>NZ_JBEPLM010000027.1:0-53010 GCF_040545255.1 Mesorhizobium shonense
GCTGTGCTGCTAACCACGCTCGTAAGGACGACCTTAAGAGCGCAGCCTCGCTACCGTGCCATGCTCGCGCAAGGCGGCCTTCGCCGGAGGCGTACATTTCCAGGAAGGAAGCGACGGCAAAAGACAGACCGTTGTTGCTGGTCCCCGCCATGCTTACCCCGAACGGGCACATGCACATAGGTCATGCCTCAGGACCGTTCCTCCACGCGGATGTGTTGCGCCGAATTGCTGAGACAGGCGACCGAGAGGTCTTCGTGCTGCAGGGCACGCACGGTCATCTTGAGCACATTGCAATTGCGGCCGACGCTGCAGGACTGGAATACTACCAGCTCGCGCAGAAAAATACGGCTTCTTTCCAGGAGGCTCTGGATCGGCTCAACGCAGTCCCGGATATTTTCCTTGGGACAGAGCCAGACCGCCGCGGCAAGGCGGTCGTTCTCGAGGTCTTCAAGCGACTTTGTAGCAAGGGCCTGATCGCTGAAAGAGAGCATTTGGTCCCATATGACGTCGAAAGCGGGCGCTTCAGGGTCGACGCCTTCGTCCACGGCAAATGTCCCTATTGCGGCGGCTACGCTTCCGGCCATGAATGCGAGGATTGCGGCGCGCTGGTCCTCGATGCCGAACTTCAGGATCCGGTTGATCTCGAGGGGCGTTCCCTGGAACGTCGCCCCCTGAAGCGCCTTTTCCTGAATCTCGCTCCAATGCATGACGCGCTCGAATCCTTCGCCTCGCGGTCCTTCCTGCCCATTTACGCCAAGCACTACATCGAATCCTGGCTGAGCCGGGGGCTTCCGGAAGTCTGCATCTCTAACCCAAACCGAGAGGGAATCCGGATTCCAATCCCAGGATTTGAGTGTCAGCGGTTCAACATCACCATCGAACACGTGCCTCGGCACTTGCTTGCCTTAGAAATGATAAGGGAAAAGAGCGGATGCCCTGTCTTGTGGTACCAAATTCCGCGGGACGAGCTGCCGGAGCTGAACATTCTTTTCGGGGCGGACAACGCCTTCGGACGCTTGTTGGTCATTCCCGGCGTACTTTTGGCGCTTGATCTGCATGAGATGCTCCCTCGACGGATTTTCGTAAATCAGATGCTCACTCTCGATGGGAGGAAGTTCTCAACATCACGAAATCACGCAATCTGGGTGAACGATATCACTGGAAAAGAAACCGGCGAACCGCTTCGCTTCTACTTGTGTCGCCGGCGCCCGGACGGTTGTGTTGAGGACTTCTCCCTGAGTTCTTACGAAAGCTGGAAACGGAATTTCTGGGACGAACGGCTGTTAAGATCGACCGGGAAGGCTAACCAGGTCATCGAGCGGGTCGCAACTGACGAGCTCCCTTGTCCTGGCCAGTGGTCAGCCACCGACATTGCGTTCCTGGCGGAGTGCAGACGCTTCAATGCAGAAGTGCGAACGCGCTTCGAAGCCGATTACCCGGACGTCCGTCAGCTGACACGTGCAATCGAGGCGTTCGTCGACGCAATCGACCGCTATTCATGTTCAGTGCTGCACGTTCCAGCTGCAGCGAAGGAAAACGAGGCGCTTGACCGGACCGCGGCCCGCGCAGTGACCTTCGCGCTTGTCGGACTCTGTGTCGCGGCCTACCCACTCATACCTGATTTCGCCGTCCGCATCGCAGGGAGTCTTGGGCTGGGGGTTCCCAAGCTCAGCTGGTTAGACCGCGACTGGATGGCCGAGCCAGTGCGTCTGCCTGAAAGCATTGGCGCCAGAGGCGGTGAATAGCCGGTAAAATGATTTCGGACTTACGCGGAGCCGCACATCGAGGAGCGGGCGCCGGGGAAGGCGCGCCAGGAAACGTCGGCGACACGTCTGATGTGGACGCCGATGCCGGTCGGGCCATACGCTCCATCCGTTCTCCAGCATAGTGGCCTTCGGTGTTCGCGTGAGTTTTTTATCTTTCGATAAACCTGTCAGTCGATCGCCACTGCCCTTCCCCTCTCGCCGACGTCAAAGAATCTCGCGTAAGGTCCGTGCGAGAAGTGGCGGCGCAACTCATGAAAATTCTCGATCGTTTGCTCTAGCGGTCGCATTTCCTGGCGCTGAAGCGTCGCCGTACTGGAAAATCGAAGCGCCGGAACGCCTAAGAAATCCCAAATCGCTGCCAAGCATGTGGCAGGTTCGCGCAAAAGGCACTCGTACTCGATCTCAAGCATATTGCTCTTCGTGAAGGATCGCACGACCCGAGCGTGGAAATCGTCGGCAGCCTTGAAGTATGCCTCACAGTCGGCGGTCGATAATCTAACTTGCGGCGGCGGAGCATCATTGTCCGACCTGAACTTCAGCCATTGGCGCGTTTGTCTCGCCTGTACCAGTGACCGCAGCGATTCCAACGTATTTTCGCGAACCACGAGGATGACTCTGAGGCCCGGCCAGCGTGTCAGCTCGGCAAAAAAACCCGGACGATCATGAAATTGAGGTTCGTTGACCTTGCAGCCCACATGCGTCGCCTTTTTGTCGCTCTGCGCGGGACAGCACGAGTAGGCAAGCTCAAGCAGCTCTCGATCGCTGCGAAGCAGACGATGCTTATCAGGCCAAGTCGTGGCATATGGATTGAGCAGCTCACCGTTGCTCAACACATTCGGATGCGCGTTCAGCAATTCTTCCAGGTAGTGCGTGCCAGTTCTTGGCATCGCCAGGATCACGAATGGCGCAGGCGGCGGTATGTGGCTATCAGTCATTGCGTGTGTTCCTAACCAGCATTAGTCGCGGCAGTTCGGGTGGCGCTTCGGACGAGATGCCTGATTGCTATCTTCGAGACTGCCTCGCTCAAGGATGTTCGCAACCGGTCGGACTAGCTCGAACTCAAGCAAACCGTACAATCGGAGGGATAGCACCACGGTCTGCGCTGACAGGGGCGAGTGCCCAAGCCTCGGCACCGACGCAGCAGCGTCAGCGCATCAGGCGCCGACGCAACAGCGCCGCCGACAAGAAGAACGGCAAAACCGCGTAGACGCAAAGTGTGGTAATATGCAGGCCGAGGCTTTCAGCCGGGCGGCCAAGCATGACTGAGCGGATAAGGTCGACCGAGTGAGCCAAAGGCAAGAGGGACGATACCTGCTGAAATGCGCCTGGCATTTGGCCGACCGGAAAGACGGCCCCGGACAGGAACAGCATAGGCGTGAGAACAAGCGTTTGGTAAAATACGAGACAGTCGTAGTTGGGCGCAAGCGCCGCGACGATCATGGCTAGACTTGCGAAAGCAAGCCCAGTTAGGGCGATGATTGGCAGCGCGTAGAGAAGGGACGGCCACGCGGCATAGCCGAGTGTGGCAGCAACTAGCGTAATCGCCGTACCGGCCAGAAGAGACTTGGTGCCGGCCCAGGCTAGTTCACCAAGTACGATATCGCCGAGCGTGAGCTGAGTGCACAGCATCGCTTCCCAGGTGCGTTCTCCTCCCATGCGAGCAAAAGTCGAGTAGATCGTTTCGTAGGTCGCCGAGGTCATCGCGCTTACCGCGGCCATGCCGGCCGCCAGAAAGGCTACGTACGAAGTGCCTTCAACACGACCTATCATTATCCCGAGGCCAAAGCCAAGGGCGAACAACGAGATCATCGGCTCAGCGAGGTTCCCGAGAACCGCCGCAAGGGCAATTTTCTTCCAAGCCAAAAAATTGCGGCGCCACACTGCAACCCAATTCCAGGCATTGGCGGGCATAACGGCCAAATAACCTTCGGTCATTGTTCAGTCCTTCATCTCGCGCCCGGTCAGCCGCAAGAAGACATCCTCGAGATTCGGCGGACGCTGCAAAAGGCGCAGACCAGCAACCCCACGCAGCTGCGTGAGCACCTGCTCGGGATCGGGCGCATAGCAAAAGAGGGTTTCGCCGCTCAGCTCGATGCGTTGCGCGTACGGCTTGACCAGCGATCTCAGTTCATGTGGATTGCCGCCATAGACTTCGACCACCTGGCAGCCGATCTGCTCGTCGATCAACGCGTGTGGTCGCCCTTCGGCGATCTTGCGCCCCTGCTCGAGCACACACAGCCGGTCGCACAACCGCTCGGCTTCCTCCATGAAGTGAGTGGTCAAAAGTATCGTTTTGCCCCGCGCCAACAAGGAACGCAGGCGTTCCCAGATCAGGTGGCGCGCCTGTGGATCGAGGCCAGTGGTCGGCTCGTCCATGACCAAGAGTTGCGGATCATTAATCAGCGCTCGGGCTAGCGTCAGGCGTCGCTTCATGCCGCCGGACAGTTCGGCGACGCGCGCATCCGCCTTGTTCTCGAGGCGGGCGAACTCGAGCAGCGATGGGCTGACCGCTTCAACCTCGCGTTTGCTCATGCCAAAGTATCGCCCGAACACCAGCAAGTTTTCACGTACCGTGAACCTATGATCAAGGTTGTCGAACTGCGGGACCACGCCGATGCGTCCACGTGCCAAACGGGCACGTGCCGGCACTGGCACGCCAAACACGGTGATCTCGCCTGCGTCAGGCGTTGCCATACCGAGGAGCAGCCGTGTAATCGTGCTTTTGCCCGCGCCGTTCGGCCCCAGCAGCCCTAAGCACTCTCCCGGTGCAACGGTGAATGACATGCCATCGACAACGACCCTTTTGCCATATGATTTCGTCACGCCGACGAAGTCGATTGCCATCATGGTCGCGCACTCACACCAGCGGAAGGGCGCCGTCGACCGGCGATAGTTCAGTTTCGGGAATTTCGGTCAACAGCACGCCATCGGACCATATGTGTTCAATTCGTCCCCAGCGGCAGGCTGCGGCGGCACCCTGAAAGGACCCACGTCCATGGTGGTTGGCACTCGTATTGCAAACCAGCGGAATGCCCGTGAGTTTTTCATATTCGATGAGTAGCTCGGCCACTTTGTGCTCAGAGGTTCTGGAAATGGTCTGCAGTCGCACGAAACCGTCGAGATGCACGACAGCGGGGACTTTGTCCCGCCATTCCGCCCGTGTCTGATGCTCGAACAACATGTAAGGATCCGGCGTTCCGGGGCTGAATATTTCCGGCGCGCGGTCCTCAAGACCTCGTCGGTTATTGTCCTCCCGCTTCTCCTGTTCAATGCAAAAGACGAGTTGTCCGTCCTCGACAAGGCCGACCGGCCCGTCATGCGTCAGCTTGATACCACAAATGCGCATAATGCTGCCTCGTCTAACGCAGGCAATTCGACAGATCCGGAGGCCGAACCGGACTCCGAAAACGGGCGAGCAAGCAGTCTTGGTTGGGGGTGTCACCCTGGCACTGCAGATAGTCGACAGCGATCAACGTCTCGTTCAGCATTGCCATGACAGTTTCGGCACCAGCGGCGTGACCCCAGCGCCGGCAAGTGGCATCGCGCGCCGATCCGAATACCAGGTGCCCCCCTGGCGCAAGCATGCGCGCAAGGTTGCGGATGGCAGCGCGCATCTCGGCAATGCCATTTAGGTAATAGAGAACCTCCGCCACGACGATCAGATCGAACGGTTCCTCAGTCGAGAACTGTTGAACATCGGAGACTACCCAGGTGATGTGCGGTAGGTCCTTCATCCGTCTGCGCGTTCGATCAATCGCGCGCGGCACGACATCGATTACTGTAAGCCGTTGGCAATGGGGCGCTAGCCTTTCCGTGAACGCGCCTCCCGCACACCCGACTTCAAGTGCATTTGTGATGGATCCATGCAAAAGCGACAGCCGCAGCATTTGCGTGTGACGCTCCCGCTCGAACGGATTGGCATCGAGCAGCCACGGATCGTCTGCGGCCAATTCCCGATCCAACAATCGATGATTATTGTCAAACTTCAAAATTCGTCTACCTCGATACCGCAACCATTACTCGTCGGAAGTCACCAGCACCGAACAGTCCGGTGCAAGATGGCGCATACGATTCTGCACCGCATCTCCCGACAATTTTGTAGTGCTTGATTCGGTGGTCAGGTTCTGGACGGGAGCCTGTTTCCCATCCTTAACTGCCACGGTGGCAGCGAAGCTGCGCGACAGCCAATCGCTGTTGCTCAACGTACACAACGCATAGGCTTTCAGGGGGATCAAGAGAAAGACGTTGATGAATGTGTGGACAGAGAAGCCTATAAATCGAAGTTGGCGAGCACGAAGAGCCACCACGCTGCAGCGAACGATGGTCATGAATACAATCATCAGGATTGTCCACCATGGCACGGTGCCCATCAGTAGGAACTGCGCGAGGCCTGTTAGCACCGATACGGCGAGTAGTAGCGGCCCGAGATTCTGTCCCACCACGTCCAATGTCAGAAAGCGGTTGAGGCCCGGTAGCAGATTCAGTGCAAGCCAGGTGTCCCGGAAAGTGCTGCGTGCCCACCGGAGTTGTTGGCGCAGATAAGCCCCTAGGCTATCTGGAACGACTGTTGCCGCGATGGCGTCCGGGACGTACTCAGTTCGAAGGCCTGCTTTCAGCATTAGGATCGTAAGATGGCGATCTTCACCGAAGTCGCTTGGCTTTCCCCGAAATGTTTGGGTCTCATACTGATCCAGCAGCAAAAGGAGTGCGGATCGACGGTACATGGCACACGGGCCGCAGCAGCACATTACGGCGCCGAAGCGAGCCTGCGCTGCGCGTTCCTCGTTGCAAGCCAGCCAGTACTCCATATCGATCAACCGGGTCAGCCAGGTGTCGCTCCGGTTGCTGGCTGTCAACTGACCCATGGCTGCGCCGATCCCCGGATCTTGCATCTTCAGCGCAAGCTTTGTGACGACATCGGACGCTAGCATCGTGTCCGAGTCGACATTGAGCACCAAATCTCCAGATGATCGGCGTATCGCGGCGATCTGTGCCTTGCGCTTTCCGGCATTTTTGGGGAGCAGAATGAAGATGAAGTTCGGGTGGCCCGCGAAGCTCTGGTGAACGGGCCTAACGGCGTCCCGATTCCCAGAACCGTCATCAACAACATAGACTCGCAGTTTTCCGGCGTAGTCCTGGTTTGCAATCGACGTGAGGCACTCGAAGAGTGTGCGCGGGTCCTCGTTGTAGCAAGGAATGATGACGTCCACGCTCGGCCAAAGATCGGGACTGGCTAGGTTGTCCGAGACCGATGAAACGCTCGCCGGCCGGGCATAAGCGGCCTGCATGCTCTTATATGTGGTCGAGAGCAGCGCATAACACGAGATGGTGACAGTGCTGACTGTGCCAAGAAGGTCCATGAGATCTTTGGTTCGTTAGTGTTGTTGGGGGAGCGAGCGCATTACAAAGCCGCGGTCGTGCAACGCTGGAATTATGCGCGAGAGGGCCAGGATGGTTTGGCTTCGCAAGCCGGCGTCACTGCCCGGCTTCATCTCGCTAGGAGGGCACCCGTCGTGCAAGAGCACGATTGCGCCCGGCCGGACGGAGGCCAGCACTGCATCGACGATTGCATCGACACCGGGACTAGACCAGTCTTGCGGATCTGCCGACCAGTGGACAGCTGACAGCCCAATGCTGGCCGAAGAGGCGATCACTTGTTCGGTCCAGATGCCATAAGGAGCGCGCATGTACCGCACCGAGGCTCGAGGGCAGGCCGCTTTGATGGCTCTGTTAGCCTCGAATATCTCACGCTGCACTACGCCGGGTTCGCACTCGGACAGATCAGGGTGAGTCATCGTATGGTTAGCTACCTCGTGCCCTTCCGTGATCATTCGTTGGATTAGTGCCGGCTGGTCTGCCGCGTACGCGCCAATGACGAAGAAAGTCGCCGACACACGGTGTTGCGCCAGCACGTCGAGCACCTTCGGTGTGCAAAACGGATGAGGGCCGTCATCAAACGTCAAATAAACGCTAGGTTGCCCGGCACCGTTAGCGCACTCGCTGTACACTTCGGAGAAGCAGTCGAGGTGGCTCAAAGCTCTGCTCCGTTCCGATCAATCATCTCGCCGGCGGGCCAATCGGAGATCGGACGTCCAACTGGCACGACAACGACGAGTGAGTCGTCTATGCGCGTGGGCGGTTTGTCGAGAAGCGCGAAGTGAAGGGTGGAGCGCACGCGAATGCCCGACTTGACGACCAGCAGACCGTCTCGCCCCAATCTTGCAACGTGTTTATGCAACGCAGGCCGAACCGTGCCGAAGCCGAATGGAACCCCGAGTTCCTGCAACACGGGAAGCACGACGCGGAATGAACTGCTGATTCCGCGCCCCTCGAGATCCCGACGAATCCCGTACAATCCGAGTTCAGCCACCAGGAGGTCAGCGCCATCGATTTTGATGAATCGGCGCAGCAAGCCCATGTGTGCCGCAATACCGCTCGAGTCATACGCGATCGCACGGAACTCGGGTCTAGCTCCGGCCCAACTTCGGCTGCCTTCGAACGGCTTGGCATTAAAGGCGCCGGTCGGTCCGTAGGTCCTTCGAAAGAATTCGGCGAGTTCGATATGGTCGGAAAGTTCCAACTCGCTTTCCCAGCACAGCTTCCACCGCACTTGAGAGCGCATACAAAGACTCCTTTTCTGATACTTCCCGAGGGCACGCATCACGCGTCGACGCCGCGTGATCCGGTGCGAGTTCAGACGCTGCCGTCGGCGATCGCGATACTAGCCAATTGAACTGGCCGAACCTCGTACGACGGGGTTCCAGCGCTGATGGGCTCTCTCAAACTTGCCGTCCTTCCTGAGCCCATACCCTTCATTTCGGGTTCCTAATGCAGCACCACCACCGATTGGTAAAATCGATTGTTTGGATGGTTATTATTCGCTCGGTGGATGTCAGGGTCGAGGCCTTCCAAGGGTCCTGACGCTCGTGATCGGCTGGCCGAAGTTGGTGCTGTGCAGCGCCGGAATACGGCTCGGGGACTGTCGACTGCCGTGCACTGGACCCCAGGGATATCAATCCACAGCGCGGATGGGATTTATCCAACCAATCAATTTGACTGATTGCGCTGAATCCTGCATTCATGATCGGACAGCAACGCAAGTTGAGCGAGGTACAAACCGGGGCCCGGGAAGAAACGGCTCTGAAAGAGTTCCTGCCCAGTCACGTCAATAACTGACATGCACCATAAGGCTTGCCGTTTCACTAAGTTTGTCGCCATAGACCCACTGGCGGCCGAAGTATAATCGCACCCAATGCAGGTATGCATGGAACAAGCTGGCGCTCAATTCGAGGTCGGGTCAACCCTTCAAAAGGCGTCACCCGATTTGCCTCAAAGCCCACGGAAAACGCAGCTGTCGCTGTTACACCGGTTGAATGTTCAACGCCCGATTGGCCTGCCGGAGCGACAATCGACCGGAACGGACTAGAGCCAATGATACATTCCGACTGGTTATGGGATGTGCGCAGTGAGTGCGACGACTGCATCGGCCACCGCAGTATATATTTGACTTTTGACGACGGTCCTCACCCGCTTTGCACACCGCAGATCTTGAATCTGCTCGCTCAACATCGGGTCCCGGCGACGTTCTTCGTCATTGGCACCTATGCCTTGGGCCAGCCGGAGCTAATTCAAAGAATGGTCGCGGAAGGGCACGAGGTAGGCAACCACACGATGACTCATCCGGACCTGTCTAGATGCGGGTTCGACGAAGTGCAGCGTGAAATATTTGACGCAAATGCGGCTATTATGATGGCTTGCCCTCAAGCGTCAGTTCGGCACTTGCGCGCGCCATACGGGAACTGGACCGAAGAGGTCTTTGCCGCGTCCGCCATCGCTGAACTGGCAGCTATCAAATGGTCGGTTGATCCGCGCGACTGGTCTCCCCCCGGGGTGGACACGATCGTCGAAACGGTGCTGGAATCGGCCAAGCCCGGCGCAATCGTCCGCTTGCACGACGGGTTTCCTCCCGACGAGCTGATAGCCGGATCTGGTTCAGGTCTGCGCGATCAGACCGTCACGGCGGTATCCCGTCTAATCCCAGCTTTACTTGAGCGCGGATTCCAAATCCGCTCGCTTCCTCATTTTGATTGAAACGCACCGCCGGCTAACTCCGCTCATCGGAGAACTCGCTCGTTAACCCGGATCCGAAGCCCTGTGCTCAATGACGTGCCGTCCCGATCCTGACGCGGCCGCTGGGGCGCAGGACTCTGCAGCACATCTCGGGCCGGAGCTAATGAGCTCCCGGGCGGTCGGCTGCTTCATTTTGCCTCCCCTATTTGCATTTAAAGACACTTTTCAAATGTGACGTCTCATGACATTAGTGAAATCTATTGCTTGGATGACATGCATCCATGCGCCAGATTGGAATTGGAATGCGGTTCAAGGGCCTTGATCTGAATCTCCTCGTCGCGCTCGACGCTTTGATGGCCGAGCGTAACCTCACAGCGGCTGCTCGCAGTATCCACCTTAGCCAACCAGCCATGAGCGCGGCTGTCGCCCGGCTGCGCGGCTATTTTGGTGATGAGCTTTTTACAATGAGAGGCCGTGAACTCATCCCGACACCGCGAGCCGAGGCGCTCGCCTCGCCAGTCCGCGAGGCGCTGCTGCATGTACAGCTCTCGATTATATCCTGGGAGGAATTTAATCCGCGGAAATCCGATCGCTGTTTTAGGATCATGCTTTCCGATTACATGACGATCATTTTCTTTCAGAGGGTCATTGACCGTGTTGCGCGAGAAGCTCCTTTCGTCAGCTTCGAACTCCTGCCTCTCGTTGACGATCTGGATGAACTCTTCCGGCGCGGTGACGCCGATTTTCTGATACTCCCTGAATTGTTCCTGTTAAACGGGCATCCAAAAGCGAGGCTTTTCGACGATACACTCGCCTGTGTGGGCTGTCGGACAAACAAGGAACTGTCGAGAAAGTTCACATTCGAGAAATATATGTCAATGGGCCACGTAATGGCCAGATTTGGACGTTCGCTCAGGCCATCCATTGACGAGTGGTTTTTGATCGAGCATGGCCTCAAGAGGCGGGCCGAGGTGATCGTGCAGGGGTTCAGCCTGATCCCTCCGATGCTACCGGGCACCAATCGCATTGGGACCATGCCCTTGAGGCTGGTTGAGTATTTCGCAAAAACGCTACCGCTGCGCGTCGTCGAACTTCCGCTCTCGTTGCCGGTGTTCACTCTGGCGATGCAGTGGCCTGCGCTTCAGAATGGCGATCCGGCAAGCATCTGGATGCGGAAGATTTTGTTGGAGGAGGCGTCTCGACTGGCGACATAGCCGAAGGCTGCGGTATGATTTGCACAACTTTGGATCTGCTCAGCGTTTCAGCGGTGTGCTTTGTCGCGAGTGGCCGCCTGTCATCTCCGCCAGGAGGCGCAACTGGACACTTGCCGGTTCCCTGCCCGGCGCGGGCCGCAGATCAATACGAGCCAGCCGTTTCGCTGGCGTAAGAGCCTTCCCGCTGAGCGGAGCCATCCCTGCTGCCGTTGGTGCCTGTGAGGCCAGCGACGGAGCAGTATCGGGGACGGTCGGCACGCCTGCCGGCGCGGCATGGCCGGATTCGAGATCGAGCTGGTCGGTCACTGCGCATTCAGGTCGACCGCGACGTCGATAAGGCTACGCGCAAGGCGGCTCAAGCGAAAGCGCAATATGACTGCGTGTACCCTGATCGACTAGCGATACTATTCCCCGCGTCCTGAAATTCCAACACATCACTATGTACAGGAAAACGCGATTTGTGAACGACGCCCTTCAAAATGCGTATTCCGGTAATGCTGGACGGCATTTCCAACCTGACGCCGGTCGCAAACAAATAGTTCGGAGTCCGCCTCTGGCCCATATGCGCCCCATCCATTTCTTGAATGCTTCTTATCCAAAATATCAATTTCCCTGACAGCGCCGAATTTTGCATCATAACAATGCTGATTCTTTCGCGTCACCGAGATTCATGGTCGGCCGCCAGACGGGAGCTTAAAAGGCATGACTGACCAGCTTACGACTGAAGAGCACGCTGAACCGGATGCGAATCCGATCACGCTTGAGACGAAGCTCACTGATTTGGGCATCCATTCGCTGGAAATGGCGGACATCCTGTTTGATCTTGAGACCAAATACGGGATCCACATCGAATCGGACCTTACTGACGTGGAGCAATTCGCATAATATGGGCAGCGTGGTCGAAGCCGTCCGTGCGCTTAATGAGCACTGACGATGAACAAGCGCGTTGTTATCACCGGCATAGGCGGGATTTGTGGGCTCGGCAGCTGTGTTGCCGATATTTGGGCCGCCATGTGCGAGGGCCGTTCAGCAATCGGCGTGTTGAGCAGTCCCTGCCTGCACGACATCACCGCGCGCACGGGATGCGCGATCCGCGATCTTCCTCAGCATGAGATCGAGCGCAAGCAAATTCTTTCGATGGATCGGTTCAGTGTGCTTGCAGTGCTTGCCGCTCGCGAAGCAGTCCAGCAAGCAGGGCTGACCGCGTCTGACAAAAACCGCTATCGCCTGGGTGCGACGGTCGGTGTGGGCGTCTGCGGATGGGAGGCGATTGAGCAAGACTACCGGGCTATGCTGCTCCAAGGCAGAAAGAGGACCGGGGCTTTCACCGCGCCTAAGGTCATGCCAGGCGCTGCTGCTAGACATGTCAGCATGGACCTTGGACTGCGCGGTCCCGTCTACGGCGTCACTTCGGCTTGTTCCTCCTCTAACCATGCCATTGCCTCCGCCGTCGACCAGATCAGATGTGGCCGCGCTGATGCGATGGTGGCAGGTGGCGCCGATGCGCCATTGATTTGGGGAGTAGTGAAATCGTGGGAGGCTATGCGCGTGCTATCGCCTGACACTTGCCGGCCTTTTTCCGCGAATAGGCAGGGCGCTGTTCTCGGCGAAGGCGCAGGCATGATACTCTTGGAAAGTTACGACCATGCCCGAGCCAGAGGCGCTGAAATATTGGCGGAATTAGCCGGTGCGGGCCTTTCGGCCGACGCTTTCGACATCGCGGCACAGACCATCGAGGGTCCCGAGGCGGCGATCCGCGCTTGTCTAGCCGATGCGGGTCTGGTTCCGGAGGAGGTCGATTACCTGAACGCTCACGGCACCGGCACTAAGCCAAACGATCAGATCGAGACCGCAGCAATCAAACGAGCGTTCGGCGACCACGCCTATCGAATGTCGGTATCCTCGACCAAATCAATGCATGCCCACTGCCTCGGGGCCTCGGGTGCACTGGAGCTGATCGCCTGCGTGATGGCAATTCGGCATGGCATCGTACCGCCTACCGCCAACTATGAGCAACCAGATCCGGATTGCGATCTAGATGTTACCCCCAACGTGGCGCGGGAGCGGAAAGTCAAGGTGACGCTTTCCAATAGTTTTGCGTTCGCGGGTACCAATGCGGTGCTGGCCATCAAGGCGGCGTGATTGTTTCGATCCGTGATAATATTGGTTGCGGTCAATCGTGAAGTGGGTGGCCGTCCCTGCCCCGATCTTGGAGCAAAACTCGCGGCAGCGATCAAGAAATAGCCCTGGAGAGCAGATCCGGGAAAAGTGCTTCGCGCTTCCTGGATTGCGAATGGGCTTATCAGCTCAGGCAGCTCGGTCGGGTGTCCGTATGGATGCCCGGCCGATTTTCTTGCGCGGTATCGATAAACAAGCGTAGCCATTTTGTCCGCGGTTCTTCGATGGCAATGCGCCCATCGAACACGAAGTGGGGAACAGAGAGCACGCCCACCCGCGCGGATGGGCCGCCTCCTGCGCGACCCGCTTTTGTTGCGCGGGATCACGAGCGATCGCGCGGGCTTCGGCCGGATCGAATCCGCAGCATGTCGCGATGTCGGTCAGCACGTCGACGGTGGTGATATTTCGCATTGACGAAACGGAGCTTGCTGATTGCGACTGTGGGCCGATATTGCGTGCCGCGTCCGCGCGCGCCAGGATCTGGATCACCTGGGCGAAATTGAAGCCCATCGTGCGCTGCATGAGGAGAAGGCAAAGCAACTGCACAACTCGTCGTGAGCTTTTCCGCTCGCCCCACGAGGGTTCCTGCTTGTGCCCGGCCGGATCTACGGCCCTGGAGCAACGATGCTTTGCCTCCCGGCATCCTGCCGGGGCGGTGCGCCGAATAGCCGCTTGTACTCGCGGCTGAACTGCGAGACGCTTTCCTAGCCTACCGCGTAGGCCACCGTCGCGGCTTCCGAGCGCTTCGTTATCAGGCGTCGACGTGCGTCATGCAGACGGATTTGCTTCTGGTACTGCAGCGGGCTCAATCCGGTAATCGCCTTGAAGTGGCGATGGAACACCGACTCGCTCATACCGGCCACCCTGGCCATGGCCTCGATGCTCAGATGCTGCGCGTAGTGCTCGCGAATCCATGCCATGGCCCGCCGGATGTGTGACAGGCGGCTGCCGGTGCCGGCGATCTGCCGGAGCAGCGCCCCTTGTGGTCCCATAAGGAGGCGGAACATGAGTTCGTGCTCCCTGTGACGCGCCATGACCGGGATTTCACTCGGGCGGTCCAGAAGTTCCGCGAAGCGTCGCCAAGCTTCGATGAGTGCCGGCCCTGCGGGGCTAAATCCAAACCCCTTATCCATCGGCAGCTCCGGCATGCCGCCCATCTCCAGAAGCAGCGTCGAGATCACCTCCGGATCGATGTAGAGGTTGATCGCGACATAGGGCTGCTCGGGTGAAGCCTCGCTGATCTGCCCCATGGCGGCGAGTTCGGCCGCCACCACCATGCAGTGCCCGGCGCCGTACTCCAGCACCTGGTCTCCGATGAAGACCTGCTTGGCGCCTTGCAGGACGAAGCAGACAACCGGGTCGTAGACCAACCAGCCGGGCTCTGAGGGACGGTCGAAGGTGCTGACGCTGACCCGCGGCATTTTCGATTGCGGCCTGCCGGCATGGCGCAGGGCAATGGCTTTGAGTTGGGCAAGATCGGTCATGAGACTATCTGCTCGGGTTCACCTGGAAACGTCAAGCGATCGGCAGGATTAGGCAATGAACCGGCAGGATCGGGCATCGCTCGGTCGCGTGTGAGAAGCGACACTGGGACATAACAGGAAAGGACGTTCACGATGCAGCAGCGCAAGCTTGGCCGCCACGGCCTGACAGTCGGAGCCATTGGTTACGGTGCCATGGGGACCGCCATCGGTTACGGGCCCAGCGACGACAAGGAATCGATCACGGCCATCCGCCGCGCTCATGAACTGGGCGTCACCCACTTCGACACTGCCCGCATGTATGGCTGGGGTGAAGGCGAGAAGCTGCTGGGTATTGCCCTGCGGCCGATCCGCGACCAGGTGACGATCGCAACGAAGTTCGGCCTGACCGAAAGCTATGCCCCCGACTCCCGGCCGGAGACCATCCGCCAGGTCGTGGACTCTAGCCTCAGGAATCTGGGCGTCGAGACCATCGATCTGCTGTACCAGCACATCCCCGACCCCGACGTCCCGATCGAAGACGTCGTGGGCGTGATGCAGGAGTTCGTCCAGGCGGGCAAGGTGAGGTATCTCGGCCTCTCCAACTCGGACGAGGACACCATCCGTCGCGCCAGCGCTGTCGCCCCTATCTCGGTGCAGCAATACCAGTATTCCATCTTCGCCAGGGATGTGGAACCGCTGCTGCCGGTCCTTGAAGAACTGGGTATCGGACTGGTTGTATACTCGCCGCTGGCGCGCGGTTTCCTTACTGGCCACGTAACATCTCGCGACCAATATGCCGCCGATGACTTCCGGCAGAATCTCGGATGGTGGGCGCCAGGGAATTTCGGCAAGAACATGGAGATCGCGGAGGAGCTTACGTCACTGGCCACGGCCAAAGGCATCAGCCTCTCTCAGCTTGCCTTGGCCTGGCTTTTGGCGCGAAAGGTCTACATCGTCCCGATCCCAGGGGCTCGCAACCCGCAACGTGTGGCGGAGAACATTTCGGCTGCCGAACTCATACTGACGGATACTGATCTCAAGCGGATTGACGAGATCGCGCCGAGCGGGGGCGTCGGCGGGCGCATCTGGGAGGATCAAGGGTAAGCTTAGCCATCCGACAGAAGGGTCCCGGACAACTCGATTGGACCCAAAGCGCACGCATAGCAGCTGTCACCGATTGAATGTTCAAGGGCTGATTGGCCCGCTAGCGTGACGGTTAGGGAAGTTGCGCGGGCCGCAGATCATACGAATCAGCTGTCTCGCTGGCGTAGAGCTTTCCCGCTGAGAGGTGCCAGCCGTGCTGCCGTTGGTGCCTGTAAGGCCAGCGTCGGAGCAGATTGGGGAACGCCTGCCGGCACGGCACGGCATGGCATGAAACGAGATCGCGCTGGTTGGCCGCCGTTGCATCCGGGTCGACTGGGGCCCTTGAAGCACTGGGACTCGTTTCCAGTCAGCCTACGGGGCAGCGGGGCGTAGAGCCAATCCAGCTTCGAGGGTGTGATGTGGCGCGCTACCAAAGGCATCCAAGGAGTGAATGCATGATATCCAATCAATCGATTTTACAAATTCGAGCAGCGACACAAGAGTGCTATGAATCAATCGCGAGGAGCATATGCGGTGGCAAAGCCTATCGAAGCTGGGCCCGCAGCCAATACCCCGTACGGCAGTAGCGGTGACGAGTTAATCTTAGATTTCTCCAAGGTAATGCTCGGATCGACGGCCGTGCTGGCACAAACTCCATCTCGGCCGGTCGGGGCGTCGACCGAGCCTTCGGCGGCGCGGACAACGACAAAGTCTTCGGCGGAGAGGGCTTAATTATCTTTTCGGCTACGGTCGAAATAAACCTCGCATGGAGGATGACGACTGAGCGCTGTTAACAGTGTGGCAGACATCGAGGCGTTGCATCTGACTGGGTCCTACTTCACTTTCGTCTCCTCCAAGACGCCAGGACTAAGCATTCCCGCGCTGAGCATCCGCCGTGTGTCAGGAGTTAGTGTCGCCGGTGACGTAGGCCGGTTCTGCGGGCCCATAAAGTGGCAGATTCCAGCCCAACGGTGCTTATGAACGAAGGCCTTTCCTGGTGGTCCCTTCTTGAAAATCTCAGCGAGCAAAGAGCAGTCGCCCTCGAGGCCTTTCGCCCTAACGGCCACCATTTGGGCAATTTTCTCAATCAGTGGCGTGATCAACTTGCTTGCGCTGACTTCGCCACTGTTCATGCTGCAGGTGTATGACCGCGTTCTGGCGAGCGGCAGCGTACCGACGTTGCTGGGTCTCGTCGTGCTTACTGCGGGACTTTATGCATTCCAATCCCTGCTCGACATTCTGCGCGCACGCGTACTGCTGCGGATCGGCGAGCGTTTCGACGGGGAGTTTTCCGGACGCGTTCATGAGGCAATTGTTCGCTTGCCCCTTTTAACACGCAGACCGGGCGATGGCTTGCAGCCGCTTCGCGACCTCGACAACGTTCGCGGGTTTCTAGCCGGAAACGGCCCCGCGGCGTTCTTCGATCTGCCATGGATGCCGCTTTATCTCAGCATTTGCTTCCTTTTTCACTTCTGGATCGGCATGACGGCGCTTGTCGGGGCGGTCCTCCTGGTTTCCCTAACGGCTCTAACTAACGCATGCTCCCGGCGGGCCACACGTGATGCAGTCAACCACAACATGGTCCGCAACGGCCTACTGGAAGCGGCGCGCCGCAATGCCGAGGTCATAGAGGCTCTGGGCCTTGGAAGCCGGATCGCTGCCCGATGGCATAAGGTGAATGCCAAATATCTTGCTGCCAATCGTAAGGCCGGAGATGTGGCAGCTGGGCTCGGCGGGATTTCAAAGTCGCTACGCATGATGCTGCAATCGGCGATCCTCGCCGTTGCCGCCTACCTCGTGATCGCACGTGAAGCTACCGCTGGGGTGATGATTGCCAGCTCCATTATGATGGGCCGGGCCTTGGCTCCAGTCGATTTGGCGATTTCAAGCTGGAAAACTTTGCTTGTGGCGCACCAGAGTTGGGCACGGCTGAAGGACCTCATGGCCAAGATGCCTCAAACCGCTTCGGTCATGCCATTGCCCGCTCCTGAACGCGAACTGCGCGTCGAAGGCGTGATGATCGTCCCACCCGGCGAGAAGAAACCCACCGTGGCAGGCGTTGCGTTTGCCGTTCGAGCGGGAAGCGCACTCGGGGTTATCGGCCCATCGGGTTCTGGCAAGTCAACTCTCGCGCGCGCCATCATCGGCGCCTGGGGGCCCTCCTCCGGAAAAGTTTGCATCGACGGCGCGAGCCTCGATCAATGGAACCGAGAAGCACTGGGCCGCCATCTCGGTTATTTGCCTCAGGGCGTTGAATTGTTTGACGGAACCATCGGCGAAAACATCTGTCGTTTTGATGACAATCCTGATTCTGAGGCTATCGTGGCTGCGGCAAAAGCAGCGGGTGCACACGAACTGATCCTCAGATTTGAACATGGCTATGAAACTCAGATCGGTGAAGCTGGCTCGGCACTTTCCGCCGGGCAGCGTCAGCGTATCGGTCTTGCCCGAGCTCTTTATCGCGATCCCTTCCTAGTCGTGTTTGATGAACCCAATGCCAACCTTGATGCGGAAGGCGAGGTCGCCGTGGTCGAGGCGATCAATTCCGTTCGTGTGCGCAACGGCATTGCCGTTGTCGTCGCACATCGCCCCAGCGCCATCGCCGCCGTCGATTGCATATTGATGCTCGAAGGTGGGCGCCAAAGAGCCTTCGGTCCGCGCGATGAAGTGCTTTCCACTGTCTTGCAGAGAAGAGCAGCGACGCCGCCACGAACTGAATCCAAGGATGTGTCTGCGACCGATGTTGGGAAGGCATCTGCTCGGGGGATTGCGTCTGCGTCCAAGGGCGCTGTGTCCACATAAAGACCTAGGCTGCCCCGATTCGAGGATTGCGATGTCTGAAATTGACACGAAAGCCGACGCTTCCCGTTCTATTCGCCGAAACTTACTGACAGCACTTTTTTTGAGCGTCGCCGTTCTCGGAGGGGCGGGAGCCTGGGCTTCAGTGACGAATCTGTCTGGTGCGGTTGTCGCGTCCGGACACTTTGTCGTCGATTCATACATAAAAAAAGTGCAGCACCCGACCGGTGGGGTAGTGAAAGAAATCCTCGTGCGTGAGGGCAATAGAGTCAAGACAGGCGACGTTATCATGCGACTTGATGCCACTCAGCCACGCGCCAATCTAGCCATCATCATTAAGCGACTCGATGAGTTGGCATCCCGGCTAGCACGGCTCGAAGCCGAGCGTGACGATCTGGCAGAGATCGTCTTGCCGGAATGGCTGCTCAAGCGGCGAGATATTTCGTCGGCGGCCTCCGCAATACTCGGTGAGCGGAAGTTATTCGAATTTCGCAGGCAATCCCGCGAAGGAAAAAAGTCGCAGCTGGCCGAGCGGATCGCGCAATATAAGCATGAGATCGAGGGCCTCAAAGCGCAGCAGATTGCATTTGAGAAAGGTATCGACATTCTCGGACATGAAATTGCTGTTTTGAGTAAGCTGCGCGAACAAGGCATTGTCTCGGACCAACGCTTAAATAGCCTCAAGTCGCAGGCTGCCACCTTAAGCGGTCAGCGCGGTGAAACGGTCGCGAACCAGGCCCAGACGGCGGGCCGTATTGCCGAAACTCGTCTGCAAATCCTGCAGATTGATCAAGATTTCAAGACGGAAGTCGGCAAGGAACTCGCACAGGTCCAGGCCCAAGTGGAGGAATTCCTTGAACGCAAGGTAGCTGCTGAGGATGAGCTTCGGCGAACCGATATCGTCGCGCCGCACTCAGGAATCATCCAACAGGTTGCTGTCCATACGGTTGGTGGTGTGATCAGACCCGCCGATCCCATCATGCTGATTGTGCCTGATGGCGACGATCTTCTGCTGGAAGTACAGATCTCTCCGAAAGACATCGACCAGATACGCCTTGGTCAACGAGCCGTGTTGCGGATGTCGGCCTTCAACTTGAGAACCACACCGGAGTTGAACGGATATGTAAGCTGGATAGCGGCCGATCTGATGACGAATGAAAAAAACGGCACTTCTTACTATCTGGTGCGCCTGTCAGTTCCGCGTTTTGAACTGACGAAGATCAAGGATCTGACATTGATCCCAGGCATGCCGGCCGAAGCGATGATCCAGGCGGGCCAGCGGACAGCGCTTTCCTATTTTCTCAAGCCCCTGTCTGATCAGATCAATCGCGCATTCCGCGAAGAATAGAGTTCTGCTTTTGAGGAGGTGAAGTAGGCTGAGCACTCGCTCGGTGCAAGCTTGCGATCACTTGACCTGCCACTGAGTTGTCATCCAGTGGCGATTAGAGCCTCGACCGTTTCTGTTACGCCGTGTGGCGCGGGTTGAGCAACCGGCGAAGGCGCGGAGCCACCAAATAGCGCAGCGCTGGAGCCGGTTGCGGTGAAGACCACGGCGAAAGCCGCCGGGGTCTGATAGCCCAACGAGGAGTGTGGCCTCGCGGTATTGTAATCCTCCCTCCATTCCGAGATGGCGCTGCGGGCATGATCGATGCCAAAGAACAGGCTCTCGTTCAAAAGTTCGTCCCTCATGCGGCCGTTGAAAGATTCAACGTAGCCGTTTTGCATAGGCTTTCCCGGCGCAATGTAGTGCCATTCGACGCGATGATCCTTCGACCAAGCAAGGATGGCGTTCGATGTGAACTCGGTGCAGTGGTCGGAGACGATCATGGCAGGCTTGCCGCGCCGGCCGATCAGTTCGGTCAGCTCACGCGCCACACGCCGGCCAGAGATCGAGGTGTCGGGGATCGCGGCCAGGCATTCCCGTGTCACGTCGTCGACGATGTTGAGCACACGGAAGCGTCGGCCGCAGGCGAACTGATCGTGCACGAAATCTAGTGACCACCGAGCATTCGGCCGTACTTCGACCAGGATCGGCGCCCGTGTTCCGACTGCCCGTCGTCGTGCCCGGCGCTTGCGCACGGTCAGTCCGTCCTCGCGGTAGAGCCGGTAGATGCGGTTGACCCCTGAAGGCTCGCCCTCCCGCCGGAGTGACGTGCCACTGACATGTCATCCGGTGGCGATTAGAGCCTCGACTGTTACGCCGTGTTGGCGGGTTGAGCAACCGGCGAAGACGCGGAGCCACCAAATAGCGCAGCGTCGGAGCCGGTTGCGGTGATGGTTACATCCAACGCAACAAATGCTTCGCTATACTCTCCTATGGCTCGCCCTCCGTACGTGCGGGGCGGCCACCGATCTTCGCCTCGGAACACGACGTCTAGCACTGATCTGCTTTGACGGTAGCCACTGAGACTCAACGCCCTGCGTCAGATCGCTCTCTGCTTCTGAAGGAAGCCATTAGCTCGGCTCGGGCCTGATCGGGGGCTTGGCTGATGGGCAGCGCGACTCCTGTACCAGCCCTATGACCGAGCCGGTGTTGGAGTGCCTGCCGATCGATGACGAGGTTGTCGAGGTGCAGTCTGGCTGGCTGCAGCCTTTGCCCCAGTCGTCCGACCAGCGCCCTGGTTGCCGTCAAGCACAAAGACGCCGCAATTATAACCGTTCTGCTGCTGGGTTATGCGGGCCGGCTCCAGGCGGGCTCCCAGCCGTTGTGCGAGCTGTGCCGCGGGCTGGTCGTTGTGGGGTCGGCTCCGTAGCCGTAGCCGTCCAGTCCGCCTGAATGACTAAGCTCGTCTGGGGATCGTGAACATTATGATGTCACGAACCGGCGCAACCTCTGATTCAGCATCGCTCAGATGATGCTGAGCTCTCATAGCGCGTCAGCTTGTTGTCAGGTCAGCCAAGCTACGCTCCGACTCAGCCGGGCGGCTCAGGTCGCGCAATCGTTTCACGGATCATCTCGCGGCCTATCCGCGGCCTTATGCGCGAACCAAACGTTTCCAGCCGCCAGGGTCGGCTTGAGCTGCTCGGAACAGGCAAAAGGAGATAGCATGGATCCCTTTAAGAACGTCAATCCATCCCATGTCTCAGATTTCACCCGCACAGACGATGCAGGCTCGCAACAGCAGCAGACCGACCAGGCGCGTTTTCAGGAGCATCTGAACGCGTTGCCGCCGGGCCAGCATCGGCAAGCCGTTCCAAACAGCCGTCTCGCCAGGCGGCGGACCGGCTCAAATGCAGATGCGGTTGGTCCGAGCATGCTGCAAGAGGAGGACGCCGCGGAAGGCGGTTCGCACTTGCCCTTTGCTCCACCAGCTCACTCACCTGCGCAGAGTTTTGACCAGGACGAGCTCTTTGCCGCCGCCGACCGCGCCGGGCCGTTTGCGGCTGCCAGTTTCGCTTCGGAGCAATTCTGGCAGGATGCGGAGCGGGGGGTCCACTCACCGGCGCAAAGTGTCGATCAGCCGCGGAGCCGCGCAGCGATTGGGGTCGGTTACGAAGCTTCGAGTTCCATGCCGCCGCCGGGGGTCAACCTGCCCGCCACGGGATTTGGAAGCGCACCCGATGGCGTGAGCTTCCCTCACGTCGTCGCGGACGCATATCGGCCTGCGGCCAATCAACAGGGCGATTTGACCGGCGCACGCCATACAATGCCGGCCGCGGCGCCGCACCAGGCTGCCGTCATTCAGCAAACCCGCAGCCGCAAGCGCGGCCGCGAGCACCCGGACGAGGCGCTTTTTGCCGCCTACCGTGCCAAGGCGGATAAAACAGCCAAGGTGAGTGAAGGCTCGATTGCTCGCGGTATAACGGCGCTGCGCAAGTTCAGCACATGGCTTGACGAGAATCACCAGAGCCAAATCCACGGTCGGGTTGAGGACGAGCAGCTGGATGGTCTGGCGAAGGACTTCGCGGGCAACGATGCCAAACTACTGGGCGACACCAACGTGGCGTTGGGAAGGCTCCGGCAGCATTCAGCCGGACAGCCTGTGACGGCTGCTTCGAATGTTCGACCCGGCACGAAGGACGATGAGGAACTCTTCGCCCAATACCGGGCAAAGGCCGTCGTCAAAGCACCAACCGTGAGGGGCGATCTAGCGGCGCTGCGCAAGTTCAGCAGATGGCTTGACGAGAACCATCGGACGCAGATCGCCGGCCGAATTGAGGACCCGGGATTGGACGCGCTGGCGAAGGACTTCGCGGTGCGCGAGAGCACGCGTATCAATCCGGCGCTGAAGAGGCTCCGGGAGCATTCTGTCAGACAGCCTGTGACGGCTGCTTCGAATGTTCGACCTGTCACCAAGCATGATGAGGAACTCTTTGCCCAGGCTGCAGGCCTCAAAGAAGGAAGCATGGGAGGGGATTTGACCGGCCCGCGCCATACAATGCCGGCCGCGGCGCCGCACCAGGCTGCCGTCATTCAGCAAACCCGCAGCCGCAAGCGCGGCCTCGAGCACCCGGACGAGGCGCTTTTTGCCGCCTACGGTGCCCAGGCTACAACAAAGGTGAGCAAGAAGTCGATCGCGCGCGACATAACGGCGCTGCGCAAGTTCAGCACATGGCTTGACGAGAACCACCAGAGCCAAATCGACGGTCGGATTGACGACGAGCAGCTGGACGGCCTGGCGAAAGACTTCGCGGGCAACGATGCCAAACTACTCGGTCAACTTAAGATGGCGTTGGGAAGGCTCCGGCAACATTCTGCCGGACAGCTTGTGACGGCTGCTTCGATTGTTCGACCCGGCACGAAGGACGATGAGGAACTCTTCGCCCAATACCGGGCAGAAGCCGTGGGCAGCCTCAAAGAAACAACCGTGAGGGGCGATATAACGGCGCTGCGCAAGTTCAGCACATGGCTTGACGAGAACCACCAGAGCCAAATCCACGGTCGGATTGAGGACGAGCAGCTGGACGGCCTGGCGAAGAACTTTGCGGGCAACGATGCCGTACTACTGAGCGACATCAACGTGGCATTGGGAAGGCTCCGGCAGCATTCTGCCGGACAGACTGTCACAACAGCTAGATCGCGTCCTGTCAGCGAAGACAACCAGGTGATCGAAGATGCATGTCAGGCAGCTACAGGCAGGTACGGAAAAGACACGCTAAATAGCTATCGGAGTACTTTGGGTCGTTTCAACAGCTGGCTTAGTCAGAACTTCGGCGAGGGCATTGCCCAGATTGAACCCGCGGTTCTGAGCCGGGCGGTTGACGAATACAAGAAGAACGCAGGCCCCCGTTTCGCCACAGCCTGGGGCTTTCTGCAGAGATACCGGCAAATGGTCGCAGCCAACAATGCACTGGGCCTGTCAGCGCATGGGCAAGCGGCCCCGCGCGAGCGGCCAAGCGGCCCGGCAATGGGAACTGCCCAGAGCGCCTCACCCGTCGCCTTCTCGCCCATCCCCATGTCCCCGAGCGACCCGGCCTGGGACGTGCTGCGAGCCTTCCATGAAGAAGAGGCCGTACAGCGTGGCGCGCCAATGGCTGCCAATGTGCCGCAGTTCCATCAGACGACATCGCTCCCGCCAGAATTGGTCCCCGTGCCGGCCCCATCCTCGCCTGCTCAAAGTGCCGACTCGTCCTCGACCTTCGCCGGCCTTGCGCCGCTGTCGCCCATACCTTATCGGCGTCCGGATTTTGATCTGAATGCGCTCACGCCCGAGCAACTAACTGAGGGTGCTGACATTAGCGGCTCGGGCCATTGGAGCGCAGTTGCCGGCCCGGCAATTGCCCAGCCCGGCTCGTCACGTAGATCCTCGCAGATCTATGCCGGTCTTGATGACATCGTCGACTTGCAGGACGATGCCGGCTCCGCGCCGCGGCCGGACGCTGCCAGGTCGAGATCGATTGCCGGGCCATCGCCGTCATCGAGCGTGCCTGGCGAAGGTTCCGCCGCATCGAGCGCTGCACATGGCAGGCTCCCGGATCTCGGGCCACAGCTTGGCTCGCGGGAGCAGGCCGATTTGGGGGTAAGGCCCGCCGCCTCGCAGGAAAGTTACGATCAGTCGCAACTTTGGCAGGAGGTGGACCAAGCCGGAAGGCAAAGACCTGCCGGTCGGGACCGCCCCTGCTCAGGGTGGTCGCCGCAGTCGGATCAAGACATGGGGCCAGCTCGGAGGTCCACGTCAGCTCGCTCGTCAGACATCTACCGCGGTCTTGATTCCATAGTTGATTTGCCGTCCACATCGGCCGAGCTGCGTGACGATGCCCATTATGCCCCGCCTCTAGGTACAGCCTCCGACGCTCAGGTTGAGGCGCTCAATCCGCGAGCCTCGTCTCACGACCGCAGCGGACTGGCGCTCGACGCCACGCAATGGCTGAGCGATGAGCATATCCAGAGGGACTACGAGCTGCTGGCGCAGCAGCTGCAGAGGGAAAATTCAGATCTCGCCGCCCGAACGCGGCTCGTCGACCCGCTGATAGCCCATTATCATCTGCGCCTGGGCTCGGACAATGCCGCCCTCAGGGCTTTCCAGCGCATCGTCTATGATCGCAATGGCAACGACGCTTCCGACTTCCTGTTCCTGCCTGTCAACGATGCCAGCGCTACCGATCCCGAACGCCGCGGCAGCCACTGGTCGCTGCTTCTGGTTGATCGACGCGAGCGGGAAAGGCCGGTTGCCTATCATTACGACTCCGCCGGCCGGCACAACTCCCAGCCCGCGGCACAGCTCGCACAACGGCTGGGAGCCCGCCTGGAGCCGGTCCGCATGACCCAGCAGCAGAACGGCTATGATTGCGGCGTCTTTGTGCTTGACGGCACCAGGGCGCTGGTCGGACGACTGGGGCAAAGGCAGCAGCCAGCCAGGCTGCACCTCGACAACCTCGTCATCGATCGGCAGGCACTCCAACACCGGCTCGGTCATAGGGCTGGTACAGGAGTCGCGCTGCCCATCAGCCAAGCCTCCGATCAGGCCCGAGCCGAGCTAATGGCCAAACTCCAATAAACATCGCCTGTCACACGTCCTCTATAAGCCGTCGGGAGATTGGTCTCCGTCACTACGCGCTTATCGGGGAGGCGTGTTTACCTGAGGATTTCCGCCTTTTCCGTTTCAAATGAAGCAATCGGCAATTTTTTGCGGCGTCAACGCGCCCCGCGTCCATGCCTGCGCCCGAGCGCCGGCTCAATGGCCGGGCTGTCAGGCTCCAGAAGCGGCCAGATGCCAGGCAGGGAAAGCTGCTGCGTGTCAATGACGAGCCGCTCTACGAGGCGACCGGCGAAACTGGCTTCAAGCGCAAAGGGGTCACGGCGAGGCGACTGTCGGCGGAACTCGCCTTCACAGCAGTCCTGCTTTCCGCCCGAGGCGAAGATCCCGGCGCAGAGCCTGCAAGGCATGATAAGGATTTCGCCCTGGTTGAAAGCCGCAATTGCAATCGAGGAAATCGTCTTCGAACACACTACAGCCACGTGCTGACCATCCGCGCACGACAGCTACAGGCTCCGCGCCAAGCGATCGTTGTCCGACCTGACAAGATATGGAGCATTCGTCCAATCTCGCACGAAATCCCAATCGAACGCCGCGCGTTCAATAAGCTCTCCGAATCGCAGGATCCAATAGGTGCTGTCCGACAACGGGGATGACGATCCCGAGGTTACCGCGAAGGCGACGGACTCCGGACCGCCTCGGGCAACATGGCCCTTCAACCGATCAGCGATCTCATCGAGTGCTTCGTCCCAAGAGATCTCCATCCACCGCGGATCCGGATCGCTCTTCGGCGTCGTGCGCCGGAGCGGCGCCGTAAGACGCCTTGAATTGTGGACGACTTCCGGCGCCGATCGGCCCTTGAGGCACATTGCCTTTCCGGTCGGATGATCAGGATTTGGCACCACCTTTTTAAGCCAGCCGTTTTCGACGACGTTGATGGTGCCACACCGTGACTTACACAGCGTACAAAAACCGACTTTTTCTTCTATCATGGTAGGCGGGTCTCCGAAGTGCGATCGTCGCTGGCAACAAGAGAGCAGGGCGAAACGCGGCTTCACGACTATCGCGTAGCGACCGACAGTCCGATCTATTCCAGCACAAAAATTCCCATCTAAACCGTCGAGGCGGCGGGGATGGACGGCTTTTATTGCCACTGATCTCGGATTAGTCCGGGCATTGGGCGGCAAAGCCGGAAGATTCCAAGCCGGTCGGCTGGGCCCATTTCACCGAGCAGGACCGGGGGGTCGGTTCCCTCAGATCACGTTCGGACGAAGGCCTATACATTTCGTAATTTGTCATCGCCGGACAATTCACGATAGGGCTCGCTTGCGGCTCGCGTCGCCATCCGAATCGGACCAACTCTATCTCCTCCCGCCGGATGGACGGCTCGAGCCGCCCCTGCCCCGTGCACAGGTCGCTGCAGTTGTCGGAAGCGAAGCTACTCAGCCCGGCGGCAGCTGTTACGCCTGCGCGATTGCCGTAGACCGCAAGCTAGGTCGGTCCCGCCATCTGGTGCACATTCGCAGACCTTTGAGACCGCATCCGGAGCCTGTCCAGCGATGTGTCCATACATTTGCACAGCCCACTGGGAACCTCGGCCCGCAACAGTAAGGAGGGCCCCCTTCGGACCAGGAAAATGGGCAGATTCGCTAAGCGTTATCTCACTCGCCGGCACCCGCGGTTGCCAATTTCGACACACCTGATCGGCTGCTGTCCAGTTCGCCCACGCCGCAGGGTTCGAGGTGTTTGCGCTCGGCCGAGGCGGCGACCGCAAGTATCGCCTAGCGAGACTTCTTTCAGCCGTCATGATGCGGATGCAAGCTAAGGGGCGGCTAATCCCGCCGGTTGGCCCTTGCGTTCCCGTTTAACTCCTGGGCCCGGCTTACGAGCGGGCTTCTTTAGGTAGGCCCAGTCTCGACCGGATCGATCGGGATTCAGATTGGCCGGCAGCGTGCGGCGTCGAGCGCGAATCCAAAAGGCCTTCCGTGGTGTGAATCGAGAAAATGCGGATCACGCCTTTGGAATCCTCGACTGTCGAAGTGTGAAATTCGCTCGGCCCGACAGGCAATGCCTTCTTCGTCTGGCGCATCGCTCACCTGTGTCCATAGCGCCGACAATCGCGCAACCCGACACCATGTTAAAGCGGACCTAGAGGTCCGATAAACTTCATGACCTTGTAGAGCCCGGGAGGGCGGCGATAATCGCGCGCTTCCGGGGCCGTCGGTGGCAAAAAGCCTCCGTGGACTTTCAAACCGACCCCGTTACCCGCGGACTTCGTTGCGTTCATGCCGCGCCACCGTTAAAAAACGAGAGCTTCGGCGACATTGCTTCAGGCAAGGAGTGCACGCGATGGAAGAAACCGACGACAACACTAACGCCGTTATCGAGCTGACCGCCGAGGTGGTCTCAGCCTATGTCTCGAACAATCCAGTCCCGGTCGGAGATATCCCGGCCCTGATCGATCGAGTGCATGGAGCGTTGAAGAGCGCCGGCGGCGGCGCGGCGGAAAAACCGGAAACTCTCACGCCAGCGGTGCCCATCAGGAAGTCCGTCACGCCGGACTACATCATCAGCTTGGAGAACGGGAAGAAGTTCAAGTCGCTGAAGCGGCATCTTTCCGTTCACTATGGCCTGACGCCGGACGAATACCGGGCAAAATGGGGCTTGCCGGCTGACTATCCGATGGTGGCCCCGAATTACGCCGCCGCACGTTCTTCGCTTGCCAAGTCAATGGGACTTGGCCGCAAGGCTACCTGACAAGCCAAAGGGGCGCTCGCTGAGACAGGCCCGCAAGCTTCCTGGGCGATGCGGGCCTGCCAACGCTGATGGCCTTGCCCCTTCTTGAGAGTGGAATGCTGCCGAGCGCGGTCAGGAATTCACCCGTCACCAATACTTAGACAGCTCGGAAAGACTTGATAAATCGACGGTTCTCGGGATTGTTTTCATGTTGTGTCATGCTTGACTATCAGACACTGATACATTGCGGTCCACCCGGCGCCTCTGACCCCCACCGCACGCCGCTGCGCGGCAGCTGGTACGAGATCGACCTGGACGCGATCAGGCACAATTATCGTCAGCTTCGCGCACACCTGCCCGCGGCAGTCCGGATTTTCGCGTGCCTGAAGCGCAACGGGTATGGGTGCGGCGCGGGACCGGTGGCTTCAGCTCTGGCTGCAGAGGGGATTGACGGCTTCGGCGTCGCTGCGCTGCCGGATGCGATCGCGATAAGGCATATGGGAGTCGAGCTTCCAATCCTGCTCTATCCAGGACCTCTGCCCTCATCGGCCGACATCATTGAACGGCTCGGGCTCACAGTCACGATCTCCAGCCTTGAGGAACTGGAACGCTGGCGTGCCGCAATGGACAGCACGCGGGTCTTTGTAAAGGTTGATCTTGGCTTTTACAGGTCGGGGGCAGCGCCGTCGGTTGTCAGCGCATTGCTCGCTGCCGGCCATGCTTATGACGATGTCCATGTCGAAGGGCTTTACGCGCATCTCAGCGAACTACCTTCGAAGGCGCCCTTCCATCTAAGCGAACAGCGCTCCCGTTTGCAGCAGATTCTTCAAGCGGCCAATGCTTCTGGGACACGACCTCCCGTTGCGATGGTGGCGAGCACGGCGGGCGTGCTTCGATACCCTGAGATGGATTTCGATGCCGTCGATCCCGGTGCCTTGTTCATTGGTGTCTCCGAGACGGATCATCCCACCCGGCCTGTCGCCCTGCGGCCGGCTCTTAAGGCCATTTCGAGCTCTCTGGTTTCAATCAAGCGGACCGACTCCTCGCTCGGGACGGCGCCGGATCTGCCTGGCTACCGGCAAGGAATGGTCGTCGGAGTGCTCGGTATCGGTTGGGGAGACGGGCTGCCACGTCAGCTCCCGCCGGGTGCTGAGGCACTGGTGAGAGGCCGGCGTGCGCCTCTGCTGCCGCCGGTTCATTTAGAACATCTCCGTATCGACCTCACGGAGATCCCCGATGCTTGTTTCGGCGATCAGGTGCTCTTGCTCGGGCAGCAGGGAGACCAGACCATCACACAGCATGAGGTCGCCACCTGGTGGGGCACCGACATCGTCGGGCTGTATGCTCAGCTCCGGGACCACGTTCCACGCGTCTATGTCCGAGATTCATAAAAGCACAATCGAGAGCGGGTGATTCCAGAGCAACGGCTTTCACTAAATGGGCAGGACAGGCTTCTTCCCCCCAAAGACCCCGCGAAATAAAGCGGATCCGTGCAAGTCCGGGAGCTGCAGGCTCTCAGCCCTGTGATCGTGGCAAGAAGAATCAGACATGGGCGGAAAGCTACCGGCTGATGACCGATCTCCTAGGCGGGGCCCTGAATCAAATCTGGAACTGAAATTCATTGCATTGGAAGCTTGACCTCTTCGTGAGAGGTTTAGCGATGGCGCACAACGGCTCCGGGATCAGGCTGGGATACCAGAAAACCTCGGTCGGTATATCGCTTTTTGACCAGCAGAGGCCGACATCAGCCCCGCAGTCGGTCTTGGAGTGCTTGCCGATCGATGACGAGGTTGTCGAGGTGCAGCCTGGCTGGCTGCTGCCTTTGCCCCAGTCGTCCAACCAGCGCCCTGGTGCCGTCAAGCACAAAGACACCGCAATCATAGCTGTTCTGCTGCTGGGTCATGCGGACCGGCTCCAGGCGGGCTCCCAGCCGTCGTGCGAGCTGTGCCGCGGGCTGGGCGTTGAGCCGGTCGGCGGAGTCGTAATGATAGGCAACCGGCCTTGCCCGCTCGCGTCGATCAACCAGCAGCAGCGACCAGTGGCTGCCGCGGCGTTCAGGATCGGTAGCGCTGGCATCGTTGACAGGCAGGAACAGGAAGTCGGCTGTATCATTGCCATTGCGATCATAGACGATGCGCTGGAAAGCCCCGAGGGCGGCATTGTCGGAGCCCAGGCGCAGATGATAATGGGCTATCAGCGGGTCGGCGAGCCGCGTTCGCGCGGCGAGATCTGGATTTTCCCTCTGCAGCTCCTGCGCCAGCAGCTCGTAGTCCCTCTGGATATGCTCATCGCTCAGCCATTGCGTGGCGTCGAGCGCCAGCCCGCGGTCGTGAGACGAGGCTCGCGGATTGAGCGCCTCGATCTGAGCGTCGGAGGCTGTACCTGGAAATGGCGTAGAGTGGGCATCATCACGCAGCTCGGCCGGTGTGGACGGCAAATCGACCAGGGGGTCGAGACCGCGGTAGATGTCAGACGAGCGAGCTGACGCGGACCGCCGGGCTGGCCCCATGTCTTGATCCGACGGCGGCGACCACGCTGACCAGGGGCGGTCCCAACCGGCAGGTCTTTGCCTTCCGGCTTGGTCCACCTGCTGCCAAAGTTGCGACTGATCGTAACTTTCCTGCGAGGCGGCGGGCCTTACCCCCAAATCGGCCTGCTCCCGCGAGCCAAGCTGTGGCCCGAGCTCCGGGGGCCTGCCATGTACAGCGCTCGACGCCGCGGAACCTTCGCCAGGCACGCTCGATGACGGCGATGGCCCGGCAATCGATCTCGACCTGGCAGCGTCCGACCGCGGCGCGGAGCCGGCATCGTCCTGCAAGTCGACGATGTCATCAAGGCCGGCATAGATCTGCGAGGATCTACGTGACGAGCCGGGCTGGGCAATTGCCGAGCCGGCAACTGCGCTCCAATGGCCTGAGCCGCTACCCTCCTCAGTTAGTTGCTCGGGCGTGAGCGCATTCAGATCAAAATCCGGATGCCGATAAGGTATGGGCGACAGTGGTGCAAGGCCGGCGAAGGTCGAGGACGAGTCGGCACTTTGAGCAGGCGAGGATGGGGCCGGCATGGGGGCCAATTCTGGCGGCAGCGATGTCGTCTGATGGAACTGCGGCACATTGGTCGCCATTGGCGCGCCACGCTTTACCGCCTCTTCTTCATGGAAGGCTCGCAACACGTCCCAGGCCGGGTCGCTCGGGGACATGGGGATGGGCGAGAAGACGACGGGCGGGGTGCTCTGTACCGCTCCAGTGGGCGGGCCGCTTGGCTGCCCGCGCGGGGCCGCTTGCCCCTGGGCTGCCAAGCCCAGCGCATTGTTGGCTGCGACCATTTGCAGGTATTTCTGCATAAAGCCCCAGGCTGCGCCGAAAACGGGGGCTGCGGTCATCTTGTACTCCTCAACCGCCCGGCTCAGCACCGTCGGTTCAATCTGGGCAATGTCCTTGCCGAAGTTCTGACTAAGCCAGCTGTTGAAACGACCCAAATGGCTCCGATAGATCGAAAGCGTGATTTGACTGTACCTGCTTGCAGCTGCCCGACATGCATCTTCGATCACCTGCTTCTCTTCGCTGACCGGGCGCGCTCTAGCTGTTGTGACAGTCTGTCCGGCATCGGCTTGTCGGAGCCTTCCCAACGCGACATTAAGTTCACTCAGTAATTTTGCATCGTTGCCCGCGAAGTCCTTCGCCAGATCGTCCACCCCCGGGTCCTCAATCCGGCCGGCGATCTGCGTCCGGTGGTTCTCGTGAAGCCATTTGCTGAACTTGCGCAGCGCCGCTAGATCGTGCCACATGGTTCCTTCTTTGAGGCGGGCAGCTATGGCTCTTGTCTGGTATCTGGCCGGGAGTTCCTCATCGTCCTTCGTGCCAAATTCCCGGATATTTGAAGCGATTGTTACAGGCTGTCCGGCAGAATGCTGCCGGAGCCTTTCCAACGCCACATTAAGTTGACCCAGTAGTTTGGCATCGTTGCCCGCGAAGTCCTTCGCCAGCGCGTCCAACCCCGGGTCCTCAATCCGGCCGGCGATTTGCGTCCGGTGGTTCTCGGCCAGCCATTTGCTGAACTTGCGCAGCGCCGTTGTATCGCGATCAATCGAGGCTCCACTCACCTTGGCAGTGTTCGCCGCCTCGGCACGGTAGGCGGCAAAAAGCGCCTCGTCAGGGTGCTCTCGGATGTGCTTGCGGCTGCGCGTTTGCTGAACGAGGGAAGCCTGGTGCGGCGCCGCGGCCGGCATTGTATGGTGCGCGCCGGTCAAATTGCCTCCCCTGGTCCCTTCTTTGAGGCCCGCAGCCTGGGCAAAGAGTTGTTCATAGTCTTTGGTGCCAGGTCGAACATTCGAAGCGGCCGTCCCAGGCTGTCTGACAGAAAGCTGCCGGAGCCTCTTCAACGCCGGATTGATACGCTCGTCATCGCGCGCCGCGAAGTCCTTCGCCAGCGCGTCCAACCCCGGGTCCTCAATCCGGCCGGCGATTTGCGTCCGGTGGTTCTCGGCGAGCCATTTGCTGAACTTGCGTAAGGCCGCTAGATCGCGCCTCACGGCTGATCCTTTGACCACGGCTTTTGCCCGGTATTGGGCGAAGAGTTCCTCATCGTCCTTCGTGCCGGGTCGAACAGCCGAAGCAGCCGTCACAGGCTGTCCGGCTGAATGCTGCCGGAGCCTTCCCAACGCCACTTTGGTGTCGCCCAGTAGTACGGCATCGTTGCCCGCAAAGTCCTTTACCAGACCGACCAGCTGCTCGTCCTCAACCCGACCGTTGATTTGGCTCTGGTGGTTCTCGTCAAGCCATATGCTGAACTTGCGCAGCGCCACTATATCGCCAGCAATCGAGCTTTCACCCACCTTGGCTGTTTTAGCCGCCTCGGCACGGTAGGCGGCAAAAAGCGCCTCGTCCGGGTGCTCGCGGCCGCGCTTGCGACTGCGCGTTTGCTGAACGACGGCAGCCTGGTGCGACGCCGCGGCCGGCGTTGTATGGCGCGCGCCGGTCAGATCGCCCTGTTGATTGGCCGCAGGCCGATATGCGTCCGCGACGACGTGAGGGAGGCTCACAAAATCGGGTGCGCTTCCAAATCCCGTGGCGGGCAGGTTGACCCGCGGCGGCGGCATGGAACTCAAAGCTTCATAACCGCCCCCAAGCGCAGCCCGGCTCCGCGGCTGATCGACACTTTGCGCGGGTGAGTGGACCACCCGCTCCACATCCTGCCAGAACTGCGCCGAAGCGAAACTTGCAGCCGGGAACGACCCGGCGCGGTCGGCGGCGGCAAAGAGCTCGTCCTGGTCGAAACTCTGCGCAGGTGAGTGAGCTGGTGGAGCAAAGGGCAAGTGCGAACCGCCTTCCGCGACGTCCTGCTCTTGCAGCATCCTCGGTCCAACCGCATCTGCATGGGAGCCGGTCCGCCGCCTGGCGAGACGGCTGTCTGGAACGGCTTGCCGATGCTGGCCCGGCTGCAACGCGTTCAGATGCTCCTGAAAACGCGCCTGGTCGGTCTGCTGCTGCGAGCCTGCATCGTCTGTGCGGGCGAGATCAGAGACGCCGGATGGATTGACGTTGTTAAAGGGATCCATGCTATCTCCCTTGCCTGCTCCGAGCAGCTTAAGCCGCCCTGGCGGCTGGAAACTGTTCTATGGGGCTCAGCTGTCGACAGGCTGACGGACCGAGAGCGCGGCAGGACGTAGTCGAGATCATCACTGCAGGCGCGAAGGAGGAACTCGCTGCACGGCCCGCCGATCTTGCCGTTCGACGAGCCCGTGCTACCGCCGTTGCGAAGCTGTCGGATCTGGTGATGACGCGCCTCCCCTATGCTGCCCTGCGGCGCGGCCACCTAGGTGAGTGTGCGTATTGCCTCACGTAACGACTCCGCGAGTTTCAAGCGTTGCCTCATGCGCAGTGTTTGCAGCCTCGCGGCAGCGCTTAAAGGCGCGGTTGTAAGGGAAGCCGACGAAAATTGGGGACCTAAAGAACTAAGAACTGCCCGCCCCACCTCCCAATTCGTTGAATTCTTATGCGAGCGATCCGAGTGCGGGGTGAACTGGGTCTGCAGAAAAATCACGCTCTCCCTATCCAGTCGCCCGTGAACAATGAAGCTCGTCAGGCTTCGAGGGATTTCGGCCGGCTTTGGAGCGCGGCGATCAGCAGCCACAAAAGCTGCCTGAACCAGTTGAGCAGCAGCGAGAAATTGAAGCCGGCTGCATACCGGAATGGTGGCCGGTGTTTGATCGGAATGGCGGCCGGCTTCACGCTGGAATCCGCAGGCCCGGACGGCAATGGCGAGCTCCGGGTTGAGTTGCGGGCGAGGTTTAGCAGGCTCGAGCTCGCTTCCATTTTCATGCTCAAATCAGCTCTCCTGTGCGCTGCCTAGTCTAATCCCGGGCAGTTGCCGGTTTCTCCGCACGTGCAGGGTTTGGTACCATGCCGAGCCGTCCAGGCGCTTGCGATAGGCGTACCCTTCCATGTCGCCTTGCGCACATAATCACGCGGGTAATCATCAAGTAATTTCCGGAAACGCGCTAATCGCGCTTCCAGCGGTTGGATTACATTTCGCACGCCCGCTGTGCTTCCCACTATGGGGCGGTTTCCAGAAGACATCGAGCTCCGCGAGCTGGCGCTCGATTTCCTTCACGACCTCATCGACATTCATTCCGGAGTTGGCAGCGATCAACTTGGCCAAGATCTCGCTTGCTACCAGAGCCGGCGCGATACTTTTGAAGAAGGATTGTGGATTGCTAGTTACAATAACGCTTGCCTTGGCCATACGGGCGAGCGGCGATACGCTGCTGTCGGTAATGGCAACCACAGCCACTCCTTGGCGCGCTGCTTGCCTAGCCGTTTCGATGGTTGCACGACAGTAAGGCTCGATGCCTACGGCCAGTACTACGTCTCCTGTCCCGACACCTCGCAAGGCATCGATGCCGAGTCCCCCGACCGCATCAAGAACAACCGCCTGCCGGCCGAGCCGTGACAGCGTATAGGCAAAATGCTGTGCCACCGGATGCTCTGCGCGCAAGCCAAGGCAGAAGAGATTTCGGCTCTCGGCAAGGACATTGGCAGCAGCCGTTAGCTGCATCGCGTTCGCACATTCCCCGAGCCTCGCGATTTCCGATGCCAGCGTGCCCGCGACGACTCCGACCGTTGAGCAACTGCCATCGCCATCTTGCCGAGGCTCAGGCAGCGGCGATTCGGCAGACGTGCGCAGGGCCTTCGCATAAACGCTGCGCATGTCTTCGTAGCGGTCGAAGTCGAGCCATCGCGCTAGCCTCATCATGGTCGTGTGGGACACACCCGCTAAATGCGCTTGCTCGCGCATGGACATCAACGCGACGTCCTGCGGATGGTCCAACACAAACCGGGCAGCCCGCTGGAGCTGAGGCGGCATCGTCTCAAACCGTTCGACTAAGAGGTCGGTTAGAGGCCCCTTTTTCATAGCCCCTCGCGCCGGTCGGCCAGCTGAAAGGTACGACCTATTTCACAAAAATAGACACTCGAAAAAATTCCAACCGGACGCTCTTGCTGAACGACACTGCCCCGGTACCGGGCTACATCACCCGATGAGACACGCGCCAGTTCTTCATTGCCAACAAAATGCCGCGCCGTTTCTGAACGACTTCTCATGTCGCAGCGATAAGCACCTCTTCTGCACCTCCAAGTTTCAAGAACGCAGAGGAACGTACGTTCGGAGACATACTCTGTTTGATTACCGTGGAAGGCGTCCACTTTCTGGATCCAAGCATTTGAGAGATCAATTCACGTACCTATGGACCAAGCCTTTTCGCGCTGATTTCGGGCTCGTCAGGTTTTGCGGGAACAATAGGGAACAACTGATGAAAGCTGCTGCGACTATTTGATGCCTGCGATGAGCTTCCGCGCGAATGTCAGTCTACCGCGATCGTGCCGGCGCACTCCGTCCTGACTTCTCGTCAAGCGCGAGCGACCGGTTGAGGTTGTTGACCAACATCTGGTTCCCGGGTTCTTTCCTGAGAGCTTGGCGATATAGCGCTTGTGCCGCTCCATGCCGTCCGCAAATGTCGAGCACAACTCCCTTCGCGTTCAATGTGCGCAAGTTGCCTGGAGCCGCAATCAAAACCCCGTCGAGCACCTGGAGCGCCTCGTTCGGGAGTTTCCTTGCTAGTAGGGCTTTCGTAAGCTCTATCGCCGCGTCGACATTGCCTGGTTGCTGCTGCAGCTGATCCCGCAAAGCCCGCTCGTGAGCATCCTGACCAACGGAGCTCAAGATGCGTTCGCGCATGGCCGGATTGATATCCCTGGCACCGAGCAACTCGGGTGACGGCGTCTCTTTCACTGAAAGAGCTTGCGGGCCCGAGCTAGCGCAACCGCCGAGAGGAAGAACGGAAAGTATTGCGAAGGGAACTGACGCCATACGAACTGAACGCAACTGTGGAACGACTGTTGTTCTCATTTGAATGCCGCTATCCTTACGACTATTTCTACGCACTTCAGCTGGGCTCAACGTGCAAATTATTACGTTCTCATGACGTTTCATGATTCGTTGCAGCGGTGAGCTTGACGGATCCGACCGGCTGAATCGTAAACTCCGAATCCAGATCCTGATAAGACAAAACGACGAGATCGATCCCGTTACGGGTAAGGAACCCGCGGACGAAGCGTCGGACGTCCATTGAAGCCAATATGACAGGATGGCGCTGTCCCGGCGCAGGGTTCGAATGGATCTGCCGCATTTGTGACAGGAGCATCTCACTTTGCCCGTCGCCTAATACGAGGTAGGGACCAACAGCCGAATCACGTATCGCGCCGCGTACCAAATTCTCGGTTTCACGTTCGATAATAAAGGCGGGCACGACACCCTGAGCGTTGGCAAAACGATGACAGATCTGCCGCGTCAGACCGGAACGAACATATTCCGTCAACAATGCGACGTTTTGCTCCTGCTCCCCCCATTCAGCCAATGCCTCCAAGACGAGGCGGGTGTTGCGGATCGGGATATCTTCGTCCAGTAGACGGCGCAGGACATCGGCGATCCGGGGGATCGGCGTCGTGCGTAGCACCTCCTTCACCAACTCGGCATATTCCTGCTCCATACGGCCCAGCAATTCACGGGTCTCTTGGATGCCTACCAAGCGCCGCGCACGCCGCGCGAGCGTTGCCTGGACTCGCGACGCAATAAGTTCGATGGGACTGTGATAGCCGATGCCGGCGTCATTGAGAGCGGATGCATGGCTTTGTTCGACCCAGATCTTGCCCGCTTGTGGGTCATGCTGGAAGGGGATGCCGCTCAATTCAATATTGGCCAGATCGTCGGTAAGCCTTAGCTGCGTCGGATCAATCGCATCCTGTTCGACCGGTACGCCCTCGACATCTATCCTGAACTGCGACTCCGGCAACTGCTGTTCGACTGCAACAGGGATGCGGGGAACAATGATGCCGAGGTCAGATGAGACCAGTTCCGAAACGCGCTCAATGTGCTTTTGCAATTCGGTTTGATTGATCGCATCTCCAAGGCTCGGTGCAAGGAGCAGGGTGATCGGACCTCCTTCCGGAGGTGGGGTTTGCTTTTTTGGCTTCCCTGGAGCTGCAGTGGCAGCAGTGGCATTGTCGCCGTTTTCCTTATCGCCTTTGGTAAAACTTGCCGCCGCGAAGACCGCGGCCAACACGAGAAAGACGGGCAGAGGGAAGCCAGGAACAAACCCCATCGCAACCAAGACACCAGCAGCCAGCCTCAATGCGCGCGTATTGGCGGTGAGCTGGCCGGCAATGTCAGCACCAAGGTTGAGTCTCCCGGCCCCGCCCACACGCGTAACTATGGTCGCCGATGAAATCGACAGCAGCAGTGCTGGAATCTGTGAGATTAATGCATCACCTATGGTCAGCAGAGTATATTGCTGCACCACCTCGCCGAAGGGCAACCCCTTAGACAGCCCGATGGAAACTCCGCCCAGCAAGTTGATACAGATAACCACCAGCCCGGCGATGGCATCGCCCTTCACGAATTTCATAGCCCCGTCCATAGCGCCATAAAGTTGGCTTTCTTTCTCCAACATGGCGCGCCGTATACGAGATTCATTCTCATCGATGTGGCCGTTCCTTAGCTCGGCATCGATCGCCATTTGCTTGCCTGGCAGAGCGTCGAGCGTGAATCGCGCCGCCACTTCTGCAACGCGTTCGGCACCCTTTGCGAGAACCATGAACTGGACCATGGTCACCACTAAAAAGATCACAAAACCTACAACGATGTTGCCTGAGATTACGAAGTCGCCGAACGTATGGATGATGCTACCGGCCTCCCCTTCCGCAAGGATTAGTCGCGACGTTGCAATGGTAAGCGCGAGGCGGAACACCGTGGAGATCAAAATGACGCCGGGCAGGGAAGAAAGTTCAAGTGGTGTGCCGATATACAGGGCAACCATTAGAAGAAGTATGGCGAATCCGAGGTTGAATCCGATCAGGACGTCAACGACGCCGATCGGGATGGGCATGATCATCATACCGATCGCCAGAAGCAGCATTAACGCGACCATTAGATCCGGGTTGGCCGGCGCTTGCGCGATGAAGTTGCGCATGAGGTTCGCCATCTTCTTTATGTTTGTTTGAGAAGAACTGTGCGGCTGCGAAGTGAAACGTAGCTTTGGAAGACCGCTCGCGCCTCGTCCATGCGACGGGCTCGCAGCAGCGCATGGCTGCGCATGAGAGTCAAAGGGACGCGAGAAGATTGCTGGTCATCAAGTACGTCCAGCCTGTCCAGGATCGTCAATGCTTCATCGCCGAGACCCTCAGCAATCAACGCATAGGCGAAAATCCGTAGCAGGTTGACGTCTTGAGAATTGTCGCTGACGGCGAGCCGCAACAAGGCTAGGCTTTGGGCGCTCTGCCCACACGCAAGGTGGGTATAGGAAAGGGCGCACAGCAAATCTCGCTCCTGCTCGGAAATCAGCACGACATCACCGGTCTTTGGCAACGTGTGTCCCGACGGGATAACCCAACATTGAAGTTTTATTCTTCATCCAGGTCGACCTTCGCTCGCCTTGATCAAGCTGTTCCGGTTCAGTCGCAACAGCACCAGCCGCCGAAACTCCTGTTGGAGGGCGGCAATACCTTCACGCGCCACCGAATCCTCAGGTACCGCCGCGAGCGCCTTGACCAAGCGCTCCAGAAGAACACTACGCTTCCCTTCGCGCAGGATTTCCGGATGACGTATGCGTGGCATGATGAAGGAGAGCTGGCTACGTGCGAGAGTATGGCCATAAAGAGCGGCCGCTGCAGCGCGGGGGTCGATCTCACTGATCTGAAAGCTCTCGCTCGGGCTGACGGACGTGACCGCCTCGATTTCACTAATTCCCAACAATCCATTGGCCGTGCGTACGAGCGGCATATCGTGCGCGTGTGCACGCCGCAAAGTCGATGCATGCTTCTTGCTGCGATTTGCATGAGCGCGATCGAATTCCATCTTTTTGGTTTCACCATTGGCCGGCTCGGCTGCTCCTGCAGGCTCAATGTTAAGATCGCGCGCCGAGATCCCGGAGCCGACAGGGAAGCTGGACATCTTGACCATGGAGTTCTCCTACCGAACCTGGAGTTTAATAAGGGAGCGCAGCAACGCGGCCATTTCGGCTCAGCAGCACCTGAGCGTCCTCGATCCGATCGACCATCCATCCGTTATCCAATAGAGCTCCCACGAAATACTTCTGCCCACCGATCAGAAGATGTGGAAGATTCCCGCGCCAAACAGCTTCAATGGGGATTGCGGATGGTGCCTTGTCCTCTTTGATCACCACACCGTTCACGAGTGTTAGCGCTCCATTTGTGCGACGATCGAACAGCTCTTGGATCTTCTGCCATTTGGAGACCAAGGCAGGCGTGATGGTGCCCTCGGCGGTAACAACACTGTCTGCGGATTTGATCTTGATATCGAATAACTGCGCCCGATCAATTTCGTCTTGCAGCGCTTTCGCCGCTAACTGGACGCTCTGATCACCAGGGCGCTTGATGGTTACCTTCGATATAGGTCCGGGGTTAGTAGGATTGGCGCTCAATCCGCTGGTGCTGCCGTAGAGGGAAAAAATGGTTGAGAGCGCGCCGAGGCCAATGCAGCTCAGCAAAACAACGGCTATCACTGGCATTGAGAGGCGACGCATGCCAATGGGGCGCTTCTCCCCGGCATCTTGAACGGACCAGAGAATGGACAGCGCGCCCGCATGAATGACGACAGGAAGAGAAACAACAACGCGCTCGCCTACGGCGATATTTTGGTTGTCCTCTATGCGGATCCCATCCGCAAGGGCCTCGACCTCGATCGAATTGCCAAGAAGACTGATACGAAGATGACGCGGCTCTAGCCCTTGCTCGATGAAAATTATATCGGACTCAAGACCACTACCGATTACACTCGGCTCCAGAGGCGCATTACCAGTCAGCCCAGAATAGAGACCCGACAGCACTTCGAAATCGATAGAAATGGCGTCATTCACGGAACTCTCCCGCACAAGGAGATGAGCCGTACAGCCACGGCCGTACGGCTCACTTTGACTCCACATTGCACCGCCAAGGCAGCGGTCGGGACGACGCTACGTCCCGGTTGCGATGTTACTGAACGCGCTCGTCGGCCACCTTCTTGACCGTTTGAAGGTTGGTCGTAACGGTGCGCAGCATCACACTCCGTTCCGTGGCCTCTGCGCTCATTGCCGTGAGCGCCGCAATTTGCGACTGGAAGGCGGCAGCCCCAGCCCCTTCATTAGCCATATTGCCAAGGGCCGGAGCAGCACCACCACCAGCGGGAGCAACTTTAGACATATCGTTTTACCTTTCCGTTCGAATTGTGCCGTGCTTGACGGCTCACACACCTGACGCCGAAGAATCCGGCGTCAGGCATCCTCTTCCGTATCACCCATGGCGTCATCGAAATCAGCCATGGAATCGCTCGCCATTTGTACTGCAATGGAACTCAGAACACTTTGGAATGCCGCACTCTGATCTACGGATTGCGGGTCATTTCCGGAGTTAACCGGACCGCTGTCCCGACCGCCCTCCCCAATCGGTCGGCCACCACCAGAAGGCCCGCCGGGCTCATCGTGCCTATCCCCATGGCCGGCTCGAGCCAAGGACGCACCGGTGCCGCCACCTCCACCTCTAATTGCTCCAACCATCAGGTACCTCGGTTTCTTTATTGCCCTCAAGAGGCTGCGATGCGGTGTTCAAAATCGACTTGCTCAAAGTAAGAGCGCGAGCTTTCGAGAAGCTGACGGCCCCCAAAAAAACGAAGAGACGCTGTCACAAAAAACTGAAGGTCGTATATGGGCTGGCCTGCTCATATCGATGCGCGGCGGCTTTAAAGGCGCCATTTACCCGGCAAGGTTGGATCGGAAGGGGCAGTCATGCTCGGTGCCGCAATTGAAGCAGATTTGATGTGAAGCGTTCGGAGTATGCGAACTCTGCCGATCGATGAATTGATATGGCAGGGGCTCGACGCGTCATCGTTATCCACCCGTTCACGATCGCCGCTAAGCTGGCGATCCATAGGTATATGGCGTGGGTGCGGAACGGTGCTTTGTCCTTTCAGACGCAAGTCAGCGAGTGCTTTTGCCGGCGAGCGCTTGGCGGCTGCGGCGGCGTTTTGGGTCGTGAACAAACCCGGCCAGCGATGAGGCCATCGACGATGGCCCCCTGACTTCGTTTCGGCGGTTATTACGCTCTCGTATCGGCGTTTTCACTGCCCAGCGACTTGAAAAGATACAGAGGGCTCATTCATGCGCTCCCGTCAGTTCCTGTGCTTGTCTACGGTTTATCCTGGTGATGCGACCCTATTGGCGACCTGCTGATTGGCGGCCGCGCTCGGCACAGATGGGCGTGTAGCGCGCTGAGGCATGGATCCGCGTTCTTTTTGTCTTGCTGGTGAGGCGGGACGAAGGTGAGATCGGCTTGTTGGTAGAATGGTCTGCGCTCATCGATCAGTTGGGCGAGCTTTTGCTCCGGATCAGGGCCTTGCAGCAGCGGGCGGCTGGTATCCCTTTTGAGGCGCTTTTTGATCACCTCAAGCTTGGTATCGAGCCAGATCGAGACCGCCTTGTCGCCGATGAGACGGCGGCTCTGCTCATGCATGAACGCGCCGCCGCCGGTGGCGATCACCGCGGGCTCTGCCTCCAGCAGACGGGCAATCAGTTTCGCCTCCATCTCCCTGAAGTAGGCCTCGCCCTGCTCTTCGAAGATTTGCGAGATCGATTTGTGGGTCTGCTTTTCGATTATTTTGTCCGTGTCGCGGAAGTGGAGCTGCAGTCGCTTCGCGAGAGCTGGGCCGATGCTGGATTTTCCGGCGCCCGGCATGCCAACGAGCACGACCGGCCGACTGCCGAGCGCGGCGAGGACTTCCTTCGCCTGTGATGACCTGACGGTTTGCGGCATGCTCGATTGCCCGACAGGTCGCAATTTCAGGGCCGCAGTGGCGCTTGCCCCGCGTTCGCCTTCAGCTTCCCACTGAAGCACGGCCAGAGCGCCATCGGGGACTGGGACGCCTTGGCAGTTTTCCATGACGCGCTGCAGGAGTTGCTCCGCAGGAACCTCCCCACCCACCCGCCTCAGCTTGTCCAGCTGCTTGTATGTGTGATGATTGGCGAGCTTGGCTTGGTAGCTGGCCGGCGTATGGAACTCAACCTGGAAGCGATAACCATGCGGTGTGGCGAGCACGCTCTGGATGCCGCTGAAAGTCGGATTGCGCATCCTGAACCAGTTGCTTGTGTGGCGTTCGGCATAGCCGCGCTCGTCGAAGGCCAGGATGGCTTTCTTAAAGCCACGGGTAAAATCCTGGTCGGGGAGTTCGAAGATGTGGCGGACAGCGTTGCTAATCAGCTGCGGCGCGCTGCCAGCGGGGGCGTTCAATCCGGTGAGATGTTCAGCCATCGAGCCTTCCGATCGCACCCGGCGATCGAAATGAGGCATGTTCACCGGGATGCCGGCCTGCCTGAGGCTCTCGGCAACCGAGAGTGCCGCTGCGGTGATTGCCTCCTCTTCAACGCTCGCGCGCGTCGCCTCGATTTTGGCCTGCTCCGATGCTTCCTGGCGGCTCAGCGTTACCTTCACATCGGAATCCACGGCGACAGGGCGGCGGCCGGAGCGTTCAGGCAACAGGCCGTTCTGTGCGGCGAATTTGATCGAGGCCTCCATGACGCCAGCCGCCAGCGTGGGATTGTCCTTCAGTTCCTCCAAGGTCGCGTCGACATCGAACCTGCCTTGGCTGAGTGTCGCCGCCATGCTCTTGACGTAGGGCACGGGCTGCAAGCCCGGCGTCTGGCATAGGAGCCGCTGCAGCTCATGGCTTTTTTTCAGAAACCGGCGGGTGCCGGTGTCGGATTTATAGGCATCCGTCCCAACCTTAATGCCGAGGCTCAGGAGATTGCTTGTGCTTTCGACGAGGTCGTCCGGATTGTAGCCATCCGGGGAAGGATCGATCCGGGCTTGAGTGTGATCGAGCAAAAGCTGGACGCGGTCGCGAGGCTGGGACGTTGCCGGATAGCTCTCCGCCAATTCCTGGAAGAGGGTTGCAAGCGCCGGGCTCACCGTCAGGCTTAAATCGTCCACGCTCTCGGCGGTTGCGGGCAAGTTTTGCTGATCCGTCTTCGCCGCCCACGCCGCGAGTTCGGCCACGAGCAACGCGGCCATCTCGCGCGCGACCGGATGCCGGGCGACCTCGATCTCCTGCCTCGCCCTGGCGAGCGTGTCCTGGATATCCTGGCTCCGCACCTCTTCCGCGTTCAACAGGTTAGCGATGTCGCGCCTGAGCTCGTGGTGAATGCCCTCGTAGGTGCCGAAGACAGCACGCTCGGCAAACCAGCGTCGGGCGTCGTCGGACTGCGCCAGAAAGTTTCGTTGCAGGCAGCTATAGGTTTCCAGGACGTCCTGCGTGGTGGCAAGGATCTGGCGGGCACGACTGAACTGATAGCTATCGTCCTTAAGCGCCGGGGTATGCGACTTCGCCGGCTTGAGTGAGCGAACGCCGCGCGCTTGCTCCTTCTCATCGAACTGCCGCACATGCTCATAAAGCTGCGGTCGGTCGCCAATGATGATGACTGCGTCCCCGTCGAAGTCGCCGTCAAGCTTCTTCTGTTCACTGGTCGGGATAGCAACCAACGAGCCCGGAGCAAACACCTCCGTCGCCTGGAGAATGCCTATACTGTCGACCAGCGTGTCCACCTTGGCGCGATCCTTGGCGTGTGTCCAGCTCGAATGTGATTTGACGTCTTCGGCGGACAGCACCAGCTCACGCTCGACGTAGTCGGCCGGCCACATCTCATCTGGCACGACGATCAGAATGCCTTTGGCAAAAAACATCGGATCGTCGCCTGCCAGTTCTTTCCCGTTCTTCTCAGCGACATTGAAACTGTATTGAATGGCTACGCAGCCATCCAGGAAGGCCGCAGTCGGATCCCCATCACCTGCCGACCTGACTTGCTTGGAGCCAAATGGCCGCAGGTTGGCCTTGTCATAGGGGGCTCGCCCGATCAGAACGCCACCCCTCCCCGTCAAGGTCTCGCTCTTGAGCGTGGGCACATGGACGCAATCATCACTGGACGGTACGGCGACCGCGCCGGGAGCGTCGATGTGTCCGGCCGTCACGGTGCGAAACAGATCCTCGGCCCCCAGCTCTTGTCCTTCTCTGCTGTCGAGCCAGGTCTTGGCCTTCTCGCGCGTCTCATCCGCCACCAGCTCGCTGCGCGGATAATGTTGCAGCGCCGAGGCAGGAACGGACGATCTCCTTGCCTCAGCAAAAGCAGCCACCCGATCGAGACCTTGGCCTTGAGCGGCCCGACGAACAGCCGGCATACGCTCGGCCAACGAAGCCTTTATGAAGCCGCAACCGTCATGCGGTCGCAAGGCGATCGGGCCTTCCGGCCCGGTCAGCCTGAAGGGATGCGCCTCGCCCGTCGGACGGTCCGGCAGCAGTGACAGTTTGAAGGCTCCTTCGAGTGCGTAGTCGTGGGGCCCTAGACCTTTGATCGCCGGGGGCGCGGCAAAGCCTCGGCGCTGCGTGTAATAATAGGCTTCTTTGAATGGCGCCCAGTATCGCGACAGCTGCTCGAACGCCGTACCCGGTGCGGTTTCGGCATATGGAATTGCCAGCAGCTTCCCCCCGAGCGCCTGAGCCGCCGTTTCGCCTGGAGCGCGGGCGGCGATCTGGGCGAGGGTCTTTTTCGGCGGTTTTGACTTGCTGCCGCCGAATAGATCCATCCGGTATGGCACACCCTCGACACTCAATGTCCGCCCCAGCATGAAGGCGCTCGGCTTTCCCGGCAGTTGTACCGCGACCACGTTCACCGCCCCCGAGGTCAGGCGATGGAAAGTGGAATAGCGCGTCTCGGGCTCCGTCGGCAATCGCCGCCCCTGCATGTCCACCACTGGCAACTGCATCAATCCCGCATCACCCTCCGGCGGTCTCGGCTCGTGATCCATAGCGCGCAATACCTTATGGACATCGAAGACGGCGGCTGGATGTCGGGCCTGGATCAGTGCTGCGTTCTGCGCCATGAACTCGTCCAGCGCCTCGACCGGCCCCTCTGCCTCGATCTGCGCGATCAGGTTCCAACTCATGTTGGAAAGGTCGCCTTCGATGAGGCCGCGCGTGCTGGCCAGGATCTCCCTGGTTCCGCGATGCAGCTCATCCCGACGCCGCTTCAAAGTGGAACTTTCGGCATCGACGTAGGGCCTCTTGTAAAGCCCCTCAAGGACAGCACGGGCCTTGAGCACTTGATAAATCGACAAGGCGGGACAGCGGCTCGAATTCGGTCCAGCGATCCGCTCGGCCTCGCGTGCCTTGAGTTGCGCCTTGATCTTGTGCTCCACGACTGGCTGGATGTCGTTCAGCAGGTTCAAAGTCTGCCTGCGGTGCCAGCGCAACGCCCTTTGGGAGCTGCGCGCTAACGGCACCAGAGCGGCGCAGAGATTGCCCATGGTCTCGAGGTTCTCTGGCGCAAAGCCAGAGGTTCGACGCAAGGCCTCGAGCCGATCCAAGCCTGCCCGTGCGAGTAGACCCAAATCGTCGTGCAACTGCGCCTTCGCCAGCGCCTTGAAGATATGCACGATGCTTAGCGCATCGGCCTGCTCCAGGCGATCGCTGGCGTAATGAAGATGATGGGCCAGCTGATGCAGCCGATCCCTCAGCAGAGCGGTGTCTGCAATTTCTCCAGCGTCCTGTCCCCGTACGACGCCGCGCCCCAAGATATTGGCGATGGTGCCGAGCGCGACGGTAGTGAAGGTGCTAAATCTTGGACCCGCTGCGCCGAACCCGCGCACGATGTCCATGATCGCCCCGTGACATACCGGTTGTTCGGGCCATTTGCCGAAGCCATGCAGGACAATGGCAAGTTGCTGCGAGGAGAAATCGGACAGCCCCCCGGTGCGGTCGGCGCGACGACGAACTTCAGCAGCAATTGCGACCGAGGCGTCCCCGCACCCCGTCTCGTCAGTCCACTTGCTGAAACCGTTCACCAGATTTGCCAGATCCTGAGGATTGAAAGCAGATAGCTGCTCGGCGCGATCGGCACGGCGAACCAGATCGCCGGCGATCGCGACGGTAGCCTCGCGACAGCCCGCCTCTACCGGCCACTTGCTGAAGCCATTCACCAGGTTCGCCTGCTCCTGCGCAGTAAAATCGATCAGCTGGGCGCCGCGGCGGCGAACCTCACCGGCAATCGCGACGGTGGCCTGGCAACAGCCCGTGTCATCCGGCCATTTGCTGAAGCCGTTCACCAGGTTCGCCATAGACTGCGGGGTACAATAAGATAGCTGGCCAGCGTGGTCAGCGCGGCGCCGGATCTCGCGAACGATCGCGACGGTAGCGCGGCGACACTCTACTTGTTCCGGCCATTTGCTGAAGCAACCTACCAGGTTGGCCAGATCCTGCGGATCAAAGACGGACAGCGCGTCGGCGCGGCGACGAACCTCGCCGGCGAGAGCGACGGTGGCCGCAGCACAACCCGTATGCTTTGGCCATTTGCTGAAACCGTTCGCCAAGTATGCCAGATCCTGCGGGCTGAAAGCAGATAGCTCATCGGCACGGTCCCCGCGATGAAGCATCTCACCAGCGATCGCGACCGTAACGTCACCACAGGCAACTTCATCGGGCCATTTGCTGAAACCGAGCGCAAGGTTCGCCAGCTCGCGCGAATCAAAACCAGGGAGCCGGCGGGCACCGCGGCAAAGAACCTCACCAGCGATCGCGAGCGCGGCCTCGCGGCAGTTCGCCTGATCGGGCCACTTGCTGAACCCGTTCACCAGGTTTGCCAGATGCTGGTGGGCAAAACTGGAAAGTCGGCCGGGGCCGAGGCGAACCAACTCACCAGCGATCGCGACCGTGGCGCTACTACAGCTCACTTGGTCCGGCCGTTTGCTGAAGCCGTTCACCAGATTCGCTAGTGCCTGCGGAGTAAAATCGGACAGCCTGTCGGCGCGCCGGCGAATCTCACAGGCGATCGCGACCGTGGCTTCGGCACATGCCGACTCGGCAGGCCACTTGCTGAAGCCGTTTACCAGGTTCGCCAAGTCTCGCGAATCAAAACCCGAGAGCCGGTTGGCAAGGCGACGGACTTCACCGGCGATCGCGACAGTGGCAAGGCGTGAACTCTCTTGTCCAGGCCACTTGCTAAAGGCGTTCACCAAGTTTGCCAGGTTCTGGTGAGTGAAATTGGCGAGCCGATCCGCTCCAGTGGCGCGACGACGAATCTCAGCCGCGATCGCGAGGGTGGCCGCACCACACCCCCCTGTGTCAGACCACTTGCTGAAACCGTTCACCAGATTTGCCAGACCCTGCGGAGTAAAATCAGATAACGCATCGGCGCCGCGGCGAAGAACCTCTTTGGCAATCGCCGCCGTGGCCGCGCCACAGCCTGTCCTTTCCGGCCATTTGCTGAAACCATTCACCAAGTTCGCCAAGTTCTGCGAATCAAGAGTAGAGAGCCGGCTGCCGCCGCGGCGAAGCACCTCACCAGCGATCGCGCCTGTGCCGTCGCCGCAGCCTGCAGCTTCCGGCCATTTGCTGAAACCGTTGACCAAATTGGCCAGTTCCTGCGGATGAAAATCACAGAGCCGGTTGGCTTGGCCAGCGCGACGGCCGACCTCGCTGGCGATGGCGACCGTGGCCGTGCCACACCCCGTCTCTTGCGGCCATTTGCTGAAACCGTTCACTAGATTCGCCAAATGCTGTGGCTCAAAACCGGCGAGGCCGTTTGTCCGTTCGGCACGGCGACGGACCTCACCGGAAACTGCGACAGAGGCAAGGCGTGAGTTTTCCTGTTCCGGCCATTTGCTGAACCCGTTCACCAACAGGGCCAGGCTTTGACTGTCGAGTTCCCGAAGCACTCCGCTTTGCTGGCAACAAAATTCAGCAATGCTGCTCATTCCGTTTTGGCAGGCCGGCACCCGTGGATATCGACTGAACGATAACGCCAAGAGCGCAAGCGCTTTGGGCTCGACATCAATGAGTTCGTGGGCAAACCTACACAACTGAGCTGCCATGGCCCGGCAAGCTTCCATGCCTGCCGGACCTTCCTCGCGGCTCACTGCATTGCAAACTGTGGCATATCCCCATGTTTGCCGGGCGCGGATCTCGTGCTGCCAGTTGGTGACAAATCGAGATTTGAACTGGGCAGCGGCCTGTTGCAGGAATGTTGCAAGTTCCGGCATCTTCAGTTCTTTGCGATAGCGCACCACAGCCATTGAGAATTTGCGTATGTCACCAGCGAAACCAATGTCGTGTAGGGCGCCATTAAGCAGTTCTTGCGATTTTGCAGCGCGGCCATCCCGTCTAGCCACATGGTCGATAGGTCGCTCACCTGATCTGGCAGCCAGATCGGGTACGCTTTGTCGCTGCGGCGGCGGCAAGGCGTCGATGCGCGAGCTTCCGGTCGCTTGATGGCTGCGCCAGGGTTCGCCACCGGGCTGCCGCCTTGGTCCGTTCCGTTGCGAGATTCCGCCGTGACCGTCCCGCCCGGCGTTATCGTCGATAGGCCGTTCTCCCGGTCTGGCAGCCGGTTCGCTCACGCTTTGCTGGCGCGGTGGGCGCGCGGCTGTATATGAAGGTCCGGCTGATCGGTCGCCGCGCCAGGGTTCGTCATCAGGATGCAATAAGCCTTCTTCTCGGGCTGGCCCCTCGCCCTCCGGCACCGAGGGGAAGCGACGCCGCCGCCCACTGATTTGACCTAGAGCAGCAGCCAAAAGTCGGCGTGAGCCAAGCGAGGGACCGACAGGACGATCGCCAGCAGCATTGTCGGCCTGGGGCGCAACGGGAGCGGAAGACGTCGCTTGGTTTTGCGGCCCAGAGTGCATTCGCTGCACGACGGAATTGAACGATTGACTGCCTTCTTCGGGGGCGCGGCCTGATTGCGGGCACGGACCTCTCGATCCCCGCGTGCTGCCGGACTCAGCACCTCCCGTGTGCGGTCTTCCAGATCGTCCAATGCCCGCCATATCCAATCTCCAATGCGGGCAATGCCGCCTATAGTGTCGAGGCTGATCGCTCATCCGTAGGGCGAGCTGCGATGGACCGGGCGCCAAGGCGAAGATGGTCTTCACGAAACGGGGGTTCTGAAAAGTCTGACGCTGGTCATGCCCTCATTAGCCGCTCGAAGCGCATGTGACCGAAGTACCCACCCCATTGGTCAGCTCAATGCGTGAGACCCCATCGGTTCCGTTCGAGGTCTTGTCGATCGCCCGGATGCGATCGCTTGCACGGCATCGGCGGCCATCCCCAAAAGCTTTGCCTTAATTCGAAGCACACGCAGTAGTCGCGGCAGGAGATTTCGGACGCACGTCGACGGCATGGAAATAACGGGAACCGCAGTCATCAAGCCATGCGCCAAAGGCGACGATGTCCCTCTGCGCGCACGCAGGTTCTGGCTTCGCCTTCTCGGCGTGATGACCTTGCGCGCGGGGGTGCTTCGCTTTCTTTGGCGGTCATCCCAATCCTACCCGTAGCACCCGACAGACATCGATCTTTCGCAAAATGTTTTCCTGAGACAATGACAAAGCTTTGACCATCACACATAGCCGTCCTTACCTGACATAAACCTGACCTGCGCTCGGCCAAAATGCTGAAATCGCCAAAAGCGAAGACCACTGGAACTACTGCGGCATCGGGGCGTGGGCTGCAGCCTGAGAGAACTGGAAATTTGTCATCGTCAGCCCTGCGGCCGCTCCGTGGCCGAAGAGGCCGAACAATGGGACTTGATCCGGCTGCAGAAGCAGACCGACGACCGGGCAACCGTGCAGGCTTTGTTCGCCAGCTGCACGAAATTCGATTCCTGCCGGTACTCTCGTCTCGACACTGTCCTGGGCAACAGGGCGCGTGTCGTGACCACAAGACGAGCCGCAATGGCCTGATCCGCTCGATGGGAAGCAGGCGGCGAGAGCTCAATAGACACGGCGACGGTCGAAGCGGTCTGTCAGCGGCCTTCGAGGAGATCATATCTCCCTGTTCATTCACGCTCAGCCATCCGAGTTCGCAACCAGTTGAACATCAAACATCAGATGGCAAATCAGTAGCCCCGCCATTGCCACTCACAGGCCGCGCACTCCAACATTTGTGAAACTACCGGCACGTACAAACGTGCTCGTCAGCCTTCTGACAGCTAAATGAGGGATATACCGGACGTTGAACAACGCAAAGCCTTCGAAGCCGTTAGGTTCGATCGGAATGCAAATTCCGCATCCGGGCTTAGCTTAGGTCCAGCTATGATTTGTCTCATCTATGGAGAGTGATTTGGAGCCCCACAACGGATGGTTTGATACGAACGCTTGGATGCGCGACTACGCTGCTCTGCAGGAACAGCAGCGGGTGCGGCAACAATCGGGAGGCATGCCCGAGGATCAAGCACGTTTTGAACAGCAACTGAGCGAGTTGCAGCTCAGTTCCGCTGGAGCGAGCCCCAGCGATACTACTTACCCTGAAGCTAGTATGCCTGACACTCGCCCTGCGAAATCGCATGGATCATCCCAGCGCGCTGACATAGAGGATTCAACGTGGATGCCTCAGCGGGCCAAGTCACGAAATGGCGGGGCCAGCAGCACGTGCTACACCGGGCCCTCGGGAGCCCCTCCTGCTGTGCGGACGAAGGACGGCAAAGGCCGGCACCTATGGTCAAGTGTTAAGTCAGGTGTCGCCAAAGCCTTTTCGGGGCGTCGTCGCGAGGACTCGTCCGGCATGTCGGCGACGGATGTAGTTCATTCAGGGCTTCGCATATATTACGCGAAGCGACGGCTCCCGACCGAGCCCTTCGAGACGGACAAAATCCTTGTTTCCAGGTTTTTGAGGGCGTCTCTCGGCAGCACATTCGTGCAGACTGCCCAGAGGAATGCATCTCATTTGCACCAGTTCAGTGCATGGCTTAACCAGCGTGAGAGGGACCCAATTGCCGACCGGCTGAACGACCATGAGTTGGACAACGATGCACGGGAGTATGCGCAGCAATTTGACTCTACCGGCAGCAAGAAAATCAAAGATCAAATCATAGAGGCATTGGAAAACATCCGACAAACCAATCTCCCACCAGCTGAGCTCACAGATGACGAGAGGCTTATTGGTGACTTCAGGGAGGCGGCCAAATCCGCCGGCCGTTCGGAAGGCACCGTTACTTGGTGGGTGGGAAGGCTGCATCAGTTCCGGACATGGCTCTGGTCGAAGGACTTGACGCTGACCAGCTTGCTTGAGCGCCCCGAGGAGTTGAATCGACTTGCGACACTCTCTGGCACAAAGCGTCTCCATGCGGCGTTGACAGTGCTCCAAGAGTTCCACGCCGCAAACGTCGAGGAACGCGCCGCGAATTTCAACCCCCACCGCCGACAGCGGTTGGCTGCTCTCCCTGCCGAAGACGATGCGCTTATGAAGCGGTTCAAAACGGCAGCCATGCAAGCCGGCGTTCCCAAAAACACGATTGACAGCAGCCTGATACATGCAAAAAAATTCGCCAACTGGCTCCATGAGAACGATAAGGAGCCGTTGGCTTCTCGGTTTCGAGATGAATCGCTGGCGGACGATTTAGACCTGTATAAAGCTCAGGGTAATGACCCTGAGAACCGTCTTCAGTCGACGCTGAATCATCTCCGGAGGCTCATGTCGGAAGGGTACGGCATCGAACAGGTCGGGCCCGGCCCGCGTCTCATGGGGCGGCGGCTCCTGCACCCCTATCCCGCAGACGCCCGTGTCATCGACGCGATGCTGGACGAATCCATACGTGGACTTGGAGATGCGACTACGGCGCAAAAGCTGCCTTTTCAAGACCGGGCTAGCCGCCTTCGTGCCTTCAGTGACTGGCTCCAAAGGGAGGGTAAGAGCAACATAGTTGACCGGCTTAGCGATACTGACCAGCGACGTGGCTTAGACGCAGATGCCAAGAACTTTAGGAAGGTTTCACCTCGGCTCTATGGAACGGATCTTACGATGCTTCGGCAATATCTACAGCTCGTCGAGGCGAATAAAGCGCTCGGGTTGCGGGCTCCCGAGGAGGCGGGTTGGTTTGCCGAGGAAGGCGCCCAGCACGCCAGCTCGTTTCAAGAGCTTTCCTCGGCTCCGAATACTCCATTCGAGGGAGCTTGGGATTGGCTCGGCACGCAGATGCAGAGCTCCGCGCCCTCGTTTCAAGAGCCTTCCTCAGTTCCTGATAGTCCGTTCGAGGGAGCTTGGGATCGGCTCACTACGCAGATGCAGAGTTCCGCGCCCTCGTTTCAAGAGCCTTCCTCAGATCCGAATACTCCGTTCGAGGGAGCTTGGGATCGGCTCACTACGCAGATGCAGAGCTCCGCGCCCTCGTTTGCAGAGCCTTCCTCAGCTCCGGTTACCCCGTTCG
>NZ_JBEPLM010000028.1:0-52940 GCF_040545255.1 Mesorhizobium shonense
CCTATGGTGGCCATCGCCGCCGTCATGCGAAAGATCGTCGTCACCCTAAATGCCAGGCTCCGGGACGCCATGATTCCTCAGAGTTGATGACGAAGGTGGAGAAGGCTTTCAGCCAATCGCCAAGGTCGATCTACTGCTCCTCGACGATCCTGGTGTCCTCGAATTCCGGTAGCCAGTGCAGCGCCGAGCGGTGCCAGTACTGTGTCCTCGGCACCAGCTGATCGCGCTGGCGCGCCGTGCCCGTCCTGACGCCATAGACCTTCGGCCCGTCGCCGACCGACGTGGCGTAGAGATGCGAGCCGCACTCGCCGCAAAAGCCCTGCGCGCGCTTGGCGCCGCTCGACCCGGTCTTGATGTAGACCTTGGGCTCGCCCTTGGTGATGCGGTAATCTTCCTCCGGCACCCGCACGGTGACGCGAAAAGCCGTGCCGGTGAGTTTCTGGCAATCCGTGCAGTGGCAGATCGAGGTCTTTTCGGGATCGACCTCCGCCTCATAGGTGATGGCGCCGCAATGGCACCCGCCGTCGATCTTCATCAGCTTCCTCCGTAAGAGTTCATCCAAGTCTAATCCTCGCTTGAGGCCTCGGCGATGGCCTTTCGCCGCAGCTCCCACGTGCCAGCGGCCTGCGGTTTGACGAACAGCCTAGTAACCTCCGGCATCTCCTGCTTCAGCCGCGCCTCCAGGCGCTCGATGCAGGCCTCGATCTCCGGCGCGGTGAGATGGTCCTCGAACTCGATGCTGAGGCCGGCCACGATTTCCTCCGGACCGATGTGAACGCTCAATATGCCGTTCGCCCGCTGCACTGCGGGATCCTGCTCGGCGATCGCCAGCACCCTGCGCTCTACTTCGACAGAAGCGGGCTCGCCCATAAGCAGGCCCTTGCTCTCCCGCGCCAGGAAGATCGCGGTCGCGCCGAGGATGATCGCGATGCCGATCGAGCCCACGCCGTCGAGCTCGGGAATTTCCAACAGCTCGGATGCGAGGATGCCCGCGAAGGCGACGATCAGGCCAAGCAGTGCCGCGCTGTCCTCGAAAAGTACCGTGTAGACGCTCGGATCCTTGCTGAGCCGCACTGCCTCGAACCAGCCCTCCCGGCCTTTCTGTCCCCGGAACTCCTTCAGCGCCACCAGCCAGGAGCTGCCTTCGAACAGGAAAGACAGGCCAAGCACGATGTAATTGACCCTGGCGTTGACGACCGGCACGGGCGCCATGATGTGGATGACGCCCTCGTAGAAGGAAACGCCGGCGCCAAGCGCGAAGACCAGAAGGGCGACGATAAAACTCCAGAAATAAAGCTCGCGCCCGTGGCCGAGCGGATGCGTGCGGTCGGGCGGGCGCGCGGCACGGCGCATGCCGTGAAGCAGAAGCGCGCCGTTGCCGGTATCGACCAGCGAATGCACGCCTTCCGACAGCATGGCGGAGGAACCGGTGAAGGCTGCGGCGGCGAACTTGGTCAGCGCGATCGCGAGATTGCCGGCGAGCGCAGCATAGATCACCCTTTTCGAGCCGCTATGCCCTGCCATCCGCTTCCAGATCCTCTTCAGAGCGCCGAGCTTAACGACCCGCCGGCCGAAGCTCTACAGACAATGCGCCAGCCGTTGCGAGGTTCACGGGTACTGAGGAAATCGGTTGCCGCCGCTCGAAACCTGTTCGATTCCCGCCGAATCAGGGAAAACGGTTGACATCGGGAAAGCCGGCTTTCGAAGCGGCAAGCGGCCTCTTGCGGTCGGGGCGTTTCTCTTGTTTCACTTGGGCTGCCCACAATCGGAGGAGCGAATCATGGCTAAAGGTGCGATGAAGGCGGGCAAGGAACCCCGCAAGCCGAAGAAGGACGCGAAGAAACCAGCCGCGGCCCCGGCTCCGAAGGCGCCGCCGGTCAAGGCGATGCGCATCAAGGAGAAGTAAGCCGCCAGCGCGGCCGATCCGTCGTGATGCGCGTTCGAACCGGCAGCATTCGAATGCTGCCGGTGTTTTGTTGATCGGGGCGCAAGACTACCTATATCGACGCGGCGAGGACGACCTCGCTTCCCCTGAAAATCGGCCGGGACGACCCGCCACTTCCAGCATCGGGTGCGATGCTGGACCGATGGAGCGTTGCGATGTCCTGGATTTTTCTTTTCTTCGCCGGCCTGTTCGAGATCGGCTGGGCGATCGGCCTCAAATACACTGACGGTTTCTCGAAGCCGCTGCCGACCCTTCTCACCATTGCCTCGATGATCGTCAGCCTCGGCTTGCTCGGCCTGGCATTGAAGGAATTGCCGGTCGGCACCGCCTATGCGGTATGGACCGGCATCGGCACCGTCGGCACCGCCTTGCTCGGCATCTGGCTGCTCGGCGAGCCGGCGACAGCGGTCCGGCTCTCCTGCATCGGCCTGATCGTCTCAGGCATCGTCGGGCTGAAGCTCGTCGCCTGACAAACCCAGGCCAGGTAGATCGTTTTCGCGCATTTCCGGGCGAAAAACCGCTACACACTTTTCCTGGAATTGCTCCAGTGGTCAGGACAAACGCCTTCGGGGCCGCCGCCGGCGACCCTGAAGCATCTTCGAACGAACCTATGTCAGCGGGCGGAGAAACCCGGCGGCGTACGGCCAACGCGCGCCTTGCGGGCGGCGTAGCGCGCATCGCGCTTGGCCTTGCGTTCGGCCTCGTCGGCGAGAAGACGGGCGATGCGCTCGGTTTCCTCGGCTTCGCGGATCTTGGCCTCGGCCGCCGCCGCCTCTTCGGCTGCAATACGTGCAGCCTCGGCCACTGCCTCGCGTTCAGCCTTCTCGGCCGCTTCGCGCGCCAGCTTTTCCTGCTTCAGCCTGGCCTTCTCGGCCTCGCGGACCGCGCGAGCCTCGAGGATCGCCTTGCGTTCCGCCTGACGCGCCAGCACCGCTGGATCGTCCGCCGCCGGCTTTGCCTTGAAGCGCTCCAGGAGCGCCTTCTTTGCCTCGTTCGCGGCGTTGCGCCGCTCGAATATGTCTTTTTCCCTGTAGATAGCCAAATCCACTTCCCTGCAGTCAATTCGCGACGCTTACATACGCGCGAAAGCGATGAGTTCAAGCGCCAAAACGGTATGCCAGCCATGAAAATCTGCGCTGTTGCCGCCGGGATACGTCGCCGGTGCGCGATGCACTGTTCACAAATCGCGCCCCTGGCGGCTGGCCAGGCCGGTCGCTACCTCTAACGCCAACAAACAACGCCCAAACTGCGCATCAGGATGCAATCGACATGGAACTCGGCCTCTACACTTTCGCGGATGTCAGCCCGGAACCCGGCCCCGGCGCCATCGGCCCGCACGAACGGCTGCGCAACCTGATCGAGGAGGTCGAGCTGGCCGACCAGGTCGGTCTCGACGTGTTCGGCCTCGGCGAACATCATCGTCCCGACTATGCGGCCTCGGCGCCGGTGGTCACTCTTGCCGCGGCTGCCGAACGGACGAAGCGCATCAAGCTCACCAGCGCGGTCACCGTGCTTTCCTCCGACGATCCGGTGCGGGTCTTCCAGCAGTTCGCGACGCTCGACCTTCTGTCCAACGGCCGCGCCGAGATCATGGCCGGGCGCGGCTCCTTCATCGAATCCTTCCCGCTGTTCGGCTACAACCTTGAGGACTATGACGAGCTCTTCGCCGAGAAGCTCGACCTCCTGCTTGCCATTCGCGACCAGGTAAAGGTGACGTGGCAAGGACGCTTGCGCGCGCCGATCAATGGCCGCGGCGTCTATCCGCGGCCATTCCAGGAAAAGCTGCCGATCTGGATCGCCATTGGCGGCACGCCGCAGTCCGCCGCCCGCGCCGGCGTGCTCGGCCTGCCGCTTGCGCTTGCCATCATCGGCGGCGAGCCGGCCCGCTTCGCGCCGCTGTTCGATATCTACCGCGAGGCGGCAACGCGCGCCGGCAACGATGCCGCCACGCTTGCCACCAGCCTCAACGTGCACGGCTTCATCGCCGAGACCACCGAGGCGGCGGCCGACGACTTCTACGAGCCCCAGGCCGAGGTGATGAACCGCATCGGCCGCGAGCGCGGCTGGGGCCCGACCTCGCGGGCGCATTTCGACCATGCGCGAGGTCCCGGCGGTGCCTTGTTCGTCGGCAATCCCGAACAGGTGGCGGAAAAGATCGTCGCCCAGCACAAGATCTTCGGCAACGACCGCTTCCTGCTGCAGATGGCGATCGGCACCATGCCGCATGCCAAGATCATGAAGGCGATCGAGCTTTACGGCACCAGGGTGGCGCCGATCGTGCGCAAGGAAACAGCGACGGCCGCGCCCATACCGGCGCCAGTGGCCTGAGAGCGGCAAGGTTTTTTCATTCACCGCCGGCTAACGGAACCTTGGCGCGGCGCACACGTTTCCCTCGACGATTGCGAGGGGAGCCGATGAAAGCCGAAACGACCGCGTCGGGCGCGAGTATTGCCGAAAGCCCCGATCCGCGTGTCGGCGTGCGCGACGAATTGCGGCTGATGCGATCGATGCTCATCGGCATTTTCATTCTGATGACGGCTGCCGCCCTCTATTTTGCGCGTGCCTTCTTCATGCCGGTGATCCTGGCCTTCCTGCTGGCGCTGACGCTGACGCCGATCGTGCGCTTCCTGCGCAAGCGCGGCATACCGGAGGTGTTCTCCGCGACGCTGCTGGTGCTGCTCTCCATATTCATCTTCGTCAGCGCCGGTTATCTGCTGAGCGGGCCGGTTATCAACCTTGTCAACAACAGCTACTCGATCGGCCAGCAGCTCACAGAAAGACTGGCGCCATTCAAGCGTCCGCTCGAGATGATGGCGGATGTTTCGCGCCAACTCGGGTCGCTGACCGAGACTGCGCAGGAACCGGGCGTGCAAAGAGTCTCGGTGGCGCCGTCCGGTATTCTGTCCGCCGCGGCCAGCAACATCCTGGGGGCAGGCACCTCGATCACCATCGTCTTCGTGCTGTCGCTGTTCCTGCTCGCCTCAGGCACCTTGTTCTACGAGAAGATTGTCCAGTCCTTCACCAGCCTCAGCCAGAAGAAGCGGGCGCTGCGCGTCGTCTATGACGTCGAGCGCGAGATCTCGCATTACCTGCTCACCGTCACGCTCATCAATGCCGGCCTCGGCACGGTGATCGGGCTGGGCCTGTGGGGGCTCGGCATGCCGAACCCGCTGGTCTGGGGCGCGGCGGCGGCGCTCCTCAATTTCCTGCCCTATGTCGGCGCGCTGATAACCATCCTGCTGGTCACGGTCATCGCGCTGATCAGTTTCGATTCGATCTCCTACGCGCTGCTGGCACCCGCCTTCGTGCTGTTGTGCGACATCGTCGAGGGCCAGTTCGTGACACCGGTCATGGTCGGCCGAAGGCTGGAGATCAATGCGGTGGCGATCTTCATCGCCATCGCCTTCTGGTCATGGCTATGGGGTTTCGTCGGCGCGCTGATGGCAGTGCCGCTGCTGGTGGTCATCAAGGTGTTCTGCGACCATTTCGACGGCCTCAGCCATGTCGGCAATTTCCTGGCGGCGCAACAGACCATCCTCGCCGAAGACGAACCGGCCGAGAACAACCACACGGCCGCCTGACGCCCTGGCCCAATCCTCAACTCGGCCCTTGTTTGCCGCATCGGCGACGAGTGCCTATATCGGACCGGTCAAGCCGGACCTGCCCCTCATGACCGACGCTTCCTTCGATATCGATGCCTATTTCGCGCGCATTGGCTATCGCGGCCCTATGGATGCTTCGCTGGCAACGCTGAAGGCGCTGCACAGGCAACATCCGCAGGCGATCCCGTTCGAGAACATCGATGCCTTGATGGGCGTTTCGGTCGGGCTCGATCCGGCGTCGCTGCAGGACAAGATTTTAAAACGCGGCCGCGGCGGCTATTGCTTCGAGCATAATCTGATCTTCATGCATGCGCTTGGGGAGCTGGGTTTCAGTGTCAGCGGGCTCGCCGCCCGCGTGCTGTGGGGCCAGCCGGACGACGCCATCACGCCGCGCAGCCACATGCTGCTGCGTGTCGAGCTCGATGGAAAAACCTTTATCGCCGATGTCGGCTTCGGCGGCCTGACGCTGACGGCGCCGCTGCTGCTGGAGCCTAATCTCGAGCAGCAGACACCGCACGAGGCGTTCCGTATCGACGAGACCGGCGATCATTTTCGCCTGCAGGCCAATATCGGCGGTGATTGGCGGACGCTCTACCGCTTCGACATGCAGCAGGCCTACGCGGTCGATTATTCTGTGAGCAGCCATTTCCTGTCGACACATCCGAGCTCGCATTTTCTTTCCACATTGGTTGCCGCGCGCGCCTTGCCGGACCGGCGCTACGCCCTGCGCAACAATCGCTTGTCGACCTATCACCTTGGCGGCCGTAGCGAGCAGCGGGAGATCGCGTCGGCGACCGGACTCGCGGACGTGCTGGAAGGCCAGCTCGCCATCGTCATTCCCGACCGCGCCGCCTTCGAGGCGAGGTTGCGGCAGAAGAACATCGTGGAGACCTGATCAATGACGGCCCTTTCGGTTCTCGACCTGTCGCCGATCACCCAAGGCAGCACTGCCTCGCAGTCGCTGGCCAACTCGCTCGATCTTGCCCGCCATGCCGAGCGGCTGGACTACAAGCGCTATTGGCTCGCCGAGCACCACAACATGCCGGGTATCGCCAGCGCCGCGACTTCCGTTGTCATCGCCCATGTCGCGGGCGGCACGAAGACCATCCGGGTCGGCGCCGGCGGCATCATGCTGCCCAACCACGCGCCGCTGGTGATTGCCGAGCAGTTCGGCACGCTCAACGCGCTTTTTCCGGGCCGCATCGACCTCGGCCTCGGCCGCGCGCCAGGCACCGACATGATGACGGCGCGGGCGCTCCGCCGCAATCTGGAGGCCAGCGACAACTTCCCTCAGGATGTCGTCGAGCTGATGGGCTATTTCCAGCCGGCCGAGGAAGGACAGCGCATCCGCGCGGTGCCGGGCGAAGGCCAGGAGGTGCCGGTCTGGATCCTGGGCTCCAGCCTCTACGGCGCGCAGCTGGCCGCAATGCTCGGCCTTCCCTATGCTTTCGCCTCGCATTTCGCGCCGGCCGAGCTCGACCACGCGCTGGAGGTCTACCGCACGCGCTTCCAGCCTTCGGCCCAGCTCGACAAGCCCTATGTGATGCTCGGCCTCAATGTCTTCGCAGCCCCCACGGACGCCGAGGCGAAGCTTTTATTCACCTCGCTGCAGCAGGCTTTCGTCAATCTGCGCAGCGGCCGGCCCGGGCAATTGCCGCCGCCGGCCGAGAACTATGACCGCGATCTCGATCCGGTTGCCAAGACCATGCTTGCCCAGGCGCTGTCCTGCGCCGTCGTCGGTTCGCCCGAGACGGTCCGCCAGGGCATCGACGCATTCGTGCGGCGCACCGGCGCCGACGAATTGATGGTCACCGCCCAGATGTTCGACCACCCGGCGCGGGTGCGCTCCTTCGAGATTCTGGCTGAGGTGCACGGATCGATGTCGCAAGCCGCCTGATCACGGAGCGCCTTTTGCCTGAGATGCTCATCTGCTAGAGCATGATGCCGAAAAGTGTGAAGCGGTTTTCGGGCGACATCATGCTCTATCTCTTTGATTTAGAGCCGGATTCAGATTTCAGGTCGGATCGACCTGAAATCTGAATCCGGCTCTAGGGACAGGGTTCTCTTCTCAAGCGCGAGCTTTCCCGTGACCGATGATCTCGACCAGCGCATGCATTTCGCCATCGACCTTGCGCGGCGCGCGGGAGAGCTTGGGCTGAAATATTTTCGCGATCTCGAAAACCTGACCATCGAGAGCAAAGGCCATCAGGATCTTGTCTCCGATGCCGATCGCGAGGTGGAGCTTTTCGTCCGTGCGGCGATAACGGCAGCCTATCCGGACGACGGCATTGTCGGCGAGGAGCATGCGCCGGCGACCGGCAAGACCAGCTATGTCTGGGTGATCGACCCGATCGACGGCACCGCCAATTTCGTGCGCGGCATTCCCGCCTGGTGCGTGGTGATCGCCTGCGCCAGGGACGGCGAAACGATAGTCGGGGTCGTCCACGAGGCTTCGACCGGCGAGACTTTCCATGGCCGCCTTGGCGGCGGCGCCTTCGTCAACGGACGGCCGATCGGGGCGAGCGGCGCCAAAGCACTTTCCGAAGGCTCGGTCGGAACCGGGCTTTCGAACCGGGCCGCCACGGAACATGTCGCGGTGCTGATCAGCATGATCATGGCCGAAGGCGGTGTCTTCTTCCGCAATGCGTCCGGCGCGCTGATGCTTGCCTATGCCGCGGCCGGACGGCTGCTCGGCTATGTCGAGGAGCACATGAACGCCTGGGACTGCCTGGCAGGCATGCTTCTGGTCGAAGAGGCGGGCGGGACGGTGCTGAAACCCGACCCCAAAACAGTTCTCAGCGAGGGAACGCAGGTCATCGCCGGCGGAAAGCAGGTCTTTCCGAAGCTGCGGGCGCTTTGCTCGGAAGCGTTCCGAAACTGATCCTTCGGCACGATGGCATCGGCGCGGCCGCGCAAGGACGGCAATGCGGCGTCTATATCACGATCACTTTGGTGCCGATTTCGGCGCGGTCGTAGAGATCGATGATGTCCTGGTTCATGAGGCGAATACAGCCAGCCGATACGGCCTTGCCGATGGACCACCATTCGGGGCTGCCGTGCAGGCGATATCCGGTGTCGCCCTTCTCGTTGAAGAGATAGAGCGCCCGCGCCCCGAGCGGATTCATGAGTCCGGCGTCCATATGGGCGGGTATGATATGGCCTCGATTGCGCTCGCGCACGATCATCTGCGACGGCGCGGTCCAATCCGGCCATTCGCGCTTCCTCGCGACGTGAGCGGTGCCATGCCACTCGAAGCCCGCCTTGCCGACGCCGATGCCGTAGCGCAGCGCCTGACCGTCTCCCAGCACGTAATAGAGGAATTTCGCTCCGGTATCGACAATGATGGTGCCGGGCGCCTCGTCGGTCGCGTAAGCCACCGTCTGCCGACGGAACTTTTGATCGACCTTGTAGATCGGAACCGGCGGAATGCGGAAGCCGGCGTCGGTGAGGCCGCCATAAGCCAGGGGAGACGTCTGCAATGCGCCGCCGGCGTTGCAGCCGGAGAATGCGATCATCCCGGCAAGTAGCCCGATCAGGATCGATTTCGCGCGCATGGTCCAAGCCGGCGCTCATGCCGGCGATCTGCCGCATCTTGTCTTATTCGTAATCCCGGATGCTTCGATTGCCAAGGTTTCCATCTTCTTCGGCTGACACCGGCCGCTTCGCTCGGTCGATGCCAAGCTTAGCGATACGGTTTGCGCGATCGCTAGAGCATGATGCCGAAAAGTGTGAAGCGGTTTTCGGGCGACATCATGCTCTATCTCTTTGATTAGAGCCGGATTCAGATTTCAGGTCGGTTCGACCTGAAATCATCCGGCTCTAGGGCCGCCGGCCCGTGCGTACTTCCGAACGACCACCGACAGGCGCCAAGTGCATGGCGGCAAAGAAGTTTTTCCGCGCATTCGCGACCCAAAGTCACGCCTGCGGCGCCAAAGCCTGCCCTTGCCCGATATGCGACGGCACGCTTAGGCTCGGAAAAAATCCCGTCTGGACAATGAGATAGAAGAAATTCGCACTGATCCTCGTCTAAGGCGAGCCGGTCCGTTCCGGGACGGCAGCCGCCTTGCGCAGAATGCTTGCGCGCCGTGCCGCCTGTTCTTATATACGCGCCAACCGTCCGGCCTTGAAAATCCGGGACCGTGACGGAATTTCTTGTGAACAGGGGCTTTCGTCGGAACGCCTTATCAGGGTCCTGAGAGCCTGCTTAGCGGAGAGACCAGAACAATGGCAAAAGTAATCGGTATCGACCTCGGAACCACAAACTCCTGCATCGCCATCATGGACGGCAAGGAGCCCAAGGTTATCGAGAATGCGGAAGGCGCGCGTACGACCCCTTCCATCGTCGCCATCAACAGCGACGGCGAACGCCTCGTCGGCCAGCCGGCCAAGCGCCAGGCGGTCACCAATCCTGAAAACACCATCTTCGCGGTCAAGCGCCTGATCGGCCGCCGCTATGACGATCCGGTGACGGAGAAGGACAAGAAGCTTGTCCCCTACAAGATCGTCAAGGGCGACAATGGCGATGCCTGGGTCGAGGCCGGCGGCAAGAAGCTGTCGCCCAGCCAGATCTCGGCCATGATCCTGCAGAAGATGAAGGAAACGGCGGAAGCCTATCTCGGCGAGAAGGTCGAGAAGGCGGTCATCACCGTTCCGGCCTATTTCAACGACGCCCAGCGCCAGGCGACCAAGGACGCCGGCAAGATCGCCGGCCTCGAAGTGCTGCGCATCATCAACGAGCCGACGGCCGCGGCACTTGCCTACGGCCTCGAGAAGAAGGACGGCAAGACCATCGCCGTCTATGACCTTGGCGGCGGCACGTTCGACATTTCGGTGCTCGAGATCGGCGACGGCGTTTTCGAGGTGAAGTCGACCAACGGCGATACCTTCCTCGGCGGCGAGGACTTCGACATGCGCCTGGTCGAGTACCTGGCGGCCGAGTTCAAGAAGGAGCAGGGCATCGACCTCAAGGCCGACAAGCTCGCTCTGCAGCGCCTGAAGGAAGCGGCCGAGAAGGCCAAGATCGAGCTGTCGTCGACGACTCAGACCGAGATCAACCTGCCCTTCATCACCGCCGACGCCACCGGGCCGAAGCACCTGACGATGAAGCTCACCCGGGCGAAGTTCGAAAGCCTGGTCGAAGATCTCGTGCAGCGTACCATCGACCCCTGCAAGGCGGCGCTCAAGGACGCCGGCCTGAAGGCGGGCGAGATCGACGAAGTGGTCCTGGTCGGCGGCATGACCCGCATGCCCAAGATCCAGGAGATCGTGAAGCAGTTCTTCGGCAAGGACCCGCACAAGGGCGTCAACCCGGACGAGGTCGTGGCGCTCGGCGCCGCCATCCAGGCCGGCGTGCTGCAGGGCGACGTCAAGGACGTGCTCTTGCTCGACGTGACGCCGCTTTCGCTCGGCATCGAGACGCTGGGCGGCGTGTTCACCAGGCTGATCGAGCGCAACACCACGATCCCGACCAAGAAGAGCCAGGTATTCTCGACCGCCGAGGACTCGCAGTCAGCGGTGACGATCCGCGTCTTCCAGGGCGAGCGCGAGATGGCGGCCGACAACAAGATGCTTGGCCAGTTCGACCTGGTCGGCATCCCGCCGGCTCCGCGCGGCGTGCCGCAGATCGAGGTCACCTTCGACATCGACGCCAACGGCATCGTCAACGTCTCGGCCAAGGACAAGGGCACCGGCAAGGAGCACCAGATCCGCATCCAGGCGTCCGGCGGCCTGTCCGACGCCGACATCGAGAAGATGGTGAAGGACGCCGAGGCCAATGCCGACGCCGACAAGAAGCGCCGCGCCCTGGTCGAGGCCCGCAACCAGGCCGAATCGCTGGTGCACTCGTCCGAGAAGTCGCTGAAGGACTATGGCGACAAGGTCTCGGAGGCCGACCGCACCGCGATCGCCGACGCGATTGCGGCGCTGAAGACCGCCGCCGAGGGCGATGACGCGGCCGACATCGAGGCCAAGTCGCAGTCGCTCGCCGAAGCTTCGATGAAGCTTGGCCAGGCCATGTACGAGGCCTCGCAGAAGGAAGCCGCCGAAGCCGACGCCAAGGCGGACGCCGCCAAGGATTCGGACGTGGTCGACGCCGACTTCGAGGAAATCGACGAGGACGACGACAAGAAGAAGTCGGCCTGAGCCGGCTGACGGCAAATAAAGCGAAAAGCCCGGCGCAAAGCCGGGCTTTTTTGCACCCCCGAGCGAAAAAATGACGGAAAAACACGGAGCAGACCCGGCTCGCTACTAGTATCCGGGCAACATCGCTCCTAAATCGAACAACGTGCCGGCGACGACGCAACAATGCTTGAAGACATTGAGCATCCGGACTGCGGGAAAAAATGAAAGCTGATTTCTACGAAACGCTGGGCGTGCACAAAGGCGCCGACGACAAGGAACTCAAGAGCGCTTTCCGCAAGCTCGCCATGCAGTTCCATCCCGACCGCAACCCCGGCGACCATGCCTGCGAGCACAAATTCAAGGAAATCAACGAAGCCTACGAGACGCTGAAGGATCCTCAGAAGCGCGCCGCCTATGACCGCTTCGGCCACGCCGCCTTCGAGCAGGGCGGCATGAACGGCGCCGCGCACGGTTTCGGCGCCGGCGGCTTCGCCGACATTTTCGAAGACATTTTCGGCGACATGATGGGCGGTCGCCAGCGCCGCTCGTCGGGCGGCCGCGAGCGCGGGGCGGACCTGCGCTACAACATGGAGATCTCGCTCGAGGAGGCATTCGCCGGCAAGACGGCGCAGATTCGCGTGCCGGCCTCCATTGCCTGCTCGGAATGCTCCGGCAGCGGCGCCAAGCCCGGCACGCAGCCGGTGACCTGCGCCATGTGCCACGGCCACGGCAAGGTGCGCGCCACGCAAGGCTTCTTCTCGATCGAGCGCACTTGCCCGCAATGCCAGGGCCGCGGCCAGACGATCAAGGATCCCTGCCCGAAATGCGCCGGCCAGGGCCGCGTCACCGAGGAGCGTTCGCTGTCGGTCAACATTCCGGCCGGCATCGAGGACGGCACCCGCATCCGGCTTGCCAACGAGGGCGAGGCCGGCCTGCGCGGCGGCCCTTCGGGCGACCTCTACATCTTCCTCGCGGTCAAGCCGCACGAATTCTTCCAGCGCGACGGCGCCGACCTCTACTGCAAGGTGCCGATCTCGATGACGACCGCCGCCCTTGGCGGCTCGTTCGAGGTCACCACGCTCGACGGCACGCAGACCAAGGTGAAGGTGCCGGAAGGCACCCAGAACGGCCGCCAGTTCCGGCTGAAGGGCAAGGGCATGCCGGTGTTGCGGCAGCCCAATGTCGGCGACCTCTACATCCAGACGGCGGTCGAGACGCCGCAGAACCTGTCGCGCCGCCAGCGCGAATTGCTGGAAGAGTTCGAGCAGCTCTCCTCGAAGGACAATTCGCCCCAATCGAGCGGCTTCTTCGCCCGCATGAAGGACTTTTTCGAGTCGTTCGGCGAAAGCTGATCCTTATCCGGCAACATTCCGGAGCGTCATCAACACCTTATGCCAGGTTGACGCCTTGCCTTGTTCCACCTAGCTGATAAGTAGCGGTTCGGGGAGCGTTGAGGAGAGCTCGCATGGCACGTGGTCCCGGGTTGCGCAAAGCGCTGGCGGAAAAATTCGACGACGAGCTGAAGTTCTTCAAAGGCTGGATCGACAAGCCGAAAGCGGTCGGTTCGATCGTTCCCACCAGCTCCATCACCGCCCGCAAGATGGCCTCGATCGTCAACCCGAAATCGGGACTGCCGGTGCTCGAGGTCGGACCCGGCACCGGCGTCATCACCCGCGCCATCCTGGCCCAGGGCGTGAAGCCGGAGAACCTCTACGCGATCGAATACTCGACCGACTTCGTGCGCCATCTGCGCCGGCTCTATCCACGCGTCAACGTGATCGAGGGCGACGCCTTCAATCTCAACGCCACGCTCGGCGACAGGCGCGACCTGGTGTTCGATTCGGTCGTCTCCGGCGTGCCGCTGCTCAACTTCCCGGTCGCCCAGCGCATCGCCTATATCGAAAGCCTGCTCGACCGCATCCCGGCCGGCCGGCCGATCGTGCAGCTGACCTATGGCCCGCTGTCGCCGATCCCGCCCGGCCGCGGCAACTACACGGTCAAGCATTTCGATTTCATCATCCGCAACATCCCGCCGACGCAGCTGTGGATCTACCGGCGCGAAAAATAAGGGAGTAGGGGAGTAAGGCAGTAGGGGAAGAGGGATGAACGGTATCATTTCCGCGCCATCCCTACTGCTCTACTGCCTTATTCCCCTACTTCCTTAGCGAAGCAAGCCAATGGCAGTGATCCCAAGAATCCTCGTCTTCGCCGGCTCGGTGCGGAGCGGCGCCTTCAGCGGCAAGACGGCCGATGCGGCGCAGAAGGAGCTTGCCCTGCAAGGTGCCGAAGTAACCCGCATCTCGCTCGGCGACTATCCGCTGCCGATCGTGGACGAGGACTTGCAGAAGGAAAAGGGCATTCCCGAAAACGCCATGAAGCTTGGCTGGCTGATCGCTACCCATGACGGCGTGCTGATAGCGACCCCCGAATACAACGGCTCGCTGCCGCCGCTGCTGAAGAATGCGATCGACTGGGTGAGCCTGGCGCGCCATGACGGCGCCCGCAGCTTCAGGCCGCTTGCCGGCAAGGTCGCCGGCCTCTGCTCATCTTCCAAAGGCCACTTCGCCGGGATACGCTGCATCAATCATCTGCGCGCCGTGCTGGTGCGATGCCAGATGGAGGTGGTGACACCGGAGTGCTCGGTGCCGGAGGGCAGCAACGCCTTTGACGAGGATGGGAATTTCAGGGACGAAAGATTACGCCAATCGATGGAGCGTCTATGCCGTACACTGATCGAAACCTCGCGCATGCTGTCCGTGCGGATCGAAGCCTGATGCGCCCCGGCAGCTCGATTGAGGCCGACACCATGAGCGCCAAGTCCATGCAAGAGAGGCTGATCGTCGGCCTCGACGTGCCGACGCTGAAGGACGCCGAGAAGGCGGTGCGCGAGCTCGAGGGCGCCGTCTCCTTCTACAAGATCGGCTACCAGCTCGCCTTCGCCGGCGGGCTGGATTTCGCGCGCGAGCTCGCCAGCGGCGGCACCAACGTCTTCCTCGACATGAAGCTGCTCGACATCGACAACACGGTGGCCAAGGGCGTCGAGAACATCGTCAGGATGGGGGTGTCGATGCTCACCATCCATTCCTATCCGAAGGCGATGCGGGCCGCCGTGGACGCCGCCAAAGGCAGCGAGCTTTGCCTGCTGGCGGTCAGCGTGCTGACCTCGATGGACGAGCAGGACATGATCGACGCCGGCTATGAGTATGATCCGCACACGCTGGTGCTGAGGCGCTCCGAACAGGCGCTGCATGCCGGCATGGGCGGCATCGTCTGCTCGGCCGAGGAGGCTGAGGCAGTGCGCCGGATCGTCGGACCCGACATGGCCGTTGTGACCCCCGGCATCCGCCCGGCAGGCAGCGAGCATGGCGACCAGAAGCGTGTGGTGACGCCGGCGCAAGCGATCCGCAACGGCTCCAGCCATCTCGTCGTCGGCCGGCCGATCGTCGCCGCGCCGGACCGGCGGGCGGCGGCCGAAGCGATACTCGCCGAAATGCAATCGGCCTGAGTTTCAACCGGAGGAAAAAGCATGCCAAAGGGGTACTGGATCGCTCGCGTCGATGTGCGCGACCCGGAAGGCTACAAGGACTATGTCGCCGCCGCCAAGCTCGCCTTCGATCGTTTCGGCGTGAAATTCCTGGCGCGCGGCGGCGAGCATGAAAAGGCCGAAGGCCCCGGCCGCGCGCGCAATGTGATCATCGAATTCGAATCGTTTGCAGCGGCGCATGAGTGCTACCACTCGCCGGAATATCAGCGCGCCGTCGCCATCCGCCAGAAAGTAGCCGACGGCGAGATCGTGCTGGTCGAGGGCGTTTAGGGACTCGGGCGCGGGGGGTTGGCGGATCGGCTGTTGCCGTGTTGGCACGTTGGAGATTAGCCGAAACGCCCATCTTGTCGTCATCCACGGGCGGAGCAAGGAGCGTAGCGACGCAGCGCAGACCCGAGGATCCATGCCGTGACTTCAACGCGCCGCAACGGTCCAGAATTCTGCTCCGCTGCATTTCACGGCAGCGGTAACGGCATGGATTCCAGGGTCTGCGCGCGTCGCTTCGCTCCTTGCTCCGCCCTGGAATGACGAAGTTGTCAGGTCTCAGCCAATCATGAAGGTCACGACGTCAGCCTATTCGCCGCCGTCTCGGCCATCGCGTCGGCCAGGCTCATGCCCCATTGCCTGCGGCAGTAATCGCGAAAATCGAAGCAAGGCAGGCCGGGGCAGACTTCGAATTCGATGAGGTGGATCGTGTCGTCGGCCTCGACCCTGAGATCGACGGAGAAGACGTCCTTCAGGCCAAGCCCGGTGATCAGCTTTTGCGCCACAGTGCGGATCGCCCGATCGGCCGCCGGCTGGCTGGCGGCGACCGGCTCGAGCTCGGGTTCGGCGTAGTTTCCGACATCCTTGGCGGCCTGGCCGGTATCGCCATAAAGCGCCATCGAGTCGGCCATGGTCTGGAAATCGCCGCCGGACTCGACAAAGACGATGCCAAGCGCCTCGACGCCGGTCCCGGGCTTCAACCCGAGGAAACTTGCCCGCACATTGCGGCCGGCGACATAGGGCTGGATAACGACATCGTCGCGATAGCCGGCAAAGACACGCCGGCTAAGCTCCAGCGCGTGATCGAGATCATGGCAGCGGGAATCCGGCCAGATGCCGATCTTGGCGCCGAGCCGGTTGGGCTTGACGAACCAGCCGGCGGGCGAGGCCGGCGGCTCGACCAGCCATTTGCCGTTGCGTGCCAGTCCGGCCGGCGGCACCGGCAGGCCGAGCGCGCCGAGCACGGCGCCGGAGCGGAACTTGTCCTGGCAGAGCGCGAACAGCGAGTCGTCGGCGCCGATCGTCGGCAACCCGTTCAGCCGCGCCATGGCGGGCGCCGCGCCGCCGCGGAAATAGGCGATGCCGTCGGTCAGCGTCCAGACCAGGGTGCCGGCCGGATCGGCCTTTGCCAACACAGTCGCGGCGTTGTCCAGCTCGACGGCCATGAAAGCGAGGCCACGCTTGTCGCAAGCGGCGGCGAGCTGGTCGAACTCAGGCGCGAGATCGGTCGACTGCGCCAGATAGGACGAGATTTCGATGGCGCGCTCAGTCGGGTAGCCATCGGCGACGAGCCGGTCGAAGCAGGCCTTCTCCGGCTCATGGACAAGGATCAGCGTCGGCCTGTTGCGCGGCATGGGAACTCCCAGCGAAATCAGGCGCTACCATCGCATGGCCATTGCAATCGGCTTGCGGGAAACCGACCGTGCCAGGCGATAATCCGCAAGCCGCTCAGGCGATCAGCACGCGCGGGTCCAAGCGCCCCTTGACGGACAAGTCGAGCAGGAAGGTCATGCCAGCTTGAGGGTCCAGCGCGCGCTGCTTCTCGTCCTTGCCCTTCCAGGCCGACGTCACCGCGATGCGGTCGGCTTTCCGGCCGACAAAGGCGGGGCAGGACGGCTGCGTCACCGGCATCGCGATTTCGCGCAGCAGCGTGCCGTCCGGCGAATAGGCCTTCACCGCCTTGCCGCCCCAGACCGCGTTCCACAGCACGCCGTCGCGGTCGACGACCGAGCCGTCGACATAGCCCTTGGACGAGCGGTGGTCGACGAACACTTTTGGTTCGCCAACGGGCAGACCGGTCGCCGGATCGCAGGCAACGCGCATCAAAAGCCCGGTCGCGGTGTCGGTGTAATAGGCGATCGCCCCGTCCTCGGAAAAGCAGATCGAGTTGGAGACGGTGATGTCGGCAAACAGCCGGCGAAGCTCGCCCTTGAAGAACCAGTAGATCGCGCCGGCGCCCTTCCCTTCGTCCTTGCCCATCGTTCCGGTCCAGAAGGCGCCGCAGGGATGGACACGGGAATCGTTGGAGCGGGTCAGAGGATTGTCGGCCTCGATCGGCGTGTGCAGCGCCAGCTTGCCGGTCGCAACATCGCGGACATAGAGGCCTTTTTCGGTGGCGATGAGCTGGCGGGCATCGTCGATGATTGCGATGGCGCTGGCCATCAGGCCGAGGTCGTGCACCTTCAGCGCGCCGGCGAGCGGCTTTTCCAGGAGCCTGCCGTTGACAATGTCGAACCAGAACAGGGCATCGGTGCCGGGGTCGTAGCTTGGGCCCTCGCCGAGCTCGCAGATATGGTCGCTGAAGATCGAAACGCTATCCATCATGCTCCTCCGAAAGCCTCATCCCAGGCGGCGACCGCGGCGCGGGCGCGCCTCGCCACGTCCTCGACGCTGGCGCCCGGCTTGTAGAGACTTGATCCCAGACCGAACACACTGACGCCGGCCGCCTTGTAGCCGGCAAAATCCTTGTCGGAAACGCCGCCGACGGCGCCGATCAATGTCGTGGCCGGCAGCACCGCGCGGATCGCCGAAATACCGGCAGCGCCGAGCACGCTCGCCGGAAAGAATTTCAGCGCCGAGGCGCCAAGCTTTATCGCCTGGAAGGCCTCGGTCGGGGTGAACACGCCGGGCATCGTCACCATGCCGTGATGCATGGCGCGACCCATGACCTCGACATCGATGTTGGGGCTGACCAGCAGCCGGCCGCCGGCCTTGTGCAATTCGTCGACATCGGCCGCTGTCAGAACCGTGCCGGCGCCGACCAGCCCGGTTTCGGGAAGCGCTTCCACAATGCTGGCGATGGAGGCGAAAGGCTGCGGTGAATTAAGCGGCACTTCGATCGCCTCGATGCCGGCGTCGAAGATCGCCTGGCCGATCGCCACCGCTTCGGTAGGCTTCAGCCCGCGCAGGATGGCGACGAGGCCGCGTTTCAGTTTGGGAAAGGTCGCTGTCTGCGTCACGCGTCACCTCCGATCATGCCGTTCTCGCGCGCGGCCTCGACAAGGCCGGCGCGCACCGCTTCATCGGCGTCGACGATGCGAAAGGCAAGGCCGGCGAAGCCGAGAGCGGCAGCATAAAGCGCGGCCAGCGCGCCGGAGGCGATCAGCACCACCGGCGCTTCGCTTGCGCCATAGCGGCGCCTGGCCGAAGCGATCTCGCCGCCGATCAAGAGCCCGGACAGGCAGGCCGCGGCATCTTCCGATTTCAGATCCTGGAGCAGCCCGGCGGCGCGGATCGCGAACAGTTTCGAGGTGACGTCGCCGCCCTCGCTAAGCGCCCGCTCGCACCACTGGCGGAAGAACGCGCTGTCCGCGGCGACCGAAGCCGGATGCTCGCCCAGCGAATGTTTCAGGATCGAATGCGCGGCGAGCACCGAAAACAACTCGCCGGTCGGCCAGGTGCCGAAGCCGGCGACCGCGCCGTCCTCGACCGCGACCCATTTCGAATGCGTGCCCGGCATGCAGACGAGATGACGGCCCTTTGCCGGCAAACCGGCGCCGGCGAGTTGCGTTTCCTCGCCGCGCATGACATCCGGCGCGTCGGCCAGGCGCTGGGCGAGGCCCGGAACGATGCGGATGTCGCGGCTCGAGCCCTCGATGCGGGCGGCGCCGGCAAGGATGGCGCCGATCGGCGCCGGCACGGAGACATAGGGCGCCTCGATCCAGCCTTGTCGGGAACCTGCCATGCCGCAGATGATGACCGGTAGCGTCTCGGGCGCGCCCATGGACGCGAGGTGGCCTTCCAGCACCTTGGCAAAACCTTTTTCGCGCGCGGTGATCAGCCCGTCGTCGCCGCGCCGCTCGGCAAGCACCTGGCCGGCGCCGTCGAGCAACCAGGCCCTCAGCCTGGTCGTGCCCCAGTCGATGGCGGCGACCGCGGGCGCGCCGCTCACAGCACGCCTCCGTCGACGATCAGCATCTGCGCCGTCAGCATGCGCGAGGCGTCCGAGGCCAGGAACAGCACGGTGCCGACGATGTCGTCCGGCTGCATGACTTGTCTGATGCATTGCTTGGCGACATGGGCGGCAAGCGTCTCGTCGGTGACCCAAAGCTCCCGCTGCCGCTCGGTGATCACCCAGCCGGGCGCGACCGCGTTGACGCGGATGCCGTCGGCGCCGAGCTTGCCGGCAAGGCCCTTGGTGAGACCGAGTATGCCGGCCTTGGCGGCGGTGTAGGCCGGCATGTCCGGATGGTTGATGAGATAGGAGGTCGAGGTGAAGTTGATGATCGAGCCGCCGCCGGCGCGCTTCATGCCCGGCGCCACCGCCTGGGCGGTGAAGAAATGCGGCCGCAGGTTGATGGCAAGGTTGTTGTCCCAGAACTCGACCGTGACGTCCTTGACCTCGTGGCGGTCGTCGAGGGCAGCGTTGTTGACGAGCGCCGTGACGTCGCCATGCGCCTTTGCCGCCTTGGCCACCGCGACGCGCAGCGCCTCGACGTCGCGCAAATCGGTCTTGAGGTAGAGCGGGCGCCGGCCAAGCTCTTTTTCGAGGCGGTCGGCGAGCGCCGTGCTGGGCTTATCGGCGATGTCGATGAAGGCGACCCTGGCGCCTTGCCGCATGAAGCCTTCAGTCAGCGCCGCGCCGATGCCGGAGCCGCCGCCGGTGATCAGCACCGAGGCGCCGTCCAGGTCGGCGAAACGCGCCGATGGCATCATGATTTCTCTCTCCCTTTGGCCGGCGCGCATCCTAGCCACGCCGGCCCCGGTAGCAAGGGCGAAAAGGCGTTTTTCGGGCTTATGTCCGACAAATGAGGTCCCCTTGAGGGCAGGACAATCGCGTATGGCAGCGCCCGTCCCCTCATCCGGCCGCTTTGCGGCCACGTTCTCCCCGTTGGGGAGAAGAGACTGGCGCTGACGCCGGCAATCTCCTCTCCCCTCGGGGAGAGGTCAGCCGAGCGAAGCGGAGGCTGGGTGAGGGGCCGGCGCTGCCATATGCGGGTACGCGCCGCGAATTAGTCAGATCGCCTTGGCGTACAGCGCGCCGCGATAGGAATCGCGCAGATAGCCGAGCGTGGCGTCGGCATCGACCGGCTTGCCGAACAAATAGCCCTGCCCGCCGGCGCAGCCGAACTGGACGAGACGGTCGGCCTGCGCCTCTTCCTCGATGCCTTCGGCCACCACATCCATGCCGAGCCCTTCGCACATGGCGAGGATGGCGCGGATGATGTGCTCCGACGGCCGGTCGTCGAGAATGGAAGAGACGAAGGCGCGGTCGATCTTCAGCTTGTCGAAATGAAATTCGCGCAGGCGCCCGAGCGAGGACTGGCCGGTGCCGAAATCGTCGAGCGAGACGCGGATGCCGACACGGCGCAGATCTTCGACGATCTTCTCGGCCGAAGCCGGATCGGTCATCAGGCCGGTTTCGGTGATCTCGATCTCCAGTCGGCGCGGATCGAAGCCGGTGCGCTCGAGGATCGCCAGGATATGCAGTCCGGTGTTCTGGTCGACCAGCTGCGACGGCGACAGGTTGAAGGACAGGAACAGGTCCTTCGGCCAGCTGCGGGCCGCCTCGGTGGCCTTGCGCAGCACAAGCTGCGACAGCGGGCCGATGATGCCGCGCTCCTCGGCGATGGGAATGAAGACGCTCGGCGGCACCATGCCGAGATCGCGGTCGGTCCAGCGGGCAAGCGTCTCGAAGCCGATGGTGCGGCGAGTGTTGAGATCGACGATGGGCTGGAAATGCGGCTCGACCTCGCCGGCCGAGACGGCGCGGCGCAGCGCCTGCTCGATGCGGGTGACGCGCTTGGCCGCCTCCTCCATCTCGCGGGTGTAGACGACGACGCGGCCGCGGCCCGAACGCTTGGCATGGTAAAGCGCGGTCTCGGCCTTGTTGATCAGTATCTCGGTGGTCTCGTCGCCGGAATAAAACAGCGAGCAGCCGACAGAGGCCGACAATCTCGCGGTGCGCTCGCCGACGTCATAGGGCGCCGACAGGATCTCGATCAGCATGCGCGACTTCTCGGCCGCCTGCTCCTCGCTGAACACCATCGGATAAAGGAAGGCGAACTCGTCGGCGCCGATGCGGCAGACGGTGGAATGGCCGTCCATCGAGGCGCGCAGGCGCATCGCCACCTGGATCAGGATGTCGTCGCCGGCCTTGTGGCCGAACAGGTCGTTGATCGGCTTGAAGCCGTCGAGGTCGAGGATGCCGACGGTGAAGGGCGCGGGATCGTCGGCGCGGTCGCCGATCAGGCGATCGACCTTGTCGAAGAAGCGACGATGGTTGCCAAGTCCGGTCAGCGGATCGGTGAAGGCCAGATCCGTGCTTTCCCTGCCTGGCTGGCCGGTGCCAAACGTCGTTTGCATCATGTCCCTGTCGTGATGGCGGTATTTATCTTCAGACTGGCAGCAAAGCGTTTAGGAAAGGTATCGGAAAATCGATTTTTCGATCGCCGTTGCAACGCTTAGCCGGCTTGCCTGACGCGATAGAGATGGAGAGGCTGCCGTTGCCCTCGGCGACCGGGAGCGAGGCCAGCGCCCGCCCGGTTCAGCAAAGCTTCAAGCCGCCGGCCGAAATCAATCGCGTGCCGGAAACACCCATAGCGACGAGAGGACGTAGCTTGCCGCGCTTGCGGCAACCGTCGTCAGTGCCGACATGGAGAGCGGCGGCATGGCGAAACGCGTCGCCGCCACATGCGACACAAGGCCCGAAAAGACGGCGCATCCGACCTGGAGCGCGAGATAGCGCGGCATCGCCGTCGCATGGTCGTGCTTGCCGCCGAAGGTCCAGCCGTGCTGCGCCGAATAGGCGACGACGAAGCTGATCGCATAGGCGACGACACTGCCGGTGAAAGGCGAAAGGCCCATCGAGACCAGCAGCCACGACAACACGAATAGCAGCAATGCAGCGCCGAAGCCGACGGTGAGGAAGCGGAAAAGGCGCGTCTGGAGAAAGGGAGCCAATGCGCCGTTCATGCGTCCTGGCGCACCCTGACGCCATCGGCAGGACCAGCCGATGCGGCTTGCAGCCGCTTCACCGGTATTTCCAGGACGCCGAGCAGAAAGGCGGAAAAGAACGCCTGCAGCGAGATGACGATCAGGCTCAGCCCTAGCACGACAACGCGCGGAATCTCGGGATCCTCCAGGGGACCGAATCCGAGGCTCGCCCAGCGCCATACGGCGTAGCCGAAGAACAGGGCGCCGCCGGCAAAGCAGATACCGGCATTGCCGGCGAGACGGTCGGTGCTGAGGGTCCTGGTCAGCCAATCCGATCGCCGGTTGCGTGGCAGGATGCCGGTTATCTCGGCGTAATAGCGCGATATCGCGCCGAAGGTGATGAGCTGGATGCCCACCACCACCATGAAGCAGGCGGCGACGAATGTGTTGATGTCGAGCGACAGGTTATCGACCACCTGCAGCGGGCCTAGCATCAACAGCGTTACCAGCAGCGCGCCAAAGCCGAGCAACGCCGTGCCGGGGATGAAGAACATCCAGCGGGGATTGTGCACCAGCAGGAACTTCAGATGGCGCCAGCCGTCGCGCCAGGTGCGCAGATGCGGCGGACGGCTGCGGCCGTCGGGCTTGAGCGTGGTCGGAACTTCCTCGATGCGCAGGCCGGCAAGCGCGCTGCGCACCACCATCTCGCTGGCGAATTCCATGCCGCTCGTCTGCAGGTCGAGCTTCCTGATGCGGTCGGCATTGAAGCCGCGCAGGCCGCAATGGAAGTCGCCGGTCTTGATGCGGAAGAACAGGCGGCCGATGAAGCTCAGCATCGGATTGCCGAGATGGCGGTGCAGGGGCGGCATGGCGCCGGGCTCGATGCCGCCCTTGAACCGGTTGCCCATCACCAGGTCGGCGCCGCCACGCAGGCGCGAGACGAAGGCTTCGAGCGCGCCGAAGTCGTAGCTGTCGTCGGCATCGCCCATGATGATGTAGCGGCCCCTGGCTGCGGCGATGCCGCCGAGAAGTGCCGCGCCATAGCCCTTGCTCGCCACCGGCACGACACGGGCGCCGTTCTCGGACGCAATCCGCTGCGATCCGTCGGAACTGCCATTGTCCGCGATCAAGACCTCGCCGGAGATGCCCGCCCTATCGAGGAAGGACCTGGCCTTGCCGATGCAAATGGCCAGCGTCTCGGCCTCGTTGAGGCACGGCATGAGGACGGTGAGCTCGAGCTCCTCGGCGGCGCGGACGGCGGTGAAAGCATTCATGCCCGTGGTTCCGTCAAAGACCCGGCCGGCACAGTCCGGCCTGGCACTCGATGCGCATTCTTGCACAGCAAGGCTTAAGAAAACGATGACGCGCAACATTGCCTTGTCTCGAAATGACCGCGGGACGGCGTTGACGCGATGCTCTTCGGAGATGGACCGATTGGCAGAAGCCTTCGAGTTCCTTATATCGGCGGCAGGGTTTGCCGGAGATGAAAATGCCGCTGAAGATCGCCGTCCAGATGGACCATGTCTCGACCGTGTCGATCGCCGGTGACACGAGCTTCGCGCTGTCACTGGAAGCGCAGCGGCGCGGCCATCAGCTCTTCCATTACACGCCGGACCGGCTGTCGATGCTGGGCAGCAAGGTGTTTGCCCGCATCGAGGAGATGAAAGTCCGCGACGAGAAGGGCAACCATTATTCGTTGGGCGATCCCGTGCGCACCGACCTGTCCGAGATGGACGTTATCCTGCTGCGACAGGATCCGCCCTTCGACATGAACTACATCACCACCACGCACATCCTGGAGCGCATCCATCCGAAGACGCTGGTGATCAACGACCCGGCCTGGGTGCGCAACAGCCCGGAAAAGATCTTCGTCACCGAATTTCCCGACCTGATGCCGGAAACGCTGATCACCAAGGATCCCCAGGAGGTGGCCGCCTTCCGCAAGCAATTCGGCGACATCATCGTCAAGCCGCTCTACGGCAACGGCGGCGCCGGCATCTTCCATCTGCACGAAGCCGACCGGAATCTGGCCTCGCTGCTCGAAATGTTCGGCCAACTGTTCCGCGAGCCCTATATCGTGCAGCGCTATCTCAAGGACGTACGCAAGGGCGACAAGCGCATCATCCTGATCGACGGCGAACCTGTTGGCGCCATCAATCGCGTGCCGGCCGAGCATGATTCGCGCTCCAACATGCATGTCGGCGGCCGCGCCGAAAAGACCGAGCTGACCGAGCGCGAGCGCGAGATCTGCGCCCGCATCGGGCCGTCGCTGAGGGAACGCGGCTTCATCCTGGTCGGCATCGACGTGATCGGCGACTGGATGACCGAGATCAACGTGACCTCGCCGACCGGTATCCGCGAAGTGCAGCGGTTTGGCGGGGCCGATATTGCTGCCCTGTTCTGGGATTGCGTGGAGGGCAAAAGGCGATAGCAGGCTTTGCGCCTGGCTCTATCTCCTTGTTAGCGCAATTCCCGGCAGAAACCAGCTTCGTGCTGGAGTTGCTCTAAGCCGGCTTGGCGTACAGCCTGGCGCTCATCACCTCGATGCAGACTTGACGACCGGCTTCACACATTCCGGCCATTTCGCAGCGAAAAGCAAGCACCTTTGCGCTTGCCTTGAAGGCATTCTATTTTGGAGCGTGGTAGCCGCTCGTGGGCATAGAATGTCGGTATTGCCTTTCCTGAGAATCTACGCGCCGCCCAACGCGGTGCTGGCCGCGCCTGGGCTTCTGGCGGTGGCTGCGCTCACGATACCGGACATGTCCGGACCAAGCAGGCTGGCTCTTGTTGCCCTGCTCGCTGTCATTTGGGGCGCCTATCTCCTGCAAATGGTCGCGACGCTGCTCAAGCGGCGGGCGGGAGGCGTACGGCACAGGACGCCGGCAATCGCCATCGATGTGCTCGCGGTCTTGGTTCCACTCGCGGCATTTCTGCTCGTCCGCACGCCCGACTGGAGCCTCTACTGTGCTGTCTGGCTGCTGAAACCGCTGCGCGACTCGACCTTCTTCCCGGTGCTGGGCAGGGTGCTGGCCAACGAAGCGCGCAACCTGATCGGCGTCACCACGCTCTTCGGCGTCGTTCTGTTCGCTGTCGCGCTCGCGGGCTATGTCATCGAGCGCGACATCCAACCGGAAAAGTTCGGCAGCATCCCTCAGGCAATGTGGTGGGCGGTGGTCACGCTGTCCACCACAGGCTATGGCGACGCGATTCCGCAGAGCTTCGCCGGCCGCGTCCTTGCCGGGGCGGTCATGATGAGCGGCATCGGCATCTTCGCGCTCTGGGCCGGCATTCTTGCCACCGGCTTCTATCAAGAAGTCCGGCGCGGGGATTTCGTCCGCAATTGGCAATTGGTCGCCGCCGTGCCGTTGTTTCAGAAGCTCGGCCCGGCCGTGCTGGTCGAGATCGTGCGCGCGTTAAGACCCCGCATGGTGCCGGCGGGCGCCGTGATCTGCCGCATTGGCGAGCCCGGTGACCAGATGTTCTTCGTCGTGGAGGGGCGCGTCAGCGTCGCGACGCCGAACCCGGTGGAGCTTGGCCCCGGCGCCTTCTTCGGCGAGATGGCGCTGATCAGCGGCGAACCGCGTATGGCAACCGTCAGCGCCGCAACGGCGGTCTCACTCCTGTCGCTGCACTCGGCGGATTTCCAGATGCTGTGCAGCAGCAGCCCGGAGATCGCGGAAATCATCCGCAAGACCGCGCTCGAGCGGCGCGGCGCGGCACCGATTGCTTGACCGCGTCAAGGGCACTGTGATCATCGCGGTCCAAGATCGTCGCCGGACGGCGCGCGTCTGTTCCCGTAATGTTCTTGCCTAAATCCGAAATCTATGGTTGTCTGGCCTGACCTTGCTCGCGGGCTGATCGTAAACTCGAAGCGGCGGCGGCCGACGGGCACAATCTGCTGATGGTTTGCTACATTAATTTCCGCCCGAAACCCACATCGTCTCTGGTCGTCGCCGGGTGCTGCCTCAAGGCGTAACAGTGACCCTATCCAGCCGTTGCAAGCACGCTGCCGGAAGGCCTTGAACGGGTGGAAAATCGCCGTACTGCGCGCCTGTCGGAAGCCACGTGATTGCGGAGGGACGTCGCTTGGCCTATGCGCTGAGGCTGGCTCACTCTAGCGTCCGCCCGTTCAATGGAATCGCTACGAAGCTTACGGGCAGACCCGGGCCGCCGCGCTTGAGCACCTTGATCATGGCCTCAAACCCATAGAATCGTTACAGGGCGCGGTCGTCGAGCGAATGTGCGACTTGGGACGCTACAGATATCAGTTCCTCGGGTTTCGGCGCCCTGAACGTTTGGAGACCAACCTCCAGAACTTCAGTGAAGCTCCAGCGCACGATGCCCTCCCGGTCGATTAGGAACTGACCGACAAGCTGCCCCTGGCCGGAAGCCATCATCTGCTGATCGGCTTCTGTAATCTCATATCCTTCCTTCTTGTTGAGTAACTCGGTCATTGCCATCACGTCCATAGGTTCCGGCAACTCGCCCGGAAGGTCAATCCGTATCGCCGTGACCGTGTCCATCCCGACCTCGCGCAAGCCGAAAGCACGATGCGAGGCCCGCTCCGGGTCGGACGCGGCGAAAAGGTGGGGCATCGGGTGGTAGCGGAAATAGAGCCGTGCCCGTTCGACCGGCGTATTGACCACTGCCAGGCATTCGACGCCTTTCTCACGCAGAGCCGGATTGAGTTGCGCCATGGCCGCGATGTGACGGCGGCAGAACGGACAGTGCAGACCGCGAAACAAACCGATCAACAACGGGTTACGGCCTCGAAAATCATTGAGCGCAATCTTGCCTTCGCGCGAGATAGCATCGAGCACTATATTGGGCGCTGGGTCGCCCGGCTGCAGTGGGTGGTCAACACTACACATGGACATGGACAAACTCCTCGCCCAAGCTCAGTCGGCAAAAGGCAGCAACACTACATTTCGGGTTGGACCCGTGCTGGGCGCAAACTCCCGCGCCAGAGCAAACAGCGTTCGGCCTCTGCCATATTGCCAAGGTCAAGATTGCAAGCCCATCATAGCACGGAAAAAGCATCTGCGGCGCACGCATATCGCGAGCCGTCTCGGGCGCCGCGGCAAACAGTAGTCGTCTCATCCGTGCCATTGGACGACCACAGCGGCGAGACCGACAGGATCTTTCAGATGCGCGTTCTAACGGTGCTCAACGTCTTGAAACTTGGGCGGCTTCGATGTGGCCGGAGCCAATGTGGCGAATGAATTTCACTCGGTAGCACTCCCGAATTGTTGTTCTGCAGGTCAGCTTCCGAAGCTTGTTTTTTGACGCTGAAGTCTGCGGCGACTAGGGTCGTCAACGGATCGTATCACGACACTTGCGAGGCTGGCCGGCAATGTCGGGAGCTGGCGTGACCTGCTCGTTCTGGCAGATGAGCCAACGGCACCTTTCCCCCCACCCATTGCTGCCCTTCCTGGGCCGTTTCTCCTTCCCGAAACCCGACGTCGAGCGCAACCAGCGCTCCTGACCCGAACCGGTCATAGACTACGACGAGTTCGACCGGACGTCAGCAGGACGGAAAGCTGCCATTTGGATGGTCGATCCAAGCTCGATGCCCGGTTGCGCGCCTCAAGGGCGGGGCACTTTGGCGTAGCCGAGCAACCGCTCATTCCTCGGGCAAGCCAGCCAGCCGCCACCCTTCCACAAACATGTCGAACAGTCGCGGACTGTGGCGCAGCGGGTGGCTTGCCTTCATGACGGCGATCGAGACGCGGGGATTTGCCGCCCGCAGCTTAGCGATTGCATCGCGTGCGATCGATGGATCCTGACCGTCGGGAGGAACCGAGCGTCCTAGCGATGCTCACGCCGCAACGACAGCTGCTATCTGCGAGCGACCAGGACGTGAGCCTCTTGGGGGAACGTCAACTCCCCTCCACTTGAATAGATTGCCAGCGAGGAACTTAGATCACCCGTGATCGCTGTGATTACTGCATCGCGATGTCCGGCATCCATTCCGCTCACCAGTCCAGCCTGGGGAGTTGCTGCTAGCTGTAGTCGCACGTATTCCTTTGGCGAGGGGAAACGGATGTTCTGGGTAATCGTGTGGACGGTCACATGGCGAAAGCCCGCGCCAGCCACCAGTCGGTAAAGCTCGTCAGCATCGGCGAGTGAATGCTCGGACCGTTTGGTTGCCGAAGCGCCTGGACCGAGATGTCGGTCCAAGGCTTCTGCCAGAGCCTTCGCCGCAGGAGTGTGGTCAATAGCGCTGAAAACGCTTAAGGCCAGTCGGCCGTTAGGCACCAGCACCCGGAACATTTCACGTAGCGCACCCGATCGGTCCGGGAAAAACTGCAGTCCGAGCTGGCAAAGAACCAGGTCGAAGGTGGAGTCAGTGAACGGCATTTCGAGCGCGCTTCCCTCGCACCAGTCAATACGCGGTCCAGCGCCTGTCGGGAGCGATCGAGCAACGGCAAGCATGCCCGTATTGATGTCGAGGCCGACGACCTGCCCCCCTCCCATACGCTCGGCCGCGACGCGTGCCACCACGCCGGTGCCGCAGGCGAGGTCCAGAACCCGCTTACCAGATTGAGGCGCAGCACGATCCACTAGGTCGGCGGCCCACAGGGCGGTAATTGCCGGGACCAAGTAACGCTCGTAGAGTTCCGCGGCGCTGCCTTCCAGCTGCCACTGCTCCTGCTGGGCCATAGAGTCCCTCCCGCACAACCAGCCGCTCGGGCAACGGGCCCGACCAGAGCTTTAAACAGCAGTCATAAAGCGCGTGTATGTCAACCAGCAACCAGTGTGGAAACAGAGCAGATCGATGGAAGGTCCGCTCACCCACCCTAACGAGACCTCTACTCCTGTCTCAGCGAATGCCCCCCGGCGCCTTCTTCGGCGAGATGGCGCTGATCAGCGGCGAACCGCGTATGGCGACCGTCAGCGCCGCAACGGCGGTCTCACTCCTGTCGCTGCACTCGGCGGATTTCCAGATGCTGTGCAGCAGCAGCCCGGAGATCGCGGAAATCATCCGCAAGACCGCGCTCGAGCGGCGCGGCGCGGCACCGATTGCTTGACCGCGTCAGGGGCACTGTGATCATCGCGGTCCAAGATCGTCGCCAAACGGCGTGCGTCTGTTCCCGTAATGTTCTTGCCTAAATCCGAAATCTATGGTTGTCTGGCCTGACCTTGCTCGCGGGCTGATCGCAAATCCGCGGGTGGGCCGGCATCCGGGGGCTTGAGAAACATGGTGGCGCGAGTTCGCACGGTGGCTTTCCAGGGCATCGAGGCGGTGCCGGTCGATGTCCAGGTGATGATCGCGCCGGGCAAGGTCGGCATGCAGATCGTCGGCCTGCCGGACAAGGCGGTGGCCGAAAGCCGCGAACGCGTGCAGGCCGCGCTTCATGCATCTGGCCTGTCGATGCCGTCGAAGAAAGTCACCGTCAATCTGGCGCCGGCGGATCTGCCCAAGGAAGGCAGCCACTACGACCTGCCGATCGCGCTTGGGCTGATGGCCGCACTTGGCGCCATTCCGGGCGACATGCTGGCCGGCTATGTCGTGCTCGGCGAACTGTCGCTCGACGGCACCATAGCGGCGGTGGCCGGAGCGCTACCGGCGGCGATCGGCGCCAATGCCGAGGGCAAGGGCCTGATCTGCCCGTTTGCCTGCGGGCCGGAGGCGGCCTGGGCCGGCAAGGATTTCGACATTCTGGCGCCGCGCAGCCTGATCGCCGTCGCCAACCACTTTCGCGGAACGCAGGTGCTGTCGCGCCCCGAGGCCGGCATCCAGCTTGCAGCGCGCGACCTGCCGGACCTCGCCGACATCAAAGGCCAGGAAAGCGCCAAGCGGGCGCTCGAAGTGGCGGCGGCCGGCGGGCACAATCTGCTGATGGTCGGACCGCCCGGATCGGGCAAGTCGATGCTGGCGCAAAGGCTGCCCTCGATCCTGCCGCCGCTGGCGCCGAAGGAGCTGCTGGAAGTCTCGATGATCGCTTCCGTTGCCGGCGAACTCGGCGAAGGCAAGCTCACCGACCGGCGGCCGTTCCGCGCCCCGCATCATTCGGCCTCGATGGCGGCGATGGTGGGCGGCGGCTTGCGCGTGCGGCCGGGCGAAGTGTCGCTTGCCCATCACGGCGTGCTCTTCCTCGACGAGTTGCCGGAATTCACGCCGCAGACGCTGGATGCGCTGCGCCAGCCGCTGGAGACCGGCGACTGCGTGATCGCGCGCGCCAACCATCGTGTCACCTATCCGGCGCGCATCCAGCTGGTGGCGGCGATGAACCCGTGCCGCTGCGGCATGTCGGGCGAGCCCGGCTATCGCTGCCTGCGCGGCGACCGCTGCCGCACCGAATACCAGGCGCGCATCTCCGGCCCGCTGCTCGACCGCATCGACCTCAGGATCGAAGTGCCGGCGGTCTCGGCGAGCGACCTGATCCGGCCGGACAAGGCCGAGACGAGCGCCGCGGTCGCGCAGCGTGTCGCCCGCGCCCGCGCCATCCAGCGTGAGCGGCTGGAAAAGCTGGGCGCCTCCGCCACCACCAACGCGCATTGCCCGCCTTCGGTCGTCGAGGAGATCGCCAAGCCCGACGCCGCCGGTCTGACGCTGCTCAAGGACGCCAGCGAAAAACTCGCCTTTTCGGCGCGGGCCTATCATCGCGTTTTGAAAGTGGCGCGCACGCTGGCCGACCTCGACGCCAGCGAAACAGTCGGCCGCATCCATCTCGCCGAAGCGATCTCCTACCGGATGAGCGCGGAACGCATGGCGCAGGCGGCGTAGTCACAAGAAACCGCGCGGGGACCGGGTCCGCTTCTTCACGCGGCTCCGCTTGCTCTTGCTTTCCTCTTCATTGGATCCCAGGGATCAGCTTCTGCAACGTCGGCGCCATGATCGTGGCGAAAGCCGCGGTATCGCCATAGGCTCGCGCGGAAAGCATCGCTCCGTGAACGGTCGCCATGAAGGCCTCCGCCTCGACACGCGGCGTTGCGGAAATTGTCAATGCGCCTTTCCCGACGCCCCGCTCGATGACACCGGTCAGCCAACCCGAGAGAAATTGAAAATACGCCCGGACCTCCACGGCAACCTCGGGCGGAAGGGCCGGAAGTTCGCTGGCGAGCAAGGCGCAGACGCAGAACGGCCGGCTCGCATCCTCAATGCAGCGAGCCCAGAAGCCGGCGTAGGTTCGAAGCAACTCAGGCGACTCAGGCACATTGCGCTCAAGCTCCGCCATGCCCGTGACGGCATCCTCGAGGTAGCGCCTGACCAGGGTCTGCACCAGATCGACCTTGCTGGGGAAATGGTGGTGGATGCTGGCTTTGCGGATGCCGATCACCTCGGCGATATCGGCGTAGCTGAACCCGTTGTAGCCGCCGGCGACGATGAAGCGTCGCGCGGCGGCCAGGATGTCATCGGCAGTGTTCGAGGGCTTGTTCATAGACATGCCTAACGTCCAGCGGAGAAAACCTCAACTCACGGCCCGCGGCGACTTGCGAAGGGCACCGCCGACCGACAGCCACACGGCGGACACGAGGAAGTAGAAGGCGCCGAAAGCGGCATAGGGCGCAACGTTGGCGATGCCAATAGCCTCCGTACCCGTCGCCATCTTTACGAAGAAGAGGCCGGCCAGCGCCGATTGGGCGCCGCTCAGGATCATCGCCCACTGGGCGCCGTTGATTTTCCAGCGACGCACCGCGGTCAGCAGCTGAAAAGCGCCGGAGACAACGGCCCAGACACCATAGACCGAGAGCACCGCATTCATGCTGCGGCCAAGCGCGATGGCGACAGCAATCGTGGCGACGATGCTGACGACGACGTTGAGCAGCTGCGACTTATTGCGACCGAGCCCGCCGCTGCGCTGCGCGTCGACATAGTTCGCGAGCGCGTCCCACACGGGGTAGGCGATCAGCGTGACAGCGGCGAGCGGTGGATTGTTTTTCGCGATGGTGAAAGCCACAGCAACCCAAGCCGCCGATACGGCGAACCGCAGATAATAGTAGCTCTTGAGCCAGGTATTTGATTGCGGGGCGCGGCTTTGATCGTTCATTTGTACAGACATGATGGATCTCTCGTTTGACAAACCTTCCAACTAGTAGGTAGATTACGAATCGTCAAGGCGTTCAAGGCTGGTTGCCGCTCACCTCGGCATCTCTTTTGTGTGATCGGCGCTCGCTAGCTCGCCAGCCCGGCGCTGGCCGAAAGCCTCCCAGGCTGCGCGGCACGCGGTTGTGTGCGTCAAGTTCTGCAAAAAGGGGCGACCATGATGGCTGGTCATGCGGCTTGTCGCAGAGGGTGGCCGCGAAGCGGCCGCGTGGGGTCCTGCGCGGCGCCGACTCCCACCCCAACCAGGCGCCTTCGAAACAAGCCTGAAAAAGTCGAGTCTCTCACCGGTGAACCCGCTTCGCGGCCACCCTCCCCTCAACGGAAAGGTGAACGCCGCGGCTACCGGTCCTTCGCCTTCAGCTCCAGCCGCCGCGCATGCAGCACCGGCTCGGTGTAGCCGTTGGGCTGGCTCGTGCCCTTGAACACCAGGTCGCAGGCGGCCTGGAAGGCGATCGACTTGTCGAAATCCGGCGCCATCGGGCGGTAGAGCGGGTCGCCGACATTCTGGCGGTCGACGATCGCCGCCATGCGCTGCAGCGAGTCCCTGACCTGGATCTCCGAGCACACCTTGTGGCGCAGCCAGTTGGCGATGTGCTGCGAGGAGATGCGCAGCGTGGCGCGGTCCTCCATCAGGCCGACATCGTTGATGTCGGGCACTTTCGAGCAGCCGACGCCCTGGTCGATCCAGCGCACGACATAGCCGAGGATGCCCTGCGCATTGTTGTCGAGCTCGCGCTGGATCTCGTCCGGCGTCCAGTTCGGCCGCACCGCCACCGGCACCGACAGAATGTCGTCGAGCCTGGCCTTCGGCCGGCTCTTCAGCGCCGCCTGCACGGCGTTGACGTCGACCTTGTGATAGTGGGTGGCGTGCAGCGTCGCGGCCGTCGGCGACGGCACCCAGGCGGTGTTGGCGCCGGCCTTGGGATGCGCGATCTTCTCAGCCAGCATCGCCGCCATCAAATCGGGCATCGCCCACATGCCCTTGCCGATCTGGGCATGGCCGGCGAGCCCGCATTCGAGCCCTATGTCGACGTTCCAGGCTTCGTAGGCGGAGATCCAGGCGGCCTGCTTCATGTCGCCCTTGCGGATCATCGGGCCGGCTTCCATCGAGGTGTGGATCTCGTCGCCGGTGCGGTCGAGGAAGCCGGTGTTGATGAACACCACGCGCTCTCTCGCGGCGCGGATCGCCTCCTTGAGGTTGACGGTGGTGCGCCGCTCCTCATCCATGATGCCCATCTTGATGGTGTTTTTGGGCATGCCGAGCAGGGCCTCGACGCGGTCGAAGATCTCGACGGCGAAGGCGACCTCTTCCGGCCCGTGCATCTTGGGCTTCACCACATACATCGAGCCGGCGCGGGAATTGGCGCGGCGGCCGTTTTCGCCGACATCGTGCAGCGCGATCAGCGCGGTGAGCGCCGCATCCATGATGCCTTCCGGCACTTCGTTGCCGTCGCGGTCGGTTATCGCGGGGTTGGTCATCAGGTGGCCGACATTCCTCACCAGCATCAGCGAGCGGCCGGGCAGCGTGAGCGTGCCGCCGCCGCGCGAGGTGTAGGTACGGTCCAGATTGAGCTTGCGGACAAAAGTCTTGCCGGCCTTGGTGATCTCTTCCGCCAGGTCGCCCTTCATCAGGCCGAGCCAGTTGCGGTAGACGACGACCTTGTCCTCGGCGTCCACCGCGGCGACCGAATCCTCGCAGTCCTGGATGGTGGTCAGCGCCGCTTCGAGGAGAACGTCGGCGATGCCGGCCGGATCGGTCTTGCCGATCGGGTTGGCGCGGTCGATGACGATCTCGATATGCAGGCCGTTCTTGACCAGCAGCACGGCTTCCGGCGTGGCCGCATCGCCGCGATAGCCGATGAACTGCCTGGGATCGGCGAGCGTGGTGGCGCCGGCGCCCTCGCCCGCTTTAAGCGCGCCGTTCGCCACCGAGAGCCCGTTGACGCCGGCCCATTTGCCGGTGGTGAGCGGCGCGGACTGGTCGAGGAAATCCCTGGCCCAGGCGATGACCTTGGCGCCGCGCGTGGGGTTGAAACCCTTGCCCTTCTCGGTGCCTCCCGTCTCGGGGATGGCGTCGGTGCCGTAGAGCGCATCGTAGAGCGAGCCCCAGCGGGCGTTGGCGGCATTGAGCGCATAGCGCGCATTCATCACCGGCACGACGAGCTGCGGCCCGGCGACGACGGCGATCTCGGGATCGACATGTTCCGTGCTGACGCTGAAGGCCGGGCCTTCCGGCACGAGGTAGCCGATCTCCTTGAGGAACTCCTTGTAGGGCTCCATGTCAACCGGCGCGCCGTTGGCGCGGTACCAGTCGTCGAGCTTTACCTGCATGGCATCGCGTTTGGCGAGCAGCGCGCGGTTCTTCGGCGCGAGGTCGTGGACGATTGCCGAAAAGCCGCTCCAGAATTTTTCCGGATCGATGCCGGTGCCGGGCGTGGCCTCCTCGGCCACGAAGTCATGGAGCTCCCGGGCGATTTGCAACCCGGCGATCTCGATGCGGTCGGTCATCAGCACGTCTCCAGATATAAGGCTTTGCCGGGCCTTTGGCACGCCGGGGTTCAAGGGTCAATTCGGCTTAGGGTTAAGTAGGGCGGCGGGGCCCTCCCTTCTCCCCTTGTGGGAGAAGGTGGATCGGCGCGCAAGCGCCGAGACGGATGAGGGGTGTTCCAGCGGAGTGAGACGTCGGCTTTCCCTGGAACACCCCTCATCCGTCGCCTTCGGCGACACCTTCTCCCACAAGGGGAGAAGGGAAGGCGCCTTCACACCGCAATCCTTGGCCGCCCCGAGGCCACCGCCACCACATGCGCCTCGATGAACATACGCTGTCCCTCGATGGTCGAGACCTTGAACTCGGTGGAAACGCCGATCTCGGCGCTGTCGGTGCCGGCGTCCTTGGCCCGTTCGGCGACGATCGCGCGGACATCGGCTTGCGCCGCCGCGATCGCCGCCGCCTCGTCGGTGAAATCGCGCACGGTTTGGCCCGAGGCGAGGCGGAACAGCCCTTCCTTCGGCTGGCTGACGCGGGCTTCGGCCGAGACGCGCACCTGGCCGACGACGGCACCCAGCGCGTTGGCGACATCGGTATCCTCCGGCACGATGCAGCCATTGCCGACCAGCGGGGGCAGGCCGGCATAGTGCAGCGGCGCCGAGGCGCCGAGGCCGATCACCGGGCGGTCGAGCGCGACGGTGAGCCGAGCGATGCCGGGATGGGCGTCGACAGCGCGCTGCACCAGCGCATGCGCGACGGTCGCGGCGCCGTCGAGCCCGTCCTCGGCGAAAGCGGTTTCGAGGATGTATTCGGCCGACCAGCGGGTCAGCGTGATGAGCACGCGCTCGGCGATCGCTTCGGGCGTCGCCGCGATCGTCTGGCCGCGGCCGTCGCGGCGGCGGGAAAACAGCTCGGCGCCGAGGCGCGCGGCGGCGGGGTCCCAATTCGACTGCTTGCCGAGCACGTGGGCGGCATCCGACGGCGTGAAGCCGCAATTGTGCACGAGCCCGCGCGCGACCAGCCGGTTGAGCGTGGCGTTCTGGGCATTGGAGGTGAGCAGCCGGTCGAGCGCCAGCGGCACCGCGCCGATCGCCTCGTAGAGCTTTGCCTCCGGCCCGGTAAGGCCGGCGGCGAGGCGGTCCGGCACGCCGGTGCGTACGGCAAAGCGGCCGTCCATGCGGCCGGGGTTCGGCGCCCGCAGCTGCCGTTCCAGCTCGGCGGTGACCGCCTCGCCATGCGCCATGCCGGCGAGCGCCAGCGGCACCAGGCGGCGCGGTCCGAGCAGGATCTTTGGCACAAGCGCGCCGTCTTCCAGCGCCACTTCGGAATCGCCGCCGAGGCCGAAGGTGCGCATGGCGACGGCTTCCACCATGGTGCGGAAGCCGCCGACGGTGGCGCCTTCCGGATCGAGGCGCGGCCGACCCTGGTCCAGCACGGCGACGTCCGTCGTGGTGCCGCCGATGTCCGACACCATGGCGTCGTCGAGCCCGGTCATGTGGCGGGCGCCGACCAGGCTGGCGGCCGGGCCCGACAAAATGGTCTCGATCGGCCGCTGGCGGGCGAAGGCCGCCGACACCAGCGCGCCGTCGCCGCGCACCACCATCAGCGGCGCGGCGATGCCGCGATGACCAAGAAAGCCTTCGGTCGCCGCCACCAGCCGGTCGATCATCGAGATCAGCCGGGCGTTGAGCAGCGTGGTCAGCGCGCGGCGCGGCCCGCCGAGCTTGGCGGACAATTCATGGCTGGCGGTGACGGGAAGGCCGGTCTTGTCGCGGATCAGGTCGCGGGCGGCGAGCTCATGCGCCGGATTGCGGGTGGCGAAATAGGCGCAGACGGCAAAGCCCGACACCGACCGCCCAAGCTCCGGCAGCGCCGCCTCGAGGCCGGAAAGGTCGAGCTTGGCGGCATTGCCGTGCACGTCATGGCCGCCGGGGCAGAACACCACCGGATCGGTGCCGAGCGCCGTCTTCAGCCCGTCGCGTGCCAGGTCGGCCTCCGAAAAGCCGATCATGACCAGCGCCACGCGGCCGCCCTGGCCCTCGACCAGCGCGTTGGTGGCCAAGGTGGTGGACATCGACACCAGTTTTATGGCGGCCGGATCGGTGCCTGCCTTTTCCAGCACCGCATCGACCGCGCCGGAAATGCCGACCGCGAGATCGTGACGGGTGGTCAGCGCCTTGGCCTTGGCCAGCACCTTGCCTTTCGGATTTCCTTCCTCCGACCACAGCACGGCATCGGTATAGGTGCCGCCGGTATCGATGCCGAGGAAAAGAGGGTGAGGTTTGGCGATCATTTCTGGGCTGCAAGTCCGGACAACAGGTTTGGTGCCCTGCCCTTAGCCGATACGGGCTGACGGATAAAGGTGAGAGAGATGGGCCAAGGATGGAGCGTGGCGCTATGGAGGATTTATTGAGACGTCGGCGGGACAGCACCCCCCTCTGGCCTGCCGGCCATCTCCCCCTCAAGGGGGGAGATCAGATGTCGCGGACGCTTTCGCCAGTCGCCAACGTTGCAGAAACAGCGCCGGCGCCCGAGCTGCCAATCTCCCCCCTTGAGGGGGAGATGCCCGGCAGGGCAGAGGGGGGTGCCTCGCGCCAACCTCTCTGCCTGCGGATCGACCTTTGGCGGGAGACTAGCAGCTCCCCGTCGGCTTCTCCTACTTCGCCGTAACAGTGCCCGTCATCGAGGTGTGGATCGCGCAATGGAACGGGTGCGCGCCGGCGGCCGATATTTTGACCTTGGCTCTCTTGCCCTTGGCGAGCTGGCCGGTATCGAAGGAACCGTCGTCCGCCGTGGCGGTGTGCGTCTTGGAATCGGCGTTGGTGAAGGTCACGGTGTCGCCGACGGCGACACTGATCTTGGCCGGATGGAATTTCATGTCCTTGATCTGGACCGCATGATTGGCGGCGAAGGCGGGCATGGCGAAGGCAAGCAAGGCAAGAACGAGCACGGTACGCATGGTGGATTTCCTCCCATGGGTTGTGTAGCTACTCCTAAACTAACGTCGGCGCACCGCTTGTCATGCCACGAACCCCACCCTTTTATGGCTGCCATCGCAGAACGGCTTGTTGGCCGACTGCCCGCAGCGGCAGAGGAAGACCTTCGTGGTGCGGGCGATGGTGTGGCCGGTGCCCGTGACGATCTCGGCATTGCCTTCGAGCTTCAGCGGGCCGTTGACGGTGGGCGTCACGTTGAGCGGGCCATCCCGCACCTCGAGGACCTGCGCTTCCTTCAGCGGCGGCTCGCCGGTGGCGGAAAAGCCGGCCTTGATGTGGCTGTTGTCGCAGAAGGGCTTGTTCTGCGACTGGCCGCAGCGGCAGAGCGTGGCGCGATGGAAGGTCTCGTCGCCCAGCGCAATCTCGGCATGGACCGCCAGCGGGCCGTTTTCGCGCACGCGCACGGTGTTGACCACCGGCGGCTTTTCCTGCGGCCCGCCGTCTTTTCTGCTGTAGGTGATCGCGCCCGACGGGCAGTTCTCCGCCAGCGCCACCACCTTCTCGACGCTTGCCGCGTCCGGATGGATCCACTCGCCCTTGGCGTTGGGCACGAAGACATGCGGGTTGCCGAGCACGCAGTTGCGCGAATGGATGCAGCGCTTGCCGCTGAAGGAAACGTCGATCTTCTCGCCTTCGACCGTGCCTGCCATGGGTGGGGTCTCCTGTTGGGGGTTGAAGGCGAGGCTAGGGTGGTGGTGCGGATGGCGTCAAGCACAAGCTCCCCTTCTCCCCCTGTGGGAGAAGGTGGCTCGGCGCGCAGCGCCGAGACGGATGAGAGGTGTTCCAGCTTGGCAAAGACGCCCGATCCGGCTCACCGCCAAGGCTGCAAGCTTTCATCGCGCACATAAGCGATGATCGTGTCGCAGACGGCGTTCAAATCTCTCAGGACATCATCATTCCAGAACCGGAGCACGCGAAAGCCCCTGGCCTTCAATTCGGCATCGCGCTCTTGGTCGTGGCGGGACTCCGCATGCTGGCTGCCATCAATTTCGACGATCAGCCGAGCCTCGGCACACACGAAATCCGCTACGAACCGGCCGATCGGCACCTGCCGCCGAAACTTTATCCCGTCCAGCCTTCGGCCACGCAGTTCCTGCCATAAACGGCTTTCCGCATCTGTTGCTTCGCGGCGCATCGTGCGCGCGAAGTTTCGTTTGGCTGGAGCTACGGGTTGATGCGGCATAGGGAAAGACTAGCCGGTCCTTGTGATCGCTCCAACAGCCAGCGCAGCGCTCCGTCGCGCACCCCTCATCCGTCTCGGCGCTCCGCGCCGAGCCACCACCCGGCCCTTCGCAGGCTCAGGGCGTTCGAAGCTCGAAAAGCCAAGCAATTGGCTTTTCGTCCGCTGACGCGGAGCGCTTCTCACCCCACAAGGGGAGAAGGGGAAGAGGCCCCGCTACTCCGCCAGATCAACCGTCTCGGTCGAATGGTCGGTGCAGATGAAGCAGCAGGTGTCGCAGGGGTGGTCGTTGTCGGGGCCGACGCCGGCGGTGATGGAATCGTCGCCGTTCACCCAGGCGCCCCAGCAGATGTGCTCGCCGGGCTCGCAGGAGATCGGCACCGACTTCTTCGCCCCCGGACGGATGAGGAAGACCTTGTCGCCGCCCGGCCAGACTTTTTCGCTGTCGCGGCTGAATAGCTCCAGCGCCACGCCGTCCGGCCGCTGGTTGCGGATGAACACCGACATGTCGGCTGCGAAGGCCGGGGTGGTGAGGAGAAGGGCGGCGAGCAGAGCGCGAATCATGGTGAGGTCTCCCAGGAAGTAGAGCATGGGTGGGGAAGCGACGCGACCTCCCCTTCCCCCCTTGTGGGGGAAGGTGGATCGGCGCGCAGCGCCGAGACGGATGAGGGGTGTTCCAGCTTGGCGACGACGGTCGCCACCAGCGCCGCATCGTGCAAGATCGCCAGCGCTTCACTCCGTCCAACACCCCTCATCCGGCCGCTTCGCGGCCACCTTCTCCCACAAGGGGAGAAGGGGAAGAGGCCCCGCTACTCCGCCAGATCCACCGTCTCGGTCGAGTGCTCGGTGCAGATGAAGCAGCAGGTGTCGCAGGGCCGGTCGTTGTCGGGGCCGACGCCGGCGGTGATGGAATCATCGCCGTTCACCCAGGCGCCCCAGCAGATGTGCTCGCCGGGCTCGCAGGAGATCGGCACCGACTTCTTCGCCCCCGGACGGATGAGGAAGACCTTGTCGCCGCCCGGCCAGACTTTCTCGCTGTCGCGGCTGAATAGCTCCAGCGCCACGCCGTCCAGCCGCTGGTTGCGCACGAAGACCGACATGTCGGCGGCGAAGGCCGGGGTGGTGAGGAGAAGGGCGGCGAGCAGAGCGCGAATCATCATGGGTTTCCAGAGGGCAGTAGAACACGGGTACGGAAACGGCGCGACCTCCCCTTCTCCCCCTGTGGGAGAAGGTGGATCGGCGCGCAGCGCCGAGACGGATGAGGGGTGCTCCAGCTTGGCGACGACGGTCGCCACCAGCGCCGCATCGTGCAAGATCGCCAGCGCTTCACTCCGTCCAACACCCCTCATCCGGCCGCTTCGCGGCCACCTTCTCCCACAAGGGGAGAAGGGAGCCCTACCTCCTCACCTCCACATGCGGCGCGAATTTCTTCACCGCGTCGACCATCTCCTCGGCGCTGACATCGAGCGAGGAGACCTCCATATGCACGGTGGTCTTGCCGAAGGGCAGCAGGCCGAAGGCGTTGGCGGGGGCGTATCGGATCTCGTCGGGCGGCACCTCGGTAAGCTCGAAATTGAGCATCGCCGCGCCCCTGCCGGAGGCAAGCCACACGCTCCTAACCTTCTGCCACGGCACCAGCACGTCGCCGGCGCGAGCATCGCGGAAACCGCGCTGATCCAAGACGACCTGGACCCTGGTGTCGAAGGCGCCGCGCGCGATGAAGAGCCCGAGCCCGGCAAAGCCGAGCGTCAGCAGCGCCACCATGAACACGCCGCCGCCCGGCGCGCCCATGGACAGCCCCTTGACCATATAGAAGCCGAAGATCGCCGCCATCAGGAACGAGCCGAGCGCCGGAAAGATTTTTCCCGAAGCGCTGTTGCGGATTTCGAGCGGGGCGGGCATCGGCTCAGCGCCCGGATTTCATCAGCGTCCAGATCCAGCCGATGAAGGTGAGGACCAGGAACGGATAGCCGGCGGCGGGCAGCGGCGAGGAGGTGGGGAGCAGCGGCGCGCCCCACAGGATCATCGCCGCCGAGACGACGAAGAGCGCGGCCGAGAGAAAAGCGGTGAGCCGTATCCAGAGCGCGAAGGTGGCTTGCGCGCTGACCATAATGAGCCCCGCCGCCCAGAGCGAAATGCCGCCGACATAGGAAGGAACGCTGGCCTGCAGGCCCGCCGCATTGCCGGCCAGAAGCAGGCTCTCGCCGGCCAGGAAGGTGAGGAAGCCGGCCGCGACGAGGTCATTGCCCAGCCGCTGGTATTTCATCACCAGCAGCGCCACTGCCACGACGATCGCCACGCCGTCGATGGTCCAGACCGTTTCGCGCAGCGCATCGCTCGCAACGAAAGTGCCCGCCAAGCCGAACGCGCCGCCGATGGCGAGGCCGATCGCGGCAACGGTATCCAGAGTGGAGCGCATGTGACGTCTCCCCAAGCCGGAGGAGAGGATACAACGAGGTGGCGGGATGGTGAAGGTGGCATGGAATGCCAGCTACTAGGCGGGCGACGTGTGCAGGTCCAGCGCAGGCGCTAAACTCAAGAGAGCCGGAGGCCTATCGTCAAGGTATGAGGATCGACATCTATTATACACCGATAGAGATCTTGTGGGGAACTCAGCTTTAGGGAAAAAGTGTCGATAATTTTCTGACGCAGATCCGCAGCGGGCACTTGGTCCCAAATTATTTGAGCTGCATCTAAATAATTCTGGAATTTAATTAGCTTTTGGACTGCTGTCCTCTCAACTGCTTTTGGCAATTTTTGAGCCAACGATAGCAATAACTGAGTCCAGCTTGGAAAGCTTTTGCCATCAGCGGTAGCCGTCGCAATCGAAAATCCCGCTCCCAAAAAGAGCACCGCACGCCGCTCGGCAAACTCGCGCACCAATGCTTCTGGCCAAACACTACCCATCGATACCCTCAAGTATCTTCTTAGCTAGGCGGCTTATAATGTCGGTATATTCAGATGCCTGGAGAAATTGACTCCCTACCAATCCATCTTTCGAGCGCAAGGCAATTATCGGTGCGTTTGAGGATTTAGCTAGAGGAATAAGGCTGTACAGATTGGGAACGTCGCCAAGATGCAGCTTTGATACATCTTTTCTAAGCTGAACTCGATCATATATTTCCTGACTTCTTCAGGCAGGTCCTCCAATATGCGCTCGTATGCTTTTGTTGGCCGCCGTACCCCCTCCTTGGCTTTTGCGATATACTGCTGCAAGGTGTATCCAACATAACCATTCCTCACAGGTATCTTTTTAGGTACGTCATACTTGTTGAGGCTACCAGGGTTTAGGCGCTCTGATTGCTCCAAACCAACTTCATAATATTTGATCCATCCTGTCATCCAGCTTGCGATGTTCCTCAAACCGAGAATGCTGAATGCATCTGCCCCGAGTGGAGAGATAAAATGATTGCAAGATAATAGGATAGACCTATTCAAGGCGCCCAGTGAGGGGCTTACGTCGACGAAAACAAAGTCGAATTCGCCTTCGAACTTCTTGAGAAATGTTCGAAGCCAGTTCGATATCCGAAAACCTCCCGGTTTGCCGCTGGGTAGTTCCGTCCAGGCCGCCGACAGAGCGTCCTCTAGAAGCGAAAATCTTGGGTGACCAGGCAGAAGCGAAACGCCGAACCTATTCGTCTTCGCCGGCAGGAATTTAACTGCATGATTTACCGAGGCGTCGCCGTCGAGTGTCGGTTGAACCACATCTAAAATTGTATTTGTTCGTATATTATGCTTCGGATCAGACTCCGGCCAATACATATTAATTGTTTTTTCGTCACCCAATATGAACTGAGTTACATTGCATTGCGGATCGGCGTCGACTACAAGAATTCTCTTTTTCATCTCGATAGCGAGATAGGCACATATATTCCCTGTCAGCGTCGTTTTCCCGACGCCGCCCTTGTTGTTGAAAAATGAAATTACTTTCATGCTCTCGTTCCTGGCGCACTTAGGTTCGGCGACTGAACCTTATTTACAGGCGGGCCGCAAGGGCTAACAAGTCACTACTACGGTACATTCAAGGCCCTAGAGACCAGAAGCGAATCGGAATACGTTCTCTTTCTGTTCGAAGGAGGCCGGCATGGCGAAGAACACGGGTGATGACTACCGCAGAGGCGCAGTGACTGGCAGGACGCAGTTCCAGCACGAAAACGGTGACTGGCAGAAACGAGACGAGCGCACTGGCCATTTCATGGAGCGCAAGGCCTCGGAAGGTCCGTTCAAGGGTGTCGCAAAAGAACCGGACGGCCGGGATACTAAGAACTCATAGTTCGCTTGTAACCTCCACCGCGCAGCTTCAGCGCCGCGCTGGCGGGGGGCCCGCTGCCTGCCGGCAGCTCCCCCGCTTTCGAAGCCTGCCATCGATTCACTGGATCGATGGCTTGGCGCGCTCTGCACGCCAACCGGCTTCTCAATCCCCCATCTTCAGCGCCTGAATGAACGCTTCCTGCGGGATATCCACCTTGCCGAACTGCCTCATCCGCTTCTTGCCCTCTTTCTGCTTGTCGAGCAGCTTGCGCTTGCGGGTCACGTCGCCGCCGTAGCATTTGGCGGTGACGTCCTTGCGGAGCGCCGAGACGGTCTCGCGGGCGATGATGCGGCCGCCGATCGCGGCCTGGATCGGGATCTTGAACAGGTGCTGCGGGATCAGCTCCTTCAGCTTCTCGCACATGGCGCGGCCGCGCTTTTCAGCGGCCGAGCGGTGCACCAGCATGGACAGAGCGTCGACCGGCTCGTCATTGACCAGGATCGACATCTTGACCAGATCGCCCTCGCGATAGTTGGTCAGGTGATAGTCGAAGGAGGCGTAGCCCTTGGAGATCGACTTCAGCCGATCGTAGAAATCGAAGACGACCTCGTTGAGCGGCAGGTCGTAGGTCAGCATGGCGCGTTTTCCCACATAGGACAGATCGGCCTGGATGCCGCGCCTGTCCTGGCAAAGCTTCAGGATGCCGCCGAGATAGTCGTCCGGCGTGAGGATGGTGGCGCGGATCCATGGTTCCTCAATCGAGGCGATCTTGACCACGTCGGGCATGTCGGCCGGGTTGTGCAATTCCTTGGTCGTGCCGTCGATGAGGTTCATGCGGTAGACGACGCTGGGCGCGGTGGCGATGAGGTCGAGGTTGAACTCGCGCTCCAGCCGCTCCTGGATGATCTCCAGGTGCAATAGCCCGAGGAAGCCGCAGCGGAAGCCGAAGCCGAGCGCGGCGGAGGTCTCCATTTCATAGGAGAAGCTGGCGTCGTTGAGGCGCAGCTTGCCGACGGCGGCGCGCAGGTCTTCGAAATCGGCGGCGTCGACCGGGAACAGGCCGCAGAACACCACCGGCTGCGCCGGCTTGAAGCCGGGCAGGGCCTTTTGCGTCGGGCGGCGGTCCTCGGTGATGGTGTCGCCGACGCGGGTGTCGGCTACTTCCTTGATCGAGCCGGTGAAGAAGCCGAACTCGCCCGGGCCGAGCTCGTCGACATTGACGCGGGCCGGCTTGAAGACGCCGGTGCGCTCTACGAGGTATTTCGCGCCGGTGCCCATCATGCGGATGGTCTGGCCCTTCTTCATCACGCCGTCGATGATGCGCACCAGCACGATGACGCCGAGATAGGCGTCGTACCAGCTGTCGACCAGCATCGCTTTCAAGGGTGCCGCGATGTCGCCCTCGCGCGGCGGCGGCAGCTGGTGGACGATCGCCTCCAGCACGTCCGGCACGCCCAGCCCGGTCTTGGCCGAGATCAGCACGGCGTTGGAGGCGTCGAGGCCGATCACCTCCTCCACCTGCTCGCGGATGCGCTCGGGCTCGGCGGCCGGCAGGTCGACCTTGTTCAGCACCACGACGATCTCGTGGTTGTTGTCGATGGCCTGGTAGACATTGGCCAGCGTCTGCGCCTCGACGCCTTGCGAGGCGTCGACCACCAACAGCGAGCCCTCGCAGGCGGCGAGCGAGCGCGACACTTCATAGGCGAAGTCGACATGGCCGGGCGTGTCGATGAGGTTCAGCACGTAATCCTCGCCGTTTTTGGCGCGGTAGTTGAGCCGAACCGTCTGGGCCTTGATGGTGATGCCGCGCTCGCGCTCGATGTCCATCGAGTCCAGCACCTGCTCCTTCATGTCGCGCTCCTCCAGCGCGCCGGTGAGCTGGATCAGCCGGTCGGCAAGCGTGGATTTGCCATGGTCGATATGGGCGACGATGGAGAAATTGCGGATGTGGTCGAGCGGCGTCGTCATGCGGCGCGCTTTAGCAGGGGCAAGGGTGAGGGGCAAGCGGCGGGGCCTTTCCTTCTCCCCTTGTGGGAGAAGGTGGATCGGCGCGCAGCGCCGAGACGGATGAGGGGTGTTGGAAGGAACTCGACGTGGGCGGTTAGGCACCGAGAGCGGACAACTTCAAGGTCGCATTCCGTCCAACACCCCTCATCCGACCTCGCTTCGCGAGGCCACCTTCTCCCAAAAGGGGAGAAGGAGGGGGCCGCGCTCCGCTTAAACTTTCATGCACGCCTTTAGGGCATAGTTCTACCCTTGGGTTGTAGGCAGGCTGTGCTGCCGGCGCTGTTGGGGGGTCAAGCAATGTTTTCGTCCGCAAGGAATTTCGTCCGCTCGGAAAGCGGCTCGATGATGCCGCTCATGGTCCTTCTGACGATCCCGCTGCTGCTCGCGGTCGGCTTTTCCGTCGACTACACCTCGGCGACGACCACCAGGAGCAACATGCAGAACGCGCTGGACGCCGCGGTGCTGTCGATCACCACCATGCCGACGACGACCACGAAGGCCGACCGCCAGACAGCGCTGCAGCAGGCCTATAGGGCCAATAGCGGACAGGGCGATGCGACGCTCACCGCCGTCGACGTCGCCGCCGACGGCACGGCGAGCTTCAAAGCCACTGCGGCCTATCCGATGCCGACCGATTTCATGGGGATTGCCAACATCAAATCGGTGGCCGTCGGCGTGGCCTCCGCGGTGCGCAAGAAGCCGGCGCTGGTGGAGTCCACCTTCAAAGTGACGAAGGTGTCGGGCTACTGGGCCAAGACCATGACGCTCTATGGCACCCAATTCGGCAGCAAGGTGGCCAAGCCGCTGATGACGATCACTTACAATTACAACGGCTACGGCGACCCGAAAGGCTACGGCACCACCACGGTGAGCACCATCAACGGGTCGACCACGACGGTGGTCCAGAAACAGGTCTGCACGACCGGCACGGCAAAGAGCCTCGGGAAGAGCCTGCCTTCCGGGTCGGTGATCCAGACCGATCAGTATGGCACGTCCTATTCCTGCGCCGATACCTTCTATCCCGCCAACGGCGCCGGCGCGGTGATCGACGTCAGCCAAATGGACCAGCTCTATCTGCAGATGGACGTTCCGTCGGGTAACCCGAAGGTGCTGAAGTCGAACGACCCCAGCACCTCGAACCGGCTCTATATCGGCCCCAGCAAGACCGACATGCCGGAGGTGGCGACCGGGCAGAAGGTCGACATCTTCACCTCGGTGCCCTGCGGCCAGACCGGCTACCAGGCCTGGGAAGACGGCGGCAATCCGGTGCCGGCCACCGTCGACAACGCCGACTTCTTCTACACCGTGACCGGCAAGTGCGCCTTCGACCAGCGGCCGTCCGACACGGTGCTGACGCAGTAGCGGCCTCCCCTTCTCCCCTTGCGGGAGAAGGTGGATCGGCGCGCAGCGCCGAGACGGTTGAGGGGTGTTCCAGCGGAGTGAGACGTCGGCGTTCCCTGGAACACCCCTCATCCGTCGCCTTCGGCGACACCTTCTCCCACAAGGGGAGAAGGGAAAGGCCCCCCAATCACAAACCGGTGAAGCTGTAACGAAGTCTTCCGCGGCGGCGAAATGAGGAGCATCGCCGCAACGGAGACTGCTTCCCATGACCGGACCAAAGACAACGCTCGGCAAGGTTTTGCTCGCCGGCGCGGCGCTTGCCGCAACTCTCGGCGCTGCTTCCGCACAGCCGCTCACCGTGGTCGAGCTGTTTACCAGCCAGGGCTGCTCGTCCTGCCCGCCGGCCAATGCCAACCTGATCAAGGTCAAGGACCAGCCGGGCGTTCTGGCGCTGTCCTTCAACGTCACCTATTGGGACTATCTCGGCTGGAAGGACACGTTCGGCCGGCAGGAGTTCACCCAGCGCCAGGTCAATTACGAGCCGCCGCTCGGCCATGACGGGCCGTTCACGCCGCAGGTGGTGGTGAACGGCAGCCACGATGCCGTAGGCGCCGCGCCGGGCGAGATCCAGAGCCTGATCAACAAGGGTGGCCGCACGCAGGGTCCGGAGCTTTCGCTCGGCAACGGCAAGGTCAGCATCGGCGCCGGCACGGCGCCGGGCGGCGGCGCCGACATCTGGCTGGTGCGCTATGACAAGGGCGTCATCGAGGTGCCGGTGTCGCGTGGCGAAAACACCGGCCGCACGCTGCCGCACGCCAATGTCGTGCATTCGCTGGAGAAGCTCGGCCGCTGGAACGGCAAGGCGGCGACGCTGCCGCTGCCCGCGGCCGGCGGCGGCCTCAGCACCGCCGTGCTGGTGCAGGCGCCGGACGGCGGGCCGATCCTGGCCGCGGCGGCGGACTGATTTTCTTTCTCTCGCGCGGGGCCGCATGAGAGCGGCAACGCTTCACCAAGGCCCGCATCTTCGCGCGCCAAAACCAAGGAGACTACCATGACCAAATACCTGACCGCGCTCGCGCTTGCGCTCGCAACCACGGCCTTCGCCGCCGGCGCCCGCGCCGACGACGCGACCAATGCGATGAAGCCCGCCAACGCCATGGCCACCGACGCCATGAAGCCGGCTACGGACGCGATGAAGCCGGCCGATACGATGAAGCCCGACGCGATGGCGACACAAGCGATGAAACCCGCAACCGACGCGATGAAGCCGGCGGACGCCATGAAGCCGGTGACGGATGCGATGAAGCCGGCCGACGCGATGGCTCCGGCGGATACCACGGCTCAATAGGTTGAGCTTGTGTGACGCCCCCTCACCCAGCCTCCGCTTCGCTCGGCTGACCTCTCCCCAAGGGGAGAGGAGACTGTCGGCGCCGGCGCCAATCTCTTCTCCCCACCGGGGAGAAGGTGGCCCGAAGGGCCGGATGAGGGGGAGCGCCGCACGGCAAATTGAGAACCGCCTCAACGCTTCCATCGTATATACTGGAACCAAACCAAGGAGATCAGACATGAACGGCATCAAGACAAAGGCCGCGCGGCGATCGCCATTTTTCGCGCGCGGCGCGCTTGCGGCGCTGGTGCTGACGGCGGCAGCGGCCGCCTTCTGGCAAACGCCCGCACGTTCGGCGGAGGACGCGGTGGTGATCCCGCCGCCGGCTGTGGATGAAAAGGCGGCCGGCGGCACGGAGACGGCCATCTTCGCCGGCGGCTGCTTCTGGGGCGTGCAGGGCGTGTTCCAGCACGTCAAGGGCGTCAGCAAGGCGGTTTCCGGCTACACCGGCGGCAGCGCCGAAAACGCCGTCTACGAGACCGTCGGCACCGGCCGCACCGGGCACGCGGAATCGGTCGAGATCACCTACGATCCGTCGAAGGTGACCTATGGCCAGCTGTTGCAGGTCTATTTCTCGGTCGCGCACAATCCGACGCAGCTCAACTACCAGGGGCCGGACCAGGGCACGCAATACCGCTCGACGATCTTCGCCGAGAACGACGAGCAGAAGAAGGTCGCCGAGAGCTACATCGCCCAGCTCGACAAGGCCAAGGTGTTTTCGAAGCCGATCGTGACGACGTTGGAGACCGGCAAGACCTTCTATCCGGCCGAAAACTATCATCAGGATTTCCTGACGCTGAACCCGACCTACCCCTATATCGTCTACAACGACCTGCCGAAGATCGAGAATTTGAAGTCGCTGTTCCCACAGCTCTACAGCGAGAAGCCGGTGCTGGTGCAGGCGGGTAGCAAGAGCTGAAGCATACGAAACGCGAAACGCCGGCGGGACAGCACCCCCCTCTGCCCTGCCGGGCATCTCCCCCTCAAGGGGGGAGATTGGCAGCTGCGGCGCCCGTCATCACTTTGCAGCGTAGGAGATTGGCGAAGCCGGCTGAGCGCTGATCTCCCCCCTTGAGGGGGAGATGGCCGGCAGGCCAGAGGGGGGCGCGACGGAGTGGGGCGTCTGCACTCTATGGCACCCCATGCCGCTCCCTCAATCATACGTCAGATCCGTCGCCTTCCCCGCAAACACGCGGTAGGCGTAGAAGGAATAGAAGATGATGATCGGCAGCACGACGACGGTGCCGACCAGGATGAAGGCCAGGCTCTCCGGCGCCGAGGCGGCCTGCCAGATCGTCAGCCTGTCGGGCACGACATAAGGGTAGAACGACCAGGCGAGCCCGGCGAAGCCGAGCGTGAAGATGGCGGCCAGGGTCAGGAACGGCCGCAACGCATGCCGGTCTTCCGGCTTCGGCAGATGGAAGGTCTGCCGCCACAGCCACAGGAACAGCAGCGCCGACAGGATCGGCAGCGGCGAGAGATAGAGGATCTCGGGCCAGAGGAACCATTTGTCGAAGATGCGCGGACTGGCGAAAGGCGTGGCTAAAGACACCGCCACCATGCCGAGCGCGGTCAGCACCAGCGTGGTGCGCAGCCAGCGCACGGCCTTGACCTGCAGATCGCCCTCGGTCTTGTAGATCAGCCAGGCGGACCCCATCGCGGCGTAAGCCGCCGACAGGCAGAGCGCCACCAGCGCGCCGAAGGCCATGCCGCCGAGGCCGACATCCAGGCCGAGCACATAGACGCCCAGCATGTAGCCCTGCGCCAGCGAGGCGGTGGCGGAGCCCAGAAAGAAGATGCGGTTCCAGCGGTGCTTCCTGCCGGCCGGCACCTTGGCGCGGAAATCGAAGGCGACGCCGCGCAGGATCAGGCCCACCAGCAGCAGGAAGACCGGCAAATAGAGCGCGGTGAGGATGGTGCCATGGGCCATCGGGAAGGCGACCAGCAAAAGCCCGACCGCCAGCACCAGCCATGTCTCGTTGGCGTCCCAGAAGGGGCCGATCGCCGCGATCATCGTATCCTGCTCGGCATCTTCGGCGCCTGCGAACAGGATGCCGATGCCGAGATCGAAGCCGTCGAGGATGACGTAGATCAGGATGGCGAGGCCCATCAGGCCGGCGAAGATCAGCGGCAGCGCGGTTGGCCAGTCGAAGGTCATTTTATTCTCCCCACTCGCCAGAGCCGTTCAATCTCGACGTGATCGGACGGGATTCTGTTTCCAAGTCATTCGCTTCTGACCAATCGCCGAAGCCGGCGCCGCCCCTCATCCCCCTGCCGGGACCTTCTCCCCGTATAGTGACGGGGAGAAGGGGGATGGCCGCCGCCTCGGCGCCTTTCTTGCAGCGCTGGAGATTGGCGAAACCGGCGATGAGAGCGCCCCTCTCCCCGTCACTATACGGGGAGAGGATGCCGGCAGGCAGGTGAGGGGCAGCGCCGGCGTCCGACTGGAGTGCCCAAACAAGCCGAAGCGATCGCCGATCTCTTTGTTCTGGCATGGTACTATCTCCGCAAATCGGACAATCACTCCTCGGCGGCCTGCTGTGAAAGGGCCGCGTTCATGGCACCCGGCAACGGCGAGGTGTCGCCATCCTTCGCCGCCTTCAGCGCCAGATGCACCAGCACGCCGAGATAGGCGATCAAAAGCAGCACGTAGAGGATGAGGTAGACAGCCAGGGTCAGCGCGACGTGGCTGCCGGCAACCGGGCCGACGGCGTCCGCCGTTTTCAGGACGCCGGTGACCAGCCAGGGCTGGCGGCCGATCTCGGTGGTGTACCAGCCGGCCAACGTCGCCAGCCAGCCGGAGAGCGCCATCGGCACCATGATGAGGGCCAGCGGCTTCGGCAGGCCGTGGCGGCGCTTGAGGAAATAGGCCGCCGACCAGGAGACGACCAGCATCAGGATGCCGGTGCCGACCATGATGCGGAAACCCCAGAACACCGGGAAGACCGGCGGATGGTTGCCCGGATAGTCGTTGAGGCCGGGCACGACGCCGCTCACGCTGTGGCGCAACACCAGGCTGGCGCCATCGGGAACGGCGAGCTCGAACTTGTTCTCCTTGGCCGCCTCGTCCGGCAGCGCGAACAGCACCAGGGGCACGTTGGGGCCGGTGTTCCAGTTGGCTTCCATGGCGGCGATCTTCTGCGGCTGGTGCGCGAGCGTGTTCAGCCCGTGCTGGTCGCCGGCGAATATCTGGATCGGAATCAGGATGGCGGCGGTGAAGACGCCGGTGCGCAGCGCCTTCCACATCGATTCCGAGCGGTCGCCGTAAAGATAGCGCAGCGCCGACAGGCCGGCGATCAGGAAGGAGACCGTGAGCCCGGATGCGAGCAGCATGTGCACCAGCCGGTAAGGCATGGACGGATTGAAGATGACCGCCCACCAGTCGAGCGCATGCGCCTTGCCGTCGCGCATCTCGAAGCCGGCCGGCGTCTGCATCCAGGAGTTCAGCGCGATGATCCAGAAGGCCGAGACGGTGGTGCCGCCCGCCACCAGCACGGTCGCCAGCGTGTGGATGCGGTTGGAGACGCGGCGGAAGCCGAACAGCATGATGCCGAGGAAGGCCGCCTCGAGGAAGAAGGCGGTGAGCACCTCATAGGCGAGCAGCGGCCCGGCGATGTTGCCGACCGTTTCCATATAGCCCGGCCAGTTGGTGCCGAACTGGAAGCTCATGGTGACGCCCGAAACCACGCCCATGGCGAAGGACAGCGCGAAAACCTTCACCCAGGTGAAATAAGCGCGCATCCAGGCGGAGTCGCCTGATGCGTTGTAACGGAGCTTGAAGAAGAGAAGCACCCAGCCAAGTGCAATGGTGATCGCCGGAAACAGGATATGAAACGAAATATTCGCGCCGAACTGAATGCGCGACAGAACGAGCGGGTCCATGCTGGGCTCCGGCTGCAATTTATGCTTGAAGGATAGGCCGCGAACACGCCCCGGTCAAAGCGGCGCGGCGTCACGCGAGGCGCGTTGTCGCAGCAGTTCGACAGGAACCGTCACCCGTGCGGGAAGCCGTGACGGAGAACGACTGTCTAAAGCGCGTCGCGCTGAAACGGATTCAGGCGACGCGCTTTAACAGGCTGCTGCAAAAGTCGCGTTTGGTGATGTTTTGTGATTCACTTCGGTTTGCGAGCTGGAGTGATTTGCAATGCGCGGACGGGATGAACGGTCGGAAGGTCTTTTCAGCTATGTCCGGCTGGAGGAACGCATTCCCACGGATCATCCGCTTCGGGCGATCCGACGGTTGTGCGACGAAGCGCTAGGCTGTCTGGATGCCCGCTTTGAGGCGCTCTATTCGGGAATGGGGCGGCCGTCGATACCACCGGAGATGCTGCTGCGGGCGACACTGCTGCAGGCGTTCTTCTCGGTTCGTTCGGAACGCCTGCTGATGGAGCAGATCGACTACAATCTATTGTTCCGCTGGTTTGTCGGCCTGCCGATGGACGCGCCGGCGTGGCATGCGACGGTGTTCACCCACAATCGCGATCGGCTCCTGGAGGCCGATGTTGCGCGTGAGTTCCTGGGTGCTCTGATGGGTCTTGGCAAAGTGAGGAAGCTTCTGTCGAGCGATCATTTTTCGGTCGACGGCACGTTGATCGACGCCTGGGCCTCGATGAAGAGCTTCCGGCCGAAGGATGGTTCGGGAGAGCCGCCCGGGCCGGGCCGCAATGGCGAGCGCGACTTTCGCAAGGAGAAGCGCTCGAACCAGACGCATGCTTCCACGACCGATCCGGACGCACGGCTCTACCGCAAGGCGGACGGCCATCCGAGCCGGCTATGCTACATGGGCCATGTGCTCATGGAGAACCGCAATGGGCTTGCGGTCGACGCGACGCTGACGCACGCCACCGGCACGGCCGAGCGGGAGGCGGCGCTCAGCATGCTCGACCG
>NZ_JBEPLM010000029.1:0-50631 GCF_040545255.1 Mesorhizobium shonense
ACTGCTGGCTGTGATGGGCCTGCAGTCCCGGCCGCCAAACTACCCGATCCTTCTCAAACAATCCTCGGGCTTGACCCGAGGATCCATTCCGTGACGCTCGCCGAGGAATGCGGCGTATCAGAATTCTGCGCCGTTGCGGCGCTCCGCAGTCACGGCATGGATTCTAGGGTCTGCGCGCGTCGCTTCGCTCCTTGCTCCGCCCTAGAATGACGATGTGATGGGCGCTTCCGCCAATCTCCGGCGAAACTACTCGCTGTCTTCGACGACCCTCAACCGCAATTGACCCGTCTTGGAATCGGCCACGCGCGCGGCGGCCTCCACCTTGGCCGGGCCGCGCGGCGGCTCGGCTTCCCCTTCGGCGAATTCCAGCGCTTCGATCTTCTGGCCGCGCTTGGTGACTTTCGACGTCGAGACGAGGATGTCGTCGATGTCCTTGGCCGCCTGGCCGAAATGCGTCTGCAGCCGGCGCACGCGCTCGTCGACGCGCGCCACGTCTTCCATCAGGCGGATGACCTCGCCCTGGATCAGATGCGCCTGCTCGCGCATGCGCGCGTCCTTCAGGATCGCCTGGATGACCTGGATCGACAGCATCAGGAGCGACGGTGAGACGATGACGACGCGGGCGCGGTGCGCCTTCTGCACCACCGCTTCGAAATTCTCGTGGATCTCGGCGAACACCGATTCCGACGGCACGAACATGAAGGCGGTGTCCTGCGTCTCGCCCTGGATCAGGTATTTTTCGGCGATATCGCGGATATGCACCTCGATGTCGCGCCGGAATGCCTGCGCCGCCGCCTTCTGCAGGTCGGCGCCCTCGGCGGCGCGAATGGCGTTCCAGGCTTCGAGCGGGAACTTGGCGTCGATGGCCAGCATCGGCGCGCCGTTCGGCATCCGCACCAGGCAATCCGGCCGGCTGCCGTTGGAGAGGCCCGCCTGGAATTCGTAGGCGCCGTGCGGCAGCCCATCGGCGATGATCGCTTCCATGCGCGACTGGCCGAAGGCGCCGCGCGTCTGCTTGTTGGAGAGGATCGCCTGCAACTGCACCACCTGTCCGGCCAAAGACTGGATGTTGCCTTGCGCGGTGTCGATCACCGCCAGCCGCTCCTGCAGCTTGGCCAGGCTCTCATGCGTCGACTTGGTCTGCTCGGCCATGGTCTGGCCGAGGCGGCCGGTCATGGCGTCGAGCCGCTGTCCGAGCGATTGGGTGAGCTCGGCCTGCCGCGCCCCGAACACTTCGGCGATCGCGCCCATCCGTCCCTGCATCTCGGCCTGTGCCTGCAGGATGTCGGCCATGCGCGCCTCGGTATCGCGGGCATGGTCGGCGGCCTCTGTCGCCGCCACAGCGCGTGCCCCTGCGGCGCGCCACAACGCGACGACGAGCGCCATGAACAGCGCAAGCAGCAGCGCGGCGCCGAAACCCAGCGCCTGGCCGAGCGTGATCGTGGTAGCGCCCAGCCTTGCAACTGGCTCGGAAAGGATGGAGGTCATGTCGTTCATGCCGGCAGCATAACCGATTCGGTTCGCTGGCACAGATCAAAACGTGAACAGTCAGAAGTCGTCCCGGTTGACGCTTTTCCAACGACGTCTTAGGTGAGACGCCATGTCGATCAAGCCGCTCATCATCCTTCCCGATCCGATCCTGCGCCAGGTTTCCAAACCGGTCGAGCGCGTCGATAGCGATCTGCGCAAGCTCGCCGACGACATGCTGGAGACCATGTACGATGCGCCGGGCATCGGGCTGGCGGCGATCCAGGTCGGCGAGCCGAGGCGCTTGCTGGTCATCGACCTTGCCAAGGAGGGCGAAGAGCCGGCGCCGCATGTCTTCATCAATCCGGAGATCCTCGAAAGCTCCGGCCAGCGCTCGGTCTATGAGGAAGGCTGCCTGTCGATCCCGGATTATTATGCCGAGGTCGAACGTCCGGCGGCCGTGCGGGTAAAATATCTCGACCGCGACGGCAAGCTGCAGGAGATGCAGGCCGAAGGCCTGATGGCGACGTGCCTGCAGCACGAGATCGACCATCTCAACGGCGTGCTGTTCATCGACCACATCTCGAAGCTGAAGCGCGACATGGTGGTCAGGAAGTTCAAGAAGCTTGCCAAGGAGAAGGCGCCGGGCAAGATGGTGGGCTAGCAGCCGTTTGGAGCACGGCCTTCCGCATTACAGATCTCGGCTTGGAGGCATCGACGAGCGAAACGCTGATCAAGGGCTTTCCCAAAGACGGGCCTGAGCCGAGTTTTTCGGCGTGGGATGCGGTGCGCTCGGCATTCGTCTCCGAAGACGCGATCGACGACGACTTTGCCAAGTTGATGTATGAAGTCGAGGCCGAACGAAAACGCGACTTCGGTTATATCGCGACGTGATCTGAAGCTCATAAATGCTCAAGGCGAGCGCCTGAACAGCACCGCGAGATAAATATGCCCCTTCGCGTCATCTTCATGGGCACGCCGGATTTTTCCGTGCCGACCTTGCGCGCGATCGCCGAGGCCGGCCACGACATCGCCGCCGTCTACACGCAGCCGCCGCGCGCCGCCGGCCGGCGCGGGCTGGAGCTGACGCCCTCGCCGGTGCAGCGCGAGGCCGAACGGCTGGGCTTGGAAGTGCGCACGCCGACATCGCTGAAAGGCGAAGCCGAGCAGCAGGCCTTCGCCGCCTTGCGGGCGGACGTCGCCGTGGTCGTCGCCTATGGGCTGCTTCTCCCAAAACCCGTCCTGGGGGCGACCAGGCTGGGCTGCCTCAACGGCCACGCCTCGCTTCTGCCGCGCTGGCGGGGCGCCGCTCCCATCCAGCGCGCCATCATGGCCGGCGATGCCGAAACCGGCATGATGGTGATGCGCATGGAAGAAGGTTTGGACACCGGTCCGGTGGCATTGGTTGAAAAATCTTCCATCGGACCCGATATGACGGCCGGCGAATTGCATGACAGGTTGATGGACATAGGCGCTTCGCTGATGGTGGAAGCGCTGACGCAGCTGGGGATAAATTGTCTGACATTTACCCGACAGGCGACGGAAGGGGTGACCTACGCCCGAAAGATCGATAAATCGGAGACACGCGTAGACTGGACGCGGCCTGCCGGCGAAGTCCACAATCACATTCGCGGCCTCTCGCCCGTTCCGGGCGCGTGGTGCGAGGTCGAAATTGGCGGCCGCATGGAGCGGCTGAAACTGCTTCGCTCGACGCTCTCTGATGGCGTCGGCGAGTCGGGAGGAATTCTCGATGACCGGCTGACGGTCGCCTGCGGGTCAGGCGCGGTCCGGCTGGTCGAAGTTCAACGGGCGGGCGGAAGGCCCGCCGCCGCGCAGGAGTTTTTGCGCGGGGCCAAGATCGAAAAAGGAACGAAACTCACATGAGCATGATGTCGATACGCGCGGCGACGCCGCGGGATCGCGAGGCGATCCGCCTCGTCGAAGAGCATGCCTTCGGCCAGCAGGCGGAGGCCGGCCTGGTCGACGCGCTGGTGACGGGCGGCGACGCCGTCGTCGAGCTGGTCGCGGAAGAAGATGGCCAGGTCGTCGGCCACATCCTGTTTTCCAGGCTTTTCGTGCAGAACGGCGGCAAGCGCTTCGCGGCATTGGCGCTGGCGCCGCTGGCGGTCGAGCCGTCCTTCCACGGCACCGGCATCGGCGGCGCGCTGATCCGCGAGGCGCATATCCGCCTCAAGGAAGCCGGCGAGGCGCTGGCCGTGGTGCTGGGGGACCCGGCCTATTATGGCCGCTTCGGCTACAGCCATGCCCGCGCCGAAAAGTTCGAGAGCGAGTACCAGGGCGAGGCGCTGCAGGCTCTTGCCTGGGGCGACGCGCCCGCGACCGGCAGGCTGGTCTACGCTTCGGCCTTCATCGCGCTCGCCGCTTAGGCGGGCGCGAACGAATAGCAGAACATGCCGCGTTTTCGGCTCGATATCGAATATGACGGCAGCCAATTCGCCGGCTGGCAGCATCAGGCGGACCAGCCATCGGTGCAGCAGGCGATCGAGCAGGCGATCGAAAAATTCTGCGGCGAAGAAGTAAGGTTACGTGCCGCCGGCCGCACCGATGCCGGCGTGCACGCCACCGCCCAGGTGGCGCATGTCGATCTCGCCAAGGCCTGGGCGGGCGACAAGGTGCGCGATGCCGTCAACGCCCATCTGCAGGCGGCCGGCGCGCGTATCGCCATCTTGAGGGCGGCGGTCGTCGCCGACGGCTTCGACGCGCGCTTTTCGGCCACCGGCCGCCATTATCTCTATCGCATCCTCAATCGCCGCGCCCCGTCGGCGCTGGAAAAAGGCAAGGTCTGGTGGGTGCCGAAACGGCTCGATGCCGAGGCCATGCACGAGGCGGCGAAAGTGCTGCTCGGGCGGCACGATTTCACCACCTTCCGCTCCACCCAGTGCCAGGCCGAAAGCCCCGTCCGCACGCTTGCCCAACTCGACGTCAGCCGTATGAGCGATCTCATCGAGGTGCGAACCTCGGCGCGCTCCTTCCTGCACAACCAGGTGCGCTCGATGGTCGGCTCCTTGCGGCGCGTCGGCGACGGCTCCTGGAGCGCCGACGACCTCAGGGCGGCGCTGGAAGCGCGCGACCGCGCCGCCTGCGGCCAGGTTGCTCCGCCGGACGGCCTGTTTCTTGTCGGCGTCGACTATCCGGGATCCGCGGAGCAAAGCGGTCAGTCAGCGTCGCTTGGGGCCAAATCGTCTGACTAAAGCGCGTCGCACTGCAACGGATTCAGGCGACGCGCTTCAAGTTTTTATGCATGTCGTTATCCCAAAACCGCTGTACACTTCTGGGCGACATGCATTGGACGGGCGCGGCGCGCCTTGCGCATTTTCTTCACACAACCGAAACGCTACTGACACCGCCCCGTCAGTTGGGATGTCTTATAGGGCCGCCCATCGGTTTGAAAATCAACGGGATCCTCCGTGGTTCGGCCGCATGGGGCTCCGCGCGATTGACATGAGCTACAGCGAAAACCTCTGGCTGTTCTTCGTCCTGCTTTTCGGCATCATCGCCGTCCCGGGCATGGACATGCTGTTCGTGCTGGCCAATGCGCTGACCGGCGGACGCGACAGAGGCCTTGCTGCGACCGCCGGCATCATGCTCGGCGGCGCAGTGCATACGCTGAACGGCGCGATCGGCGTCGGCCTGCTCATGCATTTCGTGCCGGTCCTGTTCAAGCCGCTGCTGATCGCCGGCGCCGCTTATATGGCCTATATCGGAATTTCGCTGATGCGGAGCTCGATTACCGTCGGCGATGATGCGCCCGCCGGCAGCCGCTCCGCCTGGAAAGCCTTTCGCCAAGGGTTGGTCACCTGCCTGATCAACCCCAAGGCCTATCTCTTCATCCTTGCCGTCTATCCGCAGTTCCTGAAGCCGGCTTACGGTCCGATCTGGATGCAGGCGACCGTCATGGGGTTGCTGACGGTCGCCACTCAGGCAGGGATCTATGGCGGCCTCGCCATCACCGCCGGGCGCAGCCGGGCGCTTCTGGTCGGCAATCCGCAGGCGACCGCTTTCGCCGGGCGTGCGGCTGGCCTGCTTTTGTTTGCCGTCTCGGTGTTCACCGCATGGGAAGGGCTGAGGGCGGCGTGATCGCCGCCCTCCCCCACATTTCGCTCAGGCCGCGCCCTGTCGGGTGGCGAGCATTTCGCGCTTTACCGACCGGCGCCATTCGACGGCGCCGGCGAGGCCGTGCAGCACCGTCTCGGTGGTCGCCCAGTCGATGCAGCCGTCGGTGATGCTCTGGCCGTAGACAAGCGGCTTGCCGGGCACGACGTCCTGGCGGCCGGCGACGAGATTGCTCTCGATCATGACGCCGATGATGCGCTCGTCGCCCGCAGCCACCTGCCCCGCCACATCGTGCGCGACTTTCGGCTGGTTCTCCGGCTTCTTGCCGCTGTTTGCGTGGCTGACGTCGATCATCAGGCGCGGCGCGACACCTATGCGGGCGAGCTCCGTCGCGGCAGCGTCAACGCTCGCCGCATCGAAGTTGGGCACAACGCCGCCGCGCAGGATGACATGGCAGTCCTCGTTGCCGGTGGTCGCCGCGATGGCACTGCGGCCGCCCTTGGTCACCGCCATGAAATGATGCGGCTGGGCGGCGGACTTCACCGCCTCGGCGGCGATCCTGAGATTGCCGTCGGTGCCGTTCTTGAAGCCGACCGGGCAGGAGAGACCCGACGCCAGCTCGCGGTGGATCTGGCTTTCGGTCGTGCGCGCGCCGATGGCGCCCCAGGCAACGAGGTCGGCGATGTATTGCGGCGTCGTCATGTCGAGGAACTCGGTCGCCGCCGGCAGGCCGAGATTGTTGACGGCGGAGAGCACGTTGCGCGCCATGCGCAGCCCCTTGTCGATGTTGAAGCTGCCGTCGAGGTCGGGATCGTTGATCAGGCCCTTCCAGCCGACCGTGGTGCGCGGCTTCTCGAAATAGACGCGCATGACGATCTCGAGCCGGTCGGCCAGGGCCTCGCGCAGCGCCGCCAGACGGCTGGCGTAGTCCACGGCGGCAACCGGATCGTGGATGGAACAAGGGCCGACGATGACTACCAGTCGATCGTCGGCCCCCGTCAGGATGGAATGGATGGCGTTGCGCGATGCGGCAACGGTGCGCGTCGCCGTGAGCGAGCGCGGTATCTCGCGCATCACCTCTTCCGGCGTGCTCAGGACTTTGAGTTCCTTGACCCGAAGGTCGTCTGTGGTGGTCAACACGGCTTTCTGCTCCTGGTTAGGAGACCTGCCGGCTGAAACGAAAAAGCCGCCAGGTCTGGCGGCTTTTCGGATTTAGATGCTGCAATCTTCAGATCGAGCGCAATCCTCCCGCCGCCAGCGAGCTGTCGTAGTAAAAGTACCAAAACGAGGCGGTCAGGTGGATCATGCGGCTCATATAGTCGATGCCGGGGCGCTTGTCACGTGCTTGATTGGCAGGCAATTTCGGATGGGGCCGAACCTTCGCGATTTCGTCATCCCAGGGCGAAGCAGCCGCGCAGCGGCGTCGCGAAGACCCTGGGATCCATTCCGTGACCTTGGCCGAAGAGCGCGGCGATGCAGAATTCTGGACCGCAGCAACGCCCTGGAGTCGCGGCCTGGATCCTCGGGGCTGCGCCGCGTCGCTTCGCTCCTTGCTTTCGCCCGTGGATGACGAAGTGACTGGCGTCGCCCCCCTGCGCTACTCCCCGATCACGCCGGCAATGTTCTGGTCGTAGTCGACCAGCGAGCCGGTCATGACGCCGGCCTGCGGGCTCAGCATATAGGTGATCAGCCGGGCAAGCTGCGCCGGTTTCACGAGCTGGCCCATCGGCTGCGCGGCTTCGGCCTTCTCCAGCCAGTCGTCGGGCGCGGCGTGCCATTTCTTCTGCACGATCGCCTCGCCCTCGGTGTCCATCCAGCCGGGCAGCACGGCGTTGCAGCGGATGCGGTTCCGCCGATAGGAGCTGGCGACATTCTTGGTCAGCGTCATCAGCGCGCCCTTGCTGGTCGAATAGGGGGTCAGGAAGGATTGGCCGGCATGCGCCGACATCGACAACACGTTGACGATCGAGCCCGGCGCCTTGCGCTCCAGGAGATGCGCGACAAGGCCCTGCATCAGGAAAAAGGGGCCGCGCACATTGGTGTCGAATATCTGGTCGAAGACCTCCTCGGTGGTTTCGATCAGCGAGCCTCGCGCCGAGGTGGCGGCGGCGTTGACCAGCGCGTTGAGCGTGCCGAAATGGGCGATGGCCGTTGCGATGGCGCGCTTGCAATCGCCGACGTTGGCGACGTCGGCGCTGATGAAGATGGCGTCGACGCCGCCCCTCTTGAGCGCGGCGACCGCTTTGTCGCCCTTCTCCTGCGAGCGGCCGACCAGCGCCAGCGCACGGCAGCCCTCATCAGCCAAGGCCTCGGCGACGGCGAAGCCAATGCCCTGCGCGCCGCCGGTGACGATGGCGCGCGTTTCTGAATTGCGACCGGCCAAACCGCTCATCGCTGTGCTCCTGTGTTTTTGACTACCAATGGATTTTCGAGGTTCATTGAGGTTCCGATCGGTCTCCCGGTGCCTTGCCGCAACGTTGATACCTTGGTCCAAGCGTCCTCAACGTCGTCATCCTAGGGCGAAGCAAGGAGCGTAGCGACGCAGCGCAGACCCTAGGATCCATTCCGTGACCCCGGCTGAAGAACACAGCGGAGCAGAATTCTGCACCGTTGGCACCGTTCCGATGTAACGGAATGGATCCTCGGGTCTGCGCCGCGTCGCTTCGCTCCTTGCTCCGCCCGTGGATGACGACGTGATAAGCGTTCCGGCTAATCGCCAAGCGTTGGAGACAGACAATCCGACCGCCATCGAAATACCTGTCTCATCGGATCAGTCGATGCGAACGGTCTTGCCCGTCTTCGCCGACTTCAGCGCCGCATCGGCCAGCTTCAACGCGACCAGCCCGTCCTTGCCGCTCGGCGAGGCCTTCTTGCCGGCGCTGTTGGCGGCGATGAAGGTCGCGATCTCGTTGGCATAGGCGTCGATGTAGCGGGTCATGAAGAAGTCGTGCAGCGGCGGACGGGTATAGCCCTTGTCGTTGGCAAGCTCGATCGACACCGGGCGCTGGTTCTCGGCCGCGACCATGCCTTTCGAGCCATGCACCTCGATGCGCTGGTCGTAGCCATAGGTGGCGCGGCGCGAGTTGGAGATGACGGCCTGCTTGCCGGAGGCGGTTTCCAGGATGACGCTGACCGAGTCGAAATCGCCGGCATCGCCAATCTTCTTGTCGACCAGCACCGAGGCATGGGCGCTGACCGCCACCGGCTCCTCGCCCAGCAGGAAGCGCGCCATGTCGAAGTCATGGATGGTCATATCGCGAAAGATGCCGCCGGAGCGGGCGATATAGTCGAGCGGCGGCGCGCCGGGATCGCGCGAGGTGATGGTGACCATCTCGACCGCGCCGATGGCGCCGTCGTCGATCGCCTTGCGGACGGCGGCGAAATGCGGATCGAAGCGGCGGTTGAAGCCGACCATCAGCACAGCATTGGCCTTCTCGACCACGGCGAGGCACTGCTCAACGCGCTTGACGTCGAGGTCGATCGGCTTCTCGCAGAAGATCGCCTTTCCGGCCTTGGCGAAACGCTCGATGAGATCGGCATGGGTGTCGGTCGGCGTGCAGATGATGACGGCGTCGATGTCCTTGGCCTGCTCTATTGCCGCGATGGTGCGCACTTCCGCGCCATAGGCGGAGGCGAGCTCCGTCGCCGCCTTCTCGAAGGCGTCGGCCACGGCAACCAGTTTGGCCTGCGGGTTTGAGGCAACGGCGCGGGCATGCACCTTGCCGATACGACCGGCACCGAGAAGAGCGAAGCGGAGTGTCATGGAATGTCCTTCGAGGATGGTTCTAAAACATGTCCGCGCCTCTCGGCGCGGACGATTGGTTGGTCCCGTCGTGACGCCTGTCAGGCGGCCTGGAGTTCGGCCTGTCCGGTCTTGGCGCCGGTGATATAGGCGACGATGTCGTTGCCGTCGGTGTCCTGCTTGCGCAAATTGGCGACGATGCGGCCGCGGCGGAAGACGACGATGCGGTCGACCAGATCGAACACCTGGCGCATGTTGTGGCTGATCAGGATCAGCGGCTCGCCGTTTTCCTTGAGCGTGCGGATGATGTTTTCGACTTGGGCTGTTTCCTGCACGCCGAGGGCCGCCGTCGGCTCATCCATGATGATGAGCTTGGAAGCGAACGTCGCGGTACGGGCGATCGCCACGCACTGACGCTGGCCGCCCGACATGTGGCGGATGGTGCTGGAAAGGTTCGGGATCTTCACTGCCGTGCGGACAAGTGCTGCCTCCGTAGCCTTGCGCATCGCCTTGCGGTCGAGGATCGAGAACGGCCCGAGGTTGAACAGCACCTTCTCGCGGCCGAGGAACAGGTTCGACGGAACGTCGAGATCGTCGGCCAGAGCGAGGTTCTGGAACACCGTCTCGATGCCGGCCTCGCGCGCCTCGATCGGGCCGGCGAAGTTCACTTCATTGCCGTCGAACCAGATCTTGCCGTCGGTGCGCTGCTCGACGCCGGTGATCTGGCGCACGAAGGTCGACTTGCCGGCGCCGTTGTCGCCCATGATGGCGACATGCTCGCCCTTGCGCAGCTCGAAGTTCGCCTCCTGCAGCGCATGCACGCCGCCATAGTGCTTGGTGAGGTTTTCGGTTTTCAGAACGATGTCGGACATGGTCAAGCTCCTATCGCCCGGCGGCGCTGGCGCCATTGATCGAGAACGACTGCGCCGACGATGATCACGCCCTTGACCATCTCCTGGTAGTAGGCGTCGAGGCGCAGGAAGGTGAAGCCGGAGATGATGACGCCGAAGATCAGCGAGCCGATCACGGTGCCGATGATAGACCCGCGGCCGCCCGAGAGCGAGACGCCGCCGATGACCGCCATTGCGATGGCGTCGAGCTCGTACATCACGCCCATGCCGGCCTGGGCGGTGAGGTTTTTCGACGAGAGCACCACCGCGGCGATCGAGGCGAGGATGCCGGCGATCACATAGACCAGCACCTTGTGGTTGGCGATCTTGATGCCCGACATGCGCGCGGCGTCCTCGTTGGAGCCGATGGCGTAACAGTGCTTGCCGTATCGGGTGTAGCTCAAGATGAGCTGGAACAGGATCGCCAGCGAGATGAAGATGACGACCGGCATCAGCCCCTTGCCGATCGCGGCGAAGCTGTCGGTGGGGAACGAGATCGGCTGACCCTTCGACCACCATTTGGCGATGCCGCGCGCCGTGACCATCATACCGAGCGTGGCGATGAAGGGCGGGATGCGCGTGTAAGCGATCAGCGCGCCATTGACGAGACCGGCGACGAGGCCGCAGGCGATGGCGACCAGCAGCGGCACGATCACCGGCAGATCGGTCCAGCCCTGCGCCAGGAACATCGCCTTGGGGTTGGGGTTGCCGTTGACCGTCGCTACCTGCGCGAAGCTCATGGCGATCATCGCCGTTGCGCCCACGATCGACCCCGAGGACAGGTCGATGCCGCCGCTGATGATGACTTGCGTCACGCCGATGGCGATGATGCCGACGATCGACACCTGCAGGATGATGATCTGCAGGCGGGCCTCGTTGAAGATCCCACTGACATTTTCACGGGTGTTGAACAGGAAGCTGTCGCCGAGGAAGACGCGGCCGATCAGCTCGAACGCGCCGACCAGGATGACCAGCGCCAGGAACACGTTGAACTCTGCAGGCCAGGGGCGCTTCTTGGCGTCATAGCTCAGCCCGCCAATGCCATGCGATGTCTGTGACACGTCTTCTTCCTCCGAATGACCGCGCCCGCTCTCCCGCCCGGTGGGGCGGGAGAAAGAAGGGAGCAGCGCCGCTCTATCAGCGGCCGGTTTCAGCCAGTCCGATGCGTCGGAGCGCCGCTCCACTCTTGTTTTGAGCAATTCCGGACGGAAAACCGTTTCACACTTTTCCTGGAATTACTCTTGAGAAGCGCAGCCTCAGTTCTTCTTCAAGAACTTGTCGATGTTCGCCGGTGTGACGAGCTGGAAGGGGATATAGACCTTGTGCTCCACCTTCTCGCCCTTGGCGAGCTTCAGCGCCGCATCGAGCGCGCCGGCGCCCTGGCCGGCCGCGTCCTGGAAGACCGTCACGTCGAGATCGCCAGCCTGCATCGCGGCCAGCGCGTCCTGGGTGGCGTCGACGCCGCCGACCACGACCGACTTCATGTCGATGTTGGCTGCCTTCATCGCCTGGATCGCGCCGATGGCGCTTTCGTCGTTGTTGGCGATGACGCCGTCGAACGCCTTGCCGGACGACAGCCAGTTGGTCATCAGGTTCTGCGCTTCGTCACGCTTCCAGTTCGAGGTCTGCTTGTCGATGATCTTGATGAAATTGCAGTCCGGCGTGGCGATCACTTCGTCGATGTCCTTGGTCCGCTGCACCGCGGCCTGGTTCGACAGCTCGCCCATGATCACATAGACATTGGCTTCCTTCTTGCCGGCTTCCTTGAGCAGGCGGCAGGCTTCCTTGGTCTCGAGCGTGCCGGATTCGGCCTCGTTCGAAGCGACGAAGGCCTGGTTGTCGGGCAATTTATCGACATTGACCGGCTCGCGGTTGACATAGACCAGCGGGATCTTGGCCGCGGCGGCCGCATCCGACATCGCCTGGGTGGCCGAGGTGTCGACCGGGTTGACGATGATGGCGTCGACGCCGGAAGCGGCGAAGTTCTTGATCTGGTCGAGCTGCTTGGCGACGTCGTTCTGCGCGTCCTCGACCTGCAGCTCGACGCCGTCCATGCCCTTGGCCTGCGCGATCATGCCGTTGCGCAGCACGGTCAGGAAGTTGTCGTCGAAAAGAGCCATCGAAACGCCGATCTTGGCGGCGAAGGCGGACGAACTCATCAGCGCCGATAGCGCGACGCCCAAAAGCAGTTTCTTCATTTTAGTTTCTCCTCCACTTGGTGTCCGGCTGCACCGATTGAACCGGAATCCCCGATCTCTCCGGGGAATCTCTCCCTTTGGCCGCTCCGACGGCGTTCTCCTTGCGCAAATGGAACGCCTGGTCCTCTGTTTGAAACAGATGTTCCGGAACGAAAGAACCAAAATGCCCAGTTGGTGAAATATTTATTCCATTTCGCTTGGCGACGTCAAGGGAGATTCGGAATGGACATGCCGGATTTTCATTGCCGGTCAGCCTGCAGCGCCCTCCGTGGCCGGGGGACGGGTGCATTCCGCGGCGAATCTTGGGCCAAATCCCAGCGCGAAAGAATTCCATCAGCCTGATGGATCACATCATTCCGGCGAATGGCGGCTCAGATGTTTTCCGGCAGATAGATGTCGAAGGGCAGGAAAGTCTGGCCGGGCGCATTGGCGGCGCCGCTCTCGATGGCATGCGCCATCAGGCCGACAAGCTCGCGGCAAAGCGCCGCCAGCGGTGTCGAGATCACCATGGTGAGGATGTTGTCGGCAAGGGCTGCGCGCGAGAAGGCGTTGATCTCGTTGCAGATGACCACCGGCATGTTTTCAGGCTTTGCCGCCCTCAGCGCCGCGACCGCGCCTTCCATCCCGCCGCCGGCGACATAGCAGCCGGCCAGGTCCGGATGCCGGGCCAGAAGGTCGAGCATCGCATCATGCGTCACCTGGTTGGCTTCCAGATTGACCAGCGTTTCCATCACGGTGAAGTCCGGCGCGTGCTCGCGGAAATAGGAGCGGAAGCCGATCTCGCGCAATTCATGGCCGTGGAAGCGGTGGCTGCCGACGAAAAGCGCGACCTTGCCCGGCTTCTTCGCCGCCTTGGCGATCATCCAGGCCGCGGTGCGGCCGACCTTGCGGTTGTCGAGGCCGACATAGCCCTCGCGGATGCCGGCGGCGAAGTCGGACAGCAGCGAGAAGACCGGTTGCCCTCTCGCCTTCAGCGCCTCGACCACCGCCGTCAGCGTCGGGTGGTCCGGGCCGACGACGGCGATGGCCCTGGACTTCGCCGCCAGCCTGCGCATCTGGGCGGCGATCTCGTCGGGCGCCAGCGAAGCGGCGAAGTCGATCGTCGCGACGCCACGGATGCGTTGCGATTGCGACACCGCCAGTTCCAGCTCGCGCGCGAAATCGCCGTAGAAGACATCGTTGCCGCGCAGCAGCAGGAAGCCGAGGCGGTATTCCGGCATTTCCTGGCGCATGCGCTGCTTGATCAGCCCGGCGGCGTGATAGCCGATATCGGTCGCCGCCTCGTAGACCCGGCGCGCCGTTTCCTCGCGCACCGGCAGGCGGTTGTTCAGCACCCTGTCGACGGTGGCGACGCTGACGCCGGAAACGCGCGCGAGATCGGTGATTGTCGGCCGCCTTGCCATGAATGCTCCATCGCCTGCTCGACTTGAGAGTAGCTCATCCTGATAGGAAATGATAGAATCTATCTTTGTGACGTTGAGGCTATCATGGCTTGAAGCTATGGTGAAGTCGAAGCCAGCCATGCGCGAACCGGGCACCGCATAGGGCCATTCGCCAAGTGCTGATGGAGGAACTCGAAATGACGGCAATCACGCCTTCGGCGCCGTCCGGACGCGACTACAGCCTGACCGGCCGCGACGCCAGGCGCGCGGTCGAGAACGGGCTTTCGGCGGCCGAGTGGTACCATACCGAGATCCTGCGCAAGCAGATGAAGGAGCTGATGCAGCGCTCCGATCAGCCGGCGATCCGCGACACCATCGTCTGGCTCGGCGCGCTGATCCTCAGCGGCGCGGGCGGCGCCTGGTTCTGGGGCAGCTGGTGGTGCGTGCCGTTCTTCTTCGTCTATGGCACGCTCTACGGCTCCTCGACCGATTCCCGCTGGCACGAATGCGGCCACGGCACCGCCTTCCGCACCCAGTGGATGAACGATGCCGTCTACCAGCTTGCCTGCTTCATGATCATGCGCAATCCGGTGACCTGGCGCTGGAGCCACACGCGCCACCACACCGACACCATCATCGTCGGCCGCGATCCCGAGATCGCCGTCATGCGGCCGCCGGACCTTCTGCGCCTTGTCCTGAACTTCTTCGGCATTCTCGACGCCTGGCACGCGATGACCGACATGGTGCGCAATGCCGCCGGCGTCATCAGCGCCGCGGAAAAGACCTTCATTCCGGAGCAGGAGCAGCCGAAGGCTATCCGCGCCGCCCGCATCTGGCTCGCCATCTACATCGCGACCGTCGCGCTGGCGCTTTATCTGCATTCATGGCTGCCGCTGATGCTCGTCGGCCTGCCCCGCCTCTATGGCGCCTGGCATCACGTCATGACAGGACTGCTGCAGCATGGCGGCCTCGCCGACAACGTCATCGACCACCGCCTGAACAGCCGCACCGTCTACATGAACCCGGTCAGCCGGTTCATCTACTGGAACATGAACTACCATGTGGAGCACCACATGTTCCCGATGGTGCCCTATCACGCGCTGCCGAAGCTGCACGCGCTGATCAAGCACGATCTGCCGGCGCCGACGCCGTCGATCCTGGCCGGCTACCGCGAGATGGTTCCCGCCTTCCTGCGCCAGCTGCGCAACGAGGATTATTTCCTGAAGCGCGAGCTGCCGCCGACGGCGAAACCCTATCGGGAAGAGCTGCACAGCGACAACCCGGCGGCGGCCGCCGCCGAGTGACCGGTTTCGACACAACCGACCATCTATTTTCGCTGGAGGACGACATGAGCGACTGGGTCGAGGCCTGCGCGGCCGGAGACATCGACGAGGAGGACGTGATGCGGTTCGACCATGCCGGCCGCACCTACGCCATCTATCGCAGCCCGGAGGACGAATATTTCGCGACCGACGGCCTGTGCTCGCATGAGAAGGTGCATCTGGCCGACGGGCTGGTGATGGACGACATCATCGAATGCCCGAAGCACAATGGCCGCTTCAACTACAAGACCGGCGACGCGCGCGGCGCGCCGGTCTGCGTCAACCTCAAGACCTATCCGGTCAAGGTCGACGCCGGAAAAGTCCTCATTCAGGTCGGGTGAGCGCCATGCAGGCGGGGATGGTCATCATCGGCGCCGGCGAATGCGGCGGTCGCGCGGCGCTTACGCTGCGCGATCTCGGCTATGAAGGGCCGGTGACGCTGGTCGGCGACGAGCCGCATCTGCCATACGAGCGGCCGCCGCTGTCGAAAGAGGCGATGACCAGCGAGGTGCCGCTGATCAAGGCGATCGCCAGCGACGAACTATTGGCCGAGCGCTCGATCCGCCATATCCATTCCGCCCGCGCCGTCGCGATCGATCGCGCCGCGCATGTCGTGCGCCTGTCCGACGGCTCCTCCCTTGCCTATGACAAGCTGCTGCTTGCGACCGGCTCCGCGCCGCGCAAGCTGCCGATGCCGGGCCTGGGCGGCCGCTGCGTTTATCTCAGAACCTTCAACGACGCGCTCGCCATCCGTGCCCATCTCAGCGCCGGCAACCGTGTCGCCATCATCGGCGGCGGCTTCATCGGCCTCGAGCTCGCCGCCTCGGCGCGCAAGCTCGGCGCCACGGTCACGGTGCTGGAGGCGCAGCCGCGCATCCTGATGCGCGGCGTGCCGGCCGAGATCGCCGAGATCATCCACAAGGCACATGAGACCGAAGGCGTGAAAGTGCTTACCGGCCAGGGTATCGCGGCCATTGCCGACAATGGTGTGGAGGTCCTCGTCACGCTTGCCGACGGCAACGAGGTCGTCGCCGATCTCGCGGTGATCGGCATCGGCGCCGTGCCAGTGACGGCGCTCGCCGCCGAAGCGGGACTGGCGATCGACAACGGCATCGCCGTCGACGGGACGCTGCGCACCGACGATCCGGATATCTTCGCCGCCGGTGACTGCTGCTCGTTTCCGCTTGGCGTTTATGGCGGCCGGCGCGTGCGGCTGGAAGCCTGGCGCAACGCGCAGGAGCAGGGCGCGCTCGCCGCGAAGAACATGCTGGGCGCCAACGAGGCGCACGCCGCCGTGCCGTGGTTCTGGTCGGATCAGTACGGGCTGACCCTCCAGATCGCCGGGCTTTCGGACGAAGGCCGCTCGACGGTGCGGCGCGACCTCGACGACGGCGCCTTCATCCTGTTCCATTTGGCCGACGACGGGCGGCTGGTCGCCGCCAGCGGCATCGGCCCCGGCAATGCGGTGGCGCGCGACATCCGGCTGGCGGAAATGCTGATCGCCAAGCGAGCGAGCCCGGCACCGGAGGCGCTCGGCTCGCAAGCGGTCAAGCTGAAGTCGCTGCTGGCGGCATAGGGAGCGCCCCACGACAGCGCAGTCCGCCAATTGTCGACGTTGGCGCCGCCCCTCATTGCCCTGCCGGGCATTTCTCCCCGTATAGTGACGGGGAGAAAGACGCGGTCATCAACGCTTTCGCCGGTCGCCAACGCTGCAGAAGGAGCCTCGGCGCTGCGGCTAACTCCCTTCTCCCCGTCACTATACGGGGAGAAGGTGCCGGCAGGCGGATGAGGGGCAGCGCCGACGTCCAAAGAAGAGTTGACTCGCCGCTAAAACAGCGCCTTCAGCTCGTCCAGCTTGTCGTTGACCAGCCAGCCGTAATAATTCTCCTCGGGCAGCTTCTCCGGTTCCCCTGCGGCGCGGCGTTTCTCGTTCTCTTCCTTCAGCGCATAGGCGCGCTGCTCGGGATTGCCGACATTGTAGAGCGTGGCGGTCAGGCCCGGATTGTGCGAGATGTCGAAGCCGGCGATGCTGCGGTAGGCGTCGATCGACTTCCTGATGGTCGCGGCGACGTAGGGCAGCGTCAGGTCCGGATCCATGATGGTCTTGTAGACCGAGTTGGGATCTCCGACGTCGAGCTCCGGCAGGCCGGAGACCTTGTGCACGATGTCGCTCATCTGGAGCGCGGTCAGCGGGTTGAGCTGGCCGAGGCCGAAGGTCTGGCCGGCGTAGTAGGGCTGGAAGAAAGTGGCGCCGAAGCGGTCATTGGGAAAGCTCGTCCCGCCGACGGTTTTGCCGCGGAAGGAATGGTTCCACACCTGCTCGCGGCACTCCCAGAGGTCGTAGCTGTCGTCCATGCCGGCGCATTTCTTGAATTCCGGCCGCTGAACGAAATCGCTGACGTCCTCGCCGTCATAGGCAAAGGTGAGCTTGCTGGACAGATACGACATCGCCTTGACGTAATAGGTCTGCAGCCGGTCGTAGGCGTCGACATTGTAGGTGTGCTCGCCGACGATGGCGCCGACGATATGCATCGGATCGATGCCGTAGGCCGCCGCCGTCTTCCTGATCTTGGCGCGCAGCTCGGCATCGTTCTGCAGCAGCGCGTAGACCTTGCGGTACTTGGCCTGGAAGGTGGTGTTGGTGGCCTGGGTGCGCCGGCTGGAGGCGCCGGGAATGTCGGGCTGCACGCCGTTGCGGTTGCCCGGCGGCACCAGCGTCGCCGCGTCGGCTATCGATATTATGGTCAACGCCAAAGCCAGGCCGAGAAAGAGGAGTATAAGCTTCTTCATGCGCCGCCGCCCTGGACCGGCTCAGCTATCGCCGATCCGTTCCAACCACTTATTTTTACACAATTTCGGACGGAAAACCGCTGCACACTTTTCCTGAAATTGCTTGCGAAATCGGCGGCAACCTAGGTAAAGGCGGCAGGAGAGTCGAGAGAAGGCTTTGGCCCGCCATCAAGAATGGTGGCCAGTTGCTTCCATTTGGCCACAGTTTGGATTTCGGGCCGACCTATATGCCGGCCCGAAATGAACTCGCCTGTCAGAGGATGAACCGCGACAGGTCGGTGTTCCGCGACAGGTCGCCGACATGCTTCTCGACATAGGCGGCATCGATGGTGACCGCCGTGCCGTGGCGGTCCGGCGCGTCGTAGGAAATCTCGTCCAGCACCCGCTCCATCACCGTCTGCAGGCGTCTGGCGCCGATGTTCTCGACATTGGCGTTGAGCTCGACGGCGATGCCGGCAAGCGAATCGATGGCGTCGTCGGTGAAGACGAGATCGACGCCTTCGGTCTTCATCAGCGCGATGTACTGCTTGATGAGGCTGGCCTCGGTCTCGGTCAGGATGCGGACGAAATCCTCCTTCTCCAGCGCCCGCAATTCGACGCGGATCGGCAGGCGGCCCTGCAGCTCCGGCAGCAGATCCGACGGCTTGGAGACGTGGAAGGCGCCCGAGGCGATGAACAGGATGTGGTCCGTCTTGATCGGCCCGTATTTGGTCGCGACCGTCGTGCCCTCGACCAGCGGCAGCAGGTCGCGCTGCACGCCTTCACGGGAAACGCCGGCGCCGATGCCGCCTTCGCGCGAGGCGATCTTGTCGATCTCGTCGATGAAGACGATGCCGTCATTCTCGGCCGATTCCAGCGCCCGGCGCACCACCTCGTCCTGGTCGAGCAGCTTGTCGGACTCGTCATTGACCAACAGCGAATAGGAATCGCGCACCGTGGTCTTGCGGGTCTTGGTCTTGCGGCCCCCCATCGCCTTCGAAAGCATGTCGTTGATGTTGAGCACGCCGATATTGGCGCCGGGCATGCCTGGGATCTCGAAGCCTGGCATGCCGCCGGTGCCGGTGTCGGCCACCTCGATCTCGATCTCCTTGTCGTCGAGCTCGCCGTCGCGCAGCCGCTTGCGGAAAGAGTCGCGGGTCGCAGGGCTTGCCGTCTTGCCGACGAGGGCTTCCAGAACGCGCTCCTCGGCGTTGACCTGGGCGCGCGCCTTGACGTCCTCGCGCATCTTCTCGCGCGCCAGGCCGATGGCGACCTCGACCAGATCGCGCACGATCTGCTCGACGTCGCGGCCGACATAGCCGACCTCGGTGAACTTGGTCGCCTCGACCTTGACGAAGGGCGCGCCGGCAAGCCGTGCCAGGCGGCGCGAGATCTCGGTCTTGCCGACGCCGGTCGGGCCGATCATCAGGATGTTCTTCGGCATCACCTCTTCGCGCATCTGGCCTTCCAGCTGCTGGCGGCGCCAGCGGTTGCGCAAGGCGATCGCCACGGCGCGCTTGGCGTCCTTCTGGCCGATGATGAAGCGGTCGAGTTCCGAAACGATTTCGCGGGGGGAGAAGGTGCTCATACTCAAATTCCACTTTGCCACTGTTTGATGGACTCGAACGGATGCAGCAGCATGATCACGTTGAGCGTCAGATTGTCCCGGATGATGTAGCCCGTGCCGAACTCGAAGATGAGGGCCAGGGCAACGATCACCGATATAGGAAGCTTTCGCGCCATCACAAATCCCAGCACCATGAACAACGTGTCGGACACCGAGTTGATGACGCTGTCGCCGTAGTAATTGAGCGAGATGGTGCCGGCGCGGTAGCGGTCAATGATGAAGGGGCTGTTTTCCAGCAACTCCCAGCCGCCTTCGATGAGGACGGCGAAGGCGAGCCTCAGCCCGACCGGCGAGCGCGGAAACAGGAATGTGGCCAGCGCATAGAACAGGAAGCCGTGGATGATGTGCGAGAAGGTGTACCAGTCGGCGATGTGCTGGGAGTTCTCCGAGCTGTTCACCACGCCGTGCCAGAGCTTGACGTAGCCGCAGGTGCAGATCGGCGGATGGCCCATGCCGTAGAGAGCGCCGGCCTGGAAAATGACCAGCGCGAGCACCAGCAGCAGCCCCATCCGCCAGCTGTCTTCATAGGCGGAAAGCGTCTTGTCTTCCCCGGATGCGGTCATTGTCGTCAGTCCCCCTCTTCTGTGTCGGCTTCGGCCGCATCGACGGCCATCAGCACGACGTCCCCATATTCCGATCGCCTGCGCCCGATCGGCCTGAAGCCGGCCTTCTCATAGGCGCGGATGGCGCGGCCATTGTCCGGATGCGGATCGATGATAACGCGCGGCGCGCCTTCTTCGAACAGTTCCTCGACGAACTGGCGGACAATCGCCGAGCCGTGGCCGATGCCGAGCAGTTCCGCCGGGCCGATCGACAGATCGATGCCCAGTGTGCCGAATGGCTGGTCGGCGTAAGGATGGTCGTCCTCGAGATGCGGATCGTAGCTCTGGAGGTAGGCGATCGGCCTGCCGTCGAGTTCGACGATCAGCGGCTCCACCGAAACCGAAGAGATATGCGCGCGGATTTCGGCGAGTTCCTTCCGCGGATCGTCCCACCATTCGGCGACATGCGGCTCGGCCAGCCAGCCGGCGATCGTCGGCAAGTCCTTCTCGGTGACCGGCCGAAAATCGTAGCTATGGTCTTGTTTGACCATGATCTTTTCCAAAAACCGGTTCCCACTTTTTGGGATCATGGTCGGCCGCCTCAGGCGGCATCGAGCGTTTCGACGACGAAGCTGCTGTTGGTGTAGACGCAGATGTCGGCCGCGATCTGCATCGCCTTGCGGGCGATCTCCTCGGCGTCCTTGTCGGTGTCCATCAGCGCGCGGGCCGCGGCCAGCGCGTAATTGCCGCCGGAGCCGATGGCCATGACGCCATGTTCGGGCTCGAGCACGTCGCCGGTGCCGGTCAGCGCCAGCGAGACCGACTTGTCGGCAACCAGCATCATCGCTTCCAGCCGGCGCAGATAGCGGTCGGTGCGCCAGTCCTTGGCGAGCTCGACGCAGGCGCGCGTCAGCTGGTCGGGATATTGTTCGAGCTTGCCTTCGAGCCGCTCCAGCAGGGTGAAGGCGTCGGCGGTGGCGCCGGCGAAACCGGCAATGACGCTGCCGCCCTTGCCGATGCGGCGCACCTTGCGGGCGTTGCCCTTCATGATGGTCTGGCCAAGGCTGACCTGGCCGTCGCCGGCGATCACGACCTTGTTGCCCTTGCGCACGCTGATGATGGTCGTGGCGTGCATGGTCAGTTCATTCGACATTCCCAGCTCCGATTCGCGCCATCCCTTCTCAAAGGCGATTGGCGCGGTACGAGTGACGTTTGATTGCCATATGTATGCATGGGGCGAGTGATTGCAAACCGCCCTTCGGCAAGGCCGATACCGTCCGGAATGGCAACTGGCAATCGCCGGATCATGCTGATAGAAGGCTCTCGTTTTCAAGCCCATGACCTCTGGATAAGGACAGAGCGATGCCGTCGCGTTCCGCCGAAGTGAGCCGCAAGACTAGGGAAACCGAGATTTCCGTTTCGGTCCATGTCGACGGCAAGGGCAAATCCGACATCACGACAGGCGTCGGCTTCTTCGACCATATGCTCGACCAGCTGTCGCGCCATTCGCTGATCGACATGACGGTCAAGGCCAAGGGCGATCTGCACATCGACGACCACCACACGGTCGAGGACACCGGCATCGCGATCGGCCAGGCGCTGAGCAAGGCTTTGGGCGAGCGGCGCGGCATCATGCGCTACGCCTCGATCGACCTTGCCATGGACGAGACGCTGACCCGAGCGGCGATCGACGTTTCCGGCCGGCCGTTCCTGGTCTGGAACGTCGCCTTCTCGTCGCCCAAGATCGGCACCTTCGACACCGAGCTGGTGCGAGAGTTCTTCCAGGCGCTGGCGCAGAATGCCGGCATCACGCTGCATGTGACCAACCATTACGGCGCCAACAACCACCATATCGCCGAAACCTGCTTCAAGGCGGTGGCGAGGGCGCTGCGCGCCGCGCTGGAGCCCGACCCGCGCCAGCCCGATGCGGTGCCGTCCACCAAGGGATCCCTGAAAGGATAGCCCTATGGCCATCTATGTCGTGATGGAGCCGCCGGCGGGCAGCAACAAGGCCGAGGAAGCGGCCCTGGTCCGCGACGGCTTCACCTGGCTCGGTTTCCTGTTCTCGCCGATCTGGCTCGCCTGGCACAGGTTGTGGATCGAGGCCTTGCTTACCTTCGCCGTCATGGCGATCCTGTCGGTGCTCGGCGAAAAGCTCGGCCTTGAATGGGCCGGATCGGCCCTGTCGCTGCTGGTGTCGCTCTATGTCGGGCTCGAGGGGCAGGGCCTGCGGATATCGGCGCTGCGCCGCCGCGGCTGGCGTGAATGGGGCGTGGTCGAGGCCGGCAATCTTGGCGGCGCCGAGGCGCGCTACGTGCTGGAAGTCGGTGAACAGGAGGAAGAGCCGACATCGATGCCGCGCATCGTTCCCGATACGAGCCTGGCGCGCCCCGCCCAGACGGGCATGGCGCTTGGGCTGACCCATACGCCGGGAAGGCCCTGAATATGCGGGTAGCAATCATCGACTACGGCTCGGGCAATCTGCGCTCGGCCACCAAGGCTTTCGAGCGCGCCGCGCATGAGGCCGGGATTGCCGCGACCATCGACCTGACGGCCGACGCCGAACGGGTTCGCAGCGCCGACCGCATCGTCTTGCCGGGCGTCGGCGCCTATGCCGACTGCGCCGCCGGCCTGCATGCCGTTGCCGGCATGTGGGAAGCGGTGGACGAGGTGGCTCTTCGCAAAGGACGGCCCTTCCTCGGCATCTGCGTCGGCATGCAGCTGATGTCGGAACGCGGCCTCGAGAAGACGATCACCAAGGGCTTCGGCTGGATTTCCGGCGACGTCAAGGAAATCACACCGACGGATCCGGCGCTGAAGATCCCGCAGATCGGCTGGAACACGATCGAGCTTCAACGCAAGCATCCGCTGTTTTCGGGCATCGAGACCGGTCCAAAGGGCCTGCACGCCTATTTCGTCCATTCCTATCATCTGGAGGCGAGGAATCCTGGCGAGGTGCTGGCGACTGCCGACTATGGCGGCTCGGTGACGGCGGCCGTGGCCCGCGACAACCTCGCCGGCACGCAGTTCCATCCCGAAAAGAGCCAGGCGCTCGGCCTGGCGCTGATCGCCAATTTCCTGAGATGGAGGCCGTAGCATGAGCAAGAAGGGCTATTGGATCGCCATGATCGATGTCCGCGACCCGGGGGCCTACAAGAACTACATCGAGGCCAACGCAAAAGCCTTCACCAAATATGGCGCCAAGTTCCCGGTCCGGGCCGGACGCTATACCAGTCCGGAAGGGCCGACGGGGAACCGCCATGTGGTGGTGGAGTTTTCATCCTACGAAACGGCGCTCGCCTGCTATGAGTCGCCGGAATATCAGGAAGCCTTGAAATTCCGGCTGGCGGCGTCGACCGGCCATTTCGTGATCGTCGAGGGCGCCTGACCGTGATTCTCTTTCCCGCCATCGACCTCAAGGACGGCAAATGCGTGCGCCTGAAGCATGGCGACATGGCCACTGCCACCGTCTACAACGATGACCCGGCAGCCCAGGCGAGAGCCTTCGAGGAGCAGGGCTTCGAATGGCTGCACGTCGTCGACCTCAACGGCGCCTTCAAGGGCCAGAGCGTCAATTCCGCGGCGGTCGGCGCCATCCTCAAGGCGACGAAGAACCCGGTGCAGCTCGGCGGCGGCATCCGCACGTTGGCGCAGATCGAGGACTGGCTGAACCGCGGCCTGGCGCGCGTCATCCTGGGCACCGTGGCGGTGCGCGAGCCCGAGCTGGTGAAGGAAGCCTGCAGGGCCTTCCCGGGCAAGATCGCGGTCGGCATCGACGCCAAGGGCGGCAAGGTCGCCGTCGAAGGCTGGGCGGAAGCCTCGGAACTCGGCGTCATCGAGCTGGCGAAGAAGTTCGAGGGCGCAGGCGTCGCCGCCGTCATCTACACCGATATCGACCGCGACGGCGTGCTCTCCGGCATCAACTGGGACGCCACCATCGACCTCGCCGAGGCGGTGTCGATCCCGGTGATCGCCTCCGGCGGACTCGCCTCGATCGCCGACATCGTGCGCATGACCATGCCCGATGCCAGGAGGCTCGAAGGCGCGATCTCCGGCCGCGCGCTCTATGACGGGCGCATCGACCCGGCGGAAGCACTGGCGATCCTGCGCGGCGAAGGGGCGGAGGCAAGAACGTGAACATTTCGATCATCCTGGCGTCCTATGACAGCGGCCACTATCACGGCGGCTGCGGCCAGGGCCCCGACGCGCTCATCGCCGGCGGGCTGGCCGAGGCGTTGAAGCTTGCCGGCCACGACGTCGCCGTGCATGACATCGGCAAGGTGAGCGAGGACGAGCAGGAACGTGAGATCGCAACCGGATTTGCCGTCTGCAACGCCGTTTCGGGCGAGGTTCGCATCGCGCTGGACAATGGGCGCTTCCCCATCGTTCTGGCCGGCAACTGCCTGACCAGCGCGGGCGCGGTGGCCGGCGAAGGCGCGGACGCCATTATTTGGGCCGACCAGCACGGCGACCTCAACACACCCGATACTTCCACCTCCGGCTTTCTCGACGGCATGGCGCTGGCGACGGTGCTCGGCCTGTGCTGGCGGCGGATGGCGGCACAGATTCCGGGGTTCAAGCCGATCGATCCGACCCGTTGCGTGCTGGTCAACGCGCGCGACCTCGACCCGGCAGAGCAGGAATTGCTGGAGACGCTGCCGATCATCCGCACCGAGTGCCCGGACTGGGCAGGCGCCGCGGAGAAGCTGAAAGCCGCCGGCGCCGAACGGGTCCACATGCATATCGACCTCGACATCCATGATCCCGAGGAGCTGCAGGCCAATCGCTACACCACTCCCGGCGGTCCGGCGCCCGACGAGGTGCGGACGGCAATGTGCGGCCTTGCCGGGCCGCTGACCATCGCCGGGCTCACCATTTCCGCCTACGATCCGGCCTTCGACCCGAAAGGCGACGTGCCGCCGCTGGTCGGCGAGCTGGTGGTCGACCTGCTGTCGACCATGGAGGGGCGCTGATGCTGAAGGCCCGCGTCATTCCCTGCCTCGACGTCAAGAACGGCCGTGTCGTCAAGGGCGTCAATTTCGTCGACCTGGTCGATGCCGGCGATCCGGTCGAGGCCGCCAAGGCCTATGACGCGGCGGGCGCCGACGAGCTCTGTTTCCTCGACATCACCGCCTCGTCCGACAACCGCGAGACGATCTTCGACGTCGTCGCCCGCACCGCCGAACAATGCTTCATGCCGCTCACCGTCGGCGGCGGTGTGCGCCAGGTGGCCGACATCCGCAAGCTGCTTCTGGCCGGCGCCGACAAGGTGTCGATCAACACGGCGGCGGTGAAGAACCCGGATTTCGTCACTGAGGCCGCCGACAAATTCGGCAACCAGTGCATTGTCGTCGCCATCGACGCCAAGAAGGTGTCGGCCGCCGGCGAGGCCGACCGCTGGGAGATCTTCACCCATGGCGGGCGCGAGAAGACCGGCATCGACGCGGTCGAATTCGCCAGGCGGATGGTCGATCGCGGCGCCGGCGAGATCCTGCTGACCTCGATGGACCGCGACGGCACCAAGGCCGGCTACGACATCGCGCTGACCCGCGCCGTCGCCGACGCCGTGCGCGTGCCGGTGATAGCTTCCGGCGGCGTCGGCACGCTCGATCACATGGTCGAGGGCATTCGCGACGGCCATGCCGGTGCGGTGCTTGCCGCCTCGATCTTCCATTTCGGCACCTACTCCATCGCCGAGGCCAAGGCGCATATGGCCAGAGCCGGCCTGCCGATGCGGCTGGACTCGGCCGTCCATCGGGCTTAAAGCATGATCCCGCAAAGTGGGAACCGGTTTTCGGAAAAGATCATGCTTAAACAAGCAGATAGATGACTGCTATGGCTCAATTTTCGCTCGCCGAGCTGGAAACGATCATCCATCAGCGCGCCCATTCCGGCGACCCTGAGTCGTGGACGGCGAAGCTGTTCGCCAAGGGCATGGACAAGGCTGCGCAGAAGCTCGGCGAGGAAGCGGTCGAGACCGTGATCGCCGCCATTCGCGGCGATCGGCAGGCCCTCGTTTCGGAAAGCGCCGATCTTCTATATCATTGGCTGGTCGTCCTCGGCATCGCCGGCATTCCTGTGGACGACGTGCTGAAGGAGCTCGAGGGCCGCACCGGCCGCTCGGGCATCGCCGAAAAGGCGTCCCGGTCCCGGGACTGACGGCGAGGAGGGCAGGAGACTCGATGGACCAGCTTGCTCCGACCGAGAAATACTCCCCCTTTCGTTTCTTCTCCGCCGAGCAATGGTCGCAATTCCGCGCCGACACGCCGCTCACGCTGACCGAAGACGAGATCGACCGGCTGCGCTCGCTCAACGACCCGGTCGACCTCGAAGAGGTCAAGCGCATCTACCTGTCGCTTTCCCGGCTGCTCTCCGCCCATGTCGAGGCAAGCCAGCTCCTGTTCCGGCAGCGCCAGGCCTTCTTCAACGCGCAGGACGTGGTCAAGACGCCCTTCATAATCGGCATCGCCGGCTCGGTCGCGGTCGGCAAATCGACCACGGCCCGCGTGCTCAAGGAATTGCTGGCGCGCTGGCCGTCGAGCCCCAAGGTCGATCTCATCACCACGGACGGCTTCCTGCTGCCCAACGAGATCCTGCGCCGCAACAATCTGATGGAGCGCAAGGGCTTTCCCGAAAGCTACGACGTCGGCGCGCTTCTCCGCTTCCTGTCCGGCATCAAGTCGGCCCAACGTGACGTGCGGGCACCGGTCTACTCGCACCTGACCTACGACGTCATTCCCGGCGAGTTCCAGACCATCGACAGGCCGGACATACTGATCTTCGAAGGCATCAACGTTTTGCAGCCGGGCAAATTGCCGAAGGACGGCAAGATCGTGCCGTTCCTGTCGGACTTCTTCGATTTCGCCATCTATATCGATGCCGACGAGAAGCTGATCCACCAGTGGTATATCCAGCGCTTCATGCGCCTGCGCGAGACCGCCTTCCGCAATCCGGACTCCTTCTTCCACCGCTATTCGCAGCTTTCGGAGGACGCCGCGCGCGCCATCGCCGAGGGCCTGTGGAGCAACATCAACCTGAAGAACCTGCGCGAGAATATCCTGCCGACCAGGGCGCGCGCCGACCTTATCCTGCGCAAGGGCGCCAATCACCTGGTCGAGGAAGTGGCGCTGCGGAAGCTTTGACCATCCCGCCGTCGGTCGACCGAGGCAATTCCGGAAAATTGCGTGGCTCCCGTCCCGAGGTTCACGAGATCGCGAGGGCCGCCTCGGGGCGAACAGCGGGTTGCGTGCGCGGCGCCGGCAACCGGCGATCCGCCGGGACCAGCTTGCGAGCCACGACATAGATCAGCAGCGTCACGGAAGCGGCAACATAGCCGTCGATCGCATAGTGCCAGGCCAGATAGACCGAACTGGCCGCGACAAAGGCCGCATAGAGGAACGCCAGCGCGCCGAGATAGCGGTTGTACTCGCGCAGGAACAGCGCATTAAGCGTCACCAAAGCGACATGGACGCTGGGAAATGCCGAAATGCCCGAAGCAAAACCCGTCCGCCCGGCTTCGTTCAGCGACCACAGATAGTTCTGATTGGAAACAGCGGAGTTGGGCGCTCCAAGCCCTTTGGCCAGGAAGGCCAGCTGTTCGCCAAACCGCGCGGTGTCTTCCGTCACGAGGCCGTAAAATGCCGGGCCAGCCGACAGGAACAGTGCGGCCAGCACGTTTCCGACAACAATCCAGACCGCCATGAAGCAGGCCAGATAGCGCGTCCGAATTGATGCCGCCTTGGGCGATGTCGCGACAAAGAACAGGATGGTGAAATTGAGCAGGAACCACAAGGCGTTGTAGTTCCACTCTACCAGGACGCGCACCGAGTCATTTTTGGCCACCGCGTAGAGCCAGCGCCACGGATCAACTCCAAAATGCAGGAAGTTATCGATGTCGGCCTGCACGACATCGAACCGAAAACCGCCCTGCCAGACAGGCATGGCGTTTTTTACCGACGTGAACGTGCCCTGGAAGATCATCAGCGCCACGAGAAGGCATAGTCCGGACAGGAAATATGCCAACCGGCTGTTGGAAAACGTGGCTTTCACGACGAGAGGGCGCCGGGAGTCGAAACGGTACAAGATGAGGATCGCGTCAAAAATGACGACGAATATGGGGAACACCAGACAGTTCAGCTTTATCCAGTCCGCAAAATATATCGAGTACGCGCTGCGGTCATCCGCGCCGACGGCATGAAGAAAAACCAGCCCGGCCAAGGTGTAGGCGGCAATTGTGAGGTAAAGGCCCGAATCCCTGCGGACAAGCTGCGCCGCTGCGCCGACGATCGCCCCGGCGCGATTGAAAACTGATCGCGTTATAACCATTGCCCAAGCCCTGATACCGGAGTGCATCAAGCGATTTCGCTCTGGCTGGAATCGCTTTTTCGGCCCCGAGTCCTTGCTTTCCCTGCGGTTGCAGGCGAGCCGCCGCCGCGCGGTTCCCCCGACATTGCTCTGGTCTATGGGAGAAATCTGTAGATTCGGTTAGCTGCGGCGAAGCCGGCGCGGTCGGATCGATTTAATGCATATCGCCCAGAAGTGTGCAGCGGTTCTGGGACAACGACATGCATCAAAACAAAGGCTTGAAGCGCGTCGCCTGAATCCGTTTCAGCGCGACGCGCTTTTAACGCTCCGGCCATTGCCGTCAGCCGGGCACCGTCACCCGCCGCAGAGTCAGATTGATACGGCCGCCATTTTTCAACAGCGCCGATGTCGCGGGGTAGATGCGGTCGACGCCGTGGAATGAGAGGCGCCCCTCGCCGCCGAGCACGACGACATCGCCGCTCCTCAGCCTGAACGACTTCGTGCCGCCTTCGCGCGTGGTCTGGCTGACCCGGAACAGGCAGTCGTCGCCCAGCGACACCGAGACGACGGGCGCGGCGAAATCCTGCTCGTCGCGGTCCTGGTGCAAGCCCATCTTGGCGTCCGCCGAATAGAAATTGACGAGGCAGGCCTCAGGCGGATGCGCATAGGCCGAGACCTCGCGCCACACTTTTAGCGAGGCTTCGGGGATCGGCGGCCACGGCTGCCCCGTCACCGGGTGCGTTGGCTGGTAGCGATAGCCGCGCTCGCGGTCCGTCACCCAGCCGAGCGCGCCGCAATTGGTCATGCGCACGCTCATCTCCTTGCCGGTGCGCGGCATGGCCGGCACATAGAGCGGCGCCGCCTGCACGACGCGCCGGATCTCCTCGACTAGCGCTTCCTGCGCCGGGCGCGGCAGATAGCCCGGCATATGGCGAACGCCCTTGGGCAGAACCAGCATGGGTACCGATCCGATCAATGGGCCCGAGCATGCCACCGATGGGACTGCTCCGCGACCCGAAAGCGACCGCTCGTGTTCCGAGATGCTGTTCTCAGTCGCTATCGACCCGGCCGCGCAGCTTCTTCACCGTCGAGCGCCCGGCCTTGGTCTTGAGGCGCCGCTCGACGGCGCCCTTCGAAGGCCTCGTCTTCTTGCGCGGCGGCGGCGGTGGCTCGGCCGCCTTGGCGACCAGCGCCGTCAGCCGCGCCCGCGCGTCGGCGCGGTTCTGCTCCTGGGTGCGGAAGCGCCCGGCTTCGATGACGATGACGCCGTCCTTGGTGGCACGCTGGCCGGCAAGCCTGATGGCGCGCTCGCGCACGCGGTCGGACAATCCGGAAGCATTCGCCGCGTCGAAGCGCAGCTGCACGGCCGTCGCCACCTTGTTGACGTTCTGGCCGCCGGGACCCGAGGAGCGGATGAAATCCTCATGCAGGTCACCCGGATGGATGACCGCGTCATTGGCGATGATGATCCTGTCGTCGGCGCTCATGCGCGCAGTCATGACGCGGCGGCGGCAAAAAGAAAAGGCCCGGCGCAAGCCGGGCCCCGGAGGAGCGATGCTTGAGACGGCGACTAACAGCCGTCGCGACGAAAATGGATTCGGGCGCCGCGCTTAAAGTCTTTGTCTCGATGCATGTCGTTCGCCCAAAACCGCTGCTCACCTTTGGGCGACATACACTATTCGGCCGCCTCCTGCAGATGCGGCGCAGCGCCCAAGATGGCTGCGTCGACATGCTTTTCGAATTTCTCGAAATTAACCGCGAACATGCCAACCAGCTTCGCAGCCTGCCGGTCATAGGCGGCCTTATCGGCCCAGGTCGAGCGCGGATCGAGGATGGCGCCGTCGACGCCCGGAACCGCCACCGGCACCTCGAAGCCGAAATTGGCGTCGGTGCGGAATTCGGCGGCATTGAGCGAGCCGTCCAGCGCGGCGCCCAGCAGGGCGCGCGTCACCTTGATCGGCATGCGGCGGCCGGTGCCGTAGGCGCCGCCGGTCCAGCCGGTATTGACCAGCCAGCAATCGACGCCGTGGCCGGAGATCAGCTCGCGCAGCAGCTTGCCGTATTCGGATGGATGCCGCGGCATGAAGGGCGCGCCGAAGCAGGTCGAGAACGTCGCCTCGGGCTCGGTGACGCCCTTCTCCGTCCCGGCGACTTTGGCGGTATAGCCGGAGAGGAAATGATACATCGCCTGCGCCGGCGTCAGCCTGGCGATCGGCGGCATGACGCCGAAGGCGTCAGCGGTCAGCATGATGATGTTCTTGGGATGGCCGGCGCGGCCGGTCCGCGAGGCATTGGGGATGTAATCCAGCGGATAGGCGCAGCGCGTGTTTTCGGTGAGGCTGCCGTCGTCGAAATCCGGCACGCGGCCGGCGTTGAGCACGACATTCTCCAGCACCGTGCCGAAGCGCTGCGTGGTGGCGAAGATCTCCGGCTCCGCCTCGGCCGAGAGCCTGATGGTCTTGGCGTAGCAGCCGCCTTCGAAGTTGAAGACGCCTTGCGGACCCCAGCCGTGCTCGTCGTCGCCGATCAGCGTGCGCGATGGGTCGGCGGAAAGCGTCGTCTTGCCGGTGCCGGACAGGCCGAAGAAGACGGCCGCGTCGCCGGCGGGCCCTTCATTGGCCGAGCAATGCATCGGCATCACGCCCTTTTCCGGTAACAGGTAGTTCAGCATGGTGAACACCGACTTCTTCATCTCGCCGGCATAGGACGTGCCGCCGATCAGCACGATCTTGCGGGTGAGGTCGACCGCGATCACCGTTTCGGTGCGGGTGCCGTGGCGGGCCGGGTCGGCGCGGAAGGACGGCAGATCGATGATCGTCATCTCCGGCACGAAGCGCTCGAGCTCGGCCGCCTGCGGACGGATCAGGAGATTGCGGATGAACAGCGAATGCCAGGCGAATTCGGTGACGACCCGAACCGGCAACCGGAGCTCGGCATCGGCGCCGCCGACGAGGTCCTGCACATAGAGGTCCCTGGCCGTCGCATGGGCGCGGAAATCGGCATAGAGCGCCTCGAACTCGGCCGGCGAGATCGCCTTGTTGTTGTCCCACCAGACATGCGGGCCGGTGTTGTCGTCGCGCACGATGAACTTGTCCCTCGGCGAGCGGCCGGTGTGCTGGCCGGTCTCGGCAACCAGCGCGCCCTGCGCCGTCAATTTCGCCTCGCCGCGGCGGATCGCGTCCTCATAGAGTTCGGCGGCGCCGAAATTGTAACGCACCGCGCCCGTGGTCTTCAGACCGATGGCGTCAATGGCGCAGTCCGGGTTGCGTTTGCCGGCTTCCGACATCAAATTTCCTCTCTGGATTTGGCCGCATTCGACCGGTGGGTTCCGGAGCCCGCAATCGGGCTGGTACGGTTCAGAACCAGAAAAGCCAAATGATATCAAATCATTAATCGATTTAAAAAATTTGAAAGTTGTTTAAATCGTTTATATGTGCAAAAAGTCACAGAGGTTGCCCAAAGGATTGGCAGGCTTCGTTCGTCCAATCCCGTAACGGGTGCGATCGTGTGTAGCGGCAGGCCCCCCGTGACTTCGGACTGGGCCCGTGCCACATTTTGTACCCAATTTGTCCTGCAAAAGCCCCTTCTCGACGACAGAAGGGACCGCTCATGAGGGAGCCGCTTGAAATGGCAACAATCGCGCTTGTCGATGACGACCGCAACATCCTGACTTCGGTGTCGATCGCGCTCGAATCCGAAGGCTACCGCGTCGAAACCTACACGGATGGTGCGTCGGCGCTGGAAGGTTTGGCGGCGCGTCCGCCGAACCTCGCCATCCTCGACATCAAGATGCCGCGCATGGACGGCATGGAGCTCCTGCGCCGGATGCGGCAGAAGTCCGACCTGCCGGTGATCTTCCTGACCTCAAAGGACGACGAGATCGACGAATTGTTCGGCCTCAAGATGGGCGCCGACGACTTCATCCGCAAGCCGTTCTCGCAGCGCCTGCTGGTCGAGCGGGTACGCGCGGTGCTGCGCCGCACCAGCGCCCGCGAGGCGGCCGCCAAGGCGCCTAGCCAGCAGGCGCGCTCGCTCGAACGCGGCCAACTGGTGATGGACCAGGAGCGGCACACCTGCACCTGGAAGGGCGAGCCGGTGACGCTGACGGTGACCGAGTTCCTGATCCTGCATTCGCTGGCGCAGCGCCCCGGCGTGGTAAAAAGCCGTGATGCGCTGATGGATTCGGCCTATGATGAGCAGGTCTATGTCGACGACCGCACCATCGACAGCCACATCAAGCGGCTGCGCAAGAAGTTCAAGGCTGTCGATGACGACTTCGAGATGATCGAAACCCTGTACGGAGTCGGATACCGGTTCCGCGAGGCGTGAATAGGCAGTAGGGAGTAGTCGGTAGTCGGTTTTGAATGGTGCATGGCCGCGGTCAGCCAACCATTTCTCCATTCCCTACTGCCTACTCACTACTCACTAACTAAGCAGGGCCTGCTATTCGATGGCAGTTGAGATAGAGCGAGGCAGGCGGGCGGGCGCGACAAGGCGCCCGCCGCGGATCGTGCCCGCATTCGTGTCGAGGATCACCGTGCCGATGCGCCGGTTTCTCGGCCACCACATCTTCTCCAGCCTGACGCGGCGCATCCTGTTCCTCAACCTGGCCGGCCTCGCCGTGCTGGTCACCGGCATCCTTTACCTCAACACCTTCCGCGACGGGCTGATCGACGCCCGCGTCGAAAGCCTGATGACGCAAGGCGAGATCATCGCCGGCGCCATCGCGGCCTCGGCGACGGTCGAAACCGACTCGATCAGCATCGATCCGGAAAAGCTGCTCGAGCTGCAGGCCGGCGAAAGCCTGGGGCCGGGTTCCGACCAGCTCGACAATCTCGACTTCCCGATCAATCCCGAGCGCGTGGCGCCGGTGCTGAGACGGCTGATCTCGCCGACCCGCACGCGCGCCCGCATCTATGATCGCGACGCCAACCTTCTGCTCGACTCGCGCCATCTCTATTCGCGTGGCCAGATCCTGCGCTACGACCTGCCGCCGGTCGATGACGAGCAGCCGGACCTCTTGGAGCGCGTCGAGAAATTCGTCTTCGACTTCTTCCGCAACAAGGACCTGCCCGTCTATCACGAGCAGCCGGGCGGCAACGGCGCGGCCTTCCCCGAGGTGGTCAAGGCGCTGACCGGCGGCCCCTCGACCATCGTGCGGGTGAGCGAGCAGGGCGAGCAGATCGTCTCGGTCGCGGTGCCGATCCAGCGCTTCCGCGCCGTGCTCGGCGTGCTGATGCTGTCCACCGAGGGCGGCGACATCGACAAGATCGTCGCGGCCGAACGCAAGGCGATCCTGCGCGTGTTCGGCATCGCGGCGCTCGTCACCGCCATCCTCTCGCTGCTTTTGGCCTCCACCATCGCCAATCCGTTGCGGCGACTTTCCGCGGCCGCGGTGCGGGTGCGGCGCGGCGTCAAGAGTCGCGAGGAGATCCCGGACTTTTCCGATCGGCAGGACGAGATCGGCAACCTGTCGATCGCCGTGCGCGACATGACCAATGCGCTCTACGCGCGCATCGAGGCCATCGAAAGCTTCGCCGCCGACGTGTCGCATGAGCTCAAGAACCCGCTGACCTCGCTGCGCAGCGCGGTCGAAACGCTGCCGCTGGCCAAGAACGACACCTCCCGCGCCCGGCTTATGGAGATCATCCAGCACGATGTGAGGCGGCTCGACCGGCTGATCACCGACATTTCCGATGCATCCAGGCTCGATGCCGAGCTCGCGCGGGAAGACGCGGGAACCGTCGATCTGAAGAAATTCGTCACCGACCTCATCGCGGTCTCGCGCGAGACGACGCGCAACAAGAAGGCGGTCGAGATCGAGCTCAAGGTCGCCAAGCTGCCGCAGGGCGTCAAAGGCTATGTCGTCGTCGGCCATGATCTGAGGATCGGCCAGGTCATCACCAATTTGATCGAGAACGCCCGCTCCTTCGTGCCCGACGAACACGGCCACATCACGATCTCGCTGGCGCGCGCCGGCAAGTTCAACATCGTCACCGTCGACGACAACGGTCCGGGCATCAGGGCCGAAAAGATCGACCGCATCTTCGAGCGCTTCTATACCGACCGGCCGGCCGGCGAGGCTTTTGGCCAGAACTCCGGCCTAGGTCTGTCGATCAGCCGCCAGATCGTCGAAGCGCATGGCGGTACGCTGACGGCGGAAAACATCCCCGGCACCAAGCCCGGCGAGATCAAGGGCGCGCGCTTCGTGGTGACGCTGCCGGCCGAAGGCTGATCTCCGGTCCCGGACACGATACCGAGTCACGATACCGAGACACAATCATGCCCGACCCTGCCGTGAAGCCTGAAAATATCCATGGAACCGCGGTCCTCATCGGCGAGCGCGGCGTCCTCATCACCGGGCCGTCCGGCGCCGGCAAGACGACGCTGGCGCTGACGCTCATCGACCATTGCCGGGTCCGCGGGCTGTTTTCGCGGCTGATCAGCGACGACAGACTGCTTGCCGCCGCGCATGGCGGGCGGCTGGTCTGCCGGGCGCCGGCCGCCATCGCCGGCCTTGCCGAAGTGCCGGGCTTCATGCCGTGCCGGCTGCCTTTCGAGCCGGGCGGCGTGATCGACCTCCATATCCGGTTGGTGCCGAAGGAAGAAATGGCTCGTTTCCAGGAAGAGATCAGCGAGCCGGTCGCGGGCTGCGCGGTGCCGCGCATCGACCTTGCCGAGCGCAACGCCGCCACGGCGTTGCCGGCCGTGATGGCGCGGCTGTCGATGCCGCCTTTTTCATGATCCGGTCCGGGTTTTTTGCTGCAATGCGTCAAAATGGCCCGGGCCGTCGCAATTTTGGGCTTGTCAACCGGCCGTGCGTCGACAAGATAGCGCTCCCGCCGCCTGGAATGGTTGGCGAACATAAGATACGCCTGTAAAGCGGCGATGACGGGAGCCACCAAAGAATGATCGGACTCGTGCTCGTGACGCACGGTCAACTCGCCACCGAGTTCCGGCATGCCGTAGAACATGTGGTGGGGCCACAGGACAGTTTCGAAACGGTTGCGATCGGCGCCGACGACGACATGGAGAAGCGCCGGGCCGACATCGTCGACGCGGTCGCGCGCGTCGATACCGGGGCCGGCGTCATCGTGCTCACCGACATGTTCGGTGGCACGCCTTCCAACCTCGCCATCTCTGTCATGGAATCAGGCCGCACCGAGGTGATCGCCGGCATGAACCTGCCGATGCTGATCAAGCTCTCCTCGGTCCGCAAGGGCGACAACATGGCCGCCGCGCTCGACGAGGCGCAGGCCGCGGGCCGCAAATACATCAACGTCGCCAGCCAGCTTCTGAGCAGCAAATGAACGCCCATGCGCCGGAGAAGGACGAGGTGGTGCGGGAGTTTCCGATCGTCAACCAGCGCGGCCTGCATGCCCGTGCTTCGGCCAAGTTCGTCCAGGTCGCCAGCGGCTTCGATGCCACCATCCATGTCGAGAAGGACGGCGTGAAGGTCGGCGGCACCTCGATCATGGGCCTGATGATGCTGGCGGCAAGCCCCGGCTATTCCATCCGCGTCACCGCCACCGGCCCGCAAGCCGCGCCGGCCATGGACGCGCTGGAGCAGCTGGTCGCCTCGCGCTTCGGCGAGGAAATCTGACGAGCAAGTTTTTTGGCTTTATGCAGGGCGAGGCACCTATGGGCGATCTCGTTGGCCGAGTTCTCGCGCCGCTACAATCCAGCACGGCAGCAAGGCCAGGCCGTCATGTCCGGGAGGACGTGGGCGTCAAATGTGAAAGAGCAGCTCGGGACTAACCGGGCCGGAACACGCGTTGTCCTTAGAGTAGGGCAGGAAATGCCCACAAATATAGAGCAAGCCTCGCCACAGGGCCGCTTGAGGTAGCGGCAACGCAACGGCATGGCGCTCTCTAAATCGGAGGAATCCAATGGCACTCCTTGGAAGCGCTGCATTTGCGGCGGCGATGGCGCTTGGCTTGTCGTCGACCGCAGCGTCGGCGACAACAGCGGTAGATGTTCGGCTTTGGGACCAAGGCGCGGGCATGGTGATGAGGACCGGCATGACCTATCAGGCGCCGGGCCTCGATTTGTCAAAAGCGACGCAGGGGGTGAGGGCGTCGCGATCCAGCGCGCCGGCGGGCGTCATATCGTTCAAGGTCACCAACACCTCGAAGGATACCGTCCACGAGATGATCGTCATGCATCTAAAGGATCCAGCGCAACCGCTTCCCTATGTCGTAAGCGACGCCAAGGTGGACGAAAGCAAGGCTGACGACAGGGGGGAGGTTCCCGACCTCGCCCCGGGCAAATCGGGCACGCTGACCGTGACCCTGGAGCCGGGCAAGTACCTGCTGATCTGCAATCAGCCGAAACACTTCGCCGCCGGCATGTGGGCCTCGTTTGAAGTCACCAGGTAGGCAACACGGGCTGGCCTCTGCGCGCAGTGCCCCAGCTTGGGCCTGGCGAAACCCCAGCCCGCATCCTTGCCGCGGCCGTCATGTTCACATGACCCAAGATCGCGGGTCGGTCGCGGGGCTGAATGGCATCTGACACGCGTGTCTGTTCATCGCTCATGAGCAGGACCCAGTCCAAATGCATGTCGTTATCCCAAAACCGCCGGGCACTTTTGGGCGATGTGCATTGCCTCGAAGACATGCACGAATAAAGATTTCTTTATATCCCATTGTCGTTTGGCGGCCGATCTGCTAGTCAGGCCGGCAATCCGCGCCCCTCCATGCGCCGTCCCGGCGCCGGCGCGCTTTTGAGACAATCACACCGGAGCACTGCCATGACGGGTAGCAAGGACTATGTGGTCGCCGACATTTCGCTTGCCGGCTGGGGCCGCAAGGAGATCGAGATCGCCGAAACCGAAATGCCGGGCCTGATGGCCTGCCGCGAGGAGTTCGGCGACAAGAAGCCGCTCAAGGGCGCGCGCATCACCGGCTCGCTGCACATGACGATCCAGACGGCGGTGCTGATCGAGACGCTGAAGGCGCTGGGCGCCGACATTCGTTGGGCCTCCTGCAACATCTTCTCGACCCAGGACCACGCCGCCGCGGCGATCGCCGAGGCCGGCATTCCGGTGTTCGCCATCAAGGGCGAGACGCTCGAGGACTATTGGAACTACACCGATAGGATCTTCCAGTGGGCCGACGGCGGCACCTCCAACATGATCCTCGACGATGGCGGCGACGCCACCATGTATATCCTGCTCGGAGCGCGCGCCGAGGCCGGCGAGGACGTGCTGTCCAATCCGGGCAGCGAGGAGGAAGAGATCCTGTTCGCCCAGATCAAGAAGCGCATGAAGGCTTCGCCGGGCTTCTTCGCCAAGCAGAGGGAAGCGATCCGCGGCGTCACCGAGGAGACGACCACCGGCGTCAACCGTCTCTACCAGCTGCAGAAGAAGGGCCTGCTGCCCTTCCCGGCGATCAACGTCAACGATTCCGTCACCAAGTCGAAGTTCGACAACAAATACGGCTGCAAGGAATCGCTGGTCGACGGCATCCGTCGCGGCACCGATACCATGATGGCCGGCAAGGTCGCCGTGGTCTGCGGCTATGGCGACGTCGGCAAGGGCTCGTCGGCCTCGCTGCGCGGCGCCGGCGCCCGCGTCAAGGTGACCGAAGTCGACCCGATCTGCGCCCTGCAGGCGGCGATGGACGGCTTCGAGGTGGTCACGCTGGAAGACGCGGCGCCCACCGCCGACATCGTCATCACCACAACCGGCAACAAGGACGTCGTCACGCTCGACCATATGCGGGCGATGAAGGACATGGTGATCGTCGGCAACATCGGCCACTTCGACAACGAGATCCAGGTGGCGTCGCTGCGCAACCTGAAATGGACCAACGTCAAGCCGCAGGTCGACATGATCACCTTCCCGGACGGCAAGCGGATGATCCTTCTGTCCGAAGGCCGGCTGCTCAACCTCGGCAACGCCACCGGCCATCCGAGCTTCGTCATGTCGGCCTCGTTCACCAACCAGGTGCTGGCGCAGATCGAGCTCTTCACCAAGCACGGCCAGTACCAGAACCAGGTCTATGTGCTGCCCAAGCACCTCGACGAGAAGGTGGCGCGGCTGCATCTCGACAAGCTTGGCGCCAGGCTCACCGAGCTGTCGGGTGAACAGGCCGCCTATATCGGCGTGACGCCGCAGGGTCCGTACAAGCCGGAACACTACCGCTATTAACCAAAGCGAAAATATCTACAATATATTGAAGCCGGGTGTTGACTTTCCACCTGGCTTCATTTTTTGCGCCTATGATTCTTCACGCCGATTCCGGCAGGCGTTATTGTTGTGATTCGCGGTCCGGGGACAGTTGGGCCGGGAACGCATTCAGGGCGGTCTTGCATTCAAGCGGCGAAGAGGACCAAGACATGCCGGGGGACAACCCGCCACGCGCGGGAAAGGCCGTTTCCGGCGGCCACGAGGATTCGATCGGTACCGGCGCCGCCGCGTCAGGCGGCGGCTTTCCGTGGCGTGCCGGCGTTCGCCTCGGCGCGCTTCTTTCCGCCTCCGCGCTTTCGGGCCCGCTGCTTGGCCTTGCGGCGCATGCCGACACCGGCATCGCGCAGAGGGCGGCCCCGGCGGTCAGCACCGTCGAGGTGATGCAGCTTGCCATGTTCGTCGGCGTCATGGGCGCGGCCCTTGTCTCGGCCATCTTCCTGATCCGCGAGCGGGCGCGCACTTCGGCGCAAAATACCGAGCTTAGAGCCCGCATCGCCGATGTGAACGCGGCCCTGCAGCGTTCCGAGGCCTTGCTCAATTTGCGCGACCAGCGCGTCGTCGTCTGGTCTTCCGAGAACAAGAAGCCGGAGCTGATCGGCAGCCTGCCGCTGGAAAGCGGGGCGCCGGACGAGAGGTCCGCCTTCCTCGCCTTCGGCCGCTGGCTGATGCCGCGCTCGGCCGCGGCGCTCGAGAACGCCGTGGCTGCGCTCCGCGACGGGTCGAAGGCCTTCGACCTCGTCATCGAGACGCAGGCAGGCATTCCGCTGGAAGTGCATGGCCGAAAGAGCGCCGCGCATGTGCTGGTTCGCTTCATCTCGCTGTCGGAAACGCTGCGCAGCCAGGCCCGGCTGCAGATCGAGAACCAGCGGCTCAGCGCCGACTACGACACCATGCTCGGCCTGCTCGACGCGCTGAAGATGCCGGCATGGCTGCGCTCGGCCGACGGGCGGCTGAGTTGGGTCAACCGCGCCTATGCCGAGGCGGTGGAAGCGGAAAGCGCAGGCGCCGCGGTGCGCGAAGCGAAGGAGTTCCTCGGCGGACAGGCGCGTGAGCAGATCGCCGAGCAGCACAAGTCGCGTCCCGTCTTCGAGCAAACGCTGTCGACGGTGATCGAGGGCGATCGCCGCATGTTTTCGGTCACCGACTTCGCCAACGCCGATAGCTCGGCGGGATTGGCCTGCGACATCAGCGCCATCGAGACGATCCGCGCCGAATACGAGCGGACCGTGCGCAGCCACGCCGACACGCTCGACCAGCTCAACACGGCTGTGGCGATCTTCGACACGGACGAGAAGCTGCGCTTCTTCAACCAGGCATTCCAGAAGCTGTGGGGCCTCGACAGCGGTTTCCTACACAGCGCGCCCGACAACGCCCTGCTGCTCGACCGGCTGCGCAGCGAAGGCAAGATCGCCGAGCAGCCGGAATGGCGGCGCTGGAAGGAGAACCTGCTCGGCGCCTATCGCGCCGTCGAATCGCAAGAACATTGGTGGCACCTGCCGGACGGCAAGACGATCCGCGTGGTCGCCAATCCGCAGCCCAAGGGCGGCGTCACCTGGGTATTCGAGAACCTGACCGAGAAGATCGATCTCGAAAGCCGCTATCAGACCGCCGTGCGCGTGCAAGGCGAGACGCTGGACAATCTGGCGGAAGGCGTGGCGGTGTTCGGGCCGGACGGACGGCTTCGCCTGTCAAACCCAGCCTTCGTCACCCTGTGGGGGCTGCAGGCGGAGACGATCAAGCCCAACGTCCATGTCTCGGCGATCCGCGATCTTTGCGACCGGCGCGCACCCGACAGTCCCTGGAGCGGCTTCGTCGCCGCCATCACCGGCTTCGACGACGAGCGCCGCGACCGCCGCGGCCAGACCGAACTGGTCAACGGCACGGTGCTGAGCTATGCCGTGATCCACCTGCCCAACGGCCAGGTGATGATGACCTTCGTCGACGTCACCGACACCGTCAATGTCGAGCGGGCGCTGAAGGACAGGAACGAGGCGCTGGAGAAGTCCGATCAGTTGAAGAACGAGTTCGTGCAGCATGTTTCCTACGAGTTGCGCTCGCCGCTGACCAACATCATCGGCTTCACCGAGCTCTTGTCGCTACCGACGACGGGACCGCTGACACCGAAGCAGCGCGAATATGTCGAGCATGTCGGCTCGTCGTCCTCGGTGCTGCTCACCATCGTCAACGACATACTGGACCTGGCGACGGTCGATGCCGGCATCATGCAGCTCGACATTTCCGAGATGAGCATCGACAGGACCATCGCGGCAGCCGCCGAGCTGGTCGCCGACCGGCTGGAGGAGCACTCGATCAAGCTCACAATAGACGCGGCCTCGGCGCCAAAGAGCTTCCATGGCGACGAGATCCGTGTCCGCCAGATCCTCTACAATCTGTTGAGCAACGCCGCGAACTATGCGCCGGAGGCGAGCACGATCACGCTCACCTGCCGTCGGTTGACCGGAGGAGTCGAGTTCTCCGTCCACGACGACGGGCCCGGCATGCCGCCGGACGTGCTGGAATCGGTCTTCCGCCGCTTCGAGCCGCGCGCCAATGGCGGGCGCCGGCGCGGCGCCGGGCTCGGGCTGTCGATCGTCAAGAGCTTTGTCGAATTGCATGGCGGCACCGTGCGCATCGAGACCGGCATGGACAAAGGCACCACGGTCATCTGCACCTTTCCCGACACGCCGTCGGGCGGCATCCGCGAAGCGGCCGAGTAGCGCGCTTTGGCAAAGACCGTTCTGGAACGTTTTCTCGCCGATGAGGCGGCGACCGCAAGGCTTGGCGAAGACCTCGCCATGGCGCTGCGGACAGGCGACTCGATCGCGCTCAAAGGCGATCTTGGCGCCGGCAAGTCGACGCTGGCCCGGGCGCTCATCCGGGCGCTCGCCGACGATGCCAACCTCGAAGTGCCGAGCCCGACCTTCACGCTGGTGCAGAGCTACGAGACGCGGATACCCGTCCATCATTTCGACCTCTACCGCCTCTCCTCGCCGGACGAGCTCGACGAGCTCGGCCTCGACGACACGCTGGCGCAGGGCGCGGCACTGATCGAATGGCCGGAGCGGGCCGGAGACCGGCTGCCGGCAAATGCGCTCCAGGTCGAGCTTGCCGAGCAGGGCGCGGGTCGCGTGGCCCGGCTGTCGGGACAGGGACCAGCGTTCGAGCGCGCGGCGCGGTCGCTCGCGATGCGCGATTTTCTGACCAGCGCCGGATGGGGCGAAGCGGGCCGCCGGCATTTTGTCGGCGATGCGTCCGCCCGCTCCTACGAAATCGTCTCGCGTCCCGGCCAGGCGTCGCGCGTGCTGATGAATTCGCCGCGCCTCGTGCTCGGTCCGCCGGTGCGCGACGGCAAGCCCTATGCGGTGATCGCCCACACGGCGCAATCCGTCGCCGCCTTCGTCGCCATCGACCGGGCGCTGCTTGCCGCCGGCGTCGGCGTGCCCGCTATCCATGCCCAGGATCTCGACCAGGGCTTTCTGCTGCTCGAACATCTCGGCTCGGAAGGATTTTTGGGCAGCGACGGCCACCCCATCGCCGAACGCTATGAAGCGGCGGCGGAACTGCTCGCCATGATGCATGGCAAGGCCTGGCCGGATCGCATGGAAGCAGCGCCGGGCGTGTTCCACGAGGTGCCGCCCTTCGACCGCGACGCCATGCTGATCGAGGCCGATCTTTTGGTCGACTGGTATGTGCCGTGGATCACCGGCAAGCCGGCAAGCGATGAATTGCGAGCCGGCTACCACAAAGAGTGGAACGCCTTGCTCGACCGGCTTGCGGGCCAAGAATATACGCTGATGCTGCGCGACTTCCATTCGCCCAACATCATCTGGCGCGCAGAGCGCTCCGGCTTCGACCGGCTCGGCATCGTCGACGTGCAGGACGCGCTGATCGGCCCGGCCGCCTATGACGTCGCCTCTTTAGCCATGGATGCGCGCGTCTCCGTCTCGCCCGAGATCGAGCGGCGGACGGTCGATGCCTATATCGCCGCGCGGCATGCCGTGGGCGCTTTCGACGAGACCAGTTTCGCCGAGGCCTATGCGATCATGGCGGCGCAGCGCAATTCGAAGATCCTCGGCATCTTCGTGCGGCTCGAAAAGCGCGACGGCAAGCCCTACTATCTAAAACACCTGCCGCGCATCCGCGACTATCTGAGGCGGGCGCTGGCGCATCCGGCGCTTGGCCATTTGAAGGAATTTTACATGGCCCACGGCCTGCTGGAGGAACGCTCGCCATGAAGCCGAAGACCGCCATGGTGCTTGCGGCAGGCCTCGGCAAGCGCATGCGGCCGATCACCGACACGATGCCGAAGCCTCTGGTGAAGATCGCCGGCAAGACCTTGCTCGACTGGGGGCTGGACAGCCTGGAAGCCGCCGGCGTCAGCAAGGCCGTCGTCAACGTGCACCATCTGCCGGAGCAGATCATCGCCCATGTCGCCGGCCGCCGGGCGCCGAGGATCGTAATTTCCGACGAGCGCGAAGCCCTGCTGGAATCGGCGGGCGGTATCGTCAAGGCGCTCCCGCTCTTGGGCGGCGAACCCTTCTACATCATCAACGCAGACACCTTCTGGATCGACAGCGGTGAACCCAGCCTCGAGCGCCTTGCCCTTGCATGGGACGCTGCCAGAATGGATATTCTGCTGATGCTCACCGATCTCGACTCAGCAACCGGGCACTGTGTCGGCACCGACTTCCTGGTAGCGCCGGACGGCGCCTTGCGGCGTTCGAAGGGCGATCCGGCCGGCCTGATCTATGCCGGCGCCGCGATCATCCATCCGCGCGTATTCAAGGATGCTCCGGCGGGCTCGCATTCGCTCAATGTTTATTTCGACAAGGCGATCGCCGCCGGCCGCCTGTTTGGCATCGCGATGCGAGGCCGCTGGATCACCGTCGGCACGCCCGACGCCATTCCGGCCGCCGAGGCGGCGGTCGCCGGCGCTCTAGCGAAAGCGATATGAGCGGCTCGCGCCGCGTCTTTTCCATCCCGCCCGGAGCGCCGTTCCTGCCGACGCTCGCGGAGGCGTTGCTCGACGGCCGCCTGATCCCCGGCTTCCGCTTCGACGGCGACCCGCTGGCGCTCGCCGACGCCACCATCTATGTGCCGACGCGGCGCGCCGCGAGAGCACTGCGCGGCGCCTTCGTCGACGTGCTTTCTGAGTCGGGAGGGGGCAGGCGCTCGGCGATCCTGCCGACGGTGCGGCCGCTCGGCGAGTTCGACGAGGATGAGGCCGCCTTCGATGCGGGAACCGCACCCGCCATCGATCTCGCCCCGCCGATAGCGGCGCAGGAGCGGCTGCTGCTGCTGGCGCCGCTGGTGCGCGCCTGGAAGGAAAGCCTGCCGGCGCATGTCAGGGAGCGGTTCAACGAGGAATTCGTCGTGCCGACCTCGGCCGCCGACGCCATCTGGCTGGCGCGCGATCTTGCCCGCCTGATGGACGAGATCGAAACCGAGGGCACGGACTGGGCCAAGCTCGCAACGCTGGTCACCGGCAACCTTGCCGGCTGGTGGCAGGTGACGCTCGATTTCCTCGGCATAGTCACCGACAACTGGCCGGAGTTGCTGAAGGAACGCCACCGCTCCAATCCGGCCGCGCACCGCAGCGCGCTGATCCGGCTGGAGGCGGCGCGGCTGAAGCGCAATCCGCCGGCCGGGCCGGTGATTGCCGCCGGTTCGACCGGGTCCATTCCCGCGACCGCCGAACTGCTTGGCGTCATCGCCGGCCTGCCCAACGGCGCCGTCGTGCTGCCGGGTCTCGACCGCGAGCTCGACGACGCGTCTTTCGCGGCGATCTCGGCGCCCGGCGCGCGTCCGGCGACGCTCGGCCATCCGCAATATGGTCTCGCCAAGCTGATCGGCGGCATCGGGGTTGAGCGTCGCGACGTCGAGGAGATTGGCGAGGCGTCGAGGCCGCTTGCGGCGCGCGCGGCCCTTGTCGGCGAGGCGCTGCGGCCGGCCGAGACCACCGAGCGCTGGACCGAGACACGACCACGTTTCGCGGCAAACGATGTCGAGCAGGCGCTGGCCGGCGTGACGCTGGTAGAGGCGGCCAACGAGCGTGACGAGGCGGCGGCGATCGCGATCGCGCTGAAGCGCGCCGTGGAATTGCCCGGCAAGCGTGCGGCGCTCGTCACCGGCGACCGGGCGCTGGCGCGGCGCGTCTCGGCCGAGCTTCTGCGTTTCGGTGTCGTCGCCGACGACTCCGGCGGCGCGCCGCTGTCCAACACGCCGGCCGCCAGCCTGCTCAGGCTCGCGCTGAACGCCGCGTTCCGGCCCGGCGATGCGGTGGGTCTATTATCGCTGCTCAAGCATCCGCTGCTCGGGCTCGGTCTGGAACGCCAGGCCGTGCGCAGGGCGGCCGAACTGATCGAGTTGGCTGCGCTGCGCGGCGGCACGGGTCGTCCCGATGCCGCATCGCTCGGCGAGCTTTTCGAGACGCGGCTCGCGGACCTGAGCGGAGACACCCGGCAGCCTTTCTGGTTTTCGCGCCTCACCGTGCGCGGTATCGAGCAGGCGCAAGAGTTGCTTAGCCGCCTTACCAACGCGCTCTTGCCACTCACCGCGATGCGCGACGAGAAAGACGCCGACATCGCGACATTGACGCGTGCGAGCGTCGTGGCGCTGGAAGGTCTTGGCCGCGCGGTCGACGGCAGCCTGACGGAACTCTATGCCGGCGACGCCGGCGAGAAGCTCGCCGAGCTGCTGCGCGGACTGGTCGCCGCATCCTCGCCCTTCGTCTTCCCCGCAGCCGAATGGCCGGACGTGATGGAGGCACTGGTCGCGCCGGAAACGGTCAAGCCGGCGCAAGGCACCGATCGCAACATCGCCATCTGGGGCGCGCTGGAAGCCCGGCTGCAGAGCGTCGACACGCTCGTCATCGGCGGGCTCAACGAAGGCGTGTGGCCGCGCAAGCCGGAGAGCGACCGCTTCATGTCGCGGCTGATGAAGACCGGCATTGATCTCGAGCCGCCGGAGCGGCGCATCGGCCTTGCCGCGCATGACTTCCAGACGGCGATGGGCACCGAAACGGTGGTTCTGACGCGCTCGGCGCGATCCGGCGACGCGCCGGCGGTGCCGTCGCGCTGGCTGCAGCGCATCCTCACCTTCATCGGCAAGGACCAGGCGACGGCGCTTGGCCGGCGCGGTGACGCGCTGCTTGGCTGGGCGCGCGCCTTGGACGCCGGTGACAGGAAAGACTTCGCGGCCCGCCCGCAACCAAAACCGCCGCTGCGGCTCAGGCCGCAGCATTTCTCGGTCACCGAGATCGAAACGCTGCGCCGCGACCCCTATGCGATCTATGCCCGGCGTATCCTCGGACTGATGCCGCTCGACCCGCTGATCCGCGATCCGGGCGCTGCCGAGCGCGGCACGCTGTTCCACGAAATCCTGCATCTGTTCTCGCGGCGAGTGGAGGACCCAAGGGCGCCGGGCGCGCTGGCAAGACTGATCGAGGCCGGCCGCATCTCTTTTGCCGACGCAGCACTTCCGCCCGATATCGAAGCGGTATGGTGGCCGCGCTTCGAAAAGCTCGCCGAAAACATCATCGAATGGGAACATACCCGCGCCGAGGCCGTCGCCCGGCGCTTTGCCGAGGAGCGCGCCGAAAAGACCGTCGTCGGCCGCACCGGCGTCACGCTCTCCGGCTATGCCGACCGCGTCGACTTGCTCGCCGGCGGCATGGCCGATATCCTCGACTACAAGACCGGTTCCTCGCCCTCGAAAGCGCAGGCGCACACGCTCTTGTCGCCGCAGCTGGCGCTCGAAGGCGCGCTGCTCAGACGCGGCGCCTTCAAGGAGCTCGGCATCTGCGAGCCCTCGCAGCTTGCCTTCGTGCGGCTGAAGCCGAATGGCGAGGTTTTCGAGGAATCGATCCTCGAATACAACCGCAAGCCGAAGACCGCCAACGAGCTTGCCGAGGAGGCCTGGGCGCGGCTGGAGCGGCTGCTCTTCCACTATGCCGACCCGACAACCGGCTATCTGTCGCGTGCGCTGCCGTTCCGCGAAGGCGAAGCCGATGGCGACTACGATCATCTGGCACGGGTGCTCGAATGGTCGGCCGGCGGCGCCAGCGAGGACGAGGCGGAAGGATGAGATATCCGATCCCCTCCGATACCGCCGCCAGCCAGGCGCGCGCCTCCGACCCGCAAAATTCCGCCTGGGTGTCCGCCAATGCCGGTTCCGGCAAGACGCATGTGCTGGCGCAGCGCGTCATCCGGCTTTTGCTCAATGGCACCGACCCGTCGAAGATCCTGTGCCTTACCTATACGCGCGCCGCCGCCGCCAACATGTCGAACCGCGTGTTCTCGACCCTGTCGGAATGGACGGCCTTGCCCGACGCCGAACTCGCGGTGAGGATCGCCGCGCTCGACGGGCGCGGCGCCGACCGCGACACCATGCGGCGCGCACGCCGATTGTTTGCCGAGGCGCTTGAGACGCCGGGCGGCCTGAAAATCCAGACCATCCATGCCTTCTGCGAATCGGTGCTGCATCAGTTCCCGCTTGAGGCCAACATCCCCGCGCATTTCGAAATGCTCGATCCGCAAATGGAGGTCTCGCTGTTCGCGGACGCCCGCCGCGACATGATCTCGGGCGCGGGCGCCGGCGTCGAAGGCCTGGCGGATGCCTTTGCCACGGTGCTGGAGCGCGGCGGCGAATTCGGGCTCGACATGCTACTTTCGGAGATCGTCGGCAAGCGCGACGACTTGCGCGGCTTCATCCAAAAGCTCGGCAAGGGTCGGGATTTCAAGCCGCTCTTCGCCGAATTCGGCTTCGGGCCAGGACAGACGGCCGAGGACATCGCCGCGTCCGTCTGGCCGCTGCCCGGCTTCGCACCCGGCCAATTTGCCGAATTCGCCCGCGCGGCCGAAGCGGCTGACGCACGGCAAGTGCTGAACAATTTGCTGCCTTACGCGCGGGGCGCCTTTGCCGAGGCCGATCCGATCCGGCGGCTGCGACTGCTCGCCAAGGCGTTCCTGCGCTCCGACGGCGACCCTTACGATCCGCCGAAGATATTCAAGAAGGCGCTGGTCGACCGGCTGCCTGACCTGCCGGAGCGCTATCTCGCGGCGGCCAAGGCGATCCTCGACGTGTCGGACCGGCTGGCGCTGTTCCGCATGCTCGAAGGCACGGCCGCCGCGCTCACCGTCGCCGGCTGGCTGATCGCCCGCTACGAGCAACTGAAGCGCGGGCGGGGCTTCCTCGACTTCAACGATCTCATCACCCGCACCGTCAGCCTGTTGTCGCGGCCGGATGCCGGGCCATGGGTGCAATTCAAGCTCGACCAGGGCATCGATCACGTCCTGCTCGACGAGGCGCAGGACACCAGCCCGGACCAGTGGGAGGTGGTGAAGAAGCTGACGGAAGAGTTCTTCGCCGGGCTCGGCCAGCGCGAGGCGGTCAAGCGCACGGTCTTCGCCGTCGGCGACGAAAAACAGTCGATCTATTCCTTCCAGGGCGCGGCACCCGATTCCTTTGCCGAGAGCCGGGTTTTGTTTGCTGGGCGCGTGCGCGACGCCGAAGCCTCTTTCGCCGACCTCAAGCTCACCTGGTCGTTCCGCTCGAGCGACGACGTGCTGGCCGCTGTCGACCGCGTCTTTGCCGAGCCGGGCGTGCGGCGCGGCATCAGTCACGATCCCGATCCGCTGAGCCACAAGGCGATCCGCACCGATGCGCCGGGCTATGTCGAGGTCTGGCCGTCGATCGGCGCCGAAATGGTGGAAGAGCCGGACGATTGGACCTTGCCGGTCAACCATGCCAGCGCGCCGGCTGTGCGGGTGGCGGAGCACGTTGCCACGACCATCCAGAACTGGCTGCGCAATGGCGAGATCATCGAAGGCAAGGGCCGGAAGCTGACGGCCGGTGACATCCTTGTCCTGGTGCGCAAGCGCGACCGCTTCGTGCATGCGCTGTCGCGCAGCCTCAAGAACCGGCAGATCCCGGTGGCCGGCGCCGACAGGCTGAGCCTTCCCGGCCATATCGCCGTGCAGGACCTGATCGCGCTCGGCCATTTCTTGATCCAGCCGGAGGATGACCTGTCCCTGGCCGCCGTGCTGCGCAGCCCGATCTTCGAAGTGTCCGAGGAGACCTTGCTGATGGTCGCCGGCGAGAGACCCAAGGGGCAATCGCTGATCGCCTCGCTTCGGCAGCATGCGGCTGGGGACGAGGCACTGGCCGCCGTCGTTAGCCGGCTCGATGCCTGGGCGAACGAGGTCGCCTTCAAGCCGGTGTTCGAGTTCTACGCCGCCGCGCTGGCGCGCGATGGCCTGCGGCGCAAGATGACGGCGCGGCTCGGGCCGGAAGCCGGCGACATCCTGGACGAATTCCTGAGCTTCTGCCTGGCTGAGGAGCGCACCGGCCTGCCGGGGCTGGAATCCTTCCTCTCGACGCTGGAAAACGCCGGTCCCGAGATCAAGCGCGAGATGGACCAGACGCGCGACGAGGTGCGCGTCATGACCGTGCATGCAGCGAAAGGCCTGGAAGCGCCGGTCGTTTTCCTGGTCGACGGCGGCTCGGCACCGTTCAGCGACCAGCATTTGCCGCGGCTGATGGCGTTCGAAAGCTCGGGCGCTGAGTGGAGGGGCAAGGGCTATCTCTGGCGGTCGGCCAGCGACGTCGCCAACGGCATTTCGCGGGCGGCCTCGGCGCGGGCGCGCGAGCTTGCCGACGACGAATACCGGCGACTGCTCTATGTCGGCATGACGCGCGCCGAGGACCGGCTGATCGTCTGCGGATATCACGGCAAGCGGGCGCCGAGCGCCGGCACCTGGCATTCGATCGTCAGCCGGGCGCTACTCAATGCGTCGGAAAGCGCGGAGCGCCGGCATCCGGCGACGGCCGATGTGGCGGTGCATCGCTTCCATCTGACGAAGCTGCCGCCGGTGGCGCTTGCCGGAGCGGACGAGACGGCACCATTGGAGCATGCCGCGCCGCTGTCGGACGGCCTGTTCCGGCCGCTGCCGCCCTATGAGGAGCTGCCGCGGCCGCTGTCACCCTCCGGCGCCTCGGCGCTGATCGACGAAGCGAGCGAAGCCCTCCCCGACACGCGCTCGCCGGTGCTCGACGCCGAGGCTGAGCCTGGGTTCGCGGTGATGCGCGGACTGGCGCTGCACAAGCTGCTGCAGATGCTGCCCGGGATCGCCGAGGACGAAAGGCGAAGTGCCGCGGAACGCTATCTGGCGCGCGCCGGCGCTGATTGGCCGGCGGCGGAGCGCGGCAAAGCGCTGGAGGCGGTGCTTTCGATCCTTTCCGACAGAGGGTTTGGCGCGCTGTTCTCGCCGTCTTCACGAGCGGAAGTCGCGGTCATGGGCAGCCTGGAGGTGAAGGGCAAGCTGCGCTCCATCTCCGGCAAGATCGACCGGCTGGCCGTCACTGCCCAAAAGGTCTCGATCGTCGACTACAAGACCAACCGGCCGGCGCCGGCGAGCCTGGGCGAAGTGCCGCCGGCCTATGTGCTCCAGCTTGCGCTCTACCGCGCGCTGCTGAAGCCGCTTTATCCGGGTCGGGAGGTGACGGCTGCGCTGCTCTTCACCGAGGCACCCAGGCTGATCGAGCTGCCGGCTAACGCCATGGACGATGCCCTTGCCCGACTCACGGGAGCGTGACACAAGAACTGCTTGAACATCGCCGCCACAACCACCACATTTGGTGCAACCCCGAGTTCTCGAAAGGATTTCAGCATGGCCACCGTCAAGGTCGACAAGGGCAATTTCCAGGCCGATGTGCTCAACGCCAAGGAGCCGGTCGTGGTGGATTTCTGGGCGGAATGGTGCGGTCCCTGCAAGATGATCGCCCCGGCGCTGGAAGACATCGCCAAGGAGCTCGGCTCGAAGATCAAGGTCGCCAAGCTCAACATCGACGAGAATCCCGAGTTGGCCGCGCAGTACGGCGTGCGCTCGATCCCGACGCTGATGATCTTCAAGGGCGGCGAAGTGGCCGACATGAAAGTGGGTGCCGCGCCGAAGACCGCACTGTCGCACTGGATCAACGGCAGCCTCGCCTGAGGCAATCCAAAGATTCGACGAATGAGCCCGGCCGTCGTGAACTGACCCCCGAAAGTTGGACACAACCTTCGGGGGTTTTGCATGTCCAAACACAGTGCGCGTTTCAAGCGCTCGGTTGTCGATAGCTATTTG
>NZ_JBEPLM010000030.1:0-47550 GCF_040545255.1 Mesorhizobium shonense
GCTGTGCTGCTAACCACGCTCGTAAGGACGACCTTAAGAGCGCAGCCTCGCTACCGTGCCATGCTCGCGCAAGGCGGCCTTCGCCGGAGGCGTACGAAGGACACCGCCTGCCCTTCCATTATCCTTTTGCAGCTGACAGCTTTTTGGCGATCAAGATCCTGAGTTCTGTCTCAAGCGTTTGACCGTATCCTGCGACGCGGTCGTCATAATAAATCCTATGAATGTTGAAAGACGCTGCACTGGCCACCACCGGCGAGATGGAGGCTATATCCACGATCTTGCCGCCGACCTCGACATTAATCTGCTGAGGATCGCCCCCGACCATATTCTTCGGTTTGTAAATCGGACGATCGTAGGTGTCGTAGTAGCAGCCATCACTCCACAGCGTGTCGTTCCCGCTGATCTCCTCGCATACTTCCTTGCAGACGCCGTTCAGCCTGGTCACACGCTCTACGGCAGAGAGTTTCTGAATACGGGAGTCGTCGGCCGCCGCCTCATCAGCCATCTTCCAGACATCATGCATCGGGTAGATCTTTCTTGAGGCGATGCGCCGTGCGATCGCCGCAATCGATTGGTCCCTGGCCCCTTGCAGAAGGTAAAGCGATCCCCAAAAGAGCGTGTCGTCCAGCAGCAAGGCATTCTCCAGGTCGTCCGGTTTGTGAAAAAATCGAACGAAAGGATGGTCGGCCGAAATGCCTGCGGCGGCTTCGTCACCAACGGCAACCAGTTCAAACACCCTGCTCATTAACAGCGCGAACATGTACTCCAGCCCACGCGTCTTTTTGTGCAGATAGATGGTTGGATACAGCTGGAATAGCGTGACCGTGAACTGTTCAAGCGAAATGTAAGCCTTGCTGTTGACGTACAGGAAGCGGCCGTTTTGGCTGTCGCCCGTCTTGAAGTTCCGGATCAGCCAGTCGAGGTCGATCCCGCCCGATGATACGCCGGCGAAGTAAGGATCGCGCTTAGCGTAATCCAAGCGGTCTGCGTCAAGCTGGCTGGATACGACCGAGGTGTAAATACACCCCTTTCTCGATTTCGTGATCATGTCCGCAACAAGCTGGGGGAACTCCTTCCCGCCAAGCTTCGTCAACGCTGTTCCCACAGAGGACTCTAAGATGATCTTAGGACTGACCTTTTCGTGATCGACGGCATCCTTGAGGCCGACACGCTGTTCGGCCTGCTCCGGATTCCTTTTAAAATAGAATTCCATCGCTTTCTCGAAAGCGTGGCTGAACATGCCATGGCCGACATCATGCAGAAGGGCGGCGGTCAGACATGCCTGGCCTTCGCGCGACCAATTTCCTTGCCGCGCCTCCGGTTCGACTACCAATAGCATTCTTTTTGCGACAGAATACACGCCGAGCGAATGCGCAAATCGGGAGTGGGTAGCGGAGGGAAAGACATAATCAGAGAAGCCTAGCTGCTTGACCCGACGTAGCCGCTGAAAGAACGGATCCGATAGCAGATCCTTAAGGGCATTCTCGGCGTCGCCTTGAAACTCGACAAACCCGTGGATCGGGTCTTTAATCATCTTGGCTATCATGTTTGTGGGGTCCCTTACCTGCAATACGCGTTTGCCATCCTGGAATTCGGTGACGTGCGGGTCAGACCCGCGCATGCGAGGAAATTGCGAAGGGCAGACAGGCCGGATCGGAAGCCTCGACATCGAGGTCGAAACTGGCACGGCTGTATCCTCGCGGGTAGTATGAGAAGCTTTTCAGCGCAAAATACGCATTTGCATCCATGTATCGACGCGAGAGCTCAAGGCTAAGCGCTTCTGCGGCCTGCGCGTCAAAATCCTTGCTGAGATGCATTACGGAAATGCCCGTCTTCGCGGCACTCTCCATATCGATCGGTCGTGCTCCGAGAGCGGCCCAGTTGTCGATCAGGATATGGGCTGTTTTGGGGGGACCGTATGCAATTACCGGTCCAACCGATACGCCCGTGATGGCGGCAGCGTTCTGGTCGAGCCACGCCCTTGTTTCGCCTAGAGTAGTGGCGGACTCGCCCGCGTACAGCAAGACGTTGACTTTGGCCATAACGCCGTGAGCGCGGCACGCAGCCAGCAGGTCTTCGGCGCTGCGTAGGTAGCGATCCGGCTTGTCGGACTTCTCCATGGCCAATATTTGTGTTGGCGACGCCGTTTCCAAACCCAGATCGATGACGCGCAGTCCTGCCTCAGCCAGACCCGCCAGCGTGGTGGGTGTCATCACATCCACCCGCGTCTCTGTTCTCCAAGCGATATCGAGGCCAAGTCGCCTAGTCTCGTCTGCCAGCGCCGCTGCCCATCTCGCGGTCGGCATAAACATGGACGACTGGAGGTATGGGTGAATTTGGCCACCGCCGTACTGCTCCTGCACCCCGGCCAAAGACTTGGCGATGATTGCAGGATGACCGAGCTTTTCGACCGGAATGTCACGTTCCTCGCAGAACTTGCAACCCATCCCGCAGCCCCGCGAAGCCTCGACACTCGGCTGATACCTCAAATAGCCATCGACCAGCAGATGGTTCAGCGTGAAACCCGGGGTAGGAACAGCAATGCGGTCAAGAATCGGACGCTCGGTGAGCAACTTCTCGATGTATGGTTCACCTAATCCGGGCGCCAACTCGTCCGCCTCCGGGAGCATGGCCCTGAACCATTCCGTATCTGGCCCCACAACCCACCGTCCACCGACGACGACCCTGCAATCTGGATCTGCCGCTTTCACTAACCTGCAAAACGCCTGAGCCCACGACAGGGCGTAGAAGCTTGGGATTGACAGCATGAGGGGGTACCGCAACGGAAACCTACCAGATGCCTGCATCTCAGCAAATATGTCATCTGGGGCCCGGTGCTCCCCATGGATCAGCACCGCTTTATGTCCGGCAAGCCGGAGCGTAGTAGCCAGGGACAGTGCGCCATAATTGAGATAGAGCTGACGACGAGCGAGCGCGTGGTCCCTCTTCTTGGGAGCTAGCATGCCGGCGGAGACGAACGTCACGACGTCTGAACGATACATGGGAATTTCGCACCGAAGGAAGTAGGCAGACGGATATAGGGGGAATATTTGCCGTTTGTAAGTATCGAAGGAATCGATGGTAGTGGAAAAACACTCCAAGCTGAGTTTTTGGCAGCCTCGCTTAGGGCACGCAACTTAACGGTTTTGAGGACCAAAGAGCCGGACGGGGGCTGGATTGGCCTCGGCGTTCGCTCGATACTTACTGCCGAACGGCCTTCCCCTTTGTCGCCACAGGAGGAAATGCTGCTCATTTCAGCTGCGCGTTTCAACCACGTTCGCGGGGTGATCCGCCCTGCCCTGGTCGCGGGGAACTGGGTCGTGACGGATCGGTTCGTCGACTCGACCTTCGCATTCCAGGTCTATCAGACAGGAGTCTCAGAACGGGCATTCGAGGAGATCACTGCTGAGGTCGTCGGCAATACGATGCCCAACTTCACCTTCATATTAGACATCGACGCCGATACAGCAGTCCGGCGTCGCAACGCTAGAGCCGGAAAGCCGGGCGACGATCCTGCCGAAGCAACGCGCAATTTTGCTCGCATTCGTAATGGATACCTAGAAGTGGCACGGCGTTCACCGCGACGATGCTACATTATCGATGCGACGGCGATGCCCCGTGTCGTGGCAGATCGGATTATGTCGATAATCATTAGCCAGTTGTAGATAAGTGAGAGTGAAGGCATCAACCCCCGCGGGTACGATGCGTTGAAGCTAAATCGTGTCGACCGGTAGGAACTCGTTGTCGAAGTCGGCGTCCATTCCCGCTTCCCTTTTCATGCGAATACTATCATGACGCGAATGTACCCGGATCGACCCTGGAGACCGGATGTGTCACCCTCGCCCTTGGAGGAACCCGATTTGAAAGAACTCAATGATATTCTGGCGAAATACCAAGGGTTGCCTTTGCCAGTGGTTGGCGACGCTCTCCCCGCTCTGGAAAAATTTGCAAAGCTGTTCTTTGCCGACTGCGCGGAAATCTATGACATTTTCACCCGTGTAAAGGATACCGAGCGGAACCCTTCAGGATTCTCATTGGTCGATGCTCCTATCCTCGGATTGCTGGTTAAGATCAGTAAAATCATGCGCGAGATTGTTAAATACTACGACAGCGGGGATGCCAACGTCATTGCTTATTTGGAGCGGCAGGCGATAGAGGCGGCCGTGGTTGCGCGTTATTTGCTCTCTGCAACCCCGGAAACGATTGAAAGCTATCGAAAATGTTCGTTCAAGGACCGCCTCGCAGCCTTCGAAGCTGCGGCGGAAGGCTTCTATGCAACTAAGGCCGGAAAGCGTCTCAAGGCTTCGATTGCAGACCAGTTCGAAGCCGAGGGCCTCAATGCGTCAAGTTTCGAACTTCAGAAGAAGCAGAATTGGAAAGTTGATGGAAAAAGTGTTCGCGACATGTTTGCTGAGATCGGCATGGGGGATCTTTATGGCAGCGTTTACGGCTTCGGCTCGGAGTCAATCCATGCAAGCTGGGGGCACTCCATTAACTTCGATCTTTCCCGGAATACCGACGGCACCTATTCGGCACTCCCGATAGAGATGCCAGCCGACGTGCGGTATGTTGGTCCCGTCTTGTTATTTTGCAACCCAGCCTATGTCGGATGGTGCAAACGGATCGGGTTGGGACGCTTGGTAGGCGTGCTGAACTGGATCGATCAGGTCAACCGGCAACTATTTGATGCCTTTGACGCCGTCTACCAACCTATGGATGGATAGCCTGCCGAGTGTCGCAAACATTCCCGTCAAAGACGAAACCGGGGGCGTGGCCGTCGGGAGTACTTCCCACGAGTGACTTACCTCACCGACCTCAAATCCGTTGAATGGCCGACCTCCCGGGTGCCGACCCTTCGCGGTTACACCAGAGCTACATCGCTTGGCTCGGCCAATTTTCAATGCAGCCATCTCTTTGAAAAGATTGGTGCCGGCAGCAGGGCTCGAACCTACGACCTGCGGTTTTGGAGACTGTCGCTCCCCGCGAATGAGGCGCAATTGACCTTGGCCCGGGTCTAATCTGCCTCCACCAGCCGATTGCGCGTTGAGCACGTCGAGGATCAATGCCTGGCGACCAGATGGCCGAAACACTCTGACGATCAGTCCCGGTGGTCCGATAGATGCTATGCCCCTTTTTCGAAGGCTTGCGGCGACGCATCGCGCTCGAACGCGATCGTGCCCTGTCCCGGACCAGGCAAGCGAGGCAGGAGCGGCTGCTCAGGTCTCGTAAATGGGGCGGTTTCGCCTCGGCCACCGCCCACCGCAACGTTGTTCCAGCCGGCTTATGTCGTCTACCGTGACACGGCGGCTGTTCTCGATCCGGATCACGCCGTCCATCCTCAGTCTGGTCAGCTGACGGCTCACCGTCTCATTTGTAATCCCAAGGAAATCAGAGATGCCGGCGCGCGTCAGCGGCAGATCGAAGCGCGCCGATCTGGCCGCCGGGCCAACACCGGAATCGATGTTGCGGGCGATCATGAGAAGAAAGCTCGCTACCTTCTCAGGCGCGGTCTTGCAGCCCAGAGTCACCATCCATTCGCGTGCTTCGTCGAGTTCGTTCAGCGTCTGCCTGAGCAGGCGATGCTCGAGCTCCGGCGATTGCTTCATCATCTGTTCGATTGCCGCTTTCGGAAACGAGCACAGCGAGACTGTCGTTGCCGCTTCGGCATGGATTGCGCTTTTCGCCTTGAAGGGCTGTCCCAGAAAATCCGGCGCGAACCGGAGACCGACGATTTGCTGGCGGCCGTCCGAGAGGCTCTTCGTCAGCTTCACCACGCCCGAAAGCACGTTCGAATAGCTGTTGAGGGTCTCCGCATCGCCAATCAGTTCGACGCCCGGTTCGACGCTGTGCCGTGACGAAGTCTTGGCGAGCTTAGCCAAACGATCTGGATCGAGCGCGCTGCAGAGGCCGCGGCGCCGTGCCTGGCAAGACAGGCAATAGGCGGGGATGCCGGAACTGTGAATGTCGTGCCGTACTGTCATTGATCGCTCTCCCGATCTGATCGCCCTCCCGGTCCCAAGCGCCGGCACGATAACAATCGACGGTAGAAAAATCCTTGCGGCAGTTTGTCATGCTGGAGGCTGACCGAGATCAGTGCTTTGGCTCATCTGTGCGTCCACAGTCCCGGCGACTCAAACAGGTTGACTACAACATGCGATCGGAACTGGCTGCCAGGCTTGGTGAGAACGTCCCGCGCTATACCAGTTACCCCAGCACACCACATTTCCATCCGGGTATCGATGCTGTCGTTTATCGCGGCTGGCTGGAGGCGCTCGAAGGAGGCGGGGAGCTATCGCTTTACCTGCATATTCCCTATTGCGACAGGCTCTGCTGGTTTTGCGCGTGCCATACCAAGCATACACGTCACTATGCGCCGGTCGCCGCCTATTTGCATTCGTTGTATGCAGAGATCGCGACGGTTGGCAGCCTTGTCAGCGGCAAGGGCCGAGTTCGCGCGGTTCATTTCGGGGGCGGTTCGCCGACCATGCTGAAGCCGCAGCATCTAGTGACATTGGGGACGGCGCTGCGAGACAATTTTGATTTTCTCGACGATGCCAAGATCAGTGTCGAGATCGATCCGAACGATATGGACGGAGCCCGCCTCGACGCGCTTGCCGAAATCGGCATGACCAGGGCGAGCCTCGGCGTGCAGGACTTCGATCCGAAAGTGCAAAGGGCGATCAACCGCGAGCAAAGTTTTTCGCAGACCAAGGCTGTCGTCGATGGCGTTCGTTCCCGGGGAGTAGATTCCGTGAACCTTGATCTGCTCTATGGCCTGCCGCATCAAACCAGCGAGAGCGTGCGGTCCACCGTGGCGCAGGCGCTCACCCTGGAACCGGACAGGATCGCGCTGTTCGGCTATGCTCACGTGCCCTGGTTCAAGAAACATCAGACGATGATCGACGAGGCATGGCTCCCTGGTCCCACGGAGCGAATCGCTCAATCGCGACTTGCTGCGCGAGCGATCGAGGACAAGGGGTACGAATCAATCGGGCTCGACCATTTCGCAAGGCCGGGCGATGCGTTGGCGATAGCGGCCCGCACGGGAGAATTGCGTCGCAATTTTCAGGGTTACACCGAGGATCGCTGCGAGACGTTGATTGGACTTGGCTCTTCGTCCATCGGCCGATTTCGTCAAGGCTATGTGCAGAACATGCCTTCGACCGGCGAATACCGGAGCATGATGGAAGACGGGAAGCTGGCCGCCGTCCGCGGCATAGCATTTTCCGACGACGATCGCGTCCGGGGCTGGATCATTGAGCGACTGATGTGCGATTTCGCCTTTTCGGCGATCGACCTGGTGGAGAGCTTCGGGAAAGCCGGCCAAAGGCTCCTTCGTCAGGCAAGCTCCATAGCCCTTAAGGATCCTGCTCGACTGCTTGAACTCCAAGGCGACAGATTCGTCGTGCCGGCGGAAAATCGCCCCTTCGTAAGGAGCATTGCGGTGAAGTTCGACAAATATTTCGAGGGTGGAACGGCCAGGCACTCAGCTGCAGTTTGAGCATTTTGTGGAGCTGACATTGTTCCTTCTCTGACTGGATCGAGAGGTAGGTTCCGAACGCCGCGGGCTTCTCCCCATCGCGGCGCCTCAGTCGAACGCGACAACGTCGCAGCAGGCGCCGTGCCAAAACCGCGGCGGCGCGAGAAATGCGCAGGATCCTTCATATCTTGCTTATGCAGGTTTCTGCAGTGGCCGCTGGCGCGTGCCTATTCGACAGAAGGGCCGAAGTCAGGGTGGAGTGTCGCTCTGGGCGCTACATGCTGCCTCAGCGACAGGAAAGCCGTCGACGCAGGCTCTTTACAGGCTGTGATCGGCATCTTGAGGTCGATTCCTATGGGATACCGAAGGCTGTCGCCCCGGCGAGTGCTGGCTAGACGCCTCGTTTGTTACCCCAGAGCATAACGTGCAGCTGTGGTAACACGCGGGCTTCGAACCACCTGTCGCGGGTTACGCTATCAACCAGCCACTCCATGCGTTTCATTATTCCATCAACGTCGACAGGCGCGTCTTCATTTCCGGGGTGTGGCGGCGTGTGATTGCCGGGTTGCAGATAGACTGGAAGTCGCGGAAATCTTGCCGCGGCCTCTTTCGCAAAGGTATAGTCATCTTCGTCGAAAACAACGAGCTTCAGCACGACTTGCGGCTTGTCCTGCGCCGCCTGGAAGCATGCCTCGATAGTAGCCCAATCGGTCCTCATTTCACTTGACGGCGGCTTTGGGCTGAGGACCAGCACGTCGAGCTCGGCGAACCATTCCCTGACCACGGAACCTTGGGTTTCCAGAGCAAATCGGTAGCTCTCGTCATGGCCTCGCTTGATGAGAGCACCGAAAGGCTGGATAGCCGGATTGCCGCCTGACAGCGAAACCATCAACGGGCGGCCGCCGGAAAGCGCGACAACGTTTTGCCACACCGCGTCGGAGGACATCATCTGCCATTCATCCCGGAACTGCCTGTCCACCGCATGCAGACTGTCGCACCAGGAACAGCGATAATCACACCCGCCGGTTCTGACGAAGACCGTCGGCAGACCGATGAGCACGCCCTCGCCCTGGATCGTCGGCCCGAAAATCTCACTCACGCGGATTGCGGGATGCGTATCGGTCATGGCCGGCATTCGGCCCATGTTTTCGGCGTCTCGCTAACCCGCACGGCTGTGGTTTCGGGCAAGCGTGCCTTGCACCATTCATAAAAGTGTCTGGCCAGACATTCCGCGGTAACCTTTTCATGGCCCAGCACGTCATTGAGATGTCGGTGGTCGAATTTATCGTCGATATAACGTTTGAGCGGTGCCAAATCGTGATAGTCGCGGACAAAGCCGTGCTCGTTCAGTTCCTTGCCCGATAGCTCCACTTCGACGATGTAGTTATGCCCGTGCAGGCGCGCGCACTGGTGGTCAGGCGGCAGGGACGTGAGTTGATGAGAGGCTGAAAAGTGGAATTCCTTGGTGATGCGGAACATTACACGCCCCTCCTGCGCAACGCGTCGAGCCAGAAGTCGGCGTCCTCGTAGTCGGTGGGATCTGGGTGGCCACAGAGATGAAATGCCTCGCGCCGCTCGACGCACGTCCCGCACCGTCCACAGTGACGCTTGCCGCCCTTGTAGCAGGACCAGGTCTCCGCAAAGTGCGTGCCGTGTCGGGCTCCATCCTCAATTATGTCCGCCTTTGTGAGATTCACATAAGGCGTATAGAGGCGAATATTCGCGTAGCCTTCGAGCGCGCGGTCTTGCATCATCTGGAAGGCGTCGATGAAGGCTGGCCGGCAGTCCGGGTAGATGAAGTGATCGCCACCATGCACGGCCGTCGCCACCGCTTCGGACTTGCGCGCGGCCGCGAAGCCGAAGGCGATGGCCAACATGATGGCGTTCCGGTTGGGCACCACCGTGACCTTCATCATGTCTTCGGCGTAGTGCCCGTCCGGTACCTCCACATTGTCGGTCAGCGCGGAGCCGGAAAGGCCGCGGCCGATTTCGCGGATGTCGATGATGCTGTGCGGGACGTTCAGACGCTCCGCGCAAAGGCCGGCGAAGTCCAATTCCTTGCTGTGCCTTTGGCCGTAATCGAAGGATAGGAGGCCGGCGAGTTCGTGCTCCGCTGCCACCTTGTGAGCAAGGGAAATGGAGTCCAATCCGCCGGAGCAGACGACGAGAGTCTTCATCGTTGGGGTTTCCTGTTTTGACCGGGTAGGCTGCGACCGGAGATTTCTCTGCTCTCCCAGTACCCCAGGGAGCCTCGTTTGTGAACTGAGGACGAATTTGATGCGCTGACGTGCCGCTATGCTCAAGCGGGTTGAGCCTGCAAGAAACACGAAACTGATAGACGGCCCACTTCACCTGCATGTCCAAGATCCAGGCATAACAAAATAGGCTCTGAAAGAGGCCGGACCTTCAGAAACAAGCTTCTCGACGCTTCGATCAAGCGCCAGGTGGCCGAGCTTCGAGGACCTAAGGAACAGAGTTTGTTAATGGGCCTCGAGCGGAAGCCCAACGTCATTACCAGCCCGCGCGTTTTGCCCAAGATTGGTTCGAATCGGAGCACACGCGGGTCAATGGCCGAGCGTCACCCAAACCAAATGATCGGGAGTGGGCCGACATCTGTGAACAAGCCGTGTGCGTCGTTGCAATCACCTCCGTGTTGCGCGCAATTACCCGCCATGGCTGCGGATGAACTGGATTCGCTGGTATTCCAGATGGCGGTCGAAAGTGTCGGCGCGCTCTCTATAGGCTTCACTGAAAAGGCCGCGGCGATAGCCGCCAGGAGCCGCGGTATCCTGCTTTTCGACGTGCGGGTGGACGGTGACGCGGCGGTCCAGCGGATCGCGGCCATCCGATATCCAAGTGACCGGACGGGCGTGCTGGCTTTGGACATACGAGGCGTTGGTATCCGCCATTGCATTGTCGGCGGAATCTTCTCGGGTTTGACCGCGCCACTGGAGCATTGGACCGGCATGCCCCTGTCGATGCAGGCCAAGATTAATGTCGACGACCATGCCGCTCTCTTCCTAGGCGCCTTGCGGGAGGCCGGACATATGCCGGTCAGCCAGCCTGATTCATGAGGGTTGGCGGAGGTGGTGAAAGTCGTTGAAACGCCCTCGCGTTTGGTTACTTACGCCAATCCTAAGTATTTCCGGAGACCACGCCCGCCATTGACGATCCTACGCCGCCGCTGAGCGGTTTATCATCCGTCGGAGGCAAGTCCGTCGTTGCCCGTTTCGACGGCGGCATGCCGTCGTCCAACGGTGGCGAATACTGCCGGCGCGGCGCGGCCGAAAACCAAATCAAGTCCTGAAAGACGCATCTCACTGGCCACCGCACATCCTACTCGAGAGCGACGGCTAACCAGTTCCGGCTGTTCCTGCATGCCGGCGCCTACTGGCTTATTCGGGGCTTGCGCGCCGCGATGCCGAAACGAGCTTTGCCGTCGTCGACACGCTGCGATTGCGCCTCATCAAGATCGCCGCGCGTGTGGTCGAGATGAAGACCCAAATTCGCCTGCACCCCGCGGCGCCCGATGAGGCTTGTCAAAACGCGCCGCAATGGCGACCAGAGCGCCACCTCAAGCCGACGAAAGCTCATCGCCGTGCATCAAGCGGGCCAGGTGATCGCCGGTGATCGAGGACCTCTGGATCGCCAATGCACAATGCCCCAAGTATACAACTCAGCCAGCTTTCACCAACCAAGCTTTGTTCGGAGTTGTGCTTGTCAGCGTCTTGGGGGACTGCTGGAGCTGGAAGGGTCATTATAATGGCCAACGCCGTGGCAGCAAGTATCGTTCGCGGCCAGTTAGACCCCAATTTCAGGAGACTCAAGAGCCCCACAGTGTCTTTTTCTGAGGTAGGCATTTTTCGTTTTCCTTTTGGATCATCAGTGATTTGAAGAGAATCTGGTGTTATTTGCCATTGGAAGAGGCGAAGCAGATATTCATGTGCTCGAGTCATGAGTTCTCCTGAATGTTTGTTTTACGAGAATCGTTATGGCAGGCCTAGCTGACAGCCTGAAAGCGATCTGCGGGATAGCGATCCTGTCTGCCTAGGGTAGCAACATCCAACGGAGCTGGGCGTCCCACGGGATGCGCAGCTGATTGCGTTCGGACGAACGTCATGTGAACTCCTGGGTTACCTGCGCGACGGCAATGTCGGAATACGCATCATGGCTGCGACTATGCAATTGGCATGCCACTAAGAGGGTTGTGAGCAGCGACCACAAATCGGAGGATTCGCCCCTGGCCGGCTTGATCCTAGCCCCTAGGATGTCTGGATCTGAACACAGATTGTCGTCAATCGGACTCGGACAAAATGCTGTGACCAGCTTTGGCACCGGCTGACGCCAGAGTCCTCGGTTGAGAATTGCGCGTCTGGTAGCGGATTGGGCAACACGCGATCGCACCTATCTAGCGATCACTGATCGCGAGTGATCGAGGTCACAGTGAGAGGCGCGTGGTAGAGTTGAAAACCCAAATTCGCCTGCACCTGCCGACATCCTGCCCCGACCAGCGCATTCTGCGCATCGTCCTCAGTCGCATCCCGCAACTCGCGACATAAACGATAGGGCGCAGACCTCCGGGAACAAACCCGCTGACCTCAACCCGCAAACCCTCGCCTTCATCCACGACGGATCACCGCCGGCGCCTGATGAGGTTTGGGAAAACGCACCGCAAAGGAAACCAGATCGCCGCTTCAGGCCGCCGAAAGCTCATCGCCGTGCATCAAGCGGGCTACCGCGCCGAATCGGAGGCGTAAGGATCGATCACGATCGCCTCTTAGCCGCTCTACCCTTTTTGCAATCAGGAGGAGCTTCCACAGCTCACTCGGCGAGTCGACACGAGATCGCAGATGGCAGTTGGCCAAACACCAAAACTGGCGCACCGATGGCAATCGGCTTTCCTTGGTGCAGGCCTCGCCCGGCAGGCAGAGGCGCATGCGACGGCTACACCGGCTGCCTGCCCGAGGATCTGATCGACGCATAGTAGGACAGGGGAGGCGTTTAGGCGCGGCCTACCGCGGCATTCCTAGAAGCGCGCCGGCAGCCTGGGCGGGGGCTTGGGGCGAGACTGCCGGCGCACGACACTCACGAAGAGCGGCCCCTTTTTGCGGTTCCGACAGCCATAGTCAACCCAGCAGCGTCCGGGTGCCCGCTGTGCTGTTGTAACAGCGGTGCGATGTCGGCAGTGTCGCGAGCGATGCTATCATACAAGCGTCGCAGCACTCCGGGTGTCTATATCGCTTAAGATTGCATGAAGAAGCGTTCCAACTTCCTGCTCGGCGAGCCTGGGTGAAATCCCTGATTCGGACAGTTGAACCAGAATTTGCTTGGCGGTGTTGCGCCAGAAGGCATTCGCGTCTTCCCCGTTCTTGGATTCCAGGATCCGGGCGATACCTTCGACCAACTTCCGCCGCCGGTGCAGCGGAAAGGCGCTTATGTTCGAATCACACATCCATCACCTCATCTGTTGAGCCGGCGAGTTTGTATTGGCGGCTTAGAAAATCTGGTTAACAGCGCTTTTTTTGCCGGTGATCCGCAATGGAATAAAAGCGTCGGCCAGGCTCGGTGGACGGTGCCGCGATCGCACTGGACACGGCGATAGGGGCGAGTTTCGAGTTCCTGTTCAAGAGGGCCGTCAGCCATGATGAGCCGCTGGCCATAGGGCGTGATGCGGGTACAGCCGACCAGGCCAGCTGAGGGCAGGCAGGTTCTTGGACTTGATCAAAATCGGGTGAACCGCCATATTCCGATCTGCCCGCCAATTTCAGGCGGTCCATTTCATGGACGAGGCCGACCGGGCCTATTCGACGTTCGTTTTTTTGAATTGCTGGCAGGGCCAGGTCGGGAAGGAGTCTCTCGATCATCCGGCGCCCTGAGTATTCTTGGAGGTTTCTATGAAGGATTCGCGCATTCCCAAGCCCGTTCTGGTGGCTATGTCAGAGGGGGTGCACATCATTCGCGCTTATCGTGAACACCTTGGATATTCGATCGAGGACGTGGCGGTGACGAGTGGGCTAGCCACTGAGGAAATCCAAAACATCGAGTCGGGCTTAAGGTACAACAAGGGCTATCGGGATCGCATCGTGAAATCATTGTCCCTGTCTGTGGGAATTGTTGAGGAGGCCGAGATGATGGGGCGCTGCGTCACGAGTGGATAATCTGCAAGTGAGTTGAACATCAATACCCAGTTCGCGGCACTGTTTGGCTTGATTGGCGGCTGAAGCGGCCCGAGCCGGTCGGCCGCCCGGCGGGTCGCCGGATGCCTGCGGCAGAGCCATGGAATTTGAAGAGCGTCAAGCTCCGATGCATAGGCGATCGGCAGGGCGTTGCGAAGGTCTAGACTATTGCCGCCAAACGCATGCAGGCCGCTTAGGGTTTCTGAACACTACCTAAAACAGCCACGGCCCCATTTCTCCGCTCATACTAGCTGAGATCCTAGAATGCGAGGTTGAAATGCTGGCAAGGTCAGCCGAACTATCCATGTCAGGTCTTCGATGGGTATAGCGCCGTTGGCGCCGGGACATATCAGCACTCGTCTCCTTTCTGCGGCTTGGGTGATAGTAGGATTGCAACGGCACCATGTGGCGGAAAACGCCCGACCGTGGACGCTGATTGTTCCGGGATGGCGCCATTGCTTATTTGCCTGCGAGGCACTGGTCTTCGGTCTGGGAAAGCTGTTTCGGCACTTGGCCGAAATCAGCGAATAACCGGCTCGCCGTGGAAGCGTCGGCGCGAGGGCGGCGAAACGCCGAAGCCGACTTCCATCATCAGCCGCGGGCTGTGCGCCGGTACGGTGCCCATGTGGAAGCCGAACGGATCCTCGACGAAACCAAGCCCTGCCTCTCCGGTAAGAGTCGCGGCGCTTTGCTCGCCATAGACGCCCAGAACCTCTTCTGCGGGATGGCCGACGAGAAGCGTCAGTTGATGCTTGAGCGCGCGTCGCTTGTGACTGCCGCGGACATAGACATGCGGGCCGGTGCCCTCGTCTACCGGCAGTAGGTAAAAGAAGAACTTCAACATCCGCCAGTCGTCAAGATCGAAGTGGTATTTGCCGAGTGATGCCAGGTTCTTGTCGGCGTCGGAGGCTTGGCTGGTGGGGAAGCTCCACCAAACGCGCGTGGTGATCAGTTTTGCCTGGCCGCCGAGATAGTGTGCAGCGACATCCATGAGCAACGGATCGTTTTGGATGGCAACTGCCGCCTTGCAGCCGAGAATGCGCTCGAAATAGTGGCCGCTGAGCAACGGACGGCCGAACCGAGCTTCAGCCTGTGCATGCTCCGTCGGCATGAATTCGAAACGGCGATCGAAATTGCCAAAGCAAGGTGTGCACCGGACGAAAGCTGCAATCTCCTCATGGATAAATTTGGGCAAGACGAGTCCGGAAAAAAGCCCATCCGACTGCAGCGCATCGACAACGTCCTGGCGATTGACGCCGACAAACATTGTTTCCCGGCCTTTCTGCGACGCTCGAACAGGCTTTGCACCAAGCCAGTGCATTCTCCGTGCCGGCATAGTGCGGGCGAGCACGAACATCGGCAGCCACGCTGGATTCTCGCGAAGATCCGACAGATATGTCGGAATGCGTACGGCCATGCGACGTAGCATACCGCCGTTTCGCGCGATCGCCTCGAGACTTGTAGCGCCGGCTTTGTCGGTATTCGTAACGGTCATCAGTATCCTCAGGTATGAATGCACTTTCGACGAAGCATTGGTTCTCACTGCCTCGTCCCGTATTACCCAAGCCCGATTCCCGCAGCGGAAGAACGCTAACCGCGCGTCAAATTTTGTGCAACGCACAATCACCGCGCCGCGCAAATGCAGTTAGCCCGGAAAATTCATGGCAGGCGGCCGGAAGACCCTGCATTGGTTCCTGGAAGCGTGCCAGCACCGCATCGATGGCCGCGAACTCCTCGGCCAGCGGTCCGGCTCGTCCGCCTCGCTTGGTTCGACGCGGTTCTGCTCCGGCGCCACAGCCGTCGCCTCCTCCCATCTGCTTTCGACGCCGCCGTTCCGCCGTTGCGGCCAGTCAGCTGCCGCAATGCTTCCTGGCCCGAGCGCCCAGTCGGGGCGTTGCCAAAAAATCTGCCGGCGGGTGCGCAGGACCGCGCGCGGGTGAGTCCATGCGTAGGCGCGCGCGAATATCCATGTGGGCCTCATGCATGACGAGGTCCTCGACATGGACAAGCTCGCCGTCCAGCCACAGCGTCGCGGCCGCATCGTGAAAATGGAACCGCTCGATAAAACCGTCGCGCACCGACAGGCGGGCAAGGGGCTCGTCGAAAGACCGGCCGCGCTCAACGCAAACTTCCTTCCCCTACGTTACCCACCGCAGGTGTCGCGTTTGGCACGTTTCTGTGCAGTTGCTAAGAGCTAAAAATGGCCATGCAGTTTCGCGGTGTTGACGTGCAGGTTGCTGCGTCTAAATTAAATCGATTAAGGCACCCAGGCCTACCAACCACTTTCGCGACCATGGACAAACAGGCAAAAGGAACCAGGAAAGACCGAGCCGCCGTCAAGGCCGACGAAGTCAAAGTGGACCTGATCGCCTTTGTCGTCGCTGTAAACGACAATGAACCCTGTGTCCTCACCATCGGCCAGGCGGATACGCTACCTTCCGGACCATTTGCGCTTGAGCACCGATCGCTGCAATCCGGGTTGAGGGGGTGGGTAGAGCAGCAGACCGGCCATCCGCTGGGCTACATTGAGCAACTCTACACCTTTGCCGATCGAGACCGCATCGGCTCCGGGCGCCGGCAGCGCGCTATCTCCATCAGCTATCTCGCACTCACGCGCAAGGAACAGGCAGCGAGCTCGCCCAATTGCGGCTGGCGAAGCTGGTATGAATATTTTCCATGGGAGGACCACCGCTCCGGGACGGCGCCGGTGGAGTTGGACGTCCTGCGGCCGCGGCTGATTGAATGGGCAGACGGCGCCGGCGACGCCGCGACGAGACGCGAACGTCGACAGCGGACAGCGACAGCCTTCGGCTTCGACGGCCGCCATTGGAATGAGGAACTCACGCTTCAACGCTATGAGTTAATCTACGAAGCAGGTCTGGTCCAAGAGGCGGGAAGCGCGCGCGACGCGACGCGGCCTTCGCTGGTGCCAAGCAAGTCCATGGTCGCCGATCACCGTCGGATCGTGGCGACCGGCATTGCGCGACTACGCTCCAAGATCAAATACCGGCCGGTCGTCTTTGAGCTGATGCCGCAATCATTCACTTTGCTACAGCTGCAACGAACCGTCGAAGCGCTCGCCGGCAGGCTGATCAACAAACCGAACTTTCGTCGCCTCATAGAGCAGCAGGAGCTGGTCGAGGAGACCGGCGAGACTTCTGTCGATACCGGCGGGCGACCGGCAAGGCTCTATCGCTTCCGCCACGCTGTCCTGGACGAGACGCCCATAGTCGGCACAAAATTGCCTGTCGCGCGGGGTTGACACGCTTATAGTCGGCATAGATATATACCAGTTATAGTCAAATGGATTATAATTGGAGGGGCCGATGAGCGGGGCGTTACCTTCAGCCGCGTCTCTTTATCGGCGCGTCTGGCGCCTCATCCCGCCGGCGGAATGGGCAGCGTTCAGCGATGACATCGAGGCCATTTTGGCGCTCAAGCGCGAGCGCAATGCCGTCATCCTGGCCCACAACTATCAAACACCCGAAATCTTCCACTGCGTGGCCGATATCGTCGGCGACAGCTTGGCGTTGGCTCGCAAAGCTATGACGGTCGAGGCGCAAGTCATTGTGCTGGCCGGCGTGCATTTCATGGCCGAAACGGCCAAGCTCCTTAATCCGGACAAGACGGTGCTCATTCCGGATCTCGGCGCCGGTTGCTCGCTAGCGGATTCGATCACGGCACAAGACGTGCGCTTGATGCGCCAGCGTTATCCCGGCGTGCCGATCGTCACCTATGTCAACACGTCGGCCGAAGTGAAAGCCGAATCCGACATCTGCTGTACATCGGGCAACGCCAAGGCGGTCGTCGAATCCCTTGGCGTCCCCCGGGTGATTATGTTGCCGGACGAATATCTGGCCCACAATATCGCCGCCCAGACCGACGCAGAGATCATCACCTGGAAAGGCCATTGCGAGGTGCATGAGCGCTTTACGCCGGCCGATATCCGCGAGTTGCGCGAGAACCATCCCGGCGTGAAGGTGCTGGCCCACCCGGAATGCCCGCCCGACGTGGTGGCCGAAGCCGATTTTTCCGGCTCGACCGCAGCCATGTCCGACTATGTCGAAACGCAAAAGCCGCCACGTGTCGTGCTGATGACGGAATGCTCGATGAGTGACAACGTCGCGTTAGCGCACCCAGATGTCGAGTTCATCCGGCCCTGCAATTTGTGCCCGCATATGAAGCGGATCACGCTCGCCAATATCCGCAGCGCGCTCGAGGAGAACCGACATATCGTCACGATCGATCCGCGTGTCGCTGAACGGGCCCGCTGGGCCGTCGAGCGCATGCTCTTCGTATGACGACCTACTTCCATGACATTGGCGGGGCTCCGGTCATCATCGGCGCTGGCCTGGCCGGACTGATGACGGCACTGCATTTGGCGCCACAACCAGTCGTCCTTCTTTCCAGGACGCCACTTGGTACGGATGCCTCGAGCACACTCGCGCAGGGTGGGCTTGCAGCAAGCTTTGGCGAGGACGACAGCCCCGACCTGCACCTTGCCGACACGCTTGCCGCCGGCGATGGGCTTTGCAACGAAGAAATAGCCAGGCGAGTGGTCGAGGCCGTCCCTCACGCCGTCGAGAACCTCATTCGTCTTGGTGCTCCCTTCGACCGCGCTTTGGATGGAAAACTGCGGCTCGGGCTGGAGGCAGCCCATTCACGGCGCCGGATCGTCCATGCCGCTGACGCCACAGGCCATCAGTTGTTTCATGCGCTGCTTGCCGTGGCGCGGCGCACCCGTTCGATCACAATCATGGAAGGTATAACAGCCCTTCGCCTGGTGGTCGCCGAGGGCTGCACCGTTGGCGTGCTGGCTGTGCTTGAGAGCGGCGTCTTCGCATTGCCCACCCGCCGCGTGGTGTTGGCGAGCGGCGGCATAGGTGGCCTGTTTTGCGACACGACCAACCCGCTTTCTTCGTTTGGCCAGGGGCTGGCGCTGGCCGCCTGTGCCGGCGCCGAGCTCGCGGACCTGGAATTCGTGCAGTTCCACCCGACCGCGCTCGACACGCAGCGCCGGCCAATGCCGCTGATAAGCGAAGCCGTGCGGGGCGAAGGTGCAGTGCTGGTCGACGAATATGGTCACCGCTTTCTTGCCGCGACCCCTGGCGCTGAATTCGCATCGCGCGACGTGGTTGCGCGGGCGATCGCCAATCAACTCGCCGCTGGCCATCGTGTCTACCTCGATGCCCGTCGATGCCTCGGGCAGAAATTCGCAAAACGCTTTCCCGCGATCGATGCGGCGTGCAAGCAGGCTGGCATCGACCCGGCCATGGAGCCTATTCCCGTGCGCCCTGCGGCTCACTATCACATGGGCGGCGTGGCCGTTGACACGGAAGGGCGCAGTTCCGTCTCGGGCCTATGGGCGTGCGGCGAAGTGGCTCACACGGGACTGCACGGCGCCAACCGTCTCGCCAGCAACTCGCTGGCCGAAACCGTTACAACAGCCGCCTGGGTAGCGGCAAGTGTCGCCGGCACTTGCGCAGGCTGGCAGTGGCCCAGGCTTCCCGCAACTGTGTCTGTGCGACCCGATCCTTCACCTGTCCGCAAACTTGTCTCGAATGCGCTCGGGATCTTTCGCAATGGCAAAGCGCTTGGCGAGGCGATCACCACCCTTCTGCCGATCGCGGTCGGCGAGACAGCGGCGGCCGATCCGGCTCTGGTGGCGTTGTTGATCGCGATCGCGGCATTTCGGCGCGAGGAAAGCCGCGGCTCGCACTTTCGGTCCGATTTTCTGGGCCGCAATCCCGAAGCCCTGCCCTCGCGACTGACGCTTTGCACTGCCTTTGAGAATGCCGTTGCGCTCAGTTGGCAGAGATCCGAACGGAGTTGCTGATATGAGTTCCCTTGCACCGCTTCCCCAGATCATCATGGAGCCGATCGTACGCGGTGCCCTGCTCGAAGATCTGGGCAGAGCCGGCGACATCACCAGCGATGCCATTATCCCCGCCGATTGCAAGGCGACGCTCGCGTTGAATGCCCGGCAGGCCGGCGTTGTCGCCGGGCTCGATCTGGTGATGTTTGCCTTTCTGCTGGTCGATCCTGGGATCAGCATGCAGTTGCGCTGCCCAGAGGGCGGCAAGGTTTCCGCCGGGGAGACCATCGCGATCGTAAACGGGCCGGCGCGAAGCCTGCTGACGGCCGAGCGGACCGCGCTCAATTTTCTGTGCAAGCTGAGCGGCATCGCAACGGCGACAGCCTCGTTGGTCAACGCGGTGCGGGGCTATAACGCAAAGATCGTTTCCACAAGAAAGACGACGCCTGGCCTGCGTGTCCTGGAAAAATATGCCGTGCGCGCGGGAGGCGGCGCGAACCACCGCTTCGCCCTCGATGACGCCGTGCTCATCAAGGACAATCACATCGCTATTGCCGGTGACATCCGCACCGCAATCGAGCGGGCGCGCAGTGCCATCGGTCACCTGGTCAAGATCGAGGTCGAGGTCGACACGCTGGACCAACTGGGGATGGCGCTGCAGGCGAGTGTCGACGCCGTTCTCCTCGACAACATGTCGGTCGAGGACCTTACCCAGGCCGTGGCGATGGTCGGAGGGCGAGCGATCACCGAGGCGTCGGGTCGGGTGACACCGAAAACGGCTCCCGCAATCGCGGCGACTGGCGTCGATCTCATCTCGGTCGGCTGGCTTACCCATAGCGCTCCCATTCTCGACATTGGCCTGGATATGCCCGCGGACCGGAATTGCCGCAGGCATCTGAACTGAGGGAGAGGGCATGAACCGGGACCGCAGGAACTCCTTTGGCCGTAGGCTAACTCGCGCCACCACGTCCTTAGTTCCACCGACCGCCGACCCAAGCCAGCTCCTTGGCGCACTGCATAGTTCTAGCGGCGAGGAGAAAGCGACGGGCCAGGGGCAAACAAAGGACCGCGTGGAAGCACTTGGCTTTATCATCTGCCGGCTCGACGAACTGCGCCAGATGGCTGCCTCTCACGGACTGGAAGCACTCGGTTGCCTGTTGGATGTCGCCTTCAATGAATCCTGCGACGCGATCAGAAGGGAGCGTCCTTGCGCTCAAGCGGAAGAAAGCACGCGATAGGCGCCGAGAACGCGAGGCACCGGGGCACAGGATCGACGTCGTTTTGGAGGAAGGGATGCGCAAAATCGTTGCCGGCAAGCTGCACGGCATCCACGTCACCGAGGCCAATCTCGACTATCACGGCTCGATCACGCTTGATCCCGACCATTGCGAGGAGGCAGGCATGCTGCCGATGGAATTCGTCGAGATCTGGAACAAGAATTCGGGCGCGCGCATCTCGACCTACGTCATCCTCGGCGAGCGCGGGTCGCGCTGCTGCATCCTTAACGGTGCCGCGGCCCGCACCTGCCAGCCAGGCGACCAGGTCATCATCTGCAACTCGGTCTATGTGCATGAGAGCGAGCTGACCGCGCTCAAACCGCGTGTGCTGACCTTCGACAAGGATAATCGGATCGTCGACCGCCTGACTTATTCGGTCGAGCGCGATGCGGAGGGAAGCTACTGCTTTTCCATACTCAATGATGCCAAAAACATCCTGCCCGTGCCGGTGCTGGTGAGCAGATCGTGACGGGCTCCCAAGCCTGTTCTCTTGCTGGCTGAAACCCAAACGTTTTTGCTGATGGAGGTGGAATGAACGCGGAACCTAATCGGAACCTGACATCGGACCCTCTCGGTTGGGCGCTTCCGCCGTGGACGCGAGAGGAAGCCCAAGCAGTCTACGACCTGCCTTTCAACGACCTCATCTTCCGGGCGCAGACGATCCATCGTGAGAATTTCGATCCCAACCGGGTGCAGCTGTCACGCCTGCTGTCGATCAAGACCGGCGGCTGTCCCGAGGATTGCGGCTATTGCAGCCAGTCCGCGCATCACCAGTCCGGCCTCAGGGCCTCGAAGCTGATGGAAGTTCAGCGCGTCATTGCCGAGGCCAGGAAGGCGCGGGACGCGGGTGCCACGCGCTATTGCATGGGCGCCGCATGGCGCAGCCCCAAGGAGCGCGACATGGAGGCGGTAGTCGCCATGGTCGAGGGCGTGAAGGCTCTCGGCATGGAGACTTGCATGACTCTCGGTATGCTCGATCTCGAACAAGCCGCTCGATTGAAGCAGGCGGGGCTCGACTACTACAACCACAACATAGACACGTCGGAGCGCTACTACGGCGAGGTCATCAGCACGCGCAGCTTTGCCGATCGGCTGGATACGCTCGAAAACGTTCGCCAATCCGGCATCAAGGTCTGCTGCGGCGGGATTGTTGGAATGGGCGAAGAGCCGGTGGACCGCATCGACATGCTGGTGACTTTAGCCAACCTGCCGGAGCCGCCCGATAGCGTTCCAATCAACATGCTCATCCCGATCGCTGGCACCCCACTTGCCGACGCCAGCCCTATCGAGCCGATCGAGTTCGTGCGCATGATTGCGCTCGCCCGCATCATGATGCCGAAATCGCATGTCCGCCTTTCGGCCGGCCGCACCGCCATGACCGACGAGATGCAGGCGCTGTGCTTTTTTGCCGGCGCCAATTCGATCTTCGTCGGCGACACGCTGCTGACGGCGGGCAATCCGGGCCAGGACAAGGATACGCTGCTCTTTCGGCGTCTGGGCATCGAGAGGATGGAACTGGAGGCGCAGTGAACGAGGCACCGTTTGCCCGCTACGAAGCGACCTTGCAGGGACTGGCGCGCAAGGACCGGCTGCGGCGGCTTGCGCCGCGCGCCGGCCTCGACTTCTCGTCGAACGACTATCTCGGGCTTGCCGCCTGCAAGAGGCTTGGCGACGCGGTTGTGGCTGCGATCGCGCGGGGAACGCCGGTCGGCGCAACAGGATCGCGGCTGCTGCGCGGCAACGCGCCGGAGCATGAGCAACTGGAAGCTCACGCTGCGGCGTTTTTCGGGGCCGAGCGCGCGCTTTTCTTCGGCGGCGGCTACATCGCCAATTTCGCTATTCTGACGACGCTGCCGCAAAAGGGCGACCTACTTGTCCTCGACGAGTTCGCCCATGCCAGCATGCACGAGGGTGCGCGCGCCGGACGCGCGGAGTTCGTTCTGGCGGCGCACAACGACGTCGACGCCGTCGAGGACGCGATCGCGCGCTGGCGCGCCGAAGGCGGCATGGGACGCGTCTGGATCGCGGTCGAAAGCCTCTACAGCATGGGTGGGGACTGCGCGCCTTTGGAGAGCCTAGTCGCGCTGGCCGACCGGCACGAGGCGTTCATCGTTGTCGACGAGGCGCACGCTACCGGCGCCTGGGGGCCGGACGGCCGCGGCCTAGCCGTCGCTTTCGAGGGGCGCGACAACATCCTCGCGCTGCACACATGCGGCAAGGCGCTCGGCGCATCTGGCGCTCTCGTCACGGGCCCAAGGACATTGTGCGACTATCTCGTCAACCGCTGCCGTCCGTTCATCTATGCCACCGCGCCATCGCCGCTGATGGCCGTGGCCGCGCGCGAGGCGCTCGCGATATTGTCCGATGAACCCATGCGCCGCGCTCAGCTGCAGGAGCGCGTCGCCTTGGCGGGCCGGCAATTAGCCGATCGCTGCGGCGTGATGCCCAGCGGTTCGCAGATCCAGCCAATCATCATCGGCGACAACCGGCGCACCATGGCGGTGGCGGCGGCACTGCAGGCCCGCGGCTTCGACATACGCGGCATTCGTCCGCCGACTGTGCCGGAAGGGACTTCGCGCCTGCGCATATCGCTGACGCTCAACGTCGATAAAGCCGCCATATCCGCCATGATCGATGCGCTTGTCGAGGCGTTGGCCCAGAATGACCAAAGGTGACATGACCCGAAGCGACATCAGCAGAGGCATAGTCATCACCGGAACGGATACCGGCATCGGCAAGACGGTGTTTTCGGCGGGCCTCGTCGGCCTGCTCGACGGCTTCTACTGGAAACCGGTGCAATCGGGCCTCGACGAGGAGACCGACAGCGAGGCTGTTACCCGGCTCTCCGGCCTGCCCGCCGGGCGCATCCTGCCGGAAGTTTATCGTCTGAAGACGCCACTGTCGCCGCATCGTTCGGCCGAAATCGATGGCGTCGCAATCGAGGCGGCAAAGCTCTCGCTGCCGGACTTGCCAGGCCCGCTCATCATCGAAGGCGCTGGCGGAGTGATGGTGCCGCTCAATCGGCAGACAAGGTTCATCGATATATTCCGGGAATGGCAACTGCCGGTCATTCTTTGCGCGCGCACCGCGCTCGGCACCATCAATCACACATTGTTGTCGATCGAGGCGCTCAAGGCCCGTGCCATCCCGCTCATCGGCGTCGCCTTCATCGGCGAGGAAATGGCGGACAGCCAAAGGACGATCGTGGAATTTGGCAATGTGCGGCAGCTTGGCAGGCTGCCGTACCTTGATCCGCTGACGTCTAAAACCTTGAGGGAAGCGATGGTTTCGGGCTTCGATCTCTCGCCGATTGCACGCGGTCAATGATGTCGCAATCCCGCGTCTGGCACCCTTTCACCCAGCACGCGCTCGAGCCGGCGATCCCCGAAATTGTCCGGACTGAAGGCGCTTATCTCCACAAGGCCGATGGCACCCGCATCCTCGACGCCATTTCCTCCTGGTGGGTCGTCACCCATGGCCATCGCCATCCGCGCATCGTCAAGGCCATCGAGACGACTGCTGCAAGCCTCGACCAGATCATCTTCGCCGGCTTTACGCACGAGCCGGCCGAACGTCTCGCCAAGGCGCTGGCGAACCTTGCACCGTCCGGGCTCGACTGGGTGTTCTATTCCGACAGCGGCTCGACCTCGGTCGAGGTCGCGCTGAAGATGGCGCTCGGCTATTTCCGCAATATCGGCGCGCCGCGCTCGCGCATCGTCGTCATGAAGCACAGCTACCATGGCGACACGATCGGCACGATGAGCGTCGGCGCGCGCGGGGTGTTCAACGCCGCCTATGAACCCATGCTGTTTGAAGTCGACACCATCCCCTTCCCGGCCGCAGGACGCGAGCAGGAAACCCTGGATCGGTTCGAGGTCGTCTCTCGCGACCGGCGCGCAGCTGCGCTGATTGTCGAGCCGCTGGTGCTCGGCGCCGGCGGCATGCTGATGTATCCGGCCTGGGTCTTGGCTGAATTTAAGAGGATCGCCGAGGCTTCGGGCACGCTCTTGATCGCCGACGAAGTGATGACCGGCTGGGGACGCACCGGAACCATGTTCGCCTGCGAGCAGGCGAACATCTCGCCCGACATCCTTTGCACCTCGAAGGGCCTGACCGGCGGCACCATTCCGCTCGCCGCCACGCTGGCGACCGACGCCATCTTCCAGGCCCATTATTCGGTCGACCGGAAGAAGACCTTCTTTCATTCGAGCTCCTATACGGCCAATCCGATTGCCTGCGCGGCCGCACTCGCCAACGTCGAGATTTGGCACGACGAGCCTGTTATCGAACGGATCGCGGCCCTGGGCGCGCTGCAGGCCGCTGGCCTTCGGCGCTTTCACGACAATCCTTGCTTCACCGACTGCCGGATTACCGGCACGATCGCCGCGCTCGATTTGGGTACCGCATCCCCCGGTTATCTGGCCGGGATCGGTCCAAAGCTGCGGGCATTCTTCTTCGATCAGGGATTGCTGGTGCGCCCGCTCGGCAACGTGCTTTATCTGCTCCCGCCCTATTGCGTAACCGGCGCCGAGCTCGATCGGCTTTATGACGCCATCGAGGAGGCCGGCGAACGCTTCGGATCCAAACCATGAGCAGGTCGTCGCGCATCCTCGGGCTTGGCCACCAAGTACCTGGGCGCAAGGTTGAGAACGCCGAGATCGAGGACAATCTCGGCCTCGAGCCAGGCTGGATCGAACGGCGCACCGGAATTCGCTCGCGCTTCTGGGCGACTGACGAAGATACGCTTTCGGGCCTTGCCGCGCGGGCCGGCGACATGGCGCTGGCAGATGCGGGTATCGATCGGAGCGACATCGGTCTTCTGTTGCTCGCCACGTCAACCCCCGACCATCTCCTGCCGCCGAGCGCGCCGCTGGTTGCGCACCGGCTCGGCCTCGGCCGCGCCGGTGCCATCGACCTGACTGGCGCCTGCGCCGGTTTCATCTATGCGCTGATGTTCGCCGACGGGTTCTCCCGCGTGCACGGTCGACCCGCCCTTGTCATTGCCGCCAACATTTTGAGCCGCCGCATCAACCCGGCCGAGCGAGCCAGTGCCGTGCTGTTTGCTGATGCCGCCGGCGCGGTCGTGATCGGTCCCAGCGAGGATGCCGAACAAGGCATTCTCGGCGCTTCGGTGGATTCGGACGGTTCGCGCTACGGATTGATCCAGATCCCCGCCGGAGGAAGCAACACGCCTTTTCAAAACGATCTCGATCTCGCGCAGACCCGCATGACGATCGTCGACGGCCGCGAAGTATTCGCCAAGGCCGTGGAGATGATGACGACATGTTCAAGGGACGCGCTCGCCATAGCTCGAATGCGGCCGCAAGACATTGACCGGTTCGTCCCGCATCAAGCCAACGCCCGCATTTTCGATGCCGTCGGCCGAAACCTCGGCATTGCGGACCAGGCAATCGTCAAGAGGATCGCCGAATACGGTAACTCTTCGGCCGCAACGATCCCGCTCTCGTTGTCGCTCGCCAATCGGACGCAGCCACTTCAGCCGGGCGAGAAAATCCTTCTGGCGGCGGCGGGTGCCGGTCTCAGCGGCGGGGCGCTTGTGGTTGGGATTTAGCCGCGCGGCGGCCGCCGACAAGACATCAAGACTGTTCAGGCGAGACGAAAAAAGGACGACGGACCAATGCGCAAAATAGTCGCCGGCAAGCTTCACGGCATCCACGTCACCGACGCAAATCTCAACTACCATGGCTCGATAACGCTCGATCCTGACCACTGCGAGGCAGCCGAGATCCTCCCCATGGAATTCGTGGAGATATGGAACAAGAATTCCGGCGCGCGCATTTCGACCTATGTCATTCTCGGCGAGCGCGGATCACGATGCTGCATCCTCAATGGTGCTGCCGCCCGCACCTGCCAGCCTGGCGACCCGATCATCGTCTGCAACTCCATCTACCTGAACGAAGCGCATATCACAGCGCTGAAGCCGCGGATCGTCACGTTCGATCAGGACAACCACATACGCGAGCGCCTGAGCTACTCGGTCGACCTCGACGCATATGGCCGTTACAGTTTCTCGATCCATGATGATGCCAATGAGGCTTCGGCGATTCCTGCGCTTGTTTCCCGGGCTTGACTTGTCCCTGGCGCACGCGTGAGCCGATGCGCTGTTTGCAGTCCCCGAGGTGGTGTCTTGACCTTCCGTGAGGAGAGTATGACGAACCTCGAGCTCATCCTGCTTCGGCGAGCGCTGATGGTGCGGCGCCTCGGGGTAGCGGTAGAGCCGCATGACAAGCCGCAAAAAAAGAGCGCGACCCGATGATGTGGAGCAATTCATGATCTTCCGTCAGCTGTTCGATTCCATTTCGAGCACCTATTCCTATCTGCTTGCCAGTCGCCGAGGCGGCGAGGCACTGATCATCGATCCGGTTCTGGACAAGGTCGACCGCTATCTCCAGCTCGTGCGTGAGCTCGACCTGAGGCTGGTCAAGGCGGTGGACACGCATCTCCATGCCGACCACATCACCGGCCTTGGCGCGCTGCGCGACAAGACGAAATGCATCACGGTGATGGGCGAGCAGACCAAGGCCGACGTGGTGTCGATGCGGCTTACCGACGGCGACAGGCTGACCCTCGAGGGGCTGGCACTCGACGTCGTCTACACGCCTGGCCACACCGACGATTCCCACAGTTTCGTCCTGCCCGACCGGGTGTTCACCGGTGACACGCTGCTCATCCGCGGCACCGGCCGCACCGACTTCCCGAACGGCGATGCGCGACATCAGTATGAATCGATCTTTGGCCGCCTGCTCAAGCTGCCGGATGCGACGCTGGTCTATCCGGCGCATGACTACAAGGGCGACACCGTCTCGACCATAGGCGAGGAGAAGGCCTTCAACCCGCGCCTGCAGGTGAAGTCAGTGGACGAGTATGTCGAGATCATGAACAATCTTAAGCTCGCCAACCCGAAAATGATGGATGTCGCTGTGCCCGCCAATATGAAGGTCGGGCTTCAGCAGGACGAGATCGCGCGGCGCGGCTGGGGGGCCAATGCCAACGAAGCGTTGGCGCTGGCCGGCAGGCCGGATGTCGCGCTGATCGACCTGCGCGAGCGCTCCGAGCGCGAACGCCAGGGCATCATTCCGGGGGCGCTGCATGTGCCTTACCCGAGGCTGCAAGAAAACATCGCTCCCGGCGGCGTGTTGCACGAGCTCGTCCGTTCGACCGGCAAGCGGCTTGTGCTTTACTGCGCCTTCGGCGAGCGTTCGGCCATGGCGGTGCAGGCCGCCCAGGACGAGGGCCTCACATCAGCCTGCCACATCGAGGGCGGAATCGATGCCTGGAAGAGGGCGAATGGACCATTGATAAGGTAGCTCCGCCCTCTCCCACGACAAGACAGAAAGTGGGGCTCGTCAGAAATCCATCCCGCCGCCGCCCGGCATCGCCGGGGCGGGAATTTCCTTCTTCGGTTTCTCGGCCACCATCGCCTCGGTGGTGACGAGCAGGCCGGCTACGGAAGCGGCGTCCTGCAGCGCCGTGCGCACGACCTTGGCGGGGTCGATCACGCCTTGGCCGAAGAGGTCGCCATACTCGCCGGTCTGGGCGTTCCAGCCAAAGCCGAACTCAGCCTTCTCGCGGACCCTGCCCACGATAATGGAGCCTTCCGCCCCGCTGTTTTCGGCGATCTGGCGAGCGGGCGCCTCGATGGCGCGCCGCACGATCTCGACACCGGTCCTCTGGTCGGGGTTGTCGAGAACGACATGGTCGAGCGCCCTTGCTGCCCTCAGTAGTGCCACGCCGCCACCCGGCAAGACACCTTCCTCGACCGCCGCGCGAGTGGCATGCAGCGCATCGTCGACGCGGTCCTTACGCTCCTTGACCTCGACTTCGGTCGATCCTCCGACACGGATCACCGCGACGCCGCCGGCGAGTTTGGCCAGGCGCTCCTGCAGCTTCTCGCGGTCATAGTCGGAGGTGGTTTCCTCGATCTGGACCCTAATTTGAGCAACGCGGCCGTTGATTTCGTCCTTATGGCCGGCACCGTCGACAATGGTGGTGTTTTCCTTCTCTATCTCCACCTTGCGAGCGCGGCCGAGCATTTCCAGCGTCACATTCTCGAGCTTGATGCCGAGATCCTCGCTGATGGCCGTGCCGCCGGTCAGGATGGCGATGTCCTCCAGCATCGCCTTGCGGCGGTCACCGAAGCCGGGGGCCTTGACGGCGGCCACTTTCAGCCCGCCGCGCAGCTTGTTGACCACCAGCGTGGCCAGCGCTTCGCCCTCGACGTCTTCGGCGATGATCAGCAGGGGCTTGCCAGACTGAACCACGGCCTCGAGCACGGGCAGCAGCGCCTGCAGGTTGGAAAGCTTCTTCTCGTGGATCAGCACATAGGGCTCTTCGAGCTCGACGCGCATCCTGTCCTGGTTGGTGATGAAGTAGGGCGACAGATACCCGCGGTCGAACTGCATGCCTTCGACGATTTCGAGCTCGGTCTCGGCGGTCTTGGCTTCCTCGACAGTGATGACGCCCTCGTTGCCGACCTTTTCCATTGCCTCCGCGAGGAAGCGGCCGATCTCTTCGTCACCATTGGCCGAGATGGTGCCGACCTGTGCGATCTCGTCGTTCTTCGTCACCTTGCGGGCGTTGGCCTTCAGATTGGCGACGATCGTTTCCACCGCCTTGTCGATGCCGCGCTTCAAATCCATCGGGTTCATGCCGGCCGCGACTGCCTTGGCGCCCTCGGTCACGATCGACTGCGCCAGCACTGTGGCGGTGGTGGTGCCGTCGCCGGCGATGTCGCTGGTCTTGGACGCCACCTCGCGCACCATCTGCGCGCCCATGTTTTCGAATTTGTCCTCGAGCTCGATCTCCTTGGCGACGGTGACGCCGTCCTTGGTGATACGCGGGGCGCCGAACGACTTGTCGATGACGACGTTGCGGCCCTTCGGACCGAGCGTCACCTTCACCGCGTTGGCGAGAATGTCGACGCCGCGCAGCATGCGCTCGCGGGCATCAGAATGAAATTTCACTTCCTTGGCAGCCATTGATTCAATCCTGTCAATAGGTAGTTCTTGTTGACTGTTTGTGTCAGGCGGTTTCGGTCACGCGGCTTGCCTGGCCGAGGCCGAAACCTCGATCACACCCAGGATGTCGCTTTCCTTCATGATGAGCAGGTCTTCGCCGTCGAGCTTGATTTCGGTGCCGGACCACTTGCCGAACAGGATGCGGTCGTCGACCTTCACGTCGAGGGGGGTGAGCTTGCCGCTCTCGTCGCGAGCGCCTGGGCCGACGGCGATGACTTCGCCTTCCTGCGGCTTTTCCTTGGCCGTGTCGGGGATGATGATGCCGCCGGCCGTCTTTTCGTCGGCATCGATGCGACGGACGAGTACGCGGTCGTGCAATGGACGGAACTTCATATCGTTCTCCTTTAGGACAAACAGATTGCGAGAGCCTCCCCGGATCCGGACCCTCAGGGCCAGAATGGGGTTCGCGCGACTTTGCGGCATCGCGCGCATGCCGAACTGGTTTTGCTCCTTTCACGTTTCAGGAGGTGGACTATGTCGGGAGAATTTCCGAACGCCATGGCCCCTTGTGATTTCCCAAAGGGACGCTTGTGATTTCGCAATGCGACGCTTGAGCTTTGTCGCGTAAGCGCGGGACTAAGGTTCGGGCCGGCACCATGCTAGGCACTGCGCAAAAGGTATTTGGCGCGTGTTGCGTCTGAAATAGTTTTCAGATGCGCGTCATTTCATGCAGGCTGGAGTGCACTTGCGGCAAGTAATTGGCGAAGACGCATCCGCTTTCCCATTTAACAGAGGGGAGTGCCTTCTGGCGGCTGCACGGATACGTCTTGGTATCCCTGCGAGCATCAATACTTAGCATATCGTTGGTTTCTTTTATGTCCGCTGCGAACGCCAACGTCGATGCCATAAGCAAAGCTGCTGTCGCTATGATACTTGTCATCTGTCTTGCTCCATTGCCAAAGGGGAATGTTCATTTTCGTGCCCTTTGAATAAATCGAATCGACACGAATTATATTTTTTATAAGGCCTTCATATCTTGTAACACGTCTTCACATGTTAACAGGCAGAGAGCAAACGGCATGCCAGATGCAGCGGCGGCTTAAATTTCAATCAGTTACCAATTCTCCGCGCCTTGTGGGTAAAGCGGCGTCGCTATTTTGTCGAATTTCTTGCAGGAATTTGAAGCAAACCAGTCGAAAGTTCTTTCATATATTAGCTGTCGGGACGCCGAAGGGCGGGATGCCTCGTTGCACGTTCGCGACCGGAAGTCACGGTTGGCGACGCGAGTGACAACAGCCATGCTCAAGCATGGTGTCCGAAGCGGACTGATGCGGATCAGGACAAAGCCAACGGGCGATTCCGTCGCGCGCGAATAATCGGAACCAGAACCTGACCCGGCCGACACCTCATCGGCTCGATCCAGACAAACGAGCCAGGCCGCTGGCCGCGCCCAGCGGGCGTTTTCACGGTGGGGACGCCCGGACTTACGCGAGTGGTTTCCGCGCCGTGGCTCCGACCTTGGGAAACCTGGCGGCGTGGCATTCGCGGATCGGTCGAACAGGCGGACTTTGAAGGTCACGAGCTCCTCAGAAATCGAAGAGCTTTCATGCCGCAAACCCTCTCACCGACAATTTGCGACAGGATGCTTTGACATTGTGCGAGGCGCGACAAATGCCGGACATGCGGCAATCGATTGGCATGCGTCTAAAGAGTTTTTTCTTTGGCACGCATGTTGCTTCGAGTGTCGCTAAACGCGTCTCGCGGAGAGTGTTTCAATGTTCGCACTATGCTGTCTGCTGGGATCAGGCCGTACCGTAGACTTCCCGATGCAGAAGAAGCAAGCGACCGCACTGCAAGCAATAGCCGGGCCAAGGGCTGTAAAGGCACTTTGCCACGATGATCCTCTTGCCTGGAGATCAACTCTGCAGTCGGTCCAACCTGGCCAATTTTAGAATGTCCGCGACGGACCCCGAAAATCAACACAAAGGAGAATTTGGTGATGCGGCGATTGGTTTTGACATGTGTCGTGCTTTGCGGTCTGTCGGCGGGTGCGGCCGCTGCCGACAGCCCGGTGTTCGCCGACCCGGCGTTGCGAGCCGACGCAGTGGCCCCGGTCTTTTCATTCGAGGGCGGGCTACGCTACTGGTACAGTAGCGGCGAAGCATCGAAGCAACTTTACAACGCCGACGGCGCGGTGATGGTGTCGCGGCTCACATACGACGATCTCGGTGCCCTATCGGGCGAAGTCTTCCTCAACGCGACCCACAATCCGACTGGCATCTTCGTCAAGGGCTTCCTCAGTGCGGGCGGGATCCCCAAGGGTTCTCTTACCGACGAGGATTTCGTGCACCCCTCTTTGTCCATGAAATCCTATTCGAGCACGTTGTCCGATCAGCACAACGGTCGCATCACGTATTTCACCGCCGACCTCGGATACAATTTCTGGGACACGCCGCGTTACCGCATCGGTGCCTATGTCGGATACAATTTCTGGAACGAAAGCTACCACGCCATCCATTGCGCGCAGCAGGCAGCCAACCCGCGGGTTTGCGTGCCAGCCATTACAACAAATATGGGCGTCATCAGCCAAGATAACGATTGGCATTCGCTGCGACTCGGCCTTGCCGGGCAGACGCAACTCACCGAACGACTCAGCCTTTCGGGTGACGTCGCTGTGCTGTTCACGCAGCTTAACGGCAAGGATCATCACCATCTGCGCCCAGATATCAATCCGATTCCCGAAGACGGGAACGGGAATGGCGTCCAACTCGAGGCAATGTTGAACTACAAGGTCACGGATTTGTTCAACATCGGCGTCGGCGGCCGCTACTGGCGCGCGGCAGCTGGTGGCGCCGCTCATTTCGAGGGGACGCCGGGCGGTGGTAGCCCGGCGATCCAGCATTGGGAGGTTGAACGCTACGGCGTGTTCGGGCAGGCTAGCATCAAGTTCAACTGAGAAAGCACCGCCGGCGCCAAGTTGCCGTTGGACAACTGCAGTCCTGAGACAAGCTGCATGATCGGACTCGGCCAACTACCACAACATGGCTGAGTCTCGCGAGCGCGTACGGCAGCTGTGAGGCTCGCGTGCAACGCACATGCCTTTAAACCCCAGTCACCGTAGCCGCACGAAGGATTATATCACGGGCGTCCAAGCAGCACGCGATGCTCTGCGAAGTCAAAAGTGGTCGACACTTGGCGGCGCTCGGTCTCGGGCTTTCGCAGTCGGTGTCGCAGTCGAGCTAGTTGCCCTCGCACTTATGCCTCGCTAAGGGGCAGCCGGTCGAGCAAAGCATCGCATGCGGCAGCAACCGCGCGAACCGCGAAGCGATGCCGCCGCCGTACGCGAACAAGACCGTTTTCTATGTCCACTATCCCGTCCTTGGCCAAAAAATCGCCAAGCGTTCAGTTGGATCGAAAAAACGGAAACGACGCTTACGGCCTCGGCCATGCTGCAAGGATCACATGCCCAGTTTCGCTCATGACCGTTGTGTCAGCGTCGTGAGGCACCGCCTGACGTACCGAGGGGTGATGTCTCAACATCAAGGCTCACAACAAACAAAAGCTGTCGCCTTTGAACGAAATCTGTCGCATGTCGAACACGCGAACCACCCAAAACCCTGGCGTTTTCGTGCGCGGCTTGATCTCAAGGCAAAATGAGGAGGGAGCGCGAACCAAGGTCCGCCGGCAAACTTGAGTGTCAAGCCACAGCTGCGTCACCAGGATGGCACGTCACTTGCGTATGCAACTGTGGAAGTCGTTGTGAGGATCCCCCACAACTGGCGGACATAACTTTGGCGGTTGGCTCAAAAAGGGTGAATTCACAGTGCTGTATTGCAGCAATTCACATGTTTATAATTGCCCTATTTTTCAGACAATACGATTTAGTTTCCTCACATTTCTGTTGAACCGTTGTCATGACTGGTTCGTCGCGCTGCGAATGACGCAGCGCATTGCGCCTCACTTTTAGATCGCGGGGATAAGCGAGGGGTCCGCTCTTCGACGTCTTTCCTCTTTTATATGTTTGAACGGAGATCAAGAATGAACTTCACGAGTCTTCTTCTCGGCTCAGCTGCGATCCTCATTGCCGTTTCCGATGCCCGCGCCGTCGACGCCGAGCCAGACGCGGGCGAATACGTCAAGATCTGCGACGTCTATGGCGCAGGCTTCTTCTATATCCCAGGCACCGAAACCTGCCTGCGCATCGGCGGCTATGTCCGCTATGACATCGCCTTGGGTGACGTCGGCTCGTTGGATGGGGCAAAGGCAACCGACCACGAGGGCGGCAGCACCAATGCAACCTGGAAGAAGAATGCCCGCTTCACGGTGAAGACCTGGACTAATCGGGAAACCGAGTTCGGCACGTTGAAGACCTATACCGAAACCCGCATGAACTTTGGTAACCGCAACGATTATTCGGATCCGGGCAGTCCTCAAAACTATGCCTCTGATAGAGATCTCGGCCTGACTTTTGCCTGGGTTCAGCTTGGCGACCTTCGAATCGGTAAGGACTGGTCGGCCTTCGACATGTTTATTGGCTATCCCGGCAACGTGCTCAATCAGATGCTCGTTCCCTACGGTGATTTCGAAACCAACGTCATCCAGTATTACTTTGACGCCGGCGACGGCTTTTCGGCGGTGGTCTCGCTTGAAGAAGGCGAAGGCGTGATCGGCACCATCGATAGCTACGTACCGCACGTGGTCGGCGGCCTGAAATACACACAACAGTGGGGCGCGATCACCGGTGTTGCTGCTTATGATAGCAACTACGGGTCGGTGGCCGGCAAAGTCCGCGTCGACGTCAATGTCGCCAACGAGCTGTCGCTATTCGGAATGTTCGGCTACGGCTCCAATGGCAAGCTCAAAGATGATTCCACTAACGCAATCGACGCTCACGGCCGCGGCTTCTACAAAACTTGGGGCGGCAAATGGGCTTTCTGGACTGGCGCCACTTACAAGTTCAACGAGACAACTTCGTTCAACCTTCAGGTCTCGGGTGATCAGCTCAAGAACTATGGTGTCGCTATGAATGTCGCCTATACGCTCATTCCAGATTTCACGGTAACGGTCGAAGTCGACTATGACCACTGCGGCTACTTCGGCGTCGGCATGGTGAGCCCTTCCAAGGTGAACTGGACCAATGCCGACAAAAACAACAGCGTCGGCGGCATCGTGCGTTTCCAACGCTCGTTCTGACGGACGAAGAGTTGCATCCAGGTAACGCCGGCCTGTGGCCTGAAGGACGTCGAGCAGTTCCGGCATGCTGGCCGCCGCCTGCCCGCCAGGGATCTCGCGCAGCACGGCGTAGAGCACTTCCTGCCGCGCTTTGTTGCCAGCCACGTCCTTGTGGAACTTGGCGCCGGCGAAGTCCCGAACACCTTCCTGGGTTTCGGTGTTGGCCTCGGCGTAGCGATCGGCTAGGTTTTGACGCACGAGCGCGGCCGTGGTTGCCGGATCTTCGGCCGCCAGCCGTCGCGTTGCGTCCGCTGTTTCGGGGGCTGAGCCCGTCAATGGATTCTGAGGCAACAGAGCATTGCCTGCTCCTGCCGTATCACGTGCCGCCGCTATGCGCCCGACCGGACCTTCTTCGAGCGGCTTGAGAACGGTGCGCCGCAACGCCTCCTGCTCGGCCAGAGCCTGGGCATACCCCGGCGACTGGTTTGTGGCGAGGTTGCGCGCCTCCGCTGCGCTTGCCGTGCTGCGGCTGGCGAGCTCGGGACCGTAAAGCGGATTGGCGGCGTTCCGCAGGGCCTCGCCGCGGGCAGCAAGGTCTTTCGTCACAGCGTCGATCACGCCGATGGAATTGTCCGGCAGATGCGCATATTCAGGTGCCAGTTCCGCATTTCCGCGCAGGCGCGCCAAGCCGGCGGCGAAACGTGGATTAGCGGCGATCGGGGCGAAGTCCGCCTGCGGAATGATCTGTGGCTGCGCGGCGTCGTAGAGCGGGCGCGTCTGCGCGTTGATGCCCTGCCGCGTCTGGTCGATCACATTGGTCGCGGCCTCCGCAGCTTGCGGTCCCAACGAATACGGCTGCGCGCTCTGCGGGGCGATCTGGTCGAAGACGTTTGTGACGGCCTGGTCGCCGGCCGAGCGGCGAAAAACGGTGCCGTCCGTGCGCGCCCGTCCACACTGCCTGCGACGACGCGCAGTAGGTTCGGCAAGGCGCTGGCGCCGTTGGTCGCCCGGGCGATGGCTTCCGGCCCGGTGAGCCGTACACCTGTCGTGTTGTTCTGCAGGCCAAGCGCGCGCCGCCAATCGGCGTCGGTCATCTCGCTTGTGGCGCGCCGCACGACGCTCTCGGGCGCGTTGTAGGCGCGGCCCGCCGCCGTTCCGACGTTGCCGAGCAATGCGCCCAAGAGCCGCGATGGCCCCTCGTAGGGCGTGCCTTCGGTGGCCTGGCCGGCCGCTTCCGAAGCGACGGCCGGCATGACGACGTTGCCAAGCATGTCCTCCGCGACATGGCGAACAAGCTCGCGACCAGTCGTCGCCGCACGCGCGGCCTTGCTTGGCAGACCGCCGGGCGCCAGAAACTCACCTACTGCGCCGGCGTGTTTCCCGGGGGTCGTCTCCGGCTTGTGCAGCACCGCATCCATGATCTCGCGGGTTCGACCCTAGGTGGCGTAGACGCCGCTGCGGACGTCCACGTTCTCCGAACCGGAAAGCTTGCGCAGCGCGTAATTGACGGCGCCGGTGATCGGACTGATCAGGAAGTCCTTGAATTGGTCATGCTCGGGGCCGGGCATCGCCGATTCCGTGCCGAGCATCGACCGCACCGGCCCTTCCGCCTTGTCATAGAGCCAGCCGCCCAAGCTCTCGCCGGCCCGATTGAGCGTAATCGGCGTCATCGCCGTCTCAACAACGCCGCGCGGCACGCCAGAGGCGAAGGAAAGCCCCACATCGGTGGATGTCGAATGCCGTGGCTCCGTTGCGGCCGGGGCCTGCCCAACTAGCTTGAAGCCTGCCGGAACGGCCAGCTGGTCGAACTGGTCGAAGACATTCGGCGCGGGCGCAGTCGGGCCGCCGAACTTCTCTTGCATGGCTTTCGTCATCGCCGCTTCAGGCGTCCCCGCAGGAAATTCGACAATGCTTCCGTCGGGCGCTTTCACCTGCGTGGCGTTTCGTGACGAGGCCGGCGCGCCGTACTTCGTCCAGGGCCCTAGGCGATCTCCTTTCGCCTCGGCGCCGGACGGCCGCGCATCGGGAAATGCGGCCCACGGGTCTGCGGCCAGTTGCGCCTGCGCGGCGTAATGCTGATCCTGCGCCTTGTGGAGCGCTTCGGCGTACATGTCCGCGTGCGCGCGGTTGTCGAACTTGCCGAGGTTCTACCCGGTGCGGCCGTACAGTTCCATCGCGGCCTGATCGCTCAGGATCTTGCCGTCGGGCGAGACGGTCGGCACGAGCACTTCCTGGCCGCCGTCGTTCTCAAACGACATCGACCGCACAGTGCTGTAGGAGCCGTCGGGGTTCTTGACGATCGGGCGCGCATTCAGATCGATGTTGCCCTGCTCCAGCATGCCAGGGAACGGGCCGATTGGGCTGGCCGGCGGCGCCTTCTCGCCGGCGCGTCAGGGAATGCGGCCCACGGGTCGTTTCCCGCCGCCGCGGCTGGAGTATCGAACTGATCGAAAACATTTGACTTCTGGACGGGCATGCCAGGGAAGCGCGGCTGGCTTGGCGGCTGGGAGATCACGCGGAAGCCCGGCGGGACAGCGGGCGACTGGCGATATTTTTCCCATGGACCCGGCATCGGAACACTCCGTCAGTTCGAACCGTCGGCACGATTGGGCAAGGCCCATCAGGTGCGATTTTGTGGTGAGGTTCGGTTTCGGATGCGGGGAATCCCGCGGCGGTGCGGCTGCCCGAGTTCGCCGGCACTGCCGCCGTGACGCTATCCCAACGAATGCGCGAGCGACTATGGCAGCGCGTCAACCAGCCAAGGCTGCGAAACCGCATCGGCCGGTGCCGACGGCCGTCGCCGGCGCAGATGTCGAATGGGTGAGGCCCGGCATCACTGGGCAAGTGAAATTCCTGCGCGGCGAGCATGAGTTAAGGCATGCCTCGCTCCAGAATTTCCGGGGGAAATAAGGCATCGCGTCATGGATCGGCCGCTCGCGCGGCAAGCGACCACCGTTTTACCGGCGTCTGGAACCCCTCTCAGTAGGTGCACGTTTTCGTTCTAGGATTATGTGGTAACCGAGGAGGTATTTCGATGAATATCAAGATGTTGAGTATGGGCGCACTCGCACTCGCAATGATGGGTGGTACCGTGATGGCCGGGTCCACGTCTGCGCTCGATGATCCGGCCAAGATGTCGCCGTTCTTCACCGATGCCGGCATGAAAACTCTGAAGTCGGAAAAGGATTTCATGACCGCATGGAAGGCCATGAAACCTGATGAACAAAAGGCAGTGTTGAAAGACTGCGGCGATACCACGCTTAACAAGTCGCATGCAGATTTCTGCGCGATGGCTAAGAAGATGGGCGGCTAACTCGTTCTCCCGGCCGTCTATATGAGAGGAAGGCGGACCATGTGTCCGCCTTCTTGCAAAGGATACCGGAAGCGCCATATGTGCACTTTCCACTGTCTTCGCGCATCATCTCCGCTAGCCGGCCTTCAACATAGCAAACTAGACGATGTCGTGAAATCCTGGCTCCATCGCCTCTAGCCGCAGGATCCGCTCAGGGGGTCTCATTCCTTTGCTGGCACGATCGCCGGCGGTCCGGGTCCGTGGATGATCCCCTGGCTCAGCCGACGCCGAATTTTTTGCCTAACCTGAACAGTCCGTCCTCTAGATCGTTCTAACGATTAGGAGGTCATTTTCATGAGTGACGATGACAACAGGTCAGGTTCGCAAAGTGGGGCGATGAAGGTTCTGGCCGATCGCCTGGTCAGAGAGGCAGACGTTACCGAAGAGCAAGCTCGCGAGCTGATCACGTTGATGGGGACCGATTGGAATTCCCTGCTTCGAGAGGCTCATTTCCTGAAGGCGCGGCACCGCCTATGAGCGAAAGCGGGGCAGAGTTCTTTGGAAAATGGATCACCGACAACGTGATGAGCGGCAACGTAGGCGCCGACATCATTTCTGTGGCGGAGCTGACTGCCAAGCTGTTCGCCGATGCGAAGGCCGCAGGCATTTCCGAGGACGAGATCGAAGAGGAAATCGGCAGTGCCTATGAGGCGATCCAGACTGCGATTAATGGCCCGCCAGATTTCGGACCCGATTGACCGGCGCGCGGAGGTTCACCCATTCTAAATTGCCATCCGTCCACAACGAAGGACACCTTGGCTCGCGCCGCGGAATTCGCTCTTCTACCTGTAGCTGGTCAAACTCGGATCGAGGTTCTGCTACAGTCCCGAATGGCCGTCCGAATCGTAGTTGTCCTGGCGCTTCTTTCCGCCTTCGCCTTAGGATTCGCAAAACTCGTGGAACGCTATGCCGGCGTTGGCGATCGGTCCCGTCCATGTGAGCAATTGTCTGATTGCCCCGGCCCGAACACGCCGCCTCCGGAGCCCGAACCTAGGACGGGCTGACTGAGCAGCATATATCGCGTCACATTTTGAAGGGAACCTGCCTGGCGAGTTTGCCGTGGAGGAGGGCAACCGAGCTATAAGTGATTTCCGGCGCGCATCATCGCCCGCGCCATTGCCAACTCGGTTTCAACGCTGGCGTTTTCTTCTGCGTCATGTTGTCGGCGGCGATCAGACGCCGTAACGCCCGCCGCGCTGCCAGCCGGCATCGAGCATGCAGTCGAGGATCGCTTGAAAGCCCGGCTCTGTATGATGCCGCCTGCCGCTTTCTCGTCGGCCTCAACGCCGCTGACCAGGATACGGTCAGACGGAACTTCATGTCGTTCCCCTCCGCACCGCGCGCCAACAGCGGCCCGCTCGGAACTGGCACCCGACGTCAGCATTGCGCGCCCATGCCGACTTAGTTTTGCTCATTTCCCGTATCAAGAGGTTCACTCATTGATCAATCCCGATGACGCCACCAGCCCGAAGTCGGCAAGCTCCAGTCTTCGAAGGATCTTAGGGATCAGTTCACATCTGTGCGATGACTGCGCAGACCTGCAGAGAGAGGAAATTGGACGAGCATAGCCCGAAGGAAGAACCGATCGAGACCGTCTTCCGCAACGGCACGATCACCGTCGTCGGCATATTGCTGGCGTTTTCGCTGGGTTTCGTCACACATTGGGCGGCGAACCCAGTGCCGTGGCGATTTTATGACCTGTTCGCAGTGGTCCCAATCCTGGTCGGCATAGTCTCGCAGATGCGGGCGCTATCGCTGTTGCTCGACATGAGTTCGCTGCGACGCCACGTCTACGAACGCGCCAAGCGCATTTTCATGGCCGGCCTCATCCTGACCGCCTGCGGCGTCGGGTTGGCAATTCTGCTTGACGTCTTCGAAGTGGCGTCGACGGTCACGCTGCCTGGAGCGTAACCAAGGCACCACCATCAAGCGCTTTCACGCCCTGTGAGTTCATCTCAGCGCTGTTGCGACTGCTGGCCTTGATCTTGTCGAGCATGTCTTCAAAGTCCAAAAGCCGCAGGCCGCGTACCACGATCGGTGCGCTTCGACGCAAGGATGTTTTTGGCATTCTTCCATCCTACCATGTTGCCCCATTGGCTTGAAACTATCCGGCTCGGCCCATCGTGACCGGCATCTCGGCGAGCAGACATTGCAACAGTTTCTTCAAAGAAATTCATAGACTCTTAGCAACCAGAAATCGCTGAGAATGGTAGGCTTATCTCAACGTATCAGGTCAGCCAGAGGACTCAAACCGCGGTCCTTCCTATTCTGCGACCGTCGAACCGCACGAAATCTAGGACCAAAGGCAATAGCAAGAAAAGCTCTTGTCATGGTTGCTATCACGCCGGTTCGAAACAATTACATGTGTGGAAATAAGTACGTATCTACGCGACCGCCGGGAGTGTCCGGTCGGTGATATAAGCAACAAGATAATTTTGCTTCGAAAGTTGCAACATCTACGGAGAACGCCAAATGACAAATTCAGTGCAACGAGTGTCCATTCTTTCCATGCGGTTTGATACAGAACAATGATGACACTGGTCAGTCGCCTACGGGCGGCAGCGCATCTTGATCGCCTTCGAATCCTGGGCCTTTGCGCGCATGCGGACCTAACAATCTGCGAGTTGGCAGACATTTTGGATCTGCGTCGCGATCGCGTTGTGCGACACGTCCGGCTACTCGCCAGAGCCGACTTTCTTTGCTGCAACGAACAGCGCCCGTGGCGCTCCTATCATCTCAAACCAGGAGACAAGGACGGCGGTCTGGTCCAGTTGCTAGTCGATCTACTGCCTCACTGCGATGGCCATCATGAAAGAGACCTACAACGACTCGAAGCGATACGAGACGATCAGCCGAAGGGGACAGCCTGCTTGATCGTGAAATAGAACGATCCAATTGGAGCGCGAGCCCACGATGGACAACTCTACCGAGCGCGCCATCGCGCAGCCCGATACTTACGGACGCACTTCCTTAGCCGCGGTTGATAGCTGCGTTCACGAACTGCTTCTGAGACAAGAGCGACAGGAGCGCACGACGCTCAAACTAATCGCTTCTGAAAACTTTGCCTCCCCGGCAGTGCTCGAAGCCACCGGGTCGATTTTCACAAACAAGTACGCCGAGGGGTACCCCGGTGCGCGCTACTATGCGGGAAACGAGATCGTCGATGAGCTTGAGAACCTCGCCATCGAGCGCTTGAAGAAACTATTTGGAAGCGAACACGCCAACGTCCAGCCCTATTCCGGCTCGCCGGCCAATCAGGCTGTCTATCGCGCGCTGTTGAAGCCCTGCGACAAAGTCATGGGCTTGCCCATTCCGGAAGGGGGTCATCTGACCCATGGGTGGGCTATCAACTTTTCCGGAACCGACTACCGACGAGTCCCCTATGGGCTACACGAAAAGACCCAGCAAATTGACTATGACCTCTTGCGCGAGACAGCTAAGCGGGAACGGCCGCGGCTCATTTGGATCGGCGGAACTGCTTATCCGCGTGTCTTTGACTACGCGGCAATGGCAGAAATTGCTCTGGAGGCGAACGCCTATCTCGTGGCCGACATTGCGCACATCAGCGGCCTGATTGCGGCAGAAGCGCATCCGAATCCCGTATGCCATTGCGACGTCGTCAGCAGCACCTCTCATAAGTCGATCCGCGGCCCCCGCGGTGGCTTCATTTTGTCGAGGAATGAGGACCGTTACCAGGCGCTCTATCATCCGAAAAGCAAATACAATCTCGCCAGGCGGATTGATCGCGCGGTCTTCCCTCACCTGCAGGGCGGGCCACATATGAATGTTATCGCTGCGCTAGCAGTCGCCTTACAGGAAGCGGCGACCCCGGCATTCCGTATCTACGGGCAACAGACCGTCAAGAATGCCAAGGCTCTGGCCCAGGCGCTGCTTGAGCGAGGTTATGACCTGGTTACAGGGGGGACCGACAATCACATGCTCATCCTTGACCTGCGCGATCGACCACTGTCGGGCAAGGCCTACGCCGAGCGATTATCAAAGGCGGGCATCATTACGAACTTTAATATGGTGCCGGGGGATCCGCGCGATCCGGCGGTTACGAGCGGAATTCGCTTGGGGTCGCCAGCAGTGACGTCAATGGGCATGCGCGAGGGGGAAATGGTGCAAATCGCCACCTTTATTGACCTGGTCTGTCGCCAACCCAACAATCCGGATGTTCATGCCAGCGTGCGAAAAGACGTTGCCGACTTGTGCGCTGCGTTCGAGGTCCCGGGCATCACCCGCAGGTAAAGCGGGCTAAGCAAAATGCCCCATCCAAACTCCAACACCCGAAGCGAGGCATTTCATGGCTAGGCAGTTCGTTTTCTCTTCCGAATCGGTTGGCGCGGGACACCCGGATAAGCTCGCCGACAACATCTCGGACGCAATCCTCGACGCAGTCTTGCGCTTCGATCCGAAGGCGCGCGTCGCTTGTGAAGCCCTGGTGAAGACATGTGAAGCCTTGGTGAAGACAGGAACCGTGGTTCTGGCTGGCGAGATTACCAGCGATGTGACGGTCGACTACGGCCAAGTGGCCCGCGATACGATTGTTGATATTGGATACGACGATGAGGCGGTTGGCTTTGACGGCCGGCGTTGCTCCGTCATTCATGCCCTCACCGAGCAGTCACCCGACATTAGCCAAGGTGTTGACGAAGGCCGGGGACAAGATCTCGAACAGGGAGCAGGAGATCAAGGCCTCATGTTCGGCTATGCATGCCGCGAGACCGATACTCTGATGCCTTTGCCGATCCAGTTCGCCCACCGTTTGACGAAAAGACAGGCGGATGTTCGCAAGGCAGGTCATCTTAGCTGGTTGCGCCCTGACGTAAAATCCCAAGTCTCCGTGCGCTATGAGGGCTTGCGCCCCGTCGCCCTGGATACCATCGTCGTGTCGACGCAACACAATGAGCAGGTTTCGCAAGAGACGGTTCGCGAGGGGGTCATTGAGGAAATAATAAAGCCGGTCCTGCCGACCGACCTGGAAACGAAAGACACCAGAATTCTGGTCAACCCAACAGGGCGGTTCGTGGTCGGAGGGCCGCGCGGCGACTGTGGCCTCACTGGACGCAAGATCATCGTCGATTCCTATGGCGGAATGGGGCGTCACGGCGGTGGCGCCTTTTCTGGCAAGGACCCGTCCAAGGTTGACCGCTCGGCTGCCTATGCCGCCCGATATGTTGCGAAGAATGTGGTGGCCAGCGGACTTGCGGATGTCTGTGAGGTGCAGCTTGCTTACGCGATCGGTGTGGCCAGTCCGGTTTCCGTCATGGTCAATACTTTCGGGACAGCAAGGGTCGAGGAAAGAAGGATCGAGCAGCTCATTCCTGAGTTGTTCGATCTTAAACCGAAGGGCATTATCAAGATGCTTGATCTGTTACACCCGATTTACCGCAAGACTGCGACCTATGGTCATTTCGGTCGCGAAGAGCCCGAGTTCACCTGGGAGAGGACTGACAGAGCCGACGATTTGCGGCGCGAGGCCGGGCTCGCCGCACCTTAAAACCCGGCGCCAAAAGAACGCGCAACACCCTTCTATGACCAGACGTCGGCCGGTCGGCATGGAAGAAAGCCGGGGTCCGTTGGCGAACCAAGAAAGCCATTGATGGTGAAATGTGACTTGCTTTAAATCGGCGATGCCATTGTCGAAATTATCGCGCACGGCGCGAGCAATGCATTAGCAAGTCGTGATGACCCTCGTCGACACCCTGCGCGCCGAGCTGCTGATTTGTGAGCGTCACGATGCAGCCCGCATGTGACCTGGCTCTGTCACCCAACTACCCAGGCGTGTGCAGGGCTCGTGACGCTTACGCTGATTTTTTCGACGCTCTTTTGCCGTGGCAAGTTGCCGCCGCAACACTGGCGCATAGTCAGTCGCCGCGGGCAGCCAACTTGCCTAAGGGTCTTTTCCGACCATTTAGGAAACGGATACGTCTCATCCAAACAATCGATTTTACCAATCCAAGAGAACCCCGCATAGTCCGCTCCCGCGATGCCCCGCGTACCAACAGAATAATCACCGTTGAATGTGCATGAAAAGCAAATTGCATGACTGCTATGTGCAATTGGTACTTTCTGCGCGGATATAGATTCGGGTGCCGACCTCGAATTTATCGAGGCCGCGCCGGAGATCGATTAACCATTGGATTCGCCTGATGACGAAAATGACTGCCTCGATGTTCCGACCTGAAGCTGGCGCAGCTTGAACGATTCGCCGGAGCAAACAAATGCAAATTCTCGATTTTAATCATATATCGCAGATCTTCGTGAACTCGCTCGAGCTGGTGGTGGTCTTCGCCACCATCTGCGCCGCGCTGGAGTTCACCTTTCCGGCCTATCGATACAGTCTTGCCTCATACGCTCGCGGCGTGCGGAATTGGCTTATTCGGCTCGGATTGGGTGCGTTTGTTTGGCACTTCTTCGCTGTTGGTCTGGCCTGGCTAGGAGTAAAGCCGCTGGTAACGATCAATTTCGCAACGTTGCTCCACTCTGAAAACGCAATCGTCAGCAGTGGATTGGCGGTCCTTTCCGGGGTTTTAGTCGCGATTGCTGGCGATTTCTTTTACTATTGGATGCACCGCGCTCAGCACGCTGTTCCATTCCTCTGGCGGCTTCACGCCACGCACCACTCGATCCGCGAATTGACGGCATGGAATTGCAACCATCACATCTCCGAACCACTCGTTTACGCAGCGCTGGTAGCACTGCCACTCGCTCTGATCCATTTTGAATCTGGCGTGGTGCCCATCGTTGCCATGACGCTGATTACGTTCCAGGCCCATCTTTCCCATTCTAGCACCCGCATCAATCTTGGGCCGTTTCGATACATCATTGGCGACAACAAATTCCACCGCATCCATCACTCGATGGAACCTCATCACCGGCACCGAAACTATGGGTTTTTCACAACCCTCTGGGATACGATTTTTCTAACGGCATACTGGCCGAAAAAGAATGAGTGGCCGGAGGTTGGCATGCGAAACCAGCCCGAACCGCTGACCGTGCGGGACTACATTATGTTCCCATTCGATCGACATCGCTGGCGTAAACCCAAAGTCGGAAATGCTGTGGAGGCCAGGGATTAGACGAGTGGAGGCTTACGCCTCGTATCCTGACTGTCGAGGCCAGAAAGCCATCGATGAATGCGTATCTGGAACATCCCACAGACGCCTGACCCTCCACAAGGACTGTTGCGCCTGAGCGGCAGCAGAGTAGGGAATTTCCTATCGCGCTGCCGCGTTGGCGAGATTGACCGGAGATGGTCGCGCCAGTCGCCTGACTTTGCCGGCGCTGCACCGTCAAGCCAGCAATCCCTCTCGGGCCTCCGCGCGCTCTGTCTAACGAGGCAAAGTGGGCACCTGTTATCTGCTTCACGAGACGGTTAATCAACTGAGACCAGCCAGACGGCGGAGTGCAAACCGGTCAAATAATAGACGTTTTGCACCGCCCCGTCGCGCGGCACCATCAGCCCGCTACCACCTCGGATCGTCTCCGGCATAGCGTTGCGTTTCGGTTGAGCATGTAACAGATCCTTCCAGAAAATTCACAGAGGCTTTGCAACACCAAATCGCTAAAAATGGTAGGAATCCCAAAGGCGGTTTGAGGTCAGCGAGGTCAATCCGGGTGCATTTATTTCCGGTGACAAAGCCGCGACCTATGAGCACTTCGGGCGCGAAGAGCCTGAGTCTAGTCGGGAGAGGCTGGCACTTACGGCGGATGCAAGGCTCGCGGCGCCGCGAGACTCGTGCCGAATAGATTGGCATGCGAAAAGTCCATCCCAACTGATCGCGCCCGGCCGGCATAGCAGATAGCCGGGTGGGTTCTTGGCGGAGACTTTGATGCCGGAATATGACGTGCTTTGCATCGGCAATGCCATTGTCGACATCATCGCCCAGTGCGACGAGGCTTTCCTAGAGACCAACGGCATCATCAAGGGCGCGATGAACCTTATCGACACCAGGCGCGCAGAGCTGCTCTACAGCCGCATGGGACCGGCGATCGAGGCTTCGGGCGGCAGCGCCGGCAACACGGCGGCGGGTGTCGCGAGCTTCGGCGGGCGCGCCGCCTTCTTCGGCAAGGTATCGAACGACGCGCTCGGCGAAATCTACACCCATGACATCCACGCCCAGGGCGTGGCCTTCGACACCAAGCCGCTCAATGGCGAGCCGCCGACGGCGCGCTCGATGATCTTCGTCACGCCGGACGGCGAGCGCTCGATGAACACCTATCTCGGCGCCTGCATCGAGCTTGGGCCGGAAGACGTCGAGGCCGACAAGGCCGCGGGGGCCAGGGTCACCTATTTCGAGGGATATCTCTGGGATCCGCCACGCGCCAAGGAAGCGATCCGGCAGACCGCGAGGCTGGCGCATGCGGCGGGGCGCGAAGTGTCGATGACGCTGTCGGATTCCTTCTGCGTCGACCGCTACCGCGACGAGTTCCTCGAGCTGATGCGCTCCGGCACGGTCGATATCGTCTTCGCCAACAGCCACGAGATCAAGTCGCTCTATCAGACCTCCTCGTTCGACGACGCGCTGGCGGCGATCCGCAAGGACTGCAAGATCGCCGCTGTCACCCGTTCTGAGAAAGGTTCGGTCATCGTGCGCGGCGACGACACGGTTACCATCCAGGCGACGAAGATCAAGGAACTGGTTGATACGACCGGCGCCGGCGACCTCTACGCCGCCGGCTTCCTCTACGGCTATACGACCGGACGCAGCCTCAAGGATTGCGGCGACCTCGGCTCGCTGGCGGCCGGGCTGGTGATCCAGCAGATCGGCCCGCGACCAAGGCAGAACCTGCGCCGCGAGGCCGAGCAAGCGGGACTGCTGTAGGGGCGTGCCAAGGACTAGCTTCCTTCCTCCTAGTGAAAGCTGTTTAGGGAAGCGCGGGCAAATCGAAATGTCGTATGTGCATCCGCACACGTTCTTGCCAGTCAATTCCAAGCACGAAAATCGACATCGGTCCGTTCCTCTCTCGTTCCAAAACAGAGCGATCCTAACCGATCGCCTCAGAGAGGGGCGGGCCATCCCATAATCACGGTCCACCTGCGACACAAAATCACGAAAGAGTCAGCGCCTGAGACCGTTGGTATCAGTCCAGGGGTGCAGTCCAAAAATGGTAGGAGATGGTGAAACGGGACGTGCCCCGCGAGGTGGTGCAGCTCGGCGGTGAAGAAGCCGCTCGCGAGCGCGCCGTCAACAGCGCCGTAGATGCTATGGGTCGAGCGGCGAGGGTGTGGCATCCTTTGGCGCTGTTGAACCAACCAAAAGGAGCGCCACCATGTCGCAATCATTTGACGCG
>NZ_JBEPLM010000031.1:0-43157 GCF_040545255.1 Mesorhizobium shonense
GCTCCGGCGCCCGCCCGGCTGATCGAAGGCGGTCTGCCGACCGAGGCGACGGTCGCCCAGGTTCTGGTCTCCAAATATGCCGATCACCTGCCGCTTTATCGTCAGGCGCAGATCTACGCCCGGCAGGGCATCAGCCTGGATCGCTCCACACTCGCCGACTGGGTCGGCCGCGCCGCCTGGCATCTGCGTCCGGTCCACGAGCGGCTGCTGGAGAAGCTGAAAGCCTCGCCGAAGCTCTTTGCCGACGAGACCACGGCGCCGGTGCTCGATCCCGGCCGCGGCAAGACCAAGACCGGGCAGCTCTGGGCCTACGCCCGCGATGACCGACCATGGAACGGAAGCGACCCACCGGGCGTCGCCTATGTCTATGCGCCGGACCGAAAGGCGGAGCGCCCGATCGCTCATCTGGCGGGCTTTGCCGGAATCCTGCAGGTCGACGGATATGGTGGCTATCGGGTGCTCGCCGACAAGAGCGGCGCAACGCTCGCCTTCTGCTGGGCGCACGTGCGCCGACGCTTCTACGAACTCGCCGCGGCTGGCCCAGCGCCGATCGCGAGCGAGGCGCTCCGTCGCATCGCAGAACTCTATCAGGTCGAGGACGACATCCGCGGCCAGCCGGCAGACGCACGTCTTGCCGTGCGGCAGGAAAGGAGTCGACCCATCCTGGCCGATCTCGAACCCTGGCTGCGTGAAAAGCTCGGCCTGATCAGCCAGAAGACAAAGCTCGCTGAGGCGATCCGCTACACGCTCTCGCGCTGGGAAGGTCTCTCGCGCTTCCTCGACGACGGCCGCGTCGAGATCGACAGCAACACGGTCGAACGCTCCATCCGTCCGATTGCGCTCAACCGCAAGAACGCCCTCTTTGCAGGCTCAGACGGCGGCGCCGAACACTGGGCGGTCGTCGCGTCGCTGATCGAGACGTGCAAGCTGAACAATGTCGAGCCGCTCGGCTACCTGGCCGACGTGCTCACCAGGATCGTCAACGGCCACCCAAACAGCCAGATCGATGACCTGCTGCCTTGGGCCTACATCCGGCTCCCGAGCTTAAAGCCGTGATCTGAGTTCGGGTGATGCGCGGCTTCGCCAGCTCATTCGGCTAGTTCAAGACGCCCCTGAACTCGCTCCTCGATCGCCTTCAGGAAATGGTCGGACGTCGATGTCCAGCCAAAGAGTATCTGCACGAGCGTGATCGAGGCATCATGATTGCTCCTTGAGGCGTCCCAAGCGATGGGCTCGCTGGTGCAATCCGTCAACAGTATGCAGTGATAGTCCCTGAAGAAGGCATCCCGAATTGTCGATTCCACACAAACGCTGGTCGTGCATCCTGTCACGATGAGGTGTTTGATGCCTGCGGTCTTCAGAACAGAATCGAGCTCGGTCTCGTAGAAACCGCTGAACCGCGTTTTGTAGAGGACGACATCCCCTGCCTCTGGCTTGAGGTCGTTAACGATATCTGTTCCCCAGGTGTCGCGGATCAGAATCCGGCTCTCGCTGCCATCCGGAGCTGTCATGCTCTCACCGACGCCAAAGATCTGGAGATGTCGGATACGGTTGGGGGCGTCCGATGTCCCAAGGTCCGAGAGGTCGGAATAATACCCCATCTTCAGATAGACGACGGGCACTCTCAAATCGCGAGCGGCAGCTATTACGCTGGCAGTAGGGCCAATAGCCCGTTGAATCCCGGAGATATCGATTCCGGCTCTGTCGAACATTCCACCTTTGGAGCCGAAGTCATTCTGCATGTCGACGACGAGAATTGCAGCGTTAGCAGGATCAATTGAAACAGGTTGAGGCTTCGCGTCGATGACAAGTGGATGCATTTTTGTCCTCCCACCAGCATGAGGTGTCGCTCTTCGCGCCCTTGGTTATCATGATCCGCCACCTACATCGCGTCAACAAAGGGAGGAGCTACATCACTGCTTGGCAGCCTAAGAACAGCGGTTACGAAGTTTTCATAGGATTGGATGTTGCGAAGTAAGCGTCACGACATAGTGGAGTTCGCGAAGGGCGGGACGTCCTGGCCAAAGGCTCCGCAACCAATCACGCCGTATTTGCCAGCGTCGCCAGGATCCACAACCGGATCAACGAGACGCTGTTCGACAGACCCCACGATTTTGCGCCCCGCTTCACCACCAAGCCCAGCGGCGGCATCGACCCACGGCCGTGGTACCAAGGGTTCTACGCGGCCATGAATCTCAACATCAAACATCAAACGCTGGAAAGTAAGCGGTGCATCAAGGCACCTTTCCCGAAGTCGTCTGATGCGTGTATGGCGGTCAGCCGTTAGTCGGCGCGCCGGCGGCGATTACTGCGAGTTATCATAACGGGTGACATAGTGGAGTTCGCGCAGGGCGGGGATGACGAGGACGATGTCTTTGTATGCCCGTCCAACGTCCTTCGCATTTGCTGCCAAGCGCTAGGCAGGCGATGGTACGCCGGCCTCCGCAAGCAGCTGACGTTGAGTGAATCTGTCTTGGCATGGTTCAATAGATGCGGGGTTCGGTCCCGGTAGATCGAAACGCCGGCAGAGCTCGCCGACTGTTGCATAGACCAAAGGTCTGCCCGTGATGCCAGCAATATCATAGGTCGTGCGTATCCGGGAACATTCGCGGATCAGCATATCGAGATCACTTGTATCGACGCGGATTGTCTCAATCCCTTGCGCCGCAGGATAGTCGTCGCAAATTGTATCAGCCGAAAAGATAATTGGATGAAAGCCAAGACGCTGGGCCGCTTGGACGTATCGCAGACCACAACCCCATGGACCGCCTTCAACCAGGATGAGTGCTCTTCTTCTCATTGTTGTCGACTTTCTGTCGCGAGCTATGCGACGGTCAGATTGTAGATGTGCATCAGCTCTTTTACGTGTCCCGTCCCTCAGACTTGCGGTAAAGGTAGCATTGTCGACGCTCTGCAGTCGCAAAGGTTATGTAAAGTTAGTTGTAGGATCTATTGCAACGTTTTGCTTGCCGTCGGTCTGGCGCGCAGCCAAGAATGGCGGAGCCTTCACCTTGTTGAAGGAATAGCCACTCGGGCGGCCCACACCCGAGTGTTGCAACTGCCGGCACGGGTGGTTCGTCCCGTGGAATCATCGTCTGCGCATTGAGGTTAGACCCGGACATCGGGGCGATCAGATCGGGACCGAACGGGAACCGGGTGGGGCTGGGGTAGTTGTGGATGCATTCGCGAGAACGCCAGTCGCAGCCATCGTTCCACAAGATCGGTCCCGTAACCACCGCCAGACGACAGGATCTGCGCATCCCTGAGTCCCTGCCGCATGGCTGTTCCATCAGGCGGATGTTGCTCGCGCCGGCCTTCTCGCCGCGATGAAATATGCGGAATGACGAGCAGCAGTTGGTGTAGATGATCCGGATCGAGATAGTGGCTATTATAAACGGTTGACCGATTGTTACTCGGGGCAATCACTCGAATATCACCGAGAGATGTTGTCACGAGCAGTGCCGGCTCATCGATCAAAAAGTCGCGCGGGCATTTCCTGACGGTGATCCTGCAACTTGCAACGAATCTTTCTAAGAATTTTCGCAAACTCACGGGCTGCGTCCGTATATCCTGCTCGGAGTGGGCCCGATCAAAAGCAGTCGGCGTTATCGGAACCAAAGAACGGTGTGCGAGTTCGACGGAAATGTGCGGAACGCAGCGGCAGGTTATCACCCGAATGGGCAAGCGCTTGCTGCACAATGGACTGCCGAACTTTCTCTAGTTCAGCGCGTGAGTCGGAGATTAGATGAGCAGCCAGAATTACTCTTCAACTTCGTCAATGACAAGAAACGAAGTCGTTCATCCGATGCCAATATCCGGAAGGCGATTCGCGAGAGCATCGGCATCAAGAGAACCGTCATTTCCACTGGCTGGAACGACGCGTTATCGCGGAAAGTCCTGACATGCCGAAACTGAAATGCAGCGTCGCCCGACGCCGAAGCGCGGCCGCCGTGGGATCTGTTCTATCTCTCCCGCTCCCGGCGTCCGCTCGTCGACAGCGGAAGGCATCATCTCTGGCTAGGACGACCGGCTTTTCATCGACGGATCGATCGAGCCGTGGTCACCAATATCGGCCAGTCCAACTGCACGTCCTCGACACATGAAGCGCCAAATACACAATACGACCCTCGCCTTCCGGCTCCATTTGAGAACAAGCTGGCGGAAGAGCGCCGCTGCGCGGTCAGTGAGTGTCAGGCAGCGGTCTATGTTAAGCCCCTCCGTCAACACAGATAATGAGACGGCGCAAGAGAGCTCGGCATCGCCTAGTCGATTTACGAGCAGTTCTAGAACATCATCGGCAAGGCCTTCTTCGCCGTTGCCGATGCGAGAGGATTGACGATGAAAGCCTTCTACGCCAATGAACAAAAACGCCATCAACCCAAAGCCTACCTCTCCAGCGGCACAGCCCGGCCCCACCCTGAAAAACCGGAGCGGGTCGAGAGATTGTTGGCCGGCCTATCATCAGCAGGTTTGACCGTTGAACGGCCCAAGGATCATGGCCTTGGCCCGATCACCGCCGTGCACACACCCGAATATCTGGACTTCCTCGAGCACATATTCGCGCGCTGGCAGCGCATCGAAGGGGCCTCGGCAGAAGTTATCCCGAATATCCATCCGATCGCCCGCAACGGCTCTTACCCCGTTTCTGCGGTCGGCCAGGCCGGCTATCATATGGCAGACTCCGTGTGCCCGATCGCGACTGAGACTTGGAACAGCGCGCTCTGGAGCGCCTGGAGCGCAGTCGAAGCTGCCGAAGCAGTGAAGGCAGGGGCGCCTTCGGCCTACGCGCTTTGCAGACCGCCCGGCCACCACGCCTTCGCCGACCTTGCTGGCGGCTTCTGCTTCATCAACAATTCGGCGGTCGCAGCGTTGGCGTTGCGCAGGAGTGCTGCGCGCGTCGCGATCCTCGACGTAGACCTACATCATGGCAACGGCACGCAAGGCATCTTCTATGCAAGGCCCGACGTGCTCACCGTCTCGCTGCACGCCGATCCGGTGTGCTTCTATCCCTTTTTCTGGGGCTACGCCGGCGAGCGCGGTGAAGGCGCAGGTCTCGGCTACAACCTCAACCTGCCGCTGCCACAGAAATCCGGCGACGCGGCATTTCTGGAAGCGCTCGCGATAGCCCTCCGGCGCCTTCGCGCCTTCGCCCCCGAAGCGCTGGTAGTGGCGCTCGGTCTCGACGCCTTTGAGGGCGATCCGTTCGGCGGCCTATCGGTGACGACGCTTGGCTTCTCCCGTATCGGCGAAGCTATTGCCGGTCTCTGCCTGCCTACGGTGATCGTACAGGAAGGCGGCTATCTTTGTGATGCGCTCGGGGACAACCTCACCGCTTTCCTGACCGGCTTCGGCGATCGGGAGAGGACCTTGATGAGCTCGAACAGAAAGGGGTGGCAATGAACGCTTCTGGCCTTGGCACCATGGCGGTTATCGGCAACGGGGTGATTGGACACGGAATCGCGGAGGTATTCGCGAAGGCGGGCTGGGACGTGTGTCTCATTGGTCGCAGCCAGGATAGCCTCAAGGGCGCGCTCCAGCAGATTGGCGCGAGCCTCAACGAATTTGTTCAGGCTGAATTGCTGAGCACTTCATCAGCGAAATCAGCGGCGGCGAGGATTCGAACTTCAACCGAGTTACAAGCAGCAGCAGCAGCGGAATTCGTTATCGAAGCCGTTCCTGAGGACATGGAACTGAAGCTCGACATATTCTCCAAACTCGACGGAATCTGTCGTTCCGATGCCCTACTTGCGACTTCTAGCGGCCATCCGGCCAGTTGCGTCGATAAATGCGTCGAGCACAGGGAGCGTGTCATCGCCGCGCATTTTTGGTATCCGCCCCAACTGCTTCCGCTCGTTGAGGTTTGTGGCAGTGGTGCCACGACCAAGGCCGTGGTGGTGCGTACATGTGCAATTCTTGGCGGCATTGGAATGAAGCCTGTCGTCATCGATTGCGAAGTGCCGGGATTCATCGGCAACCGTATCCAATTTGCAGCGCTTCGTGAGGCCTGGGCGCTTTGGGCCGCGGGTGTTGCTTCGGCCGAAGCCATCGATTCGGTGATCCGGTATTCGATCGGACGACGGCTTGCTGTGACCGGACCAATCGAATCAGCGGATCTGGGTGGTCTTGACACAATGTATCATTTTGCTCGTTTCCTGCTGCCATCGCTCGACACTTCGTCTGAACCACCCGAACAGGTTGCGGCTTTGGTCCGCGGTCGGCATTGCGGAGTTCCCAGCGGCAAGGGCGTGTACGATTGGTTCGAACGAGACGGCTCTGGGCTGCTGTCAGCACGGCGCCGTGAACTGATGCGATGGTTGCAAATGGACCAGAAAGGTCGTGACCCCGATAAAGCACCCACACCCGTACCCCAAATCAGTGCAAGCGGCACAAAACCGCGCGGCTCAGATGAGGATCGCTTGGATTGACCCTTCGCCCGCGAGGTTGCGCAGATTTCCGGCGAGGCACTGGTTCGGGCGTTGCTGGCGTCCAAGCGGGGACGAGCCGTGGGTGTGTACGATGGCCCGCAAGCCGACACAGAAGACGGCCGTCTCTCGCATGATCGCAAGGCACAACGAGTATATATAAGTTATGATCGGCGAGGAAGTTAGGCCAAAGGTTCGAAGAGGATGCGGTTTGCGCGTCGCCTGAGCGCCTGCAAACTGCTTTTTGCATCCAAATCTCGAGCCGCAGCAAATCCCCGTAGATGATGGCGGATTTGCCAGGGATGGCAAATAGGATTCCTTCGGAGGCGACGAGAATTCCCGCGTTGGTCAACGCGTTTTAATTGTCGCATGTCCGACTAAGTCGGACATGCGAATAGCAGGCCTAGGGCAAACATATTGTCTTAAAAAGATTGTCTCCTTTGGCATGCTTCATGCTTCGTTATCCGCAAATGCGTCACCAACCGAGAGAATCGTCCGTGACCGCGTTCACTAATTATTCTGTTGCCGCCGACAATTCGGAGGCCCTCGCGAAAAGCTGCAGAATGACGGCGGCGCCATCGACGAGGCCAGCGTCTTTCCTCTTTTCAGTTCGAGCGAGGTTCCGATGAGCCGTATTACGCATGAGATGAACCACGAGTTCGCTGACGCTGCATGGCAAGAGCGCCATGCTGTTACTCGCATCGACCAGTTGCGCGAATGGATGAGGGTCGACGCCGACGGCAGTCTGATGAGAGACGTTGAACTCGGCCTAGCGCGTGCGCCAATGGCGATGCGGATCACGCCTTATGTACTGAACTTAATTGACTGGTCTAACTTCCTTAAAGACGCAATTCGCAAGCAATTCATTCCTGTTGGAAGCGAAATTCTTCCGTCTCACCCGTTGCTGAAAATGGATTCGTTGCATGAACGAGAGAATTCACCTGTAGATGGACTGGTGCATCGATATCAGGACAAGGCACTTTTACTCGCAACGGATCGCTGCCCGGTCTATTGTCGTTTTTGCACGCGCAGTTACAGCGTGGGTCTAGACACCCAATCGGTGTCGAAGAAACGGGCGGCGCCTTTCCAGATGCGCTGGCATAGTATCCTGGCATATCTTCGTACGAACCCAGTCATAGTTGACGTAGTAGTGTCGGGAGGAGATTGTTTTCGGCTCAAAGCGTCCAGACTTTTGGCGATCGGCATGGGGCTTCTGTCTATTCCCTCAATTCGCCGCATCCGATTCGCGACGAAAGGCCTCGCTGTACTGCCTATGAAAGTCACAAGCGATCATGAATGGACTGATGCTCTTTTCAACATTAACCATGTTGGCCGGGATCAGGGCGTAGAGATATCATTTCACACCCACTTCAACCACCCTGGGGAAATCACCGACTACACGATTGCGGCTGCAGAGCTTCTTTTCAAGCAGGGAATAAGGATGCGCAATCAGTCGGTTCTGCTGGCTGGTGTCAACGACGATCCCGAGGTTATGAAACAGCTCGTCAAAAGACTCTCAGACATACATATACAGCCATACTACGTGTACACTTGTGATCTTGTCGAGGGAATCGAGCACATGCGGTGTTCGGTAAAACGAGCGTGTCAGATAGAAAACGCCGTACGGGGGATCACGGCTGGTTATAACACTCCGGTGTTCGTCGTAGATACGCCGGGAGGTGGTGGAAAGCGCGACGTCCACAGTTTCGAGCATTATGACAGACAAACAGGGCTTGCTGTGTACCGGGCTCCATCTGTCCGGCCCAACCAACTGTTCACATATCCGGATCCTTTGCAGTCTCTCTCTCCAGATGCGCAGGCGGCATGGTTAAATCCCAAGCGCGCCGAACGCATACTGAGCGATGCGGTTGAGACCGCTCGAGTAAAATCGATGAGCGGCCTCTGCGGTATGCAAAAGTGATATCGCGAAGCCTGAGTTTGACGAGGGCGCCGTACCCGTGAAACTGGAAGTGCAGCCCTCGCCCGACACCCAATCGGGGCCGCCGTCGCATCCGTTCTATTTGTCCAGCCTGCGCCGGCCGCTGGTCGACCGTGCCGAGGGCATCTATTTCTGGACCAAGGACGGCCGCCGCTTCATTGACGGTTCGAGCGGGCCGATGGTCGCCAATATCGGCCATTCCAACCGCAACGTCCTCGACGCCATGAAGCGGCAGATGAAAAAGACCACCTTCGCTTACCGGCTGCATTTTGAGAACGAGCCGGCGGAAGAGCTCGCGCGCGAACTGGCTGGAAAACTGCCCGAAGGCATGGACCGCATCTTCTTCGTTTCCGGCGGCTCCGAAGCGACCGAATCCTGCATCAAGCTCGCCCGCCAATGGGCGGTCGCCACCGGTCAGCCCAAACGCTGGAAGGTGATCACCCGCTTCCCCTCCTATCACGGCGGCACGCTGGGCTCGCTTTCGATCACCGGCGACGATGCATTGGCCGAAACCTTCACGCCGATGATGCGGGTGATGCCGACGGTGCCGGCGCCGACCGCCTGGCGCGACCGCGACAACCTCTCGATGGAACAGCGCGGTATCCGCTACGCCGACATGCTGGAGGAGAAAATCCAGGCTGAAGGCCCGGAAAGCGTTCTAGCCTTCATCATGGAGCCGATCGGCGGCGCGGCGACGGCTGCCCTTGTCGCTCCCGACAGCTATTATCCGCGCATCCGCGAGATCTGCGACCGCTACGGCATCCTCCTGATCCATGACGAGGTGATGAGCGGCGCCGGCAGGACGGGCAAGTTCCTCGGCGGCGATCACTGGAACTGCAGGCCTGATATCGTCGCACTCTCGAAGGGGCTGGGTTCTGGCTATGCGCCGCTCGGCGCCCTTGCCGCGCCGATGCGCCTGGTCGAGCCGCTGCTGGCCTCCGGCGGTTTCCAGCACGGCCACACCTATGCCGGCAATCCGCTGGCCTGCGCCGCCGGCCTTGCCGTCCTTGGCGAAATGGACCGGCTCGATCTCATCGCCAACGCCGCGGCGATGCGCGACGTGCTCATGGCGGAATTGAAAGCGCTGCAGAAACGCTTCCCATTCATCGCCGATGTGCGCGGCAAGGGCCTGCTCACCGGCGCCGAGATGGTCGCCGACCCGGAGACCCTGCGGCCGATCGACCCTGCCAGCAAGGCGACGCAGCGCCTGCTCGATCACGCCTATGCGCGCGGCCTGATCATCTATGGCCGCAAGGTCAAGGGCGGCGTCAACGGCGACAATTTCATGGTGGCGCCGCCGATGATCATCACCCGCGAGCAAATCGGCGAGATGATCTCCATCATCGGCGACTCGCTAGAGACGCTGGCGCAGGAGCTCGACCTGCCGGTAGAAGGGTGAGAAAGGTATCTTGATGCCGGCACCGGTCACCCTTCGCCCCGGCCGCATCGAGGACGTCGAAACGATTCATGCCGCCCTGCTGCGCCTCGGCACCCATATCGGCGCGCATCAGGAAATCACCTCGACGCCCGACGACCTGCGCCGCTACGGCTTCGGCGAAAAGCCCGCCTTTTCGACGCTGATTGCCGAGGTCGGCGGCGAATTCGCCGGGCACTGCCTGCATTTCCCGATCTTCTCGACTTGGATGGGTCGGCCGGGCGTCTACGTGCAGGACCTCTACGTCGAGGATCGTTTTCGCGGCCGCCGGGTCGGCGAAAAACTGCTGCGGCACGTCGCGAAAGAGTGTGGCGCGGCGGGCGGCGTTTATCTGAGGCTGTCCGTCGATACTGACAACGAGCCCGCCAAGGCCTTCTATGAGAAGCTGGGCATCGGCTGGTCGAGTTACGAGCAGGTGCAGAAGATCGTAAGCGGTGCACCAGGGCACCTTGCAATAGGCCGATGAACATGGAGCTTTCGCGCCATGACATTGGAACATGCAGAGGGCGATGTAGTCGCCGAGATCAGCAGCACCGCGGCGGCTGAAGCTGGTGCAACGATGCCCGGCCGCGTACGGCAACGGAGGCTGTGGAGTTGCGCGGAGAAGCGCGCGTTGGTCGACCTTGCGAGCGCGGCGGGGTCGTCGGTGACCGAGGTCGCGCAAGCGTTTGGCGTGGCTCCTTCGCAGCTCTATGCGTGGCGCAAGCAGATGGCCGGCGGCGAGCACGATGTCGACGAGGCGGTGGCCACCTTCGCGCGCGTCGAGGTGAACGATCTGCCCGAGGTCGACCGGCCCGTCTCCGATTGCCCGGACCCGGCCGGCAAGATCGTGGTGGCCTTTGCGAACGGAGCGCGATTGCGGATCGATGGGACCGTCGATCCGACAGCGCTGCGCATCGTCCTGGCGGAGTTGAGCAGGTGATCACGGTGGTGCCGACCGACCGGATTTACCTGTGCTGCGGCGCGACCGATATGCGCCGCGGGATCAACAGCCTGGCGCGGATGGTGCAGCAGGTGCTCGCGCTCAATCCGCATACTGGCGCGATCTTCTGCTTCCGTGGACGCAAGGGTCATATCATCAAGATTTTGGCGCATGACGACCAGGGATTCTGCTTATTCACAAAGCGGCTGACCGACCGCTGTTTTGCCTGGCCGACCACGAAGGATCAGGTCGCCGTTTCGCTCACCAAGGCGGAGCTTTCGCTGCTTTTGGAAGGGATCGACTGGCGCCGGCCGAGCAAGACTTATCGGCCGCGTCTGGCTGGTTGATTTTGCTCGTTTGTTATTGATTTTGTGTCGATTTTGCTTCCTTGAAGGAAGTCTTTCGGGTATGTAATTTGGGTGTCGGAACAAGCTCCCTCAACCGCTGATTTCCTCGCCCGGATCGCGCTTCTGGAAGCGGCCGTTGCTGCCCGCGACATCACCATCGCCGAACGCGATGAGCAGCTGCGCAGAGAGCGCGCCGAGGCCGCACTTCGCATCCAGCGCCTGCAGCTGCGGATCGATCGCTTCAACCGCAAGGCATTCGGCCGCTCGTCCGAGAAGCTCGGCCAGATGCTGCTCGAACTCGAAGATCTCGAGGCCGATGTCGCCGCCGGCGTGCCCGATGCCGAGCTGCCCATCGTCACTGACACCGACAAGGTCCGGGCGTTGCCGGTGCGCAAGCTCAACCCGAACCTGCCGCGCAAGCGGATCGTTCGCGAGCCGTCCTGCGCATGCTGCCCGGGCTGCGGCGGCGCTCTGCGCGCCATGGGCGAAGACAGCGATGAGATGCTCGATCTGGTCGCCCAGGCCTGGCAGGTGATCGAGACCGTTCGACCCAAATACAGCTGCCGGACCTGCGATAAAATCATTCAGGCGCCGGCGCCCGCCAAGGCCATTGCACGCGGCAAGCTCAGCTACGCCGCGCTCGCCCATATCATGATGGCGAAGTGGGGTTATCATCTGCCCTACTACCGTCAAACCCAGATGATGGCCGCCAAGGGCGTCGATATCGAGCGATCCACGCTTGCGCGCAGCGCCGGCTATGTCGCCGCCTTGCTCGATCCGATCTACAATCGCCTTCGTGAGATCGGCCGTACCCGCATCAAGCTACACACCGACGATACGCGTCTTCCGATCCTGGCGCCCAGCACCGGCACGACGCACAAGGGCGCGCTCTGGGTTTACGTCGCCGATGACCGCAACTCGGGTTCGCAGGAGCCGCCGATCGCTTGGTATCGCGCCACCATGGGCCGCGCCGGCGCGAGCGTGATGAGCGAGCTCGCCGGATTTGCCGGCACGCTCCAGGCCGATGGATTCACTGGTTATGTTGCGGCCGTCCATATGTAACGGCGGCCGGAGAAAGGTTCGTTTCCCCGGCCTGAACCGCAACATAAATTTCAACCCTGCGACGGCTACAGAGCCTTCAGGAAAGCCATCAGGGATGGCAGCGAGCGCTGAGGGACAGTGGCTTGTTGGTCAGAGATGTCGACCCGAGCAAGCGCCTTCGCCTTCATTTCCATATCGACTTCAGCATAAATATGCGTCGTGTCGAGAGACACATGGCCAAGCCAGGCGCGGATAGTGTTGATATCGACGCCAGCGCGCAGCAGGTGGACTGCCGTTGTATGCCGGATCGTGTGGGGACTAACACGCTTCGCTTCGATAGACGGCACTGTTTTGCTCGCCAGTCCGACGTAGTGGGTCACAAGTCTGTGGATCCCGAAGCGCGTCAATGGTAAGTTGACCCGATTCAAAAAGACCGGATCACGTTTGCCACGCCCCTCGACGAGCCTCGACAGTGTCGTTGCAGTGGCTGGCCACAACGGACATGATCGGAACTTGTTTCCCTTGCCGTGTAGTCGCACCGACGATTGCCGGCCCAGCTGCAGATTGTCGACGATCAACTTCGCCGCTTCATCTGCACGGGCACCGCTGTTGTACAAGAACAGAAGCAAAGCATAATCGCGATTGCCAAGAGGCGTACGACGGTCCGGTTGTGCCAAGAGCGCGTCCATCTCCGGCTTCTCGAGATATCCGATCATGGCCTTGGCGGTCTTCTTGAACTGCACCGCTCGTACTTCGCCGGACCACGCGATGTGGACCGGAGAGTGCATGCCAATGAACCTTGCCAACGAGCGTATAGTCGCCAACCTCTGGTTTCGAGTGACTCCGCTGCACTTTCGATCGCGTTCCAGGTGATCAAGGAACTGACGGATGATTGACGGTGTCAACTCCTCGACCGACATCCGATCGATGGCGCGCGCCGCATGATTGCTGGCGAACGGAAGCAGCAGCGTCAGGGTGTCGCGGTAGCTAGCCTGAGTGTTTGGGGACAGATTCCGTTCCGCCACCAGATGTTCGAGGAGGAACCGCCGCACCCATGGTCCGAGGAGCATCTCATTCTTCATTGCTGCCCTCCATCGCATATTTGGCGAAGCGTTGGCTGGCCGCCTCCAGAAGTTCCGGCGTCATTTGCAGATAGCGTTGCGTAGATCGGATGTCGATGTGACCAAGGAAGGTTGCGAGTTGGGGGAGCAATCGTTGGACGTCCTGGCCGGATTGATACCATGCAACGACACGGTGGACGGCCGCGGTGTGGCGAAGATCATGGAGACGTGGTGGACGCGGTTCGCCGATCGGGCGTTCGATACCGGCGGCGCGGCGGACATGCTGGAACATGGTGACGACACTCTGATAAGTCCACCCTCGGATGCCGCGCGATGCGAATAGCGGCGCCGCATTCCCCTGCGGCATTGGCAGCAAGCCACGACGTTCGAGATGCGCGGCCAGCTCTCCAGACAGCTTCGGTCCAATTGGAACCAGGCGAGTCTTGTAGAATTTGGTGAAGCGAATGGTAATGATCCTTTCGACGAGATCGACATCCTGAAAGGTCAAGCGCAGGGCCTCGCCGATCCGGATGCCGGTCCCGTAGAGGAGTAAGATCATAGTACGATACATCGCTGGTACGTGCTGACTGTAGCCTGTTCGCAAAGTCGCCGTTGCTTCCAAAAGTCGGCGCAGTTCGTCGGTCGAATATACGTATGGCGTTTGCGCCGGCGGCAGTTTCGGCCGAACTGTCGGCAGAGGCGAGCGATCGGCATGTCCACGACTTATTGCGAACCTAAATAGGCCGCTCAGCACGCTGTGCTTGCGTGCCCACGTCGCTGTCAGAGCCTTGTCCCCATTAAGGAAATCAATGACCGATTCCGGGGTCACCTCGCCGATCTGTCGATCGCCAACTGCTCGCTCAAAGTAGTGGAGCGTGCGTTCGGCAGACTCGAAGCGCATGCCCAGTGACCGTTGCCGGGCCACGTAGATATCGATGACGTCGCTCAGCTTCATAGGACGTCTCCCAAATCGAAGGCGCCGACTTCGCGAAGAACTGCCATGTTCACCTTGGCGTAGACACTTGTTGCCGATGTCCAAGATGGTCGCCGATCTCCTTGATAGTCAGCCCCTCGGCGAGCAAGCGAACTGCACAGGCATGGCGCAAGGCATGCGCGCCGCGATGGGCAGCTTGAATCCCGAGCGCAACAAATCGCCGATTGGCGATGCTATAAATGCTAGTCACGTTCAAGGGGCGTCGAGGCGACTTCATGCGGAGGAAGACTTCTTGGCAAGAGGACGGTGGCCGGACAGTATCAACATAGCGCGCCAGTGCTTCAGCAGCAGAAGGCACCAGCGGATAGATCTGGGCTTGTCGTCGCTTCAAACGGAAAAGCCGAAGTGTTCGCCCCGCCCAGTCGATCTGGTCGAGTCGCAGTGCGGCGACTTCGCCGCGGCGCATGCCATATACAGCCAGCAGCAGTAGGATCGCGCGGTCTCGGATGTCGCGGGGCCGGTCCGTATCGACGTCGGCCAACATCTTCTGGACGTCGGACCAATCCGGGGCATATGGCAGAGACTCATGCTGATACAGCCGAGGTCGCGATATTGACGCCGCCAAGCGGTCTGAGCACCACGCCTCTTTTGCTGCGTATCGCAGAAAATCCCGCAAGGCTGAAGTGACGTGTGCAATAGAGACGCGACCCCATCGTCCGGCTCCTTGGGTCGCGATATAATTGTCAATGTCTTCTGCCTTCAAATCCTCAAGCTGGCGGTTCGACCGCTCGCACCACAGCAAGAACCTGCCGGCCATCCTCCCCCATTGCTCGACCGTCGAAGGTGTCAAACCGCGTTCGTCGCGCATCCAGACAACGTATTGGTCGAGTTGCCCTTGGTACGACAACATGACGGTGGGCTCGCGCCACCAGCCTAGGAACTTCAACCAGGGTCGCCCGATATCGATAACTCGACGCGCGGCGGTAGCCGCACCGCGAAGATTCTGCCGAGCTTGCGCAATCGGCAACAACTCCGCCATGCCAACTCCCTCCGCTGCGTCCGGGCGGAGATGTCGCGCGATCCATAGGAGTTCGCTGCGTTTGACCCTCAGAACTTCGGGTCTCGCTCCGAGTGTGGCGCAGTGATGCAAATAGCGGTTTCGCTCGTCAGCGAATGGCACTTCGGGAAATAGGGCATCAGCGGCTTGGTCAGAAAAGCAAGAGCGATCCATGTCGAACCTCCAAATGAGAAAAGGTCCGCCAGCCGAGCTCGCGATTTATGTCGCGTCAAATCGGGCCCAAATACTCAGTTGACAATGGGTAAAGGCCAGCATGGGGACATATGGATGGCCGCAACATAACCGGTGATATGTTCTGGAGAACATATCACCGGCTACAATCAGATCTACAAGGGCGGCGCCATTCGAGAAGCTGCCTGCCTGGCGCATCTGCGTCGCAAGATATTCGACGTTCACGACAGCCAGCCGACCGAGCTCAGCACGACGGCGATGGCCGGTATCCAGGCGATCTACCGGATCGAGGAAGAGATACGGGGGCTTGCGCCCGCCGAGCGATTGGCAGCCCGACGAAGGCGGACCCGACCACTGGTGCGCGCCCTGCGACGACAGCTCATGCGCCAGGCCAACGGTTTGTCGCGCCATGCAGATATCGCCAAGGCCTTCGCCTATGGCACCAAGCGATGGCGCGCGTTCAATCGCTTCCTCTACGATGGCCAGCTCGAGCCCGACAACCTGATCGCGGAGCGCGCCATTCGTGGATTTACCGTCGGCAGGCGCAATTGGCTTTTCTCGGGCAGCTTCGCCGCGGCAGAGCGATCCGCGGTCGTGCTCAGCATCATCGAGACCTGCAAGCTCTGCGACGTCGATGCCGAAGCCTACATGGCCGATGTCACCGAGCGCATCCAGAACGACTGGCCAGCCTCGCGCTGGGATGAGCTGATGCCGTGGAACTGGGTGCGCCGCCAAGAGATGCCGCTCCCCTTGGCGGCATGAGCGCGATCGATGACATGGCGCTGTCGGACGAGGCCCTCGAGGCCTGGATGGCCGCCAAGACCAACCCCCGCCCGCTGGTGCGCACCATGTCGGCGCTGGATGGCTTCATAACGGCGGCGGTCACCGGGCCGCGGTTCGCGGACCCGCAAGACTGGATGTGCCCGCTCATGGGATTGCCGCGCGACGTCCTGGCCAAAGGCTCTGCAACCGATCACGCCGTATTTGCCAGCCTCGCCAGGATCCACAACCAGATCAACGAGACGCTGTTCGACAGACCGCAGGATTATGCGCCCCGCTTCGCCACCAAGCCCGGCGGCGGCATCGACCCACGGCCGTGGTGCCAAGGGTTCTACGCGGCCATGAATCTCAACATCAAACGCTGGAAACGGCTCCTCGACCTCAAGAACCCCAACCACGGACTGCTGCTGCCGATCCTGATCTACTGCGTCGACAAAAAAGGGCGGCCCGTCCTCGGCAAACCCAGGCCGGGGCCCGAGACCGCGCACTTCGTCGAGCACGAGGCATACAAAGACATCGTCCTCGTCATCCCCGCCCTGCGCGAACTCCACTATGTCACCCGTTATGATAACTCGCAGTAATCGCCGCCGGCGCGCCGACTAACGGCTGACCGCCATACACGCATCAGACGACTTCGGGAAAGGTGCCTTGATGCACCGCTTACAGAAGATCGTTGGCGATGCCTTCTTCGCCTTTGCCGACATGCCGGAGGAATGACGATGAAAGCCTTCTACGCCGAGGAGCAGAAACGCCATGATCCCAAGGCTTTCCTCTCCAGCGGCGCGCCGCAGCCGAACCCGGAAAGGCCGGAGCGGTTCGAGAGATTGCTAGCCGGCGCAAGGTCAGGACGATCGAACGTCCAGGAAGTCATGGGCTTGGCCCGATTGCGGCGGTGCACACGCCCGAATATCTCGATTTCCTCGAGCACATTTTTCCGCGCTGGCAGCGCATCGAAGGCGCTTCGGCGGAGGTGATCCCGAACATCCACCCCATCGCCCGCGACGGCTCCTATCCGGCCTCTGCCGTCAGCCAGGCCGGCTACCATATGGCCGACACCGCCTGTCCGATCTCGGCCGAGGCCTGGGACAGCGCGCTGCGGAGCGCTTGGAGCGCGGTGGAGGCGGCCGAGGCGGTGATGGCCGGTGTGCCTTCGGCCTATGCGCTCTGCCGTCCGCCCGGCCACCACGCCTTCGCCGATGTCGGCTGGGGGTGCGGGAAGGGCTCGTCGGCAAGGCGACGCCGAGACCGCCTGTGACGTTGAAACGAATGGTGCCTGACGGTTGGGATCATGGAGCTGTGTCGGTGAGGGCAACCCGAGCAGCTGTTCGGGGAAGACGTGCGCCGAACACTTTCAGAGCGGACCATACCAATGACGACATAGGGACAAGCTGTCATATGAGTTCCGTTACATATTTCCAGTAGATTCAGCACCGGCTAGGGCTGCGACGCGATTGCTGCGAGCGCTCCGTCAACTGCTGAAAGGATATCGCGCGCGTCATTTTCGGTCATCGGGGTGGAAAGCGCGAAGAGGCCGTAACTCGCCGAGAGTACTCCCCGATCGAGCAAACCCTTGTGGAACAGGTTGAGCTTCTTACGTTCGGACGCTCCCGGATAAACCGACCGGTAGTCCGTGATCGGCGGCGCAGTAAAATGAACTTTGAAAAGCGAGCCGAGACCGACGCACTGTCCGTTGAGGCCATGGCGTGCTAAAGAATCCGTGATCCCTTTGCGAAGCAAGGCGCCGATAGACTCCAGATGCTCAAAGCTTTCGGGAGTCAGCGTGCGCATCGCCGCCAAGCCGGCTCGCATAGTCACTGGGTTGGCAGTGAAAGTGCCGGCGTGGGGCAAGGCAGGCTTACCGCGGGTTGGATCGAAAACCGCCATTACCTCGGCACGACCACCGACGGCACCAACCGGAAAGCCGCCGCCGATGATCTTGCCGAGTGCCGTCAGGTCTGGGTCGATGCCCCAGAGACCCTGCGCGCCAGAGTAGCCCAGTCGGAGCGAGATCACCTCGTCGAAGATCACCAGCGAGCCGAAACAATGAGCGATCTCGACCGTCGCCTCTAAGTAATCCTTCCGCGCGGGAATAAGTCCGGCGCGGTTCGGCATTGGGTCGATCAGAACACCCGCTATCGTGCCGCCATGCGCGTCAAAGACGGCGCGCAGCGCCTCGGTATCGTTGAACGGCACGGCGATCACATCATTAAGCACTCCTGCCGGCGTGCCTTTCGCGTATGCCGTAGACGCGGGCATGTCACCCCAGTTGGCGGGCGAGCTGTCGAGGCTGACTTCCGCAAAGTCATAAGAGCCATGGTACGCGCCTTCGATCTTGACGATCTTCGGTCGACCGGTGAACGCCCGAGCCGCCTTGATCGCCATCATCACACCTTCTGTGCCAGAGTTGGCGAAGCGAACTTGCTCGACCGACGGGAGGCGCTCGACCAACAGCTCCGCAAGATCAAGCTCGCTCTCGGTTGGCGCTCCGAAAGCGGTTCCGTGGGCTATTTGACTTACCACCGCCGTCGTGACGTCAGGATGACCATAGCCATGGATCATGGCCGTGAAATTGTTGATGCAGTCGTAATAGACGTTGCCGTCGACGTCCCAAACGTGACAACCTTCGCCGCGATCGGCGTAGATCGGAAAAGGGTCGATGTAGACGGTTGTCCGCGTATTCCCGCCCGGCATGACCTTGCGGGCCCGCTCGAACATCTCGCGGGACTTCGGCATGGAATCTGGATAGTGGGGCATGATCTCGCAATCGATTAGGCAAGAAGTTTACGGATGGACCGCGAAGAGAGTCGCGATCCGCCTTGATCACCTGGTCATGATCGTGTGACTCTGCTCGCGCAGATACTGCGGCAAGAACCAGGAGCCTAGACCACCTTTGCCACTGACCCCGGTCCCCTTCCAGCCGCAGAACGGCTGAGCGCCCGGCCATGCGCCGGTCGTCGCCCCACTAGCGCGGTTTGCATAGAGAACGCCCGCTTCGGCAAAGTCGAGGAAGTATTGCAACTCGTTTTGATCATTGGTGAAGATGCCAGCCGACAAGCCGTAAGCGATGTCGTTGCCCTCCTGGATGGCGGCTTCGAGGCTGTCAAAGCCGCGGACGACCAGAAAAGGCATAAAGAGTTCCTCGCGGGTCAGCCGGCTAGGGCCGTCCAGTTCGACAATCGTCGGTAGCACGTAATTGTCCGGGAAGCCCTGTCCCAGTGCAGCGCCGCCGAAGTGAACCTTGCCCTTGCCTTCGACTTCCGACAGCACTGCCTTGAACCGATCGACTGTGGCATCGCCGTAGACAGGACCCATGAAGGTCTCGGCCTTGCGGGGGTCACCGACGACCAGCTTTCCAGCGAACGCCACGAGCTTATAAATGAATTCGGCCTTGACCCTCTCGTCGACGTACACGACCGAACACGCCGAGCACTTTTGCCCTTGCAATCCGAATGCGGAACGCGCCACGCCTTGCGCCGCACGATCGAGATCGGCTTTGCTGGTCACGTACGCGGGGTTCTTTCCACCCATTTCTGCAATGACCGGCTTCACGTATGGCAGCGTCGCCATGTGACGGAAGATGCTCATGCCGGTCTTGTGGGAACCAGTGAATGCGACACCATCGATGCCGTCGTCGGTGGCAAGAAGGCGGCCGACCTCGCCGTCGCCTAGCACAATATTGAAGACACCGTCCGGCAATCCTGCTGCGTGCAGCGTTTCGGCGAGCAGCAACCCGGTCAATGCGCAGCCGGGCGAGGGCTTGTAAACAACGGCATTGCCCGTCAAGAGGGCGCCGGAAACCATGTTAATCGACAACGCCAGCGGAAAATTGAAAGGAGCGATGACCGCGAAGACGCCATATGGCTTCAAGGTGCTCACGGTCGTCTCGTTCTCGACCAGTTCGTTCATCGGCCGAACAAATCCGTTGTTCGCCTTTAATTCAGAAGCGTAGTACTCAACAAAGTCGAGGCATTCCTCGACTTCGCCGACAGCCTCTATACGGGACTTTCCGATCTCATAGAGCGCCGCGAGACCAAGGTCGTATTTACGCTCGGCTAGTGCCTCACGCCATCGTGCGCCGAATGCGAGACGATCGTCTAGCGTCGAACGATTCCACACTTTAGCGCCGGCTCGCGCAGCCTTGATCGCGAACTTGACGTCGGTTGGAGTTGATACTGGGAACTTGCCAAGAGAGATCGTCCTTTCGATAGGGCTGAAGATTTTCTCCCGTGCACCAGTCGCGAAAGGCGTCGACCACTCGCGGCCTAGCGTGTCTTTCTCGAAGCCTGGGATCATTGGATCGAGGTGAGCGTGAACTGGAGAAAGATCCACTCCGACGTTCGAGTATGTCACGCGCGGTAGTTCAGCCATTTTCAGTCTCCGAAAAACGGTGTTTGTACCAACCGGATAACCGAGTTTTCCCTTCCGCGTCAATATTTGTGTCCATAAAACGGGTTTAGTTACCTGATTTCGGACCAATCGTGTTAGATCGGCTTGGTGCGACCGGTAGATGACCTCGTCTAATCCCCGGATCGCCCTGGTGCGAGCCTCGCGGCCGATCGCCGCCTTCATGGCCAGCCCGATGGTCATGTCGACGCCGGGGATGGTCATCAGCCGCTTCACGCCTTCAACGGCGAGAGCCGAACGTGCAAGATCGCGTTCGAGGACCTGAAGGTCTTCGCCCGGTCGAACTCGCGCGGATGCCGATCGATAGCGAGACGCTCGTCCTGCGGTGAGACCTGCTCGTTCAACCATGACCGGCCCTTAGTGCCGCGCAGGTCGGCATGGGGGCAGGAGGGGATCAGGCGGCTATAAGGATCGACTGGATCACGTTCTTCGATCGAGAGATCTCTGCCGGACAATCTGGTTGCGCTGTGTCACCTGTCGACGCAGAGCCTGCTTCGGCCTCGACCGGGAGCAGCCCATGCTGCCGATAATGCCGGGCATCCCCGAGCGCCAGACACATAGCTATGTCGGGCCCGGCGCCACCTCGCTGTCTGTAGCGCTCGACGTCGCCTCCGGCTTCGTTATTGGCAAGCGCTACAAACAGCACCGGCCCACCGAGTTCCTGGACTTCCTGTAGCAGCTCGATGCCAGTATTCCGCCGGACCTCGACGCCCACATCGTCATGGATCACTATGCTACTCATAAAACCGCGCTGGTTGGGTAACGGCTGACTTGACGGCGGCACTACCATGTCCAATTCACGCTGACATCGGCATTCGCGGCTGCGGGCCGGCGCGAGCGGGGGCATTCCGCGAGCCATCATTGCCACTCTTCTTCGTCGCCGGCCGGGGTTCCCGGGGCGGAAGAATTACACTTGACATCGACATTGCTCCCGCTTTTCGGATATCATGACCAGTTTTCGGATTTATTACCGCAGCGGTGCCGGAGGCAAGGGGGTGGCGCGTACATGTGGAGCGTTAGATCATAGGACTACATAGCAAGCGGAGGTCGCCGCCTGAACTTCCTTGACCGGAATCGTTGAATCCGATCTAGCTTCGTCGGGACGCGAATGTGTCGAAGAAGGGATAGTCAAACTTTGCCCGCCAGCAAGATCCACGAGCCGAAATCCGGACCTTTGGAGCGTTACGTCACCGTCCTGGAAGCGGTCGTCAGCGCGCCGGACGGTCTGACCACGCGTGATCTCGAGACCATGCTGGGTCTGCCGAAGACGACGGTCAATCGCCTCCTCTCGGCCCTGGTGGCAAGCGACCTTTTGGTATCTGGCGAACGCCGAGGCTCATTCGTCCTAGGCCCGCGTTTATCTCAAATCCTTCAGTCAGATACCGCGTGGATTGAGTTCGCTAGCAAGCGTCTGCTCAAGTCTCTCGCAGAGGAAAGTGGAGAGACTTGCTTTATCGTACGGCTATATGGGGCGACCGTGCGCTCCTTGGTTATGGAATCGCCGGATGCAAGCGTAGGGGTATACGTCACTCCCGGTCACATCCTGCCTCCGCACGCAACGGCAACAGGCAAGCTTTTAACTGCCATGCAGGAACAAAATCTGCGCGAGGCGATCTTGCAGACGGAACTAAAGAGACTCACACCTCACACGATAATTGATAGAGCGGAACTGGAGGAGGAGTACCATCGGATCCGAGGGCAGGGTTATGCCGTCGAAAACGGGGAGCAGGTGAGAGGTTTATTTACAATCGCGTGCCCTATCATTCTGATGGAAGGGCAGGCACCAATTTACGCCCTAGGAATGACAGGGCCGGCTGAGAGAATGGCAAGCCAGCCGCTCTCCTTGTGGGTAACGAAGCTGCGGCAGACGGCTGCTGAGTTTGCAAAGGTCTTCACTCCAAATGGGAAGAAAAAATCGTAGGCTATAAGCGAGAAGCGTGAGAGCCTGGCCAGCAACTGCGATGCGCCGATCGCTCCGGGTGTCGCGACTTTGCGGGATCATCGACCGTTATAACAAATCCTTCAAACAAGTTTACAGAACTTTCACGACCGCAAGTCGCTGATAGAGGTATGGTCACTCAAATTCGACGGCAATCTCACGAGAGTCCAAGGTCAAGCACGGCTGAAAGCTTTGCTGATGTTCACTCGGACGTCCGCACAGGATGCAAGGTCGGAGTTAACAGCCAGTGGCAAGAAGAGCGCTCATCCTGCAGAAGACACAAGCAGAAATGGTCCGTTATTCGTCCAAGCAGAACGGCGTCTGGCCTTCATCCAATTGCCCTGTCAGCCGAACCAGCTCGGTATGACTATCTCGCGGCGGAAAGGGCCGAAGCAATCCGTGTCGTTACAGCGATTTCGACGTGCTGAACCGCGAATGTTCTCTGCCGCGCGACCCATGACGTTGCTGGCATTACAAGCGCCGAGGTGGTGTATGCGACAGCTGGCAGGCTTTTACGGCATTTCGATCTGCCACGAACCAAACCGAGTATCGATGGTGCTGCGACAATTTCGTCCACGTCAGCTCCTCGCGTGGTCGGCGTTCTGTAGAAAGCGCTGCCCGGAGATCGACCTGCCGATGATTCCTAAGTCAGCTGTTGGCTGATGCGAATCCGATTGAACGACAACGTCGATGATAACATTCTACAGAGCTGTTGAGCGGGAAGCGCATATGGTAGCCTTCGCCGCGAGTACTAGTCGAAAAATGCGCACAAGGCCCCTTTGTTGCGCCGACATAGTGGGGCTTCGACCGTCACCGCACTCTTTCGTGAATTCACTTTCCGGCCTCGCTGACCGATGACGAGCATGCGCGTATCGCTTAGAGTTATCGCGACGTTAGAGACTTCGAGGCCGATAAGTTTGGCCAAGCAACACAAATCGTTAGCGGAAGCATATCAAGGCCAAAGGGAGGGAATCTTTGCCGTGACCTCGACTAGGAACCGTGAAGCGAAATCCGGTCCGCTCGAGCGGTATATTGCGATCATCGAAGCCGTTCTCGGTCCGCCCGATGGACTCAATGCGCGTGAACTCGAGGTGATGCTTGGGCTGCCTAGGACCACGGTGAACAGACTTCTTTCCGCGCTGACCGCCAGCGATTTGATTGAAAAGGGCGGTCGACGTGGCACGTTCAAGCTTGGCCGCAGGCTTTCGCAAATCCTCCAGTCAGACACTGCCTGGTTAGAACTCGCCAGCAAGCGACTCCTGAAGGGCCTCGCCGAGGAGACCGGAGAGACTTGCTTTATCGTACGACTTTGCGGGGCCACAATACAGTCAATCTTGATGGAACCGCCTGACGCAAATGTCGACGTCGATGTTCTGCCCGGCCACGTTCTGCTGCCCCATGCGCTAGGGCATCGAAAGACACGTAAGCACGGTTATACTATGGAGAATGGCGAGCACTTAGGGGGTCTCTTCACCATCGTCTATCCGATCATTCTGGGACCGGATCAGCCTCCGATATATGCGCTCGGTATAACAGGCCCCGCTGAACGCATTGGATCACAACGTGTGCCGGTTCTCCAGGAAAATCTCGAGCGGACAGCCGCTGAATTCGCCAATGTCTTCTCGCTAGGTCGAAAGAAGCTCGCGGTTAGTCCCAATTAAGTCCCACGCCGCGCGATCTGGCGGTCATGCCAATCAAAATAACGCATGACGAGGCCGAGAAACCATGGCGTTCCGCTATAGAAGGGCATCGTGGGAAATTTGGTGGTCGCGAACATGCTGTTCACGCCACGCTCGCCGAGAATGCGCCCGGCGATTTTCCTGCCGAAGGTAGTTCCCAGAGTGATGCCGGAGAAATTATAACCCAGGCCGTAATGGACGCGCCCTTTACTGCCCATATGCGGCATCAGGTCAAACGTCCCAGCACAATAGCCGCTCCACGCATGGCTCAACCTCAGGTCACGCGCGTCAGGCAGCACGCGATCGAGAATTGCTTTCAAGCGCCTTACGATCTCATCTTGCCCGCCAAGCGGCGCCGCAGTTGCGCCACCGAACAAGATCCGGTTCGAATCCGGTGCAGGACGGAAGAAGTCGATGTTCGTGTTGGAATCGACGACTGTCCGTCCAAGGGGGATAAGCTTCTCCAGCTGCGACCGCGGCATCACCTCGGTCGCAGCCATATAGGCACGGAACGGAACAACGCGGCGGCGGAACCACCCCAAGTTTGTGGTGTAGCCATTGGTGCCCACTACCACGTCACGTGCCTTTACCACCCCTTTGGTGGTGCGGATTTCGCTGCTTCCAGTGCTGGACGCCCTGATCTCCTCTACCTCAGTGCGGCCGAAAACGCTGACCCCCGCCGCCATGGCACGGTCAAGCAAGCCCTTATGGTAGAGACCTGGATGAAGGCAGCCACTGTCCGGAATGACCGCTCCGCCCAGGTAAAGATCGGTGCCCAATTCTTCCCGTTGGCGTCCGGCTGGCACCATCGCATAGTCGAAGCCCATCTCTGCTTGCATCCTGCCGAGATCCGCTGCGAGCGCATCAAAATGCCCCTTCGACGTCGCGCCGATGAAGCGGCCCGGGCGCGAAGCGAAGCAGGCGATGGCCTCGCTTTCAATGAGATCCAGCGTAAAGCGGTAGGCGGAGTGAAGTTCAGCATAGATGGCCTTGGCGTCTCCTTTCCCCTTTGAATCCGAGAGATCGGAATACGACTTCTTAAGCACCCTTCCGATGAAGCCCGCATTGCGGCGTGAAGCGCCCGCGCCCGGATCCTGCCGATCGAAAATCGCGACATTGCGCCCGGCGCGCGCTAGATGGAGCGCCGCGCTGACTCCGGTGTAGCCACTGCCGATAACAACGACATCGTATTCGGCATCGGGGTTGCCCGCTTCAATTACAGTCGGGGCCGCAGCGTCCCACCAATAGGGTAGGAATTTGAAATCAGAAGTCGTGACGTCAGGCATCTGGTGGCTAACCTGTTGGTGCGAGTGCGTGCAACCGTTTTTAGGGACAAAAGTCCGTTTACCGGTACATACTTCGCATGTACGGTCACGTCAATCGCGGTTGTGAGTCACGTGCCGGCCTGCAAAAAGGATCACTCGTAGGAGTTTCCGATAAGCCAAGCGATCCATCGCACTACCGTCCAGGGCAACTCTCGTGACCTCAGGACCGAGCAGTTGGCTAATAGACAGCGAGGGCAAGACGCATCTCGACGCCTCGAGTGGCTGCCTGTGGCACGCATTGGCCACGGAGCCGCCGCGTTGGGGACTCGATTGCGCGGCAACCGCTAAGCTCGACACGGGGGGCCAATCCCTCCTGCATGAGCGGATCTGGCGAGCGGCTTGCCGATGTTGGTCTCGCGCCGACCGGAGACACTGGCGAAGGGCCATTGCACAAGCGACGGCTCGGGAGCTGTTAAAACAGCGCTCAAGCTTGCTCAGCAGAGAGAGAGAGAGAGAGAGAGAGAGAGAGAGAGAGAGTCGTGATGATGTCCCGGGATGAAGATGCTATAAGGCGAGCGGCGAGGTGTGGCATCCTTTGGGCGCGTTGGATCCACGATCAGAAGGAGGCCCCCGATTGTCGCAGTCGTTTGAGGCAAGCCGGTCCCTTACCGCTCTTCAATAGGATAACACGATCGTCGCCGTCATCGAAATGAGCAAGGCGAAGTGGCCGATTGCCGCGTTTGTTCCGGGTTTCAAGCGAAGCCGGCCACCCCCTTCTGCATTGTGTTTGGACTGGGGACATCGCGAACAGGTGTGCGAAGACATCGCGAACAGTTTCGTGCGCTTTGCGCGGGGAGGTTCGGGGTGCCATTCGAGGCCAGGAGCGTGATGAGCCAGAAGGAAGAGTTTGTGAGGTTGGCGCTGGCGCCAGGGGCCAATGTGAGCGCGCTGTGCCGTCGCTTCGGGATCGGGCGAACCTGCGGGCACAAATTGATCGCGCGGTTTCGCGCGGAAGGCGTAGCCGGGCTGACGGAGCGGTCGCGGCGGCCGAAGTCGAGCCCGCGGCGCAGTCCGCCGGTGCTGGAGGCGGCGGTTGTGTCGCTGCGCCGGGAGTGTCCGGCCTGGGGTGGGCGCAAGATCGCCGGCGTGCTCGAGCGCGACGGCATCGGCGCCATTGCCCCTTCGACGGTGACCGGCATCTTGCGGCGCAACGGGGTCGAGCTGGGTGCGTTGGGCGGCGGCGCGCAGCCCTTCATCCGCTTCGAGCACGAAGCCCCCAACGATCTGTGGCAGATGGACTTCAAGGGCCATGTGCCGCTGCGCCAGGGACGGTTGCACCCGCTCACTGTGCTCGACGACCATTCGCGCTTCTCGCTGGCCCTGGAGGCCTGCCCCGACCAGACGAACGAGACCGTCAAGGCACGGCTGATCACGGCGTTTCGGCGCTACGGCCTGCCGTGGCGCATCGCCATCGACAACGGCCCGCCCTGGGGCGACGGTGGCCGCAACAACTTCACCGTGCTCGGCGTCTGGCTGATCGAGATGGACGTGGCCCATCAGCCATGCCAGGCCCTACCATCCCCAGACGCTGGGCAAGGAGGAGCGCTTCCATCGCTCGCTCAAGGCCGAGGCGCTGCAGGGACCGCCCTTCGAAAACCTCCAGCACGCCCAGAGTGCCTTCGACAGCTGGCGCCATCTCTACAATCCTGTTTCATAACACCCATCTGTCTATGTTGTTGAAGGGAATAGGCTTTGCTGATCGGGATGCGATCCTGCGGGTATTTGGGATTCTGTCGCGCGCGATGAACGATCTGCAGGGCATGCGGCTTTCCGAGTTCTGACCGGCTGAAGATCCACGGACCATCCGGCAGGGGATGAACGCCTTCGATCTCGCCTGTCTCGGCGGCGAGCCTGAGGGTCTTCGGTGCAACGCCGAGAAGGCGTGCGGCCTTGTTCAGGTTGAGCCACGGTTCGTTGCCCTCCGGCGCCGGTCGGAAGACCGGAATCTTGTGATGCGACCGGTGCGCCGTGACCCGTTCGCGCGTCCAGCGATTGCCATGCCCGGTCACCAGGCCGTTGCGGTTGAGAATGCCGGCAATCAGATCGTCGCTGGCGATTAGTACCAGTTGCCGCATGGCGGCGATGATGTCGGCGGAGGTGCTGTTGCGTTGTCCGCGGCGCCGCTTCGGCAAGCGCAGTTCGGTGTGAACCCCGCCGATCCAGTGGATCAGCAGGACGATCTCGGAGGCTTCATCATCAATATCGGCGATCACCTCCTGAATGACGGTACGCGCGATGCGCTTCTTGAGCCGCGCATCTGTCGTCGGTGCCGCCAAGACGATGTGGAGGTTCGCGGCCAGAGCGCCAAGGTCCATCGTCAACACAGGTGACGGCTTCGCCCTTGCGGTATCATGTGTGTGGCGATCTTGCCCTCGATCTCGCCGACATATGCGAGGGCACGGTTCCACCGCGTCTCCAGTTCCGCGGCGACCAGCCGGTTCTCGGGGTCGGCCGCGTCATATTGCCGGAAAGCCCGGTCGGCGACGTAGCGTGCAGCCTCCAGATCGCGACCGAGAGCGTCCCGAACCTGGTCGCGGCGATTGGCAGCCTGCGCTTCGGCCTCGGCGGCAGCCGCGACCGCGCCGGGCTCGGACCACCTGCAGAAGGGCCTCTTCAATAGCGTCATCGACGCGAAGTCCGCCGAAGGCGATGCAGCGCGGTTCGCCATTGTCGAGCAGGCCCCGCCAGCAGGAATAGCGCGGGATGTTGTGCTTGATACCGGTGTATCGCACCGTGAGCTTGCGGCCGCAGCGGCGGCACCGGACAAGCCCGGCGAGCAATGCATCGCCATGCTTCGGTGCTCCGTGATGCCGGCCCGTTGGCACGTTGTCGCTCACCATTGTGCGGATTGCCTCCGCTCGTTCCCAACTGACGTAACCTTCATGGCTGCCCGGGATCAGAGCCAGCCATTCCTCCCGGGCCTGGCGACGAACGCCCGACCGAGGAGCCGTCGATCCAAATCCCGGCGCGGCACGAGTCCTACCATAGGCATAGGCGCCGCCGTAGATCGGGTTCTCGATCATCCGGTGGATCGTGCCATAGCTGGGTCTGCGCTAGACGACATCGCCGTTGTTGCGCCTGGTGGGCAAATCCAGGCCATGCTCGAGGAACCACATCAAGGCCTGACGGGCGCTGCCGAGCGCGGCGACCTTGTCGAACACAAGGATGATCGCCTCTTGCACGCGGCGGTCGGAATCCTTCTCGAGCCGATCCCCGACCTTTACGAAGCCGACAGGTGCCGCGACCACGAGTTCGCCACGGCGTGCCTTCTCGTAGCGGGCCGAGAGCGACCGCTGGCGCAAAAGATCGAGTTCGTACTCGTTGAGGCTTCCCTTTAACCCCAGCAGCAGCCGGTCGTTGCCTTGGCGCGGCGCATAGACCGTCTCCTGGCACGGTGTCGACGACGCGGCACATCTCGATGAGCTGCTGCCAGTCGCGGCTGTTGCGGGCAAACCGCGACACTTCCCGCGCCGCGACCGCGCCGACCTTGCCGAGACAGACTTCCGCGACCATTCGGTCGAAACCGGCGCGTGCGACGCCGCCGGCGGCGGACCGGCCGAGATCATCATCGACCGTCTCGACGCGAGACCACCCAAGCGCCGTCAGGCGATCGCGCATCGCATATTGGAGCGTGCTGCTCTCGCGGTTGTGCAGGACCTGATGGACCGACGACTGCCGCACGTACAGTATCGCCTTGCGCTGAAGATGGTGCGGCCTGATCTTCTCATGCATCATGATCCGCGCCCTCCTGTCGCCCGGCGCGATCGCCGCCGACGTGGTCGAGGATCAGACGCACCATCAGCTTCGTCACTGACCGACGCGTCTCGACAGGCAGCGCCTGCCATCGCGGCGCCTCCATCATCATGTCGGTGTCGTTCAACCTGGAGAACAGATCGAACTGGTAAGTCGTGGGCTTGCGCGGCATGGACCTCTCCCCGATTCGAGTCGTGAGAGTCCGATGCTGCGCCGATCTTCTGAGATTGCGACGGCACGCCTGTGTCACGGAGAAGCTCAGCCAAGGCGACAAGCACGGCAAGATCGACCTGCGCGGCAGCCGTGATGCGCCAGCTCACGCCAGCCGATCGGTCGAACATCCACGCCGGAACCTCCAGCCACCGGTCCGACGCTTGGCCGGAAAGGCTGCAGCGGAAAATCGTCACATCACCCTTCTTGATCACTTCATGGGTATGGACCTGCAGCCCGGCCCACGGATGCCACGGATAGCAAAGCTCGCGTTCAATCCCAGTCCCGTGGGTGTTAAGTCGTCGAGTTGTACAACACCAGGCGCCCGCACGACGGCCTTGCCGGCGCCGTGCCGCTCGACCGCTACCGACCTTCCAGCCGCGACTTCTGCGAGACCGTGCCGCCCTTCGAGTACGCCGCCGGCGACCTCCTGCGCAAAATCCAGCAGAAGGGCGCGACCTCGCTGTTCGGGCGTGCCTTCAAGATCTGCAACGCCTTCGCCGGCAAGGTCGTCGCCTTCAGGCCTACCGAAATCGACGGCGTCTTCGACGTCTTCTTCCGACACCAGAAAATCCAAACCATCGACCTCAACGAGTTCCACCACTAGCATGGGAAACTGTTCGCGATGTCTTCGCACACCTGTTCGCGATGTCCCCAGTCCAAACACATTGAAGGAGTACATGCGCTATGCGGGCCACAAACTTCGCCATGATAGCGTTGTTGATGGACCTGTTGCGATTGCCCGTTAGGAAGAGTTCGACAGTGCGCGGGGAGCCTCCGGCACACGAGCAAGTCCTCAGCGGGCAGCCTGAGCGCAACATACTAACGCTTGGTCAGATTATTGGGCAAGTTTGCCTGACATTTTCGCGAGGTAACAATTTACCGTGGCAGAGGGATGCCGCTGCCGCAACCTGAGATGGTAGTCTGGTGGCCCAAGGGCCTGACTTGACCGGCTCCGCACTGCTCGCGAGCGGTTTTTCGGACATCAGCCCGAAATAGGATAGTTCCTCAATCGCCCTCGCAAGTCGCGACGGTGCCGGATCAAACGAAGAAGAACTCCTCGACGCGCTGCTTAGCCTGCCCCAGCACAGGCAGGATGTCGCGTTCCATCGCTAGGACCGAGAAACGCGCCGATTGCGTCGAGACGTTGATGGCTGCGACGGTGCGGCCGGCGCGATCGACGATCGGCACCGCGATCGAGCGCAGGCCGAGCTCCAGTTCTTCATCGACGACGGCGAAGCCCTCCGCCCTCGCCTTGTCGATGGCCTTGCCGAGCGCGGCGCGGCTGGTGACCGTCTTCGGGGTCCGCCGCTCGATGGTCGCTTGCGTCAGGAAGGCCTTCAAATCGTCCGCCGGCAGGCCGGAAAGCAGCACGCGTCCCATCGACGTGCAATAGGCCGGCAGCCTGGTCCCGACATCAAGCGCGACGCTCAGGATTCGCCGTCCGGGGATGCGCGCGACATAGACGACGTCCTCGCCCGACAGCACCGCCGCGTTGCAGGCTTCGTCGAATTTGGTCGCCACCTCGCGCATGATCGGCGCGACGAAGGTCCAGAGCGAAGCGCCGCCGAGCCATGTCCGCGCGACGGTCAAGAGACGCGGCGACAGCGAGAACAGCCGGCCGGACTGCGTCGCATAGCCCGTGGCGACCAATGTCAGCAGGAAGCGGCGGGCGCCAGCGCGGGTGAGGTCAGCCTCTTCGGCCATCTCGGTCAGCGTCATGCCGGCCGGATGGCGCGCGAGGATTTCCATCACCGTCAAGCCGCGTTCCAGCGAGCCGACATGGTCGCGTGAAATGGATTCCTCTTCCATGAACCTTTCCAGGCCAGCGTTGACTCCAGGCAAAGTTTGGAGCTAAAAGTATCTCATATAAAACATATGTTCGCAATACGAACTTTTCCAGTTACGGAGCCTGGAGATGGTCAAGTTCCTCCCGCTGAAGGAAGCTGTCGCGGAGAATTTGCACGATGGCGACATGGTCGCTTTCGAAGGCTTCACCCATCTGATCCCGACGGCCGCCGCGCATGAGGCGATCCGCCAGGGCTTTCGCGACCTGACGCTGATCCGCATGACGCCCGACCTGATCTACGATCAGATGATCGGCATGGGCATGGCGAGGAAGATCGTCTTCTCCTACCTCGGCAATCCGGGCGTCGGCCTGCTCAGGCGCGTCCGCGACGCCGTCGAGAACGGCTTTCCGCGTGCGATCGAGGTCGAGGAGCACAGCCACGCCGGCATGGCCAACGCCTATGAGGCGGGCGCCGCCGGCCTGCCTTGCGCGGTGTTTCGCGGCTATCGCGGCGCCGGTCTCGCCGCGGTCAATCCGAACATCAAATCCGTCACCTGTCCATTTACCGGCGAGGAGCTTGCCGCCGTTCCGGCGATCCGGCCCGACGTCACCTTCATCCACGCGCAGAAGGCCGACCGGAAGGGCAATGTGCTGGTCGAGGGCATCATCGGCATCCAGAAAGAGGCCCTGCTGGCCGCAAAGCGCGCGGTTGTTACGGTCGAGGAAGTGGTCGACAATTTCGACGACCTCCATCCCAATCTCACCGTGCTGCCGAGCTGGACGATCGCGGCGATCTCGGTCGTTCCCGGCGGCTCCCACCCTTCCTATACGCATGGCTACTACGAACGCGACAACGCCGCCTATCTCGAATGGGACAAGATCGCCGCCGACCGCGACAGGTTCCGGGCCTGGATGCAGCAGAACGTCATCGAAAGCACGGCGGACGATTTTGCCGCCCGCGTCGAGCATCTGAGGAAGGCCGCATGAGCGACACGCCAAGCCTGGGCTTCACCCCCAACGAGATGATGACGATCGCCGCCAGCCGAGCGTTGAAGAACGACGATGTCTGCTTCGTCGGCATCGGCGCGCCATCGGCCGCCTGCAACGTCGCGCGGCTGACCCATGCGCCCGACATCACGCTGATCTACGAAAGCGGCACCATCGGCACCGCGCCCGACGTTCTGCCGCTGTCGATCGGCGACGGCGAATTGTGCGAGACCGCGGTGACTACGGTCGCGGTGCCGGAGATGTTCCGCTACTGGCTGCAGGGCGGCCGCATCTCGATCGGCTTCCTGGGTGCGGCCCAGTTGGACAAGTACGGCAACATCAACACCACCGTCATTGGCGACTATGCGCACCCGAAGACGCGGCTGCCCGGTGGCGGCGGCGCGCCTGAGATCGCGATCTCGTCGAGAGAGGTCTACATCACCATGGTGCAGTCGAAGCGCGGCATGGTAGAGGCGATCGACTTCTTCACCTCCTTTGGCCACGGCGAGGGCGGCGACCACCGCAGGCGCCTTGGCATCAACACGGCCGGTCCGACGCTTTTGATCACCGACCTCGCCATCTGGAAGCCGGACCCTGTCACCAAGGAATTCACCGTCGTGTCGCTGCATCCGGGCGTCACGCGCGAAGAGGTGCAGGCAACCTGTGGCTGGGCCGTAAAATTCGCCGAGGCCCTTGACGAGACGCCGGCGCCGACGGAACTCGAGTTGAAGACATTGCGCGACCTGCAGGCCCGCACCAAGGCCGCGCATCAAGGGACCGCCAAAGGGAAAGCTGCATAAATGGCTGAGGCCTTCATCTGCGATTACATCCGCACGCCGATCGGCCGCTTCGGCGGCGCGCTGTCCTCGGTGCGCGCCGACGACCTCGGCGCCATTCCTCTGAAGGCGCTGGTCGAGCGCAACGCCGGCGTCGACTGGACTGCGGTCGACGACGTCGTCTATGGCTGCGCCAACCAGGCCGGCGAGGACAACCGCAACGTCGCGCGCATGGCGCTGCTGCTTGCCGGCCTCCCTCAGGACATTTCGGGCTCGACCGTCAATCGTCTGTGTGGTTCGGGCATGGATGCCGTCACCATCTCCGCGCGCGCCATCAAGGCCGGCGAAGCGGAGTTGATGATTGCCGGCGGCGTGGAATCGATGAGCCGCGCGCCCCTCGTCATGCCGAAGGCCGAAACCGCCTTTTCGCGCAATGCCGAGATATACGACACCACCATAGGCTGGCGCTTCATCAACCCGCTGATGAAGAAGCAATACGGCGTCGATTCCATGCCGGAAACCGGCGAGAACGTCGCCGAGGATTTTTCCATCTCCCGCGCCGACCAGGACGCCTTCGCCGTGCGCAGCCAGGACAAGGCGGTCGCCGCGCAAGCCAATGGCCGGCTGGCGAAGGAGATCACGCCGGTGACAATCCCGCAGAGGAAGGGCGATCCGATCGTCGTCGCGAAGGACGAGCATCCACGTGCCGGCACGACGATTGAAGCGCTGGCCAAACTGCCGACGCCCTTCCGCCAAGGCGGTACGGTGACCGCCGGCAACGCTTCCGGCGTCAATGACGGCGCCGCCGCCCTCATCGTCGCCTCGGAAGCAGCGGCGAAGAAGCATGGCCTGACGCCGATCGCCCGCATCCTCGGCGGTGCCGTCGCCGGCGTCGCCCCGCGCATCATGGGCATCGGCCCGGCGCCCGTCACGAAAAAGCTTTGCGCCCGCCTCGGGCTGACACCGAGCCAGTTCGATGTCGTCGAATTGAACGAAGCATTTGCCTCGCAAGGCATTGCCGTGCTGCGCCAGCTCGGCATCGCCGAGGACGCCGCGCACGTCAATCCGAACGGCGGAGCGATCGCGCTTGGCCACCCGCTCGGCATGTCCGGCGCGCGCATCACCGGCACGGCGGCGTTGGAGCTGCGCGAACGCGGCGGCCGCTACGCGCTTGCTACGATGTGCATCGGCGTCGGCCAGGGCATCGCCATCGCACTGGAGCGAGTGTAGGCGCTACGGCCGATCGATAGGAAACAGAAACAGCTTCGAGCACCTCATGCTCGCGGTCGCTCAGATCGTCCTACTAGGTCAGCGTCGTAGGCGCCGAAAAGTTAGTCTAGCCCAACTTTCTCAGTGCGCCCAGATGGCGCGTATCACCAGTGGAGGAAGGTTCCACCCAGATAGTAGTCGATAGGTCTGGTAGCTGACGAGCGATTTGGTCGGGTAACTGGCCGGGTCGAAGCCTCGTGACAAAGGCCGCCTTGGGCGGTTGAGCAATCCAGTGGGCCGTAATGTGAGTAAAGCCTGAGCAGGCCTCGAAAGTGAAATTGCGGATGCCGACCTGGCTGAGATTCGGGGAAGGCCGCGTGAACGGGGAAGCAATCGACATGGGCACCCGTTTGATCCGCCGGGGTATTGGGCACGGCACGTTGGAAGGGTGATGCGGGCAACTGGGGAGACCCGTTCGGCATGAGGGTAGCGGCCTCAACGCAGCTGTCAGGGCGGCGGTGCCGGCGGGAGTCGGACAGGGTCATAATACTTGTGAAGCCGGGTAATGCCGGTGGAGGGAAGGACCCTGACTTCTGGTGTGCTTTTGAAGCTGGTGAGGATGGGGTGATTGGCGATGAACCTGGAAACACCCGAAAAGATCAGGAACCTGCAGAGGAAGCTGTATTGTAAGGCGAAGGCGGAGCCCGCTTTCCGCTTCTACGCGCTTTACGACAAGATCTGCCGCGAAGACATTTTGCGCCATGCCTATGCACTGGCCCGCGCCAATGCGGGTGCGCCGGGCGTGGACGAGATGACCTTCGCGCAGATCGAGGCGGAAGGTGTGGAGAAGTGGCTGGCGGGCCTGCGCGAGGAACTCGTCTCGAAGACTTACCGGCCACAGCCGGTGCGACGGGTAATGCTGCCAAAGCCGGGGGGCGGAGAGCGTCCGCTCGGCATCCCGACTATCCGGGATCGGGTGGCCCAGACCGCCGCCAAGCTGGTGCTGGAACCGATCTTCGAGGCGAACTTCGAGGATAGCGCCTATGGCTATCGGCCCAGACGCAGTGGGACCGACGCAATCAAGGAAGTGCACCGGCTTGTCTGCCGGGGCTATACCGACGTTGTAGACGCCGATCTGTCGAAATACTTCGACACGATCCCGCATTCGGACCTCCTCAAATCGGTGGCCCGACGCATTGTCGACCGGCACGTGCTGCGGCTGATCAAGCTGCGGCTGAAAGCGCCGATCGAAGAGCGGGACGGTGACGGGAAACGGCACATGAGCGGTGGCAAGAGCAGCACGTGCGGCACGCCGCAGGGCGGGGTCGCAAGCCCGCTGCTCTCGGTCATCTACATGAACCGTTTCCTGAAGCATTGGCGGCTCACCGGACGCGGCGAGGCGTTCCGTGCACACGTCATCTCCTATGCCGATGACTTCGTCATCCTCAGCCGCGGTCATGCGGCCGAGGCGCTGGCGTGGGCACGTATGGTGATGACGAAACTCGGGCTCACCTTCAACGAGGCGAAGACCTCGGTGAAGGATGCCCGCACGGAGCACTTTGAATTCCTTGGCTACCGGTTCGGCCCGCACCGCTTCCGCAAAGACGGCCATTGGTACTTGGGCGCGAGCCCGTCCAAGAAGAGCGTGCAGCGGATCAAGACGAAGGTTGGTGACCTCCTGGTTACCGGCAACAAAGAGCCATGGCCCGAAGTGCGGACTCAGCTGAACAGGCTTCTGCGCGGCTGGTCTGCCTACTTTGGCTACGGAACGCGTCTGCCTGCCTATCGGGCGGTCGACAACCACGTCCACGACCGGGTACGCGCATTCCTATGCAAACGGCACAAGGTGCAAGGACGCGGCACGCAGAGGTTCTCCGACGATCAAGTCTTCGGCGAACTTGGCGTCTTGCGTCTGCGACGCGTGCACATTGGGCCATCGCCGTGTGCCTCGCGATGAAGCCAGTCGGAAAGCCGGATGCGGGAAATCCGCACGTCCGGTTTGATGAGCGTTGCGCCTTGCAAGCGCGTTGAAGTCTGCCGTCTGCGATGACGGCCGCGGTAAAGCCTAGCGAACAGCTGCGAACCGAGTCTTGCGTGGCGTCCGGCAACGGCCGCTGCGAAGCGTAGGCAGGGAGGTTGTAGGCCGGAATGAAGTGAACGGGAATATAGCCCCGAAATCGAACGTGATCGGAGTAGCCGACCCTGTCTCTCAAAGGGGAAGGCGGAATCAAAGGCGGCGTTATCGCAAGCGGCCTGAGGTGCTCCCGGGGTTCGTACCGCAAGCATGCAACCGAAGGCATTGACGCGAACAAGGGAGATCCATCCGGCTCAAGCGCAAGCTTAGAACCTGCCAAGCCGTTCAGGTGAGAAGGGCTGATGGTCGGGTGGAAGTCAGACTCACTGATAGTACTCAGAGGTCGGGAGAGCCGGCTACAAGGGGAAGCGGTCAGCGGCAGTTGAATTGTTCCAGGGCGACATGGGCTCCATTCAACGGGAGTCACAGCCTTCTATTCAAAGAGAAGATCAGCTGACCATGGAAACGAAACTTGAACAAATAGCAGTGAAAGCTCGAAGTGAGCCAAAGCTCCGCTTTACCTCGCTGGCCCATCACATCACGCGCGAACGAGTGCAGAGGAATCTTTTACAGATACCGAAGCGCTCGGCCGCCGGGGTGGATGGACAGACGGTGGAGGCGGCGAGGAAAGACTTCGACGGATGGATTGGGCCAATGCTTCAGTCCACACCGCCAGGGGTATCGGGCGCCGAACATTCGGCGGGTCTACATCCCCAAGCCCGGCAAGACGGAAAAGCGCCCTCTTGGCGTTCCGACTGTCTCTTACCGGGCACTCCAACGCACCACGGCTGAGGTGCTGTCGGCCATCTATGAGCAGGACTTCTTGCCCTGTTCGTTCGGCGGGCGGCCTGGGTTGAGTGCCCATCATGCTCTGGCGACCCTCAACGAGGTTATCGCAGGTGGCAAGATCAGTTGGGTACTAGAGGCGGATTTGAAGAACTTCTTCGGGAGTCTCGACCATGAATGGGTGCTCCGGTTTGTTGAACATCGAGTCGGTGATCCGCGCTCTGATCTGCCTGATCCGGCGTTGGTTGAAAGCGGGTATTCTGGAAGATGGAGCGGTCCATCCAAGCGATGAGGGAACTCCACAAGGCGGATCGATCAGCGTGCTGCTGAGCAACCTGTACCTGCACTATGTGCTCGACCTTTGGTTCGAGCGCGTGGTGAAGGTCCGGTTGCGGGGCGAAGCCCGGCTGGTGCGCTATATCGACGACTTGTGATCTGCTTCCAATATCGTGAGGATGCGCTCCGCTTCGCAGATGCTCTTCGTCACCGGTTGGGCAAGTTCGGCCTTGCTCTCGAGCCGTCCAAGACCAAGTTGGTCGAGTTTGGTCGGTTCGCGCAGCGAAACGCGGGCAAGCGCGGCAGGAACCGCCCGGAAACGATCTACTTTCTGGGCCTGACGCTGTACTGCACGCGTAACCGAAAAGGCAACTTCAAGGTGGGGATGCGCGCCGAGAAATCTCGGCTAAAGCGCAGCCTTCTGTCTCTGCAAGAGCTGATGCGGCGAATACGGTATTATAAAATCGGTGATCAGGTTGCGGAAATAAACCGCGTCCTGCGCGGCCACATCCGCCCGAGAACGAGAGCGACAAGCGCCGCCACGGCTGCTCGCGCGACAAGCGCAGCGACTGCGTCCAGGTGGTCATTGCGCTGGTCGTCACGCCGGAGGGATTTCCGCTGGCCTACGAGGTCCTGCCGGGCAACACCGCCGACAAGACGACGCTGCGCGACTTCCTCGCTCGGATCGAAGCGCAATAAGGCAAGGCGCACCGCATCTGGGTGATGGATCGCGGCATTCCCACCGAAGACACGCTGGCCCAGATGCGCCAGGCCGATCCGCCCGTCTCCTACCTGGTGGGAACGCCCAAAGGACGGCTCACCCAGCTGGAGACGGCGCTGCTCGACCTGCCCTGGCAGGGCGTGCGGCCGGGCGTCGACGTCAAGCTGCTGACCCGGGATGACGAGCTCTACGTGCTGGCCCAGAGCAATGCCCGCATCGACAAGGAGCGGGCGATGCGCCGCCGGCAGCTGAAGTGGCTGTGGGCCCGGCTCAAGCAGCTCTCCACAATGCGCCTCAAGCGTGAGGACCTGCTGATGAAGCTTGGCGCCGCCCGCGCCAAGGCCCCCTCAGCCTGGCGGCTCGTCACCATCGCGGTGGCCCGCAACGCACCGACCTTCACCTATCGCCTCGATCGCAACAAGCTGCGCCAGACGCGTCGGCGCGAGGGCCGCTACCTGCTCCGCACCAATCTGGCCGGGCATGATCCTGCACAGCTGTGGCAGTTCTACATTCAACTCGTCGAAGTCGAGGCCGCCTTCAAAAATCTGAAGGACGACCTGCAACTGCGCCCGATCCACCACCAGCTGGAGCAACGCATCGAGGCCCCACATCTTCATCGCCTTCTTGGCCTACTGTCTGCACGTCACGCTCCGCGCCCGGCTCAGGCCCCTGGCCGGCGGCCCCACTCCCCGTGCAGTGCTCGACAAGCTCGCCGCCATCCAGATGCTCGACGTCCACTTCCCCACCACCGATGGCCGAACCCTGATCCTCCCCCGCCATACCGAGCCCAACGCCGACCAGAGCATCCTGCTGCGCCAACTCGGCCTCACCCTGCCGCCCCAGCCCCCACCGCGTATCACTGCTGCCGGTCACACCCGCCAACCACAGCCCGCCATGTAGTGGAGACCTCCGCCGTGCCCCTCTTGATCGGGCTCGATTTTTCCCCGCCGCATCTCTCCAGTTGAGAAAGTTGGGCTAGTTCTAACCGAAGCCGAAGAACAGCGCGAGCGAGGGCAAGACCTTCGCGTGCTCTGGCACCGATGAATTCCCCTGGCCGGAAGCCAGAACGCAGATCAACCGCTTCGGCCAGCCTGGATCGAAACGGTCCTCGCGCAACAAAGTGACGCAACCCATACCCGCGGCAATTGGCACAAGGCGAAGGCTCTGTTGGAATGCCGTCGCGCATCTTTGGTCCATTTATCGTGTGGATGATTGCTATTCCAACAATCAATTTTACCGTCCTAATAAAATCGTATTAGGGGATCCTGAATTGCAGCGCGTTGGGTATCCTTGTCGTGATTGGTGCGTCGACTGAGGCTGCCGGAAAGAAGTCGGCGACGGCATGTGCGGGATTGTTGGTATCGTAGGGCAACAGCCCGTGTCGGAGCGGTTGGTCGACGCCTTGAAGCGTCTGGAATATCGCGGCTATGATTCCGCCGGCGTTGCGACGATCACCGGGGGCGCCCTGCAGCGCAGGCGCGCTGAGGGCAAGCTCGTCAATCTCGAGACGAGACTTAAGGCAGAGCCGCTGAACGGCTCCATCGGCATCGCCCACACGCGCTGGGCAACCCACGGAGCGCCGACGGAAGGCAATGCGCATCCGCACTTTACCGACGGTGTGGCCGTCGTCCATAACGGTATCATCGAGAATTTCGCCGAGTTGAAAGAGGAATTGGCGGCGGCGGGAGCCGAGTTCCAGACCGACACCGACACCGAGGTCATCGCGCATCTCTTGGCGCGACACCGCCAGGAGGGGATGGGGCGGGGTGAGGCAATGCATGCCATGCTGAAACGCGTCAAGGGCGCCTATGCGCTCGCGATCCTGTTCGAGGATGATCCGTCGAGCATCATGGCGGCGCGCAATGGACCACCGCTGGCGATCGGCCACGGCGACGGCGAGATGTTTCTGGCATCCGACGCGATCGCGCTTGCCCCCTTCACAAATGAAGTCACCTATCTCATCGACGGTGACTGGGCCGTAATCGGCAAGGGGGGTGCCGATATCTTCGATTTCGACGGCTACCCCGTAGAGCGTCCGCGTCATACCTCCATGGCTACAGCTTATCTGGCCAACAAGGGCAAACATCGCCACTTCATGGAGAAGGAAATCTATGAGCAGCCCGAAGCCATCGCCTATGTGCTCGCCAATTATATCAGTTTAATCGAGAACCCCGCCGATCCGATTCCTAGCTTCGATTTTGCCAGCATTCCGAGCCTGGCGATCTCTGCCTGCGGCACCGCCTACCTCGCCGGACTGATCGGAAAATACTGGTTCGAGCACTATGCTCGCCTGCCAGTCGAAATCGACGTTGCGTCCGAATTTCGCTACCGCGAGATCCCGTTGTCGCCCCAGTCTGCTGCTCTTTTCATTTCGCAATCTGGCGAAACCGCCGATACGCTGGCCTCGCTGAGATACTGCAAGAAGCTTGGACTGAAAATTGGCGCGATCGTCAATGCCGCCGAATCGAGTATCGCTCGGGAGGCCGACGCGGTCTTCCCGATCCTTGCCGGCCCGGAGATCGGCGTCGCCTCCACCAAGGCCTTCACCTGCCAGCTTGCCGTTCTTGCCGCACTTGCCATCAGCGCCGCCCGGACCCGCGGAACGGTAACCGAAAATGAGGTGCAGGCGCTGGTCCGGAGCCTTGCCGAAATGCCGCGCATTATGGGCCAGGTCCTGAATAGCATCCAACCTCAGATAGAGCTTCTGGCGCGCGAATTATCCAAGTATCGTGACGCCCTATATCTTGGCCGTGGCACCAGTTTCCCACTGGCGATGGAAGGTGCCCTGAAGCTCAAGGAGATTTCCTACATCCACGCCGAGGGCTATGCGGCGGGTGAATTGAAGCACGGTCCGATCGCATTGATAGACAAGGACATGCCGGTGATCGTCATCGCGCCATTTGATCGCTTTTTCAACAAGACCGTCTCCAATATGGAGGAAGTCGCCGCCCGTGGAGGGCGGGTTATCCTCGTCACCGATGAAAAAGGAGCAACTGCATCCAAGCTCGACACCATGCACACGATCGTGCTGCCAGCTGTCGACGAGATTATCGCGCCGATGATCTTTTCGCTGCCCATACAGCTTCTTGCCTATCACACAGCGGTCTTCATGGGCACAGATGTCGACCAGCCGCGCAACCTCGCAAAATCAGTCACCGTCGAATGATTGTGACGCGCTCATAGCTGGGCCGTCCATCGGAAATGCCCTCCAAGTGACAAAGCGCGTCGCACCGGCACTTGGATGTCGACGAGATGCAGATTAGGGTACGCAGCTGATGGATATATCTTATTGCTCTACCGACATTGTGGGCACCCCACCGAATTCAGCCACGTGCGTTACTAGCCGGCGCCCAGTGCGCATGACCGAAAGTAAAAATGGTGTTCGTGATCACCGAAAACCCGCGCGACGAACGATGGCGATAACCGCGAGGTCGGCATTGGCCCCGGTGACGGTAATGGCCAGCGAAGCGCCCAGCAGGTCGCGTTCAGGGCGTCGACACGATCCTTCCTTTCCTTGACCTCTGCCGGGCCAAATCGACAAATGGCGCGCTGTGCAGAACTGGGCCAGACGGCAGTTCGGCCCGGCTGCGCAAGGGCTGTGAGCCCAGGCCTTTGGTCGGATCGATTGGGCCGCGAGGGCGGGGTGGCGCGCCAGCAGAACTGCGAGGCTAGTCTCTTGCTGAAGTACGCGAATGTGGGCGTCCGCGCGCCGACTGATATCAGGATCACCTGAAACCGGTAAGTGGCGCCAACCCGTTTCCGTGTTCCGGTAACGAGACTAGAACGCCAAGGGGAAAACCGCCCTCAACGGGATGCACATGCGACATTTCGATTTGCCCGCGCTTTGCTAAACAGCTTTCACTAGGAGGAAAGAAACTAGTCCTTGGCAAGCCCCTACAGCAGCCCTGCCTGTTCGGCCTCGCGGCGCAGATTCTGGCGCGGACGCGGGCCGATCTGCTGGATCATCAGCCCGGCCGCCAGCGAGCCGAGATCGCCGCATTCCTTGAGGCTGCGTCCGGTCGTGTAGCCGTAGAGGAAGCCGGCGGCGTAGAGGTCGCCGGCGCCGGTGGTGTCGACCAGCTCCTTGATTGCCGTCGCCTCGATGATGACGGTCTCGTCGCCGCGCACGATCACCGAGCCTTTTTCGGATCGGGTGACAGCGGCTATTTTGCAGTCCTTGCGGATGGCGGCGAGCGCCTCCTCGAAGGAAGCGGTCTGGTAGAGCGACTTGATCTCATGTCTGTTGGCGAAAACGATGTCGACGGTGCCTGAGCGCATCAGCTCGAGGAACTCGTCGCGGTAGCGGTCGACGCAGAAGGGATCCGACAGCGTCATAGACACTTCGCGGCCGGCGGCGCCAGCTTCGCGGTCTGCCGGATCGCTTCCTTGGCGCGCGGCGGATCCCAAAGATACCCCTCGAAATAGGTGACCCTGGCTCCGGCCGCCTTGTCGGCCTCGACATCTTCCGGCCCGAGCTCGACGCAGGCGCCGAGATAGGTGTTCATCGAGCGCTCGCCGTCCGGCGTGACGAAGATCATCGAGCGCGCCGTCGGCGGCTCGCCCTTGAGCGGCCTGGTGTCGAAGGCCACGCCCTGGGCGTGGATATCGTGGGTGTAGATTTCGCCAAGCGCATCGTTCGACACCTTGCCGAAGAAGGCGGCGCTGCCGCCGAAGCTCGCCACGCCCGCCGCCGTGTTGCCGGCGCTGCCGCCGGAAGCCTCGATCGCCGGCCCCATGCGGCTGTAGAGCAGCTCGGCGCGCCGGGTGTCGATGAGGTTCATCGCGCCCTTGATGATGCCGTTGGTCTCGAGAAAGGCCTCGTCGCACTGGGCGATGATGTCGACAATGGCATTGCCGATGCAAAGCATCGGCGAGGCTTTCAGCTTCTCCAGCAGCCGCTCGTGGACTGGACGCAGATGCCAGGCCGCGCGGCCGACACAGTCGGCGAGCGTGGAACGGTCGAGGTTGATACCCTGCCGCGCGTAGATCTGCGCCTGACGATAGAGCGGCAGGTGATCGGCATATTTGGAGACCAGAACCTGGGCGACCGTCGCCTCGGTCGGCAGACCGCCTTCGATCAGCCGGGCGGGCGCCGGAGC
>NZ_JBEPLM010000032.1:0-36991 GCF_040545255.1 Mesorhizobium shonense
GCTATCATCGCCGTAGCAAGGAAGCTCCTGGTCGTCCTCAACGCCATCATCCGCGACAAAACCGCATTCGCATGAACACAGTTGCCATGCCGTGACGTTAAGGCGTTGCAGCGGTTACAGAATATTCTGCGCCGTTGCGCTCCCCAGCAGAAGTCACGGCATGGATTCTAGGGTCTACGCGGTACGCTTCGCTTCCCGCTCCGCCCTAGAATGACGACGGGTGGGCGTTTCGGCCGATCTCCAAGGCATTGCCACCTGCCTGCGCCGAGGAACCCGAGCAATTCCAGGAGAGAGGTGCGCAGCGGGCGCGTCGGCAGGGAGACTCCTGCCGGCGACGACTGTTGGCCATTTTACCGCGCGGCTCCCGCCCTGCGGAAATCGGAGGGCGACATGCCGGCGAGCTTGCGAAAGGACTTGTTGAAGGCGCTGAGCGAGCCGAAGCCCGAATCCATCGCGACCTTCAGCACATTGGCGCCCTCATGCATCAGCAGCGCCTGCGCATAGCTCAGCCGCAACAGGTTCACATATTCGTTGAGCGTCATGCCGGTCGATTTCTTGAACAGGCTCATGGCGTATTTGGGATGGATGTCGGCGGCTGAAGCGATGTTCACGCAGTCGATGTCGTAGAGGAAATTCTCGGCGATGAAATCGCACATGCGCCCGACATTGCGCGAGGATTGCTGGTCGAAGGCGCTGCCAGCCCCGTGTCCGGAGGCGGTTCCCGGCACCAGCCGGTACGGGTCGAACCGCACCCGCTCGAGCCGCAAGAGCAGCTCGTTCACGGCGTGTTCGGCCTTGGCCGGATCGCCGGAGCGCGCATAGTCGTTCCAGCGTTTGAAATTGTCGTCGTCGGATTGGTCGGTCGCATTCGTCACCAGCGTCGCGCCGGTCATCAGCCGGTGGCGGACATCGGCCGGCAAATGCAGCCGGAAGAAATGCACCAGCGGCAGATGCGCGCCGGCATAGATGGCGTCGCCGCTCAGATCGTCCATCTGGTGCGGCAGCCCGCCCCAGAACAGGCACATCTCTCCGGCTGATAGCGCGATTTCATGCTCGGCCATGCGATAATGTACGCTGCCGCGTACGATGAAATTGACCTCGACCTGGGCATGCCAGTGCGGCTTCAGCATCACCAGCGGGTGATTGTGGAACATCTGGAGAGCCAGAGGCAGGCCTTCGACGCTGCTGGCGCCCGGCTGGTAGAACGGTCGCTCGGACATCTTACTTTCCGCCAACTTCTTATTCCCTTTGTCGGGGACAAGCCTTCCGCGCCGCATAATCTAGCCATGCTCACGGTGAGAGAGCAAACGAAATGGGAGGATTTCAATGCGCACCACACTGACCTGCGCCACGTTGGCGCTCGGCCTCGGCTGCAGCCCCGCTTTGGCGCAATCCGGCGAACTCACGATCTGGAGCTGGAACATCGCCGCTTCGTCGCTGAAATCGACGGTCGAAGGCTTCAACAAGAAATACCCCGATATCAAGGTCACCGTTCAGGACCTCGGCAACCAGCCAACCTATGACAAGTCGATCGCCGGCTGCGCCGCCGGCGGCGTCGGCCTGCCCGACATCGTCTCGATCGAGAACGGCGAGGCCGAGAACTACTGGAGCCAGTTCCCCGACTGCTTCGTCGACCTGCACACGCTGGGCTACACGGCGGAAGACCAGAAGAAATTCCCCGACTTCAAGCGCACCGAGCTCGAGGTCGGCGACAAGGCCTATGCCATGCCCTGGGATTCCGGCCCGGTAGCCGTCTTCTACCGCCGCGACTTCTACGAGAAGGCCGGTGTCGACCCGGCATCGATCAAGACCTGGGACGATTTCATCGCCGCCGGCAAGAAGATCCAGGCCGCCAATCCCGGCGTCACCATGACCAACGCGGATTTCAACGGCGACACCGAATTCTTCCGCATGATCTCCAACGAGCAGGGCTGCGCCTATTTCGCCGAGGACGGCCAGTCGATCACGGTCAACCAGCCGAAATGCGTCGACGCCATGACCAAGGTGAAGGAGATGAAGGACGCCGGCATCGTCTCCTCGGCCGACTGGTCGACCAAGATCACCAACAACACCGCCGGCACCGTCGCCACCCAGGTCTATGGCGGCTGGTATGAAGGCACGATCCGCACCGAATCGCCGAAGGAAAACGGCAAGTGGGGCGTCTATCTGATGCCGAGCCTGACCGCCGACGGCCCGCGCGCCGCCAATCTCGGCGGCTCCTCCTTGGCCATCACCTCGGCCTCGAAGAACAAGGAAGCCGCCTACGCGTATCTCAAATACACGCTGGAGACGAATGAAGGCCAGATCACCATGCTGAAGGATTTCGGCCTGGTGCCCTCGCTGATCTCGGCGCTCGACGATCCCTATGTCGCGCAGGGCCAGCCCTACTGGGGCGACCAGGCCGTTTGGAAAGACATTCTCGCCACGCTGCCAAAGGTCGTGCCGAGCCGCGGCACGCAGTTCCAGAGCGACGCCGAGATCATCCTGCGCGCCGTGCAGACGAAGTACCTGGCCGGCGGCTACGCGGATGCCAAGGCAGCGCTCGACGACGCCGCCAGCCAGATAGCCTCGGCGACGGGTTTGCCGGTCAAGTAGCGCCGCCTCCCCTTCTCCCCTTGTGGGAGAAGGTGGATTGGCGCGCAGCGCCAAGACGGATGAGGGGTGTTGGACGGATTGCCGTCGTTGCCAAGCTGGAACACCCCTCATCCGGCCGCTTCGCGGCCACCTTCTCCCACAGGGGGAGAAGGGAAAGACAGACGAAAGGAGGAGGAAACACGATGCGCTACCGCAACGCCACCGCGTATCGCTTCCTCACGCCCTATCTGCTGATCTTCGCCATCTTCTGGATCTGGCCGATCATCAGCTCGTTCCTGATCTCCTTCCAGGCGACCCGCACCGTGCCGTGGCGCTTCGCGCCGACCTTCAACTGGGGCCGCCTGATCGGCGACCCCGCCTTCTTCAACGCGCTGAAGAACACCCTGCTGATCCTGGTCATCCAGGTGCCGGTGATGATCTCGCTGGCGATCGTGATGGCGGTGCTTTTGAATTCGCCGCTGCTCAAGGCGCGCGGCCTCTACCGCTTCGCTTTCTTCGCCCCGGTCGTGGTCGGCGAGGTGGCCTATTCGGCGGTGTTCCGGCTGATGTTCAGCCTCGATTTCGGCATCGTCAACAAGCTCTTGAACAGCGTCGGCCTGCCCAAGGTGGACTGGTTCTCCAACGTCACGCCGGCGATGGCGCTGATCATGATCGCGGTGACCTGGCGCTGGGCCGGCTACAACGCCATCATCATCCTTGCCGGCCTGCAGTCCATCCCGGAGGACGTCTATGAGGCGGCGACGCTCGACCGCGTCAGCAAGGTCAAGCAGTTCTTCCACATCACCCTGCCCCTCTTGAAGCCCGTCATCGTTTTCTGCGCAGTGCTGTCGATCATCGGCACGATGCAGCTCTTCACCGAACCTTTTCTCATCACCGAACGCGGCGGGCCGGGCGGCGGCACGGAAACGCTTGGCCTGCTGCTTTACCGCCAGGGCTTCCGCTCGCTCAACTTCGGCTATGCCTCGGCCATCGCCTACACCATGGCGGGGCTGGCGATCGCGATCACTTTGGTGCAGCTCTGGCTGACGAGAGAGCCGAAATGACCTCGCGCTCTCAAAGACGGCTCGGCCGCAGCATCCTTCTACATCTCGTCCTGACGCCGCTGGCGCTGGTCTGGCTGTTTCCGTTGTGGATGATGGTGGTGTTCTCCACCATGCCCGACTACGGCATCTTCAGCCCCAGCATCGAGCTGCTGCCGCATGACAATTTCCTCGACAATGTCAACAATCTGCAGCGCGACACCAATTTCATCGGCGCCATCGGCATCTCCGTTTCGGTGGCGGTGACCTACACCTTCCTGTCGGTGCTACTCACCTCGATGGCCGGCTGGGCGCTGGCGCGCTACGAGTTCGCCGGCAAGGGCATGGTGGTGGCGATCATCCTCGGCACCATCACGCTTCCCTACGCGGTGGTGCTGATCCCGCAATTCATCATGGTGGCGCGCGACTTCCAGCTCGCCAACACCTGGATCGCGCTGATCGTCCCGCCGCTGTTCAATTCGCTGGGCGTGCTCTTCATGCGCCAGGCTTTTTCGATGATGCCGGCCGAGCTGTTCGATGCGGCGCGCGTGGAAGGCGTGAAGGAGTGGCGCATCTTCCTCTTCGTCGCGCTGCCGCTGGCGCGGCCGATGCTGGCGGCATTGGCCATCATCCTCTTCCTCGCCTCGTGGAACAATTATCTGTGGCCGCTGCTGATCAACAGCCAGCCCGGCGCGATGACGGCGCCGGTGGCGCTCGGCACGCTGATCGGCCTCACCAAGGTCTCCTGGGGCGGCCTGATGGCCGGCGCGGTGATGCTGACGGTGCCGATGCTCATCGTCTTCGTACTGCTGCAGCGTCATTTCATCGCCGGCATCGCCGCCGGCGCGGTCAAGTAGGATAGGAGCGAAATGGCCGCCGTCACACTCACCAATGTCGTCAAGCGTTTCGGCACCTTCGAAGTCGTCCACGGCGCCGACATCGACATCGCCGACGGCGAATTCGTCGTCTTCGTCGGCCCATCCGGCTGCGGCAAGTCCACGCTTCTGCGCATGATCGCCGGGCTGGAGGACATCAGCGGCGGCAAGATCGCCATCGGCGGCAAGGTGATGAACGACGTCGAGGCGGCCGACCGCGGCATCGCCATGGTGTTCCAGTCCTACGCTTTATACCCGCACATGACGGTGGAGCAGAACCTCTCCTTCGGGCTGAGGATGAACGGCAACCCGAAGGCCGACACCGAACGGCGCGTGAAACGCGCCGCCGAGATCCTGTGCATCGACGAATTGATGCAGCGGCGGCCGAAGCAATTGTCCGGCGGCCAGCGCCAGCGCGTCGCCATCGGCCGCGCCATCGTGCGCGAGCCGCAAGTGTTCTTGTTCGACGAGCCGCTGAGCAACCTCGACGCGGAGTTGAGGGTCCAGATGCGGGTCGAGATCGCGCGCCTCCATAAGGAGCTCGGCGTCACCATGGTCTATGTGACGCACGACCAGACCGAAGCGATGACGCTTGCCGATCGCATCGTCGTGCTGAAGGCCGGCAATGTCGAGCAGATCGGCGCGCCGCTCGACCTTTATGACGACCCGGCCAACCGTTTCGTCGCCGGCTTCATCGGCTCGCCGAAGATGAATTTTATTGCGGCGAAAGTCGTCGAGACGTCCAACAGCGCAGCAATCGTCGAGCTCGTCAACCATGGCGGCGCCCGGCTGCGCAAGCCGCTTTGCGAGCCATTCCCCGCGACGGGCGCCGAGGTCGTGCTCGGCGTCAGGCCGGAGCATTTCTTCGAAGCCGGCGAGGGCGGCTGCGACATTCCGGTCAAGGCCGACGTCGCCGAGCATCTCGGTTCCGTCAGCTATGTCTACGCCGATGCCGGGTCCGAGGAGCTGATCATCGAGCGCGAAGCTGCCCGACAGCGCGCCAGCGGCGATCATTTCACGGTCTCGATCAAGGCGGAGCGTTCGCTGCTCTTCGACAAGACAGGGGCGAGGATCCGCTGACCCAGTTTCTTTGCCGGCATGCCAGGCGTGGCGGCGATCGCATGGAGAATTCGACATGACATCTAAGCAAAAAATTCGCTGGGGCATTCTCGGACCCGGCAGCATCGCAAAATCCTTTGCCGGCGGCGTGGCGCAATCGCGCAATGGCGAATTGGTCGCGCTCGGCGCCCGCAACCCCGGCAAGCCGGGCCTTGCCGAAACCTTTCCGGGCGCGCGCATTCTCGACGGCTACGACGCGCTGCTTGCCGACGACGGCGTCGACGCCGTCTACATCTCGATACCGCATCCCGGCCATGCCGAATGGGCGATCAAGGCGGCCGAGGCCGGCAAGCATGTCTTATGCGAAAAGCCGCTGGCGCTGACCGCTTTCGAGGCCGACGCGATGATGCACGCGGCGCGCAGGGCCGGCACTTTTCTGGGCGAAGCCTTCATGTATCGGCTGCACCCGCAGACCCTGCAGCTGGTCGAGCTGATCAAATCGGGCGTGATCGGCGAGGTGCGCATGATCAAGTCGAGCTTCGGCTTCGCCATGCCGGGTTTCATGCCCGAGCACCGACTCTATGCCAATGAGCTGGCCGGCGGCGGCATCCTCGACGTCGGCGGCTATCCGGTCTCGATGGCGCGGCTGATTGCCGGCGCGGCGGCAGGCCAGCCCTTCCTCGAGCCGGACAAGGTGGCGGGCGCGGCTCATCTCGGCCAGTCCGGCGTCGACGAATGGGCTTCCGCTTTGCTCCATTTCCCCGGCGGCATCGTCGCCGAGGTTTCCTGCAGCATCTCGCTCAACCAGGACAACGTGCTGCGCATATTCGGCACCAAGGGCCATATCGAGGTGCCCGACTTCTGGTTCGCCGGTGGCAACCGCGATGTCGGACCGGGCCGGATCGACGTGATCCGGTCCGGCGGCACGCGCGAGACGATCAGCGTCAACGAAACCCGCCACCTCTATTCCTTCGAGGTCGATGCGGCGGGCGAGGCGATCCTTGCCGGCCGGCAGGAATTCGCCTGGCCGGGCATGGGCTGGGCCGACAGCCTCCATAATTTGCGTGTTCTCGACAAATGGCGCACGGCGGTCGGGCTGGAATACGAGATCGAGAAGCCGGCCAAGCGTGTCAACACCATCTCCGGACGGCCGCTGCGCACCGGCGGCACCGCCATCGGCAAGCGCGCCATTCCGGGCCTGCCGCGCCAGGCCTCGCGGCTGGCGCTCGGCTTCGAGGATTTCCGAACCTTCTCGTCAGGCTCGATCCTGCTCGACGCCTTCTTCGAGGCGGGCGGCAATCTGTTCGACACCGGCTTTGTCTATGGCGCCGGCTACACCGAAACGCTGCTCGGCCAATGGCTGAAGAATCGCGGCGTGCGCGAGCAGTCGGTCATCATCGCCAAGGGCGCGCATTCGCCGCTCTGCTATCCCGATGTGATCGGCAAGCAGCTCGCCCAGTCGCTCGACCGGCTGCAGACCGACCATGTCGACATCTATTTCATGCATCGCGACAATCCGGACGTGCCGGTCGGCGAGTTCGTCGATGCCATGGACCGGGAGGCGAAGGCCGGCCGCATCCGCGGCCTGTTCGGCGGCTCCAACTGGACGATGGAGCGGATGGATGAAGCGATCGCCTATGCCGAACGCGCCGGCAAGCAGAAGCCCGGCGCGCTGTCGAACAATTTCTCGCTGGCCGAGATGCTGGAGCCGATCTGGGCCGGCTGCATAACCTCCTCCACCGACGCCTGGAAGGCCTGGCTGGCAGCGCGGCAGATGCCGAATTTCGCCTGGTCGAGCCAGGGCCGCGGCTTCTTCACCGACCGCGCCGGGCGCGACCGGCAAGACAATGAGGAGCTGGTGCGGGTCTGGTATTCGGAGAAGAATTTCGGCCGCCGCGACCGGGCGATCGAGCTCGCCAACCGGCTGGGCAAGAGCCCGATCCATGTCGCGCTGGCCTACGTGCTGGCGCAGCCCTTCCCCTCGGTGCCGCTGATCGGCCCGCGCACGCTTGACGAGCTGGAGGACAGTCTCAAGGCGCTGGATATCGCGCTGACGGCTGAGGATCTGGCGTGGCTGGATGATGGGCCGGAGAGGCGGCGAGCTTAGATCATCCAGCGTCGCGTTCCTTCGCGCCCCCCTCTGCCCTGCCGGGCATCTCCCCCTCAAGGGGGGAGATCAGATGTCACGCGGGCTTTCGCCAATCTCCAATGGTGCAAGACGGAGTGAGGCGCCGAAGCTGCCAATCTCCCCCCTTGAGGGGGAGATGTCCGGCAGGACAGAGGGGGGTGCCTCGCGCCGACGTCTCGAAATGATCGACCCTCACCCTACCGATCCACCCGCGTCGACAAGATAATCGACGACGACGTCCGCTCCACGCCATCCATCGCCCCGATCCGGTCGAGCAGCGCGTCGAGATCCCTGATCGACGGCGCGTCGACGATGACGATCATGTCGAAATTGCCGCTCACCGAATGCAGCGTCCTGACCGGAGGCAGCGCCTCGAGGCTGCGCACCACCTTGTCGGCGAGCTTGGGCGTGACGGTGAGCAGCACATGCGCCTTGACCAGCCCCTGCTCATAGTCGGGTGACAGCCGCACACCGTAGCCGGTGATGATGCCGCGCAGTTCCAGCCGCTCGATGCGGCTTTGCACCGTCGTGCGCGACACGCCCAGCTTTCGCGCCAGCTCCGCGGTCGAGGCACGCGCGTTGGCGCGCAGCAGGGAAAGCAGCGCTTGTTCGGCTTCCGTGAGCATTTCGACGAAACCTTTCGGCAAATCGCTTAAAGTTGAGTTTCACTTTGCCAGATTCCACGCTTCCTTTCGACAGGCAAGCTGCGATGATTCCCTCCAACTCGAATTGGCAGGGGTATTGATCATGAAGAACATCGTTGTCGTCGGCGCCGGCAAGATCGGCTCGACCATCGCCGAGATGCTTAGTTCCACGGGCGACTATCGCGTCACACTCGTCGACCGCTCGGCCGCGCAGCTCGCCGCGGCCGAATTGCCGGCCGGCGTCGAGACGCAGGAGCTCGACATCGCCGCCCCCGGCGCGCTGGAGAAAACCCTTGCCGGCAAGTTCGCGGTGCTGAGCGCGGCGCCCTTCCACCTCACCACGCGCATCGCCGAAGCCGCGGCCGCCACCGGCGTGCACTATCTCGACCTTACCGAGGATGTCGTCTCGACCCGCCGGGTGAAGGAGCTGGCGCGCGAGGCCAAGAGCGCCTTCATCCCGCAATGCGGCCTGGCGCCCGGCTTCATCTCGATCGTCGCCAACGATCTCGCCAGCCGTTTCGACACGCTGGAGAGCGTGCGCATGCGCGTCGGCGCACTGCCGCAATATCCGTCGAATGCGCTGAACTACAACCTCACCTGGAGCACCGACGGCGTCATCAACGAATATTGCGAGCCCTGCGAGGCGATCGTCGAGGGCGAGCTGATCGAGGTGCCGCCGCTTGAGGAGCGCGAGGAATTCTCGCTCGACGGCGTCACCTATGAGGCGTTCAACACCTCGGGCGGGCTCGGCACTTTGGCCGAGACGCTGAAAGGCAAGGTGCGCACGCTGAATTACCGCACCATCCGCTATCCCGGCCATGCCGCGATCATGAAGGCGCTGCTCAACGACCTTGGGCTGCGCCACCGCCGCGACGTGCTGAAGGACATCTTTGAGAGCGCGCTGCCGGCGACGCTGCAGGACGTGGTCATCGTCTTCGTCACCGTTTCGGGGCGCAAGAACGGCCGCCTGCTGCAGGAGACCTACGCCAACAAGATCTATTCCAAGCGGATCGGCAATCTGGTGCGCAGCGCCATCCAGATCACCACCGCCTCAGGCATCTGTGCCGTGCTCGACATGCTGGCCGACGGCAGCCTGCCGGCGAAGGGTTTTGTCCGCCAGGAGGATATCGCGCTCGACGCCTTCCTCGCCAACCGCTTCGGCCGCGCCTACGCGCAGCACGAGATGGCAAGCCGGTTGGCGAGCTGAGCTCGGAGGCGATAAGCGCCTGCCCTTGTCTGAGGAGCGGCGCGGATTGGCCCGGAACGGCCGGCGGTCCGCGCCAGTTCTTTCCTACCAATCGCTGAGCTTGGTGTCGGGTCCGTAGTCCTGGCCCTCGATATCCTTCACCACGGCCTGGCCGCAGCGCATCGACTTGGTCGTCTTGTCATAAGCATAGGTCGGGGAGCCGAAGAGGTGCCAGCCCTTGTTCAGGGCCGAGGTCACCTTATGGCAGAAAGTGGAATCGTCCGGACCGGACAGAAAGCGGTAAAGTTTCATTTTTCGACCCTGTGGTGAAATATCCGCGCATCATGCGCCGATGATTGCGGCCTTCGCCAGCAGTTTCTCGGCTTCCGCCAGATGCAGCCGCTCGACCATGCGGCCGTCGAGCGCGATGACGCTCTTGCCGGCATTTTCGGGTCGCGCGAACGCGTCCCGGATCGCGCGCGCTCTGGCCAGCGCCTCGGGCGACGGCGCAAAGGCGCGGTTCGCCGGCTCGATCTGATTGGGGTGGATCAGCGACTTGCCGTCAAAACCCATGGCGGCCGCCTCGACGCATTCACGGGCGAAGCCGTCGAGGTCGCGGAAATCATTGGCGACGCCGTCGATCACGTCGAGGCCGCCAACGCGGGCGGCGAGCACCAGCTGCAGCAGCCAGGGCATGAGGTAGCGCCGGTCGGTCGAGATGCCCGTCGCTTTCACCAAATCGTTTGTTCCGGCGACGAAACAAGCAAGGCGCGAAGCCGGATCGCGGCCAAGCTCGGCGATGGCGCCGATGTTAAGCAGGGCCTTGGGCGTCTCGATCATCGCCCATAGCTTGACCGTATCGAGCGCGAAATTGTCGTCGAGCAGATCGCCGGCCTCGAGGATATCGCGCGGCGTGCCGATCTTTGGCAGAAGAATGCCGTCAGGCTCGGCCTTGGCGACGGCCAACAGGTCGTCGATGCCCCATTCGCTGGCGAGCGGATTGATGCGCACCACCATCTCGCAGCGCCGTTCGGGGCGCGCTGCCAGGACATCCGCCACCCTGTCACGCGCTAAAACCTTGCCGGCGGGGGCGACGCCATCCTCGAGGTCGATGATAACGGCATCGCAGGCCAAGGATCCTATCTTGGCGAGCGCCCGCTCGTTGGAGGCGGGCATATAAAGCACCGAGCGGCGCGGGCGGTAGGTGTCGACGGTCATGGCCGATCTATGCCGGGTGATGGCGGGCGAGGCAAGGCGGCGCGGCCAAACACGTGCACACCATAGAACTCATTTGCGTTCAGGCTAATTGCCGAAGCCGGCGCCGCCCCTCATTGCCCTGCCGGGCATTTCTCCCCGTATAGTGACGGGGAGAAAGGGGCTGGCCGCGGAGTCGCCGCCATTCCTGCAACGTCGCCGATTGGCGAAACCGCCGGCGACAGCGCCCCTCTCCCCGTCACTATACGGGGAGAGGATGCCGGCAGGCAGGTGAGGGGCAGCGCCGGCCTGAAGCAATTTTGCTCTTGCACGAAAACTGCAAATCCTTGCGGAAAACCTCCTCCAACCCGCCGCGCGCTTTCCGCATGGGCCGGCGAAACAGGTGGGCATGCGAACACATCACGAATTCCGTTGGTCCCCGCCCCCACGCCTCCGCAACGACGGCTGGTGGTTCGTCGAGCCGCAGAGGCCGCGCCCCACGGCAATCGTGCTGACTTTTATCCCGAAAGCCCGGCATGCTGTCCGAACGGCCAGGCTGGGCGGGAGCCGGGCATGACAGCGATATCGCTTACACCGAGTTATTGCCGCCGCGTCGGTGCCGCCGTGCTCCTGGTGGCGCTGGCCGATTTCCTCTTCTACGGCCAGCCGGCCGGCATCACGGTCTTCCTGTTCGGCATGGTGCTATCCGGCGCCGTCATCGCCATGCATCCCGCCGCGCTCAGCGACGGTCGCGTCTGGCTCAGGCCTCTCGCCCTTTTCGCGGCGCTGCTGCCGCTCGTCGAAAATGTCAGCCCGCTGTCGGTCCTGGTCGTGATCGCGGCGCTGGCGGTGTTCGCGCTGTCGCTCGCCGGCCGGCTGCGCATGGGCCTTGCCCGCATCGCCGGCCAGCTTTGCCTGTTCCTGCTTGCGGCACCCTTCCGGTTCGCTCGCGACTTCTTGCGCTGGCGCAAGGTGGCGCGCCGGCTCGGGCGGCGGCGCATCCGGCTCGCGGCAATCGCGGTCTGGGCCATGCCGCTGACCCTCGGCGCCGTCTTTCTCGCTCTGTTCGGCGCCGCCAATCCGATCATCGAACACTGGCTGTCGCTGATCGATCTCTACGCGCTGCTCGAACGCATCGAGGTCGAGCGGCTGATCTTCTGGCTGGTCGCGCTGGCCGGCGTCTGGGCTTTCCTGAGGCCGCGCCTGCCGCGCTTCGTATCGCGCATCAGGCAGGCCATGCCTGCGACGCCGGTAGCCCGATCGAAAAGCACCACGGCCGAGGACATCATCTTCGGCAAGGCGGCGATCCTGCGCGCGCTGGTCGTCTTCAATGCGCTGTTTTCCGTGCAGACCGCGCTCGACGCCAACTATCTCTGGGGCGGCGCAGCGCTCCCGGATGGGCTGACCTACGCCGCCTATGCGCATCGCGGCGCCTATCCGCTGATCGTCACCGCGCTGCTCGCCGCCGGTTTCGTGCTGGCGGCGCTACGGCCCAACAGCGAAACGTCCCGTGATCCCCTCATCCGCCGGCTGGTCTATCTCTGGGTAGCTCAGAACATCGTGCTGGTGATCTCGTCGATGCTGCGGCTCGACCTTTATGTCGGCGTCTATGCGCTCACCTACCTGCGCATCGCCGCCTTCATCTGGATGGGGCTGGTGGCGGCGGGGCTGACGCTCATCATCGCCCGCATCGCGCTGACAAAATCCAGCCAATGGCTGCTCTCCGCCAATCTTCTGACGTTATCGGCGACGCTTTATGCCTGCTCATACATCAACTTCGCCGCGCTGATCGCCAACTACAATGTCGACCATTCCCTCGAAATGACCGGACAGGGCGTTCCTCTCGACGGCTGGTATCTTCGCGATCTCGGCCCCGGCGCCTTCCCGGCGCTCGACCGATTCCTCGCGCAGCTGGGCAGCACGGCCGCTTCCGGCCATCCGCTCTGGCACGACTTCCCCGACCTGCGCCGCCAGGATGAAATCCACTGGCGCGCCGAGCAGAAAAACTGGCGAGCCTGGAGCTTTCGCGACTGGCGGCACGCCCGCTATCTCGACAAGAGAGGCCCGCTCGTGGTTCCTCAGCCTACCGAACCCTCCATGCCGGACCGCTGATCGATGCCGCACAACATCCTCGTCGCCGATGACGACCCGCATATCCGCGAGATCATCTGCTTCGCGCTGGAAAAGGCCGGCATGAAGGCGCTAGGCGTGGCCGACGGCGCCGCCGCCCTGCAGGCGGTCGATCGCCGCGCGCCCGATCTCATCGTACTCGACATCGGCATGCCGGAGATGGACGGGCTGGAGGTCTGCCGCAGGTTGCGCCAGCGCTCCGACGTGCCGGTGCTGTTCCTGTCGGCGCGGGATGAAGAAATCGACCGCATCCTCGGCCTGGAAATGGGCGGCGACGACTATGTGACGAAACCGTTCAGCCCGCGCGAGTTGGTCGCCCGCGTCAACGTCATCCTGCGGCGCGCCCGCCCGGCGTCACCGGAAGAAACTGACGACCGGCAATTCGCGCATGGCAAGCTCACGCTTGTTCCGACGAGCCACGCCGCCTGCTTCGACGGCAAGCCGCTCATCTTAACGGCGATCGAGTTCGCGATCCTCAAAGGCTTTCTCGCCCGTCCGCAGCACGTGCTTGGCCGCGACGCGGTGAAGGCCAATGCCTATCAATCGAATATCCATGTCTCGGAACGCACCGTCGACAGCCATATCCGCAACATCCGCGCCAAGCTGGCGGCGGTCGGCTGCCTGGATGCGATCGCGACCGTGCATGGCGTCGGCTTCCGGCTCGGCCGATGCGGTGGTTGAGCAAGGAAAGATGGCGGCCCAGGCTTGCCACCGTCGTCGTCGCCATCCTGATCGTGGTGATGGCGCTGCCGCTGGTCGGGCTGTTCTTCTTCCGGCTCTATGAGAACCAGCTGATCCGCCAGACCGAGGGCGAGCTCATCGCGCAGGGCGCGGTCGTCGCCGCCATCTATGCCGACGCGGTGCGCGCCGCCGGCATCCCGCCTGACAAGCTCGGCGCGCAAATGCCTGCCGTGCGTGACAATACCAATTATCCCTACGAGCCGATCGAGCCGCGCCTCGACCTTGCCTCCGACGATGTCATGCCGACGCGCCCGGCTGGTCTTCCCGAGACCGCCGATCCGGCTCTCGCCGCGATCGGCGCGCGGCTCGACGGCATCCTCGACGAGACGCAGAAGACGACGCTTGCCGGCTTCCGCCTGCTCGACCCGCATGGCGTCGTCATTGCCGGCGGCGATGAGCTGGGCTTGTCGCTCGGCCAGGTCGAGGAGGTGCGGCAGGCGCTCGCCGGCTCTTATGCGAGCGAACTCCGTCTCAGGATACCCGACCAGCCGCCGCCGCCGCTCTATTCGGTGAGCCGCGGCACCAAGGTGCGCGTCTTCGTCGCCATGCCGGTCGATCTCGATGGCAAGGTCGCCGGAGTGGTGTACCTGTCGAGAACGCCGAACAACATCGTCAAGCACCTCTATGGCGAGCGCGGGAAGGTCACGCTCGCGGCGCTCGCCATGCTCGGCGGCACGCTGCTGATCGCGCTGGTGTTCATCCGCACCGTCAGCCGGCCGATCTATGCGCTGATCGAGCGGACAAAACGCATCGCCGCGGGGGATCGCGATGCGATGCGGCCGCTCGACCATCACGGCACGCGCGAGATGGCGGCGCTGTCGGCCGCTTTCCTCGACATGGCCGCCAAATTGCAGGCGCGCTCCGACAGCATCCAGACCTTCGCCACCCATGTCTCGCACGAGCTGAAATCGCCGCTGACGGCGATCCAGGGCGCGGCCGAGCTGCTCAGGGATTCTGGCGGGACGATGGACGAGGCCGAGCGGCGGCGCTTTTCCAACAACATCGTTACCGATGCCGGGCGGCTCAATCTCCTGGTGCGCCGGCTGCTCGAGCTGGCGCGCGCGGAAAACCTGGCGCCGAGCGGCGAAAGCACGACGCTCAACGCGGCGCTGGCCTTGCTGCCGGTCGACACCAGGCTGGAGGCGCACATCGAGGCCGGCGGCGATGCCAGCCTCGGCATCTCAGGTGAGAATCTCGCGATCGTGCTCGCCAACCTGATCGACAATTCGGCCAGGCACGGCGCGAGAGAGGTCACGATCGGCGCCGCAAGCGCAGGCGAAAGAGTGGCGGTCCATATCGGCGACGACGGCGACGGCATCTCGCCCAGCAACCGCACAAAAGTGTTCGAGCCGTTCTTCACCACAAGGCGCGAGGCCGGCGGCACCGGCATGGGCCTCGGCATCGTGCTGGCCCTCCTGAAAGCGCATGATGGCACGATAACGCTGGTTGACTCCGCACGCGGCACGCGCTTCGAGATCAATTTGCCGGGAGTGTGAGTCCGAGCATGATCTTGTCCGAAAACCGGCTTTCCGGATCATGTTCTAAGCTGGAGAGCCGAGAAGAGTGCGCTACGACATCGTCATCATCGGCGGGGCCATCGTCGGTTCCTCCGTCGCCTACTACCTGCGCGAGGAAGGATTCTCGGGCTCCATCGCGCTGATCGAGCGCGATCCGCTATTTTCCCAGGCCGCGACGACGCTGTCCCTGGCCTCGATCCGCCAGCAATTCTCGATTCCGGAAAACATCCGCCTGTCGCAATTCACGCTGAAACTGTTCCGGCGGCTGAAGGAAACATTTGGCGCCGACGCCGATATCGGCTTCCGCGAAGGCGGCTATCTCATCCTTGCCGGCGAGGCCGGGCTGCCGATCCTCAAGGCCAATCATCAGGCGCAGATCGCCGAGGGCGCCGACATCGTGCTGGAAAATGCCGGGCAGCTGACGCGCCGTTTCCCCTGGCTGTCGACCGAAGGCATTTCCGCCGGCGCTTATGGCCGCAGCGGCGAAGGCTGGTTCGACGCGCATGCGCTGCTGATGCTGTTCCGCAAGGCGCTGCGCGACAAGAAGATCGATTTCATCACGGCTTCGGTCACCGGCATTTCACGAGACGGCAATCGCGTCGCCGGTGTCTCCCTCGACAATGGCGAGACGCTTGAGGCCGGCATCATCGTCAACGCCGCCGGCCCGAATGCCGGCAAGGTGGCGGCTTTGGCCGGGCTCGCGCTGCCGGTCGAGCCGCGCAAGCGCAACGTCTTCGTCTTCGAGGCGCGCGAGAGATATGCCGACATGCCGCTGCTGGTCGATCCATCCGGCATCTATGTGCGGCCCGAAGGCTCGGTCTACCTCACCGGCGGCGCCGAGCCGGAGGAAGGCGATAGCGCACCCGACCCGAAGGATTTCGAGGTCAACTGGCCGCTGTTCGAGGAGGTGATCTGGCCGGTGCTCGCCACCCGCATCCCCGCCTTCGAGGCGATCAAGCCGACGCGCGCCTGGGTCGGGCACTACGACTACAACACGCTCGACCAGAACGCGGTGATCGGCCCGCATCCGGAGGTCGAAAACTTCCTCTTCGCCAACGGTTTTTCCGGCCACGGCCTGCAGCAGGCGCCGGCGGTCGGCAAGGCGCTCTCGGAGCTCATCGTGCATGGCGGGTATAGGACGATCGATTGCTCGGCGTTCGGGTATGGGCGGGTAGCCGAGGGAAGGGCGTTCCGGGAGCTTAATGTGATTTGAGGGGTGGGTGACGAGAAGTCACTCCAGCGCTGGCGGGACAGCACCCCCCTCTGTCCTGCCGGACATCTCCCCCTCAAGGGGGGAGATTGGCAGCTCGGGCGCCTGGCTCATTCTGCAACGTCGGTGATTGGCGAAAGCCGGCGTGACAGCTGATCTCCCCCCTTGAGGGGGAGATGCCCGGCAGGGCAGAGGGGGGCGCGAAGGATCGCAACGTTGGCTGCTTACGCCGCCCGCCTTCTCTCACCAAGATACCGTTGCAGCCACCCCAGCACCCGCGCCCACCCCTCCGCATGCTCGGCCGCCGCGTCCGGGAAGCCGGCGAAGCCGCCATGGCAGATGGTGAGCCGGGTGCCGGCGGGGGTCGGCTCCAGCAGATAGGCGACCGTCGTTTCGTGACGCCCCAGCGTCGGGTGATCCCAGTCGTAGCGCCTTGTCTGCACGATCCGGCGCGGTACCTCGATCTCGAGGAATCTCCCGCTGGCGGGCAGGCGGCTGCCGTCCGCCGTTTTGACGGTGAGGCTCCACCGCCCGCCGGCGCGGAGGTCGGCGGTCCAACCGGTCATCCGGTAGGTTTCGGCGGATCCCCACCAGCGCTCGATGTCGTCGGTGACGAGCGCGGTGAAGACTGCCTCTGGAGCCGCCGGGATTTCGGCCGCGGCCATGACCGTCTCGGCGTTCGCCATGGCCTGCGGCCAGGAATGCCCCAGCATCATCGCAACCTCCTTCGGTTCGTTTCGATTTCGAAACGAATCCCTCAATCCTTTGACGGCGGACGCTCGAAACCCTTGCCGGTCTCGAGCAGGCTCTTGAGGCTCGCCAACACCAGCGGCCAGCCCTTGGCGACATTCTCGATCAGCCTGTGCGGGCCGTCGGCCTCATGGGTGACGGCAAGCTTTATCAGCTCGCCCTCCTGCTCGATGGTGAAGGTGCAGCGCGTGTAGCCATCCTCCTTCACCTCGGGCAGCCATTCGTTGCGCCATTTGATGACCAGGCGTTTTGGCGGGTCGATCTCGAGGATCTCGCCCGAGTCGGCAACACGGCCGTCGGGAAAGATCAGCCTCCAGCTCGACCCAACCTTCCAGTCGCTCTCCTGGTAGGAGCAGAGAAAGAACTGCCGGTTGAATTCCGGATCGGTCAGCGCCGTCCAGAGTTTTTCCGGCGTGGTGCGGATATAGGTGACGTAGACGAAACTGTTGTTGCTCACGGCTCTTCCCTTTCAAGGCGTTGCTTCAGGTCGCTGAGGGCGGCCAATCGCCCCCGCTCGAACTTGCCGATCCAACGCTCGGCGATCTCGTTGATCGGAACGGGGTTGAGGTAGTGCTCCTTCTCCCGGCCCCGGCGCACGGTGGTGACTAGATTTGCTTCTTCCAGGATCACCAGGTGCTTGGTCACCGCCTGGCGAGTCATGTCCATCCGTTCGCAGAGCGCATTCAGCGTCTGCCCGTTCCGGGCATAGAGGCTGTCCAGCAATTGCCGGCGAGTCGGGTCGGCCAAAGCGCGAAAGACGGCATCCATGCTCATGGCTTTAATATGCAACCATTTGGTTGCATGTCAAGTGGCACGACGGAACCAGGCAATCACTTGCCGGTGAATGGCGTCAGTTCTTGCGGGAAAACCAGAAGGCGTCGGTCATGCGTTTCATGCCGATGCGCTCGTAGAAGCCGACGGCGTCGGGCAGCGAGATCAGGCTGACGGCGACCGAAGGGCCGAGCTGGCGGCGCGCCTCGTCCATCAGGCCCTTGCCGACGCCCAGCCCTTGCGCTGAGGCAGACACGGCGAGCTCGGAAATGTAGCAGACCCAGGAGAAGTCGGTGACGCCGCGAGCGACGCCGATCAGCGGCTTGCCTTCGATATCGAGGCGCGCCGTCAGCACCAGGCTGGCATTGCCGAGCATCGTCTTCAGCCGGGCCTCGTCATCGACGGGGCGCGTTTCGCCGAGGCCGGATTCCACCAGCACGCGGCGGAATTCGGCGACATCGAGCGTGGGTTCGCTTGCGTAGAGAATCTTCGAAATCGGCGCCATGCCGCCAAGGTGCCCGATCGGTCGGCATTTTGAAAGTGCGCGGTGCCGATCTCTTGTTCGATGGCCCAAGCCCAACCGCCAACAGTTGCCTTTCATTTGCCGCCGGCTTTGTGTAAACCGTCCCGCAAAATTCCCCGCAGCAAAAGAAGACGGGCAAGGACCATGGACAAATTCACCAAGCTCACAGGCGTCGCCGCGCCCATGCCGATCGTCAATGTCGACACCGACATGATCATCCCGAAGGACTACCTGAAGACGATCAAGCGCACCGGGCTTGGCACCGGCCTGTTCGCCGAGATGCGCTACAAGGACGACGGCTCGGAGAACCCGGATTTCGTGCTCAACAAGCCGGCCTACCGCAAGGCGCAGATCCTGGTCGCCGGCGACAATTTCGGCTGCGGCTCGAGCCGCGAGCATGCGCCCTGGGCGCTGCTTGATTTCGGCATTCGCTGCGTGATCTCGACCTCGTTCGCCGACATTTTCTACAACAATTGCTTCAAGAACGGCATCCTGCCGATCACCGTCAGCCCGGAGGACCTCGACAAGCTGATGGACGACGCCTCGCGCGGCTCCAACGCGACGCTGTCGGTCGATCTCGAGGCCAAGGAGATCCGCGGCCCGGACGGCGGCGTGGTCACGTTCGACCTCGACGACTTCAAGCGCCACTGCCTGTTGAACGGCCTCGACGACATCGGGCTCACCATGGAGAAGGCCGGCGCCATCGCGTCCTTCGAGAAGAAGAATGCCGAGCAGCGCCCCTGGGCCTGAGCGTTGTGAACTCATAGCCCGGCCCTCGCAGGCCGGGTTTGCGGCGGCTGAATGGAGGGACAGTCATGACACGCTCGCTTCTGGCCGGCGCCTGCGCCTCGGCGGCAATCCTTCTGGCTATGGCCGGCGCAAGCGCGCAGACACAAACGCCCGCCACCCAGCAGACGCCTGAAACTTCCGACCAGGGAACGACCGTTCAGGGATCGGGCAGCGACGACGCGGCCGCGCCAGACGATGACAGCCAGGCGCCGATCCCGTTCGAGGGTGGCCAGCTCACCATCACGCAGCCGGAACAGGACGGCGAGAAGGTGCTGTCCTATGACGGCAAGGAGCTCGCCAGCAACTACGACGTCTTTTTCGACAGGATCGTCAAGATCGGCGACGTCAACGTGGCGCTGGTCGACGTCGGCGACGGCGGCAACCAGTGCGGACCGGCCAAGGTCATCGTCTGGAAGCCGAAGGACGGCGAGATCCAGACCATCACGGTCGAGCAGGACGAATGCGGCGCGCCGCCGGCGGCGGTCTCCGACAACGCCATCTATTTCGTGCCCTACCTCCTGCCGGGCGATTCCAAGCCGGCGCTGCAATGGTCGCCGACCACCGGGCTGACGACCTCGGGCGAGCTCACCTATTCGCCGGAACCCGGCACCGACTGGAAGGACGTCGATCCGTCGAAATACGACAACATCATCGACGCGTTCCACAACGAGGCCGTCTACAAGGCGGCAGAGGCGCTGCTCGGCAAGGACATGCCGGATGTGGCGACCAGCCTGCTGGTCGGCGGCGGCACGGAAAAGACGGCCTCCGGCGCTTTCTACGCCAGCGGCTGCGTGCCGCATGACTGCGGCGGCAATGACGGCTTCATGGCGGTCGACCCGGTGAAGCACAAGGTCTATTTCGCCCGCCGCGGCGACAATCCCGAGCCGGATGCCTGGCCGCCGGTGAAGAACTGGCCGGAGGATATCAAGAAGGCGCTGGACGAGGCGCAGGGATCGGGGAATTAGGGTTTTCGCGACGGTGCGCCCTCGCGGCTTCGTCATCCACGGGCGGAGCGACGCGCAGCGGAGCGCAGACCCGAGGATCCATTCCGTAACGGTTGCCGAGGAATACTGCGTGCCAGAATTCTGCACCGCTGCGACGCCTCGATGTCACGGTATGGATTCCAGGGTCTGCGCGCGTCGCTTCGCTCCTTGCTCCGCCCTGGAATGACGACCGGAGGGATGCTTCGGCTAATCTCTGAGGCTTGCGTTTGCATTCGTGATAATGGTCCGCCTTGCCTGGCCCACGACCAGCAGCGCTTCTTTTGCTAGATGCATGCCAACCAACGCGAGGCCCCCATGCGCAAGCTCATCTCCACCGGCTCCCCCTTCGAAAAAACCGCCGGTTACTCCCGCGCGGTGGTGCAGGGCGACTGGTGTTTCGTGTCGGGAACGACCGGCTACGACTATGCCACGATGACGATGCCGGAGACTATCGAGGCGCAGACGCGCAACTGCCTCGCGACCATCGCCAAGGCTCTGGCCGAGGGCGGCTTCGACATGGCCGATGTGGTGCGGGCGCATTACTACGTCACCGACCAGGCTTATGTTGACGTGGTCTTCCCAATCCTCGGCGAGGCATTCGGCGACATCCGTCCGGCGGCGACGATGATCGTCTGCCAGCTCAACAAGCCCGAGATGAAGATCGAGATCGAGGTGACGGCGCTCAAGCGCACGGCATGAGGAGCTGAAACCATGCAGGTCCGGCGCATCGTAGCCAACATCGCCACACAGGATATCGCGGCGGCGAAACGCTTCTATCAGGACGTGCTCGGCCTCGATCCGCTCATGGATCTAGGCTGGATCGCCACTTACGGCTCGCAAGAGACAATGACCGTCCAGATCAGCTTCATGGCTGAAGGCGGATCCGGCACGCCGGTGCCGGATCTCTCGATCGAGGTCGACGACGTCGATGCGGCGTTTGCCGCCATGCGCAAGGCCGGCTTCGCCATCGAATACGGCCCCGCGGACGAACCCTGGGGCGTGCGGCGTTTCTATGTGCGCGACCCGTTCGGCCGGCTGGTGAATATTCTCTCGCACCGGTAGGTGCGCTGCACGTCTCCTTTGAGACGCTGGCGGGACAGCACCCCCCTCTGTCCTGCCGGACATCTCCCCCGCAAGGGGGGAGATTGGCAGTTTCGGCGCCTCGCTTCTTCCTGCGGCGTTAGGAGATTAGCGAAAGCCGGCGCGACATCGATCTCCCCCCTTGCGGGGGAGATGCCCGGCAGGGCAGAGGGGGGTGTGAAGGATCTCGGCGCTCGTCCTCTTGCGCACAGCCCGCCCGACGTTTAGCAAGGCCGCGGTTCAATTCTCTCTCCCGGACGGTTCTCCATGGCTTCGAAAAATCTCTTCCTGCTCGCCGGCGACGGCATCGGCCCCGAGGCCATGGCCGAGGTGAAGAAGCTGATTGCCGCCATGAACGGGAAGCTCGACAGCGGTTTCGTCACCGACGAGGGGCTGGTCGGCGGCTCAGCCTACGATGCGCATGGCGCGGCGATCTCCGATGCCGACATGGCAAAGGCGATTGCCGCGGACGCCGTGCTGTTCGGCGCGGTCGGCGGGCCGAAATGGGACAAGGTGGCTTACGAGGTGCGCCCCGAGGCCGGACTGCTGCGGCTGCGCAAGGACATGGAGCTGTTCGCCAATCTTCGCCCGGCGATCTGCTATCCGGCGCTCGCGGCATCCTCCTCGCTCAAGCAAGAGGTGGTCGAGGGGCTCGACATATTGATCGTGCGCGAGCTCACCGGCGGCGTCTATTTCGGCGAGCCGAAAGAGATCATCGATCTCGGCAACGGCCAGAAGCGCGGCATCGACACGCAGGTCTACGACACGTTCGAGATCGAGCGCATCTCGGGCATCGCCTTCGAGCTCGCGCGGACGCGCCGCAACCATGTGACTTCTATGGAAAAGCGCAACGTCATGAAGTCGGGCGTGCTGTGGAACGAGGTGGTCACCCAGACGCACAAGGCCAAATTCAGCGACGTCAAGCTCGACCACATGCTGGCCGACGCCGGCGGCATGCAACTGGTGCGCTGGCCGAAACAGTTCGACGTCATCGTCACCGACAATCTGTTCGGCGACATGCTGTCAGACGTGGCGGCGATGCTGACGGGCTCGCTCGGCATGCTGCCTTCGGCCTCGCTCGGCGCGCCGGACGTCAAGACCAAGAAGCGCAAGGCGCTCTACGAGCCGGTGCACGGCTCGGCGCCCGACATCGCCGGCAAGGGCATCGCCAACCCGATCGCGATGATCGCATCCTTCGCTATGTGCCTGCGCTATTCCTTCGCCATGGTGGCCGAGGCCGACAAGCTCGAAGCGGCAATCGCCGCCGTGCTCGACGACGGCCTGCGCACCAAGGACATCATGTCCGAAGGCATGACCGAGGTCGGCACCACCCAAATGGGCGATGCCATCATCGCCAAGTTCCTGGGCTAGCTCAAATGGCGGTCGACGTCCGCTGGGCGACGACCGAAGACGCCGAGGCGCTCGCCACCGTGCTTTGCGAGATGGCGGCGCACTATCGGCAGGCGCCGCTCGATCACGGCCGGGCGACGGCTACGGCGAGGCAGTGGCTCGGCGACGAAAGCCCGGCCTATCCGCATTTCGCGATGGCCTTTTCGGACGGGGCGGTTGTCGGGTTGGCATCGGTGGCGATCGCGCATCCCGGCATCGATCTCGAACGGCTGATGTTCCTGAAGGACCTGTTCGTGCGCGGCAGCGCCCGCAACAAAGGCGTTGGCCGAGCGCTGATCGGCTTTCTCGCCAATCATTGTGTCAGCAAGGGCATCGGCCGCATCGATCTGACGACCGAAGACTGGAACGAAGGCGCGCAGCGCTTCTACGGCCGGCTCGGTGCCGAGCGCCACAGCCAGAAGGTGTTCCTCAGGCTGTCCGGCGAGGCGCTGAGGACGGCCGCTAAATCCTGACACCAGCCGGCATCGGACCCCACCGGTTCTCCTTGAATTGAGAGGGAAGAAGACCGAAGACGAGAAAGGCCACGGCGCCCAAAGCCGGAGTGTAGCAAAGCAAGGCAAGCCAGCCGGTCAGCCCGATGTCGTGCAGACGCCGCACGACGACCGCGATCGACGGCAGGATCGCTGCCAGCACGAAAAGCAGGGCAGGAATGTGCCCGATCGAGGTCCCTGGACCGTCATCGAAACCGCTTATCGCCAGGTTGAGCAGAATGCCGAAACCGAACAGCGCGACGAACAAGATGGAGAACCAGAGATAGAATGCCCAAAACTCCTTGCGGCGGGCTCGGCCGGTGAAATTCAAGTAGTCATCGCCCAGCGCTCGCAGGAAATACGCCCAGAGCCCCATCGACGTGGCGGAACGGTTTTCGGTGGCGCGGCCGCCCGCAGGCTGCCGACTGCCGCTTGGCGGCGCTGCGGCTGTTCTCGCGGCCACGATATCGGGCGCCGTTCCGTCGTCCGGCGTGAACTCGACCGGCATGGCTCTGGAAATGGTCATGTTCTGGGTCAGGTCGGCGCGGCTGAAGATGTAGCGCTTGCCGTCAACGCCGTTGATGTAGCCGTAGTCGTGATCCTGGTCGTAGTGAAACACCGTACCGCGCATTGCCGTTCCCCCTTGCGTAGCGTCCCGCAAAACTACCTAAGGTTGCGGTAAATTGCAACGTGCACGTTTTCCGTTAGAGCCTGACGCCGGCCGGCACCGGTCCCCATTTGTTGTCGCCGGCCTGGGTCGGGATCAGCGCGAAGACCAGGGTGGCGAGCCCGCCGACATAGGGCAGGAAGCAGAGGATGGCGAGCCAGCCGGTCAGACCGAGATCGTGCAGCCGGCGCACGATGAGCGCGATCCAGGGCAGGATCGTGAGCAGGACGTAAAGACCGAAAAGGCCGAACATGACGACCGGTCCGTCGCCGCCGCCCTCGACATCGCCGCGCGACAAGTCCGCGGACAGCCCGACACCGATGGCGACAACAAGGCCGATCGTCCAGAACAGGCAAAAGCCCCAGAACTCCTTGCGCCGGGCGCGGCCGGAGAAGTTGACGTAGTTCGTCGTCAGGCCGCGCCAGAAATAGCTCCACAGGCCGGTGGATTGCGCCGTCCCGTTCTCGGCGTTGCGGCCGAAATGCGCCGGCGCGGGCGCGCTGCCGGGCAGCGGTGCGGCGGGAGCAGCCGGCGAGCCGCCCCTTGCGGGAGAGGTCATGCGGGCGCGGATAGACAAGATGCCGCTTGCCCGATCGCCGTTCGGCTGGAACTCGACCTCGTCGCCCCTCGCCAGCGCCATTTCGCGGCGCAGGTCCTCGCGCGCGAATGTGTAGCGCTTGCCGTCGGCACCCGCGATGAAACCGAAGCCCTGCTGCTCGTCATAGTGAAGAACTTCGCCGCGCATTGCCCGTCCCCCTTTGCGCCACGCCTAGACTGTTCAAAGTCGCGGCGAACCGCAAGAGGCATGCGGAAATGGAGAGCATTTGGTCAGGTCTAAAGCCTCGTCTTTGCTTATCCGACGTAGGCGCTGCCCCTCACCTGCCTGCCGGCATCCTCTCCCCGTATAGTGACGGGGAGAGGGCGCTGTCGTCGCCGCTTTCGCCAATCGCCAATGTCGCAAGAAGAGCGCCGAGGTCGCGGCCAGCCCCCTTCTCCCCGTCACTATACGGGGAGAAGTGCCCGGCAGGGCGATGAGGGGCGGCGCAGACTTCTGTAGTTGGTTCCGTTGCCCTGGCGAGTCCTTGGGTGGCTATGGACCACTGAATCGGGGCGAGGGCTCAGCCAGGCCGTTTCCTTGCCTTTTTGTGCTTGGTCGGTTCGGCCTTCTCGAATTTCGCTTTGCCGGGTTTCTTCGCCCAGGGTTTTGAGTCCGGCGTCCCGGGTTGACGCTCGCTCGGCGCCCGCTTCTCGAATCCGGGACCGCCCTGATCGAAACCGCGCTTGCCGCGATGCGGCTTCTTGTCGGGTCGTGGCGGCTGATAGCCGGCTCTCGAAAGATCAGGCGCGCCGTCGAGCCGCCTGACCACGATGCTGCCCTGCAGCTTGCGGTCGGGGCCGATCGCGGCGAGGAAGCGGTCGGCCCAGTTGGCGGCGACCTGCACGAAGGTTTCTTCGGGCTGCATCTTGATGGCGCCGATCTCGCGCTTGCTGATGCCGCCGGTGCGGCACAGCATCGGGATCAGCCAGCGCGGCTCGGCATTCTGCCGGCGTCCCACCGACAGCGAGAACCAGACGCTGTCGCCGAAATCATCGCGGCGAGAAGGAGCTTCGTCGCGGCCCGCGAACTTGTCGCCCGATGGTGCGAACGGCGCGACCTCGAGGAGCTCTTCCGGCGCCGAGCGGCTGGAACGGCAGAGCCGCGCGAAGGCGGCGGCCACCTGCTCGGCGCCATGCTTCTCAAGCAGTGTGGCGATGAAGCCGCGCTCGTCCTCGCGCACAGGCTCCCCGAAGGCGGGGTCGGCGAGGATGCGCTCGTCGTCGCGGCGCAGCACGTCGTCGGCCGATGGCGGGCTCGCCCAGGTCGCCGTCAGCTTTGCGCTTTGCAGCAGCCTTTCGGTGCGCCGGCGGGCATTGCCCGGCACGATCAGCGCGCTCACCCCTTTTCGTCCGGCGCGGCCCGTCCGTCCGCTGCGATGCAGCAGCGTCTCCGGGTTGGTCGGCAGGTCGGCATGGACCACCAGGTCGAGATTGGGCAGGTCGATGCCGCGCGCGGCGACGTCCGTTGCGATGCAGACCTTGGCGCGGCCGTCGCGCATCGCCTGCAGCGCGTGGCTGCGTTCGTTCTGGCTGAGCTCGCCCGAAAGTGCCACGACCGAAAAATTGCGGTTGTTGAAGCGCGCGGTGAGATGATTGACGGCGGCGCGCGTGTTGCAGAACACCAGCGCGTTCTTCGCTTCGTAGTAGCGCAGCACGTTGATGATGGCGTTCTCGCGATCGCCCTGGGCTACGCTCAGCGCCCGGTATTCGATGTCGAGATGCTGTTTTTCCTCACCGGCGGCCGAGATGCGCACGGCATCGCGCTGGTAGCTTTTGGCCAGCGTGGCGATGGAGCGCGGCACGGTCGCCGAAAACATCAGCGTGCGCCGCTCGGCCGGTGCGGCGTCGAGGATGAATTCGAGATCCTCGCGAAAGCCGAGATCGAGCATCTCGTCGGCCTCGTCGAGCACCACGGCCTTGAGCGCCGACATGTCGAGCGCGTTTCGCGTGATGTGGTCGCGCAGCCGTCCAGGCGTGCCGACAACGATATGGGCGCCGCGTTCCAGCGCCCGACGCTCGCCGCGCATATCCATGCCGCCGACGCAGGATGCCACGGTGGCGCCGGTGAGCTCATAGAGCCACTCCAGCTCGCGCTTGACCTGCAGCGCCAGCTCGCGCGTCGGCGCCACCACCAGTCCCAGCGGCGCGCCGGCAGCGGCGAAGCGTTGCGCGCCGTCGAGCAAGGTCGGCGCCATGGCGAGGCCGAAGGCGACGGTCTTGCCGGAACCGGTCTGCGCCGAAACCAGCGCATCCGCCTGGCCAAGCTCGGGCGCCAGAACCGCCTTCTGGACGGCGGTCAGCGCTGAATAACCGCGCTTTTCCAGCGCCTCTGCCAGCGCAGGAACGATCGTTTCGAAACTGGACATTTTCTTCTTTCGGAATTCGGGGTCTGGGCTTGTGGTGAGCACACGGCCGACACTGCGCCTGCCAGACAATTTGGGCTGTTCGTACTTCCTGCGGCCTCACTTGTATAGAGGATGGCTTCACCAGCGCAGTAACTGTGCTGCGCCGGCAGTTGGCGAAACCGCCAGCGAGAGCGCCCCTCTCCCCGTCACTACGGGGAGAGGATGCCGGCAGGCAGGTGAGGGGCAGCGCGAACGTTGATGATGAGGAGGGGGCGAGGCATCTGGCCCCCCTTCCGGACGAGCTAACTATCGAAGTCAGCGCCGCCCCTCATCCGCCCTTCGGGCACCTTCTCCCCGTATAGTGACGGGGAGAAGGGAGAGGCGCCACGCCGATTGACTCTTTTACCAAACCGCGTAAAAGCCGGCACCGAACGGGATCGTCTTCGATGCGCGGCCTTCTGATGGCTCTTCTTGCATTCGATGCCCCCAGCCGCGATGCAGACCATCGGGCCGGGCGCTTCGGCGCGTCCGTCCGTTCCAGCAAAACCATGGCCAAAACCACCACCAAAACGGTGTGATTCCCTTGGCCTAACCACCCTCTCCCGGGTTCGGCCCGGGGGACGGAACCCGCATGAGGCCGGCGGGTTTTCTCCAACAACCAAGCGGAGAGGGACAGGAGATTTCGATGAGTTTCAAGGTTGTGGTAGTCGGCGCCACGGGCAATGTGGGCCGCGAGATGCTCAACATTCTGGACGAGCGCGGCTTCCCGGCGAGCGAAGTGGTGGCGCTGGCCTCACGGCGCAGCCAGGGCACCGAGGTGTCCTTCGGCGACCGCACGCTGAAGGTCAAGGCGCTCGACACCTACGACTTTTCCGACACCGACATCTGCGTCATGTCGGCCGGCGGCAACGTTTCCAAGGAATGGTCGCCCAAGATCGGCAAGCAGAGCTGCGTCGTCATCGATAATTCCTCGGCCTTCCGCTACGACCCCGACGTGCCGCTGATCGTGCCTGAGGTCAATCCAGACGCCATCGAACAATTCTCGCGCAAGAACATCATCGCCAACCCGAACTGCTCGACGGCGCAGCTCGTTGTTGCGCTGAAGCCGCTGCATGACGTCGCCACCATCAAGCGCGTCGTCGTCGCCACCTATCAGTCGGTTTCGGGCGCCGGCAAGGAAGGCATGGACGAACTCTTTACCCAGACCCGCGCTGTCTTCGTCGCCGACCAGGTCGACGTCAAGAAGTTCACCAAGCGCATCGCCTTCAACGTCATTCCGCATATCGACGTCTTCCTCGACGACGGCTTCACCAAGGAAGAGTGGAAGATGGTCGCCGAGACCAAGAAGATGCTCGACCCCAAGATCAAGCTGACGGCGACCTGCGTGCGCGTGCCGGTGTTCATCGGCCATTCGGAAGCGGTCAACATCGAGTTCGAGAAGCCGATCACGGCGGACGAGGCGAGGGAAATTCTTCGAGACGCTCCCGGCTGCCAGGTCTTGGACAAGCGCGAGAACGGCGGCTACATCACGCCGCTCGAATCGGCCGGCGAGGACGCCACCTTCATCTCGCGCATCCGCGAGGACTCGACCGTCGACAACGGCCTGTCGATGTGGGTCGTCTCCGACAATCTGCGCAAGGGCGCGGCGCTGAACGCCGTCCAGATCGCCGAACTGCTGGTCGAGCGGGGCTTGATCCAGCCGAAGAAGAAGGCGGCCTGATCTCGCTCACGGGCCGCACCGCCGCTGCCGCGGCTGGCCCTCCGCGCGGGCGCCGGACGACCGGCGGCCCGCAGTCGCGGGCTCGGCCTTCGGCCGATTGGGGCCTCTATGTGCTCAGGCGTTAGTCGCCGCTATCCGCCGCAAGCTGCCGTAGGATGGCGAGTGCCTCCTCTGCCCGATCGGCGGGGACGAACAGATGGTCATGATAAAAAGCCGAGACCGGATTGACGCCCATGCCGGCCGCGGCCAGCCGCGTCGTGATCGCAGCCAGAAAGCCGACCGCCTCCAGCGAGGAATGGATGTTCAGCGTGATCATCCGGCAGCGGAACGTGCCGGCTAGGCCGCCTGATTTCGCCTCGTCCTCCGTCACGATCAGCGTCAGGCCTTCCCGCTCGCGAAAGATCATGACGGGCTTGAGGTTTCCTGGCAGGGACGTGCCGGGCGGCAGTGTTGCGAAAACATGGACACCTGGAAGCAATTCCGGCTTCATCGAAGCCAGCAGTCTTTGCAGGTCGGTCTCGCCGGTCATCGATTCTCCCCGGATGGTGCTGCTGGCAGTGTCATGCTCCCGGATTGCCTTTGCCAATAGTCCATTTGTCGCCGATTTCCGATAGTCCTCGCGGGTCAGCCTGCTGCGACCTGTCTCGAGTAGGCAGTCCGCTCGGCTGATTGAGGCGGACCGGACATCCGTTCAGCTAGTTTCAATCTGCGGCACTTGACGCGCTCTTCGTTACCTCTTATAGAACCGATAAGTTACATAACTAAATGGTTTTATAGCCTTGGCGACCGACAGCCTCAGCCTCACATTAGCGGCGCTTGCCGATCCGACACGGCGCGCCATCCTGGCGCGCCTGTCGCTTGGCGAAGCCTCGGTGACCGAGCTGGCGGAGCCGTTCGCCATGAGCTTTCCGGCAGTCTCGAAGCACCTCAAGGTGCTGGAGCGCGCGGGGCTAGTGGCGCGTGGCCGCGACGCGCAGTTTCGGCCGCGCCGTCTACAGCCGGAGCCGTTGCGTGCCATCGATGAATGGTTGGAATCCTATCGCGCCTTGTGGGACGCCCGCTTCGATCGGCTCGAAACCTATCTGCAAACCTTGCAGGCGGGGGACTCGGGCGGAGACCGAAATTGATGCCGGCGAACTAGCGCGCCGCTTATGCGCGGCTTGAAACTGCCTTGTCCTGTCAAGACAATCGAGAGGGGAAAATGACAGATCAGAAGATCGAACTTCCATCCGACGACCCGGTGATCATCATCACCCGAACCTTTGATGCGCCACGCTCGCTGATGTTCAAGCTGTTCACCGACCCCTACCATCTGGTCCGGTTCTGGGGGCCAGAAGGGTCGACTTACCCGGTCTGCGAGATGGATGCGCGGCCAGGCGGCGAATGGCGCCTGACCATGCGTTTCGCCGATGGCAGCGAATACCCGACCAACAGTGTCTATCTGGAGATCGCTCCCCCGGAGCGGATCGTCTATCGCGACGCGCCATTCGACCGCAGCCAGTGGCAGGATACCTTGCCACCACCCAATATGGTGACGACCATCCTGTTCGAGGATTTCGGCGGCAAGACACGAATCGTAGCGACCGTTCGCGCCAACTCGATCGCTGCACGCGACATGGCGGTGAAGATGGGCTTTGGCCAGATGGTCATGTCGAGCTACGCGCGGCTGGATGCCTATCTCAAGACGCTCTGAGCAGGATCCGTGCAGGCGCGGCGGCGATGGTCGCCGCGCCTGGCGTAAACAAAGAATCCCGGGCGTGTCGGATCATCGATACGCGCTACGTCCTTGGCTCGACCCCGCATGGGGCTCGCGCATGACTCGGATCGGAGACGATCTTCGGTAAGGATCTTGCGCAAAACCAAAGTTTACAGCGTCCTTTGCGTGTCCGAAGGAACGTGCGGCGCTGTCGCAAAATCGGAGGATTCCAATGCAGACCGTACCTCAAATCGCGCCTGCCTCGTCGAGTGCCACACTGTGGATTGGCCGTGCGCTCAGCGGCCTCATCGTGCTGTTCATGATCTTCGACGGCGTGATCAAGCTGCCGCCGCTCGACATCGTCACCCAGACGATGGTGGAGCTCGGCTGGCCGGCGGATCCCAATGTCGCGCGTATGCTCGGTATCATAGGACTGATTTCGACGGCGCTCTACGCGCTGCCGCGCACCTCTGTGCTCGGCGCTATCCTGCTCACCGCGTACATGGGCGGCGCCATCGCCACCAAGGTGCGGGTCGACAGCCCGCTTTTCTCCCATACGCTGTTCGGCGTCTATCTCGGTATCATCCTATGGGCCGGCTTGTTCCTAAGGAACCCCAAGCTGCGCGCGCTGATCCCGTTGACGCGATAAGGGAGGAGAAAAAGATGCTCGCCGCCATCCTCATCATCCTGGTCGTCATCATAGCGGCCGTGCTCATCTATGCCGCGACACGGCCGAACGATTTCGTCGTCAGCCGGTCCGCCAGCATCAAGGCGCCGGCCGAGGCGATCTTCCCGCTGATCGACGACTTCAAGCGCTGGCCCGAATGGTCGCCCTTCGAAAAGCTCGATTCGCAGATGAAGCGCACGCTCTCCGGCACCGCCAGCGGCAAGGGCGCGGCCTATGCCTGGGAAGGCAATTCCAAGGCCGGAAAGGGCCGGATGGAGATCACCAATTCGGTGCCGTCGTCGCTGGTCTCGCTAAAACTCGATTTCGAGAAGCCGTTCCGGGCCAACAACACCGTCGACTTCACTTTGACCCCGTCGGGCAGCGGCACCACGGTCACCTGGGCGATGCGCGGCGGCCGGCCGTTCATCGCCAAGCTGATGGGCCTGTTCATGAATTTCGATAAACTGATCGGCAAGGATTTCGAGGCTGGGCTCGACAATCTGAAACGCGCCACAGAACGGTAAATCATTGGTGATTTCAATGGCATCGTGGTGTGCCGGCGCAACCGGCGCAGGCACTCGAAGCGCCAATCTCCGTTGCCCCGGGATCAAATTAGCCGTTTGCGAGTTAAAGACATGGCGGCGAGGACGGCGATCCGCGTGAGAGGAACCACAATGAAGAAAGCGATGGTCATTCTGGTGTTGGCGACAGCGCTCGGCGCGTGCTCGCAAACGGAAAAAGGTGCCGCGATCGGCGGTCTGGGCGGTGCGGCCGTCGGCGCGGCTGTCGCCAACGAGCCGGTTCAGGGCGCGGTGGTCGGCGGCGCCGTCGGCGCGGTGGCCGGCGCTCTGATCGGCCGTGCCAGCGAGAGAGGCCAGTGCCGCTACCGCGACCGCTACGGGCGCGTCTACATCGCGCGTTGCCCGTCAGGCTATTGAGGCATCAAACCAAAGAAAAACGGCGGGCAAAGACCCGCCGTTTTCGTAAAAGCGCGTCGCACTGAAGCGGATTCAGGCGACGCGCTTTAAGTTTTTGTTTTGATGCATGTCGTTTTCCCAAAACCGCTGCGCACTTTTGGGCGACATGCATTGTGAAAGGCAGGAATTACTCTGCGGTAGCGGCTTCCGCCTCGGCCGGCGCGGCGGTCGCAGCGGCAACGGCCGCAGCGGCGTCTTCCTGGGCCTTTTTCAGCAGCGCGGCGCGCTCCTGCGCCTTCTTGCCGGGCAGGGCCTTCGCCGGGTTCGAGCGGGCCGGACGCTTGGCAAGGCCGGCCTCGTCGAGGAAGCGCAGCACGCGGTCGGTCGGCTGGGCGCCGTGCGACAGCCAGTGCTTGACGCGGTCGGCGTCGACCTTGACGCGTTCGCCGTCCTTCGGCAGCAGCGGGTTCCACGAGCCGAGCGCCTCGATGAAACGGCCGTCGCGCGGCGAACGGGCGTCGGCGACGACGACGTGGTAATAGGGACGCTTCTTCGAGCCCGCACGGGCCAGTCTGATCTTCAGTGCCATTGTTTTCTCCTAAAAAGCTCTGATGTCGTTGATCGGGTCAAGGCTGGTTCTCAGCCGGCTTTCGTTACGCCGTTGTTAGCGGCGATCTGCTCGTGATGCCGGATCACTTCGCGGACCACAAAGTTGAGGAATTTTTCCGCGAAGTCCGGGTCGAGATGGGCATCCTTCGCCAGTTGGCGGAGGCGGGCGATCTGCTGCTGCTCGCGCGCCGGATCGGCGGGCGGCAGGCCATGCTCGGCCTTCAGCACACCGACCGCCTTGGTGCAGCGGAAGCGCTCGGCCAGCATATGGATGAGGGCGGCGTCGATGTTGTCGATCGAAGCGCGGTAGCCCGCCAGAACGGCGCGTGCGTCGGCCATGTCCTTCTCCTCGTTCATCGCCCCCTCACTTCTTTTTCCCAAGACCAGGCAGCCCGCCGCCGCCGAGGCCGGGAAGTCCCGGCAACTTCATGCCGCCGGGCAGGCCCGGCAATCCGCCGCCACCGGGAAGTCCGCCGGGCAACCCGCCAGGCAAGCCTTTGCCGAGACCGGCAGCCTGTGCCTGTTTCTGCAGCGCCTCGAGTTGCTTGGGATCCATCTTCGACAGATCGGGCATGCCGCCGGGCATCATGCCGCCAAGGCCCATTTTCGAGGCAAGGCCGCCCATCATGCCGCGCATCATGCCGCCGCCTTTGCCCTTGCCGCCCATCGCCTTCATCATGTCGGCCATGCCGCGATGCATCTTCAGGAGCTTGTTGATCTCGGCCGCGTCCGTGCCGGAGCCGGCGGCGATGCGCTTCTTGCGCGAGTGCTTCAGAAGGTCGGGGTTCGCCCGCTCCGCCTTGGTCATCGAGGAGATGATGGCGAGCTGGCGGCGGAACATCTTGTCGTCGAAGCCGGCCGCGGCCAACTGGTCCTTCATCTTGCCCATGCCGGGCATCATGCCCATGATGCCGCCCATGCCACCCATCTTCGACATCTGCTGAAGCTGCGCGGCAAGGTCGTTCAGGTCGAACTTGCCCGACTGCATCTTCCTGGCCATCGCCGCCGCCTGCTCGGCGTCGATGGTTTCGGCGGCTTTCTCGACAAGGCTGACGATGTCGCCCATGCCGAGAATGCGGTCGGCGATGCGCTTGGGGTGGAATTCCTCCAGCCCGTCCATCTTTTCGCCGGTGCCGATCAGCTTGATCGGCTTGCCGGTGACGGCGCGCATCGAAAGCGCGGCGCCGCCGCGACCGTCGCCGTCCATGCGGGTCAGCACCAGGCCGGTGATGCCGACGCGCTCGTCGAAGCTTTTTGCCAGGTTCACGGCGTCCTGGCCGGTGAGCGAATCGGCGACCAGCAGGATCTCATGCGGCGACGACACCTTCTTGATGTCGGCCATCTCGACCATCAGCGGCTCGTCGATATGGGTGCGGCCGGCGGTGTCGAGGATGACGACGTCATGGCCGCCGAGCCTGGCCGCCTGCACAGCGCGCTTGGCGATGTCGACCGGGCTCTGACCGGCGATGATCGGCAGCGTCGCGACCTTTACCTGCTCGCCGAGCTGGCGCAACTGCTCCTGCGCGGCCGGACGCCGCGTGTCGAGCGAGGCCATCAGGACCTTCTTGTTCTGGCGCTCGGTCAGGCGCTTGGCGATCTTGGCCGAGGTCGTCGTCTTGCCGGAGCCCTGCAGGCCGACCATCATGACGACGACGGGCGCCGGCGCGTTGAGGTCGATGGCGACGCCCTCGGCGCCCAACATGTCGACCAGCTCGTCATGGACGATCTTGACGACCATCTGGCCGGGCTTGATCGACTTCAGCACCGCCGCGCCGACCGCCTTCGCGCGCACCTTGTCGGTGAAGGAACGCACCACCTCCAGCGCGACGTCCGCCTCGAGCAGCGCCCGGCGCACCTCGCGCAGTGCCGCCGAGACATCCGCCTCGGACAGCGCGCCGCGGCCGGTCAGGCCGTTCAGGATCGAACCAAGGCGTTCCTGGAGTGATTCAAACATTCTCTTTCCTTTTCCCTGGCATCCGGATGATGCCCGAGAGGTAGTGCGTTCGCGCCGGGTCGCCAAGCAAAAGCCCAAAGCCAAAAAGCACCCGGGGGCGCATCGCGCTGCCGGGTGTTGGCCTCCAGGATCTCTTTACAGCACTCGCCTCAAAGAGGCTTCGGCGTCCTGGTCGGCTTTCGCGAAAGTGTACTCGTCGCGGAATTCGTGCGCGTCTAGACAGGAAATCGGCCGAAGAGTCAAGGTACCGAGTGATAAGGTGCCTTGCGTAATCGCTTGAAGTTGGCGCTGCCCCTCACCCTTACCCTCTCCCCGTGAAGAACGGGGAGAGGGGGTCGCCAGCGCTGGAGCATGTTCCTTCTCCCCGTTTTTCACGGGGAGAAGGTGCCGGCAGGCGGATGAGGGGCGGCGCCGACTTCAACAGTTGGCCGCCGTCAGTAGCAAGTTCAAGCCAGCGCCTCCCCGTCGAGGATGCGCCTGTAAAGCTCGAGATATCCTTGCGCGGTCCTGGCGATGGGAAACCGGTCCGCGGCGGATTCGCGGCACCGTTCGGGCGAAAGCACGGCTATGTCGGCGAAGGCCTGCGCGAACTCGGCATCGGTATCGAAGAGGCATCCGGTGGCATCGTCGACGATTTCCGGCAGCGCGCCGTACGGCGTCGTCAGCACCGGCGTGCCGCACAGCATCGCTTCGACCGGCGCCATGCCGAACGGCTCTTCCCAGGCGATCGGGTTGAGGAAGGCCTTGGCCTCGCCGAGCAGGCGCAGCTTCTTATCGCCGTCGACGGTGCCGTGGTAGCGGAAGCGGGGCCCCAAGCTCTTGAAGAAGACGCCCTGACGGCGGACCTTCGTGCGCTGCAGGAGTTGCCAGCGCGAGCCGCCGGCGATGTCGAGCTGGAAATCGAAGGACCTGGCGAGATCGACGGCCCGGTTGAGATTCTTGCCGGCGCGCGCGATGCCGGCCAGAAACAAAAGCCGGCTCGTCTTGGTGGCGGACAGGCGATAGGCGTCGAGCGGAAAGCCGTTGTAGACGAAGGTTTGCCGTCCGTGATTGCGCGCATGGCTGGCGCTGACGAAGTTCCAGTTCTGCCCGTTTTTCGGGAATTCCGGGGCAAAGCCGTGCATCGTATAGAGCGCCGGGCGCGGCGCCTCAGTGTACCAGCCATTGAAGTGCACGATGTCGGTGTCGGCCGGAATCGCGGCACGGCATTCGGCGGCCGAAGATGCCTGCCGCACTTCGCAAAGTGGATGGCTCGAGCCGCGGCCGGCGATCAGGACGACTTGGTGGCCGCGGCGCGAAAACTCATGAGCCAGCCAGTCGACCAGACGCTCGGTGCCGCCATAACCTTTGCAAGGGATGGTGCGTTCCGCCACCAGCGTGATGCGCATCAGGCGAGCCTTTCGGCTTTCTGCTTGAGCATGATCCCGTCCAAGAGCTGGTTTCCACTTTTTGGGATCATGATCGGTCCGGCCCGACCTTCAGCGGCGAGCGGCGGTGCAAAAGCAGGAGCATCGTCAGCAGGGTGCTTGCGATGCCGATCGCGGCGATGAGAACGGCGTCCCAATTCGTCCAGCCGGCGCCTTCGAGCGGCTTGGCGTTGAACAGGGCGAAGGAATTGTAGCTTTCCTGGTGCGAGATCAGCAGGAAGCCGGTCAGGTTGTTGCCGAGATGGGCGCCGAAGGCGGCGCCCAGATTGCCGGTCGCGTAGACCAACAGCGTGAGCAGCAGCGCGAATGCGGCGATCGAGACCAGCACGCAGGCATTGATGGCAAGCGTCGAGGCCGAGCTCCAGTGCAGCGCGGTGAACAGCAGCCCCGGCAGCGCCGCCCAGATCAGCGGGCTACCGAGTCTGCTGGCGAGGCCGCGCAGCAGATAACCGCGGAACAGAGCCTCCTCCGAGGAGGTCTGCAGAAAGGCGAGGAGCATTATCGGGACAAGGAAGAGCAGCCAGGACGAGAACGCGATCGATCCGCGGGCGACCTCCGGCTGCAGCCAATAGAGCAGGACCTCGGAGAACAACGACGTGATCAGAACCGCGACCAGGCCTTTGAGGAAACCGCCGCGCGAGATGCGGCGGCCGGTGCCGATCAGCGCCGAGAGCGGCTCGCCATGCACCAAGCGCATCGCCACCCAGATGCCGATCCAGATGCCGGCAAACGACGTCAGCGCGGTGAGGATGCCGACGGGCGATGCCAGGAAGTCCTGCATGTACCGGCCGGTCGAGGGACCGGGCAGACGCCAGACGATGTATGCGTAGGTGCCGGCAAAAAGCACGAGAGCCGTCATAGTCATCCAGAAGGCAATGACGATTGCCGTTCCGAGCAGCAGGCGCAGCAAGGTGGTCTTTTCGTTCGGCGAGCGGCGGTAGCGCTCGAAGGCGGTACTGTCGAAGATCACTCGGGTCCCCCTGCCGGGCGCTTAGAGCAATTCCGCTGGAGTTGCTCAAGGGTCGCATGATCTAGGGGATCGGCGCTTTGCGCGCAATCCGTCTGTTGTTAGACCTCACGGCGGGATTGGACCGCTACGGCTGTAAAGAACATTGAAGTTGTACCACGGAACAATTCGGCGCAGATTCCACAGTCGAGGGACTAGCCAGAACGCCCGTCGCGATCGTCATCAACTCTGAGGAATGGCGGCGTCTCTGAGCCTAGCGTTTAGGGTGACGATGATCTTTCGCATGACGGCGGCGATGGCCACCATTGGCTTTTTGCCGTTGGCGCGGAGGCGTTTGTAGAAGGCTGCGAA
>NZ_JBEPLM010000033.1:0-34104 GCF_040545255.1 Mesorhizobium shonense
CGAACGGGGTAACCGGAGCTGAGGAAGGCTCTGCAAACGAGGGCGCGGAGCTCTGCATCTGCGTAGTGAGCCGATCCCAAGCTCCCTCGAACGGACTATCCGGAACTGAGGAAGGCTCCGCAAACGAGCTGGCGTGCTGGGCGCCTGCGAAAGCCGAGGACGAGCCAGGCTGCGCAAGGCCTTTTTGAATGAGGTCTCGCCGCTGGTTCCAAGACGGGTCGGCTGGGGGCATGGGGATAGGCGACAAGGAAGAGGTTTGCGCCGCGGCTTTGTATGCGCGGCCTTCATCCTGGCGCCAACCCGCCTGCCCATTGGCGGCCAAGCGCAGAACCTCGTTTGCTGCGGACATCTGTCCAAATTTCTGAAAGAAGCTCCACGCGCTGCGGAACCCACGTGATTCGTTCTTCTTGTATTCTTCAACCGCACGGTTCAGCACCGCAGGTTCAATCCGGGCAACACCCTTACCGAAGTTCTCAGTGAGCCAATCATTGAAACGCACCAAAACAGGGCGATAATTCCTAATTGTTCTCGCGTAGTATCCTTTGCTGGCGGCTTCGTTACAGGCAGCCTCAATCACTTTGGTGTCTTCGGTGACAGGATGATGGTCTTTAACTGTCACCCGCTGTTCGGCCTTGGTCTGCCGGAGCCTTCTCAACGCTGGTGTTATACGCCAGGCCTCGCGACCCGCATAGGCTTTCGCCAGCGCGTCCAACTCCGGACTCTCAAGCCGGTCGGCGATTTGCGTCCGGTGGTTCTGCGCAAGCCATTTGCTGAACTTACGCAGCGCCACGATGTCGGCCTTCACCGTGTGTGAGTTTATTTTGTCAGCGGTAGCTTTTGCCTCGTAGGTGGCAAAGAGTTCCTCATCGTCCCTGCTACTAGGTTTGCGAGCGACGGTCACCCGCTCTCCGGCAGATGCTTGCCGGATTCTACTCAACCCAAGGGTGATATGACGGAGGTGTATGGGATCCCTGCCCGCGAAGTCCCTAGCCAGGCTGTCCAATTGAGGATCCTGAACCCTGCCACTGATTTGGCTTTGGTGGTTCTGTGCAAGCCATGCGCTGAACTTACGCAGCGCTGCTAAGTCGGTCTTCGCCGTGGTTTCGCTTACGTTGCCGGCCATGGCCTTTGTGTGGTAGTCGGCGAAGACCTCGTCATCCTGCGTGTCCGGCCGAGCGCCCCGAGCGACGGTCACCTGCTTTCCGGCAGATGCTTGCCGGAGTCTGGTCAGCGCAAAGTTGATTTGACGCAGTAGTATGGGATCGTTGCCCGCGTAATCCCTAGCCTGGCTGTCCAATTGATGATCCTGAACCCTGCCGCGGATTTGGCTCTGGTGGTTCTGTGCAAGCCATGCGCTGAACTTACGCAGCGTCGCCAAGTCGGTCTTCACCGTGGTTTCTCTCACTTTGTCGGCTGTGGCTTTTGCGTGGTAGTCAGCGAAGACCTCGTCATCCTGCGGGCTAGGTCGATTCCGGCCAACTATCACCTGCCCTTCGCCCTGGGCCTGTCGGAGCCTGCCCAATGCTGAGTTGATTTGACCAAGTAATTTGGCGTCGCCGGCCGCGCATAGCTTCGCTAGGCTGTCCAGTTGCCGATCGTGAATCCGGCCGGCGATTTGGCTCTGATGGTCCTTGGCAAGGCGCACACTGAATTTCCGCAACGCCGCTATGTCTTTCGAAATCCTGTTCTGGCTGATTTGATTTCCCTTGGCCGTAGCCAGCCTGCGGTAGGTGTTAAAAAGCAGCTCATCTGGGTGACGGCGTTCTCGCTTGCGCAGCAGTGCAGTTCGCTGCAGGAGGACAGCTTGGTAGCGCGCCTCGTTCGGCTCAGTGGGAGGTCCGCTGATCGGACCGCCCGGTTGATTGGCCGGAGGCTGCCCTAAACCCGCCTGGGGAGCGCGAGGTAGGGGGCTGTGGGAAGCGCTTCTCAAAGGGACCCCTGGGAGGTTGACCGGCGGTGGCAGGGAAGCCAAATCTTGCAGGGAAGCGCCTCCGATCGCTGGGTCGCTTGCAGACATCGACACAGCATGGCCGCCGGACTGCGGAAGCTCCTCCTGGTCGACGTTTGGGGCAGGCGCGTTGGTCAGGCCATCAATTCCCTGCCAAAACATCGCCGAAGCGAAATTTTCAGCCGGTAAGTGGGCACCGAGATCGGCTGCTGCAAGATTCTCGTCGTGGCAGACACTTGGCGCAGGCGAGTGGGGCGGTGGGCCCGAGGGCAACCGCGAACTGCACACCCCGGGGAACTCCTCGCGCAGCATTCTGAGTTCGACCGCATCTGTATGCGAGACACCACGCCGCTTGGCCAAAACCCTGTTTGGATTGACCTGCCGAGGCATGCTTCCTTGCAACTCGTTCAGGCGCTGCTCAAAACTCCCCTGGTCGACCTGGTGCTGTTGCAACCCTGGTTCATCTCTTCGGGCGAGATCTGAGGCGGGGGACGCACCGATATTATCGAAGAGATCCATTCTACTTCCTTTGCAAGTTCCGAGCACTTCAAGGGTTTCTATCTCTACGATGCTTGGCTTTCGACAATCTGACGAATTTCAGAGCAGCAGCAATGCAGTGGAAGCCATCGTTTCGGGCGCACGAGTTTTGAGATGGACCGTGGTGGGATTTTTCACGGAACGAGAATGAGCCAATTTCTCATTTCGCGCAGCACTCCGGTTCGATCGGAAATATTTGCGTATGTTGGTTTCGGAGACAATTGCAAGATGCGCCGGCTCTCGCTGGTCCATGGAGGTCGATCACGACGATCTGCCGAGGGCGACGCCCGGAACCAGCCCTGTGCAATTAGTACCACTACTGTCTCGGCCTCTACTGGCGCGGCGGATCTTAAGGTGACCGAGCATGCGCTCGATCCGGTTACACTGTTTGGCTGGATCGATTTTTCCGCAGGTAGACAGATGATCAGAAAGGAACGAATGGCGCCTATCAACACAGGCAAGGCAAGTGGCACATGACTGGGACGGCGGACCGAGCGCGTTGAGCAGGAGCGGGAGTCCGATGGTCGCGAACATTGCGATAATTCTCTAAAACATGTGAGGCCGGCCGGACACATAGACGATTCTGGTCTGCCCATGGTCCATAGCGGCACAGTAGGCTGCGCAATCACGGAGAAACCGATTTGCCTACGCATCTAGACTAAGCCCGCGGCATGGAGTGCTCTCGCGACGGGCTCGAAATACTGCATGGGAACAGGTTTGCCTAACTTTGTCGTTTGGATAAGCTGACGCGCAAGGCCATCATCGTCGACAATACTTAGACGTAGAGCCTGCGCCGCTTCGAAGATAGGTGAAACGGCCTCGCCCTCGCCGCGGCAAACCAAGACCGGCACCCCAGTCTCGCCCCTCACGTAACGCAGACCGACCAATATCGCCCGCCCTCTCAAGATCAATGTGGCGGACTTCACGCCAAGCGGAGGTTCGCCAGCCATCTCTTGACGTAGGCGACGTTGTTCACGCTTCAACTCTGGCGTACCTTCTTGTTCCTTCCTTTCGCGCTTGACCTCGGTCTCAGTCATGCGCATGTCGCGCAAAAACAACCAGCGCTGGAGCAGGAGATCGATCAAGCCGCCGACCAGAAGTGCACCAGCACCAATCCCGACCAGCAGTTTCACGTCCGTAAAGACGAAGCCGAGGCACGAAATGCCGCAGACCGGCAGATAGATCATCGTTTTCCACATGCCCAGAATAGCAAAAAGAAAGATAGTGCTGAGGACTAATAGCTTCACCAGCGCCTTGCCAAGGTCGGTTAAGGAGCGCACCGTCACGATGCGCTTAAGTCCTTGAAAAGGATTGATTTTTTCAAGCTTTGGCGCCATCGGCTCAAACGAGAAGAGTAGTCCACCGTTAGAGATGAATGCGGCCGAGACCGCCGCGGCGGCTACAGTTCCAAGCAGCGGGCCGACGGTCGTCACGGTGAGTTCGGTCAAGAGAATTAGCGCTTGCCCGACAGCAATATTGAAAGGCAGATTCTGCAGCTTGTCCGTCAACAAAACCGCTTCGATGCATTTGTCTTCGATCGCGCTAGCTCTTAACCACAGATAGCCGAGACCGGCGCAGGTGCCGACGGCCCGGACGAAATCGGTGTTGCGTGCGATCTGCCCCTTCTTGCGAGCTTCGCTTAGCTTCTTGTGAGTGCCCGGGTGTTTCTTCTCTTCGCTGGTGCTCATTTCAGCATCTTTTCGAACGCCTCGAGCCCGCCGTTGGCCTGTGTGATATCTGACGCCATGGCGTCGATGAGATACGCAGTGTAGGTGACCATGATGATCGGAAAGCCGATATTTTTGATCGTCGGGGAAAGACGGTTCGATTTGAGTTGCGGGGCAAAGCGGGCAAGGATCATTACCGAAATGTCGACTAGTAACAGAAAGGCCACGACAGGCCCGGCGACTAGTAAACTCGTCACCATAATCCGGTCGAGAAGTGCGATTAATTCCATCGCCCCTTGTGAGGTCAGGGCGGGATGAAATTGATATACGGGCCAGATTGAGTAGCTGCCATAAAGGGCGCTGATCATGATCTGCAGGCCGTCCGATGCGACGAAGATCGTGATCGCTGTGATTCCGAGAAAAAGTCCCATCGCGGATGCCTGAGTGTTCGTCGCAGGGTCTACCGGACCGACTTGGCTGGTGATGCCGCGCTGGGTGTCGACAAGCTCACCGGCCGCCTGGAGGCTCCATATCGGGATTCCGAGTGGAATCCCAAGTAGCAGGCCGACAAAGATCTCCTTCAAACCGAGCAGTGTCACTTGGATGAAACGGGTATCAGCATCGAGCAGCTGTAATCCGTCTCTGATGGGTGCCAAGCACGGTAGCCCGAACGCGACCGCAAGGCATGTTCTGATTAGCCCGCCAAGTTGAGACCGCGTAAATACAGGCAGGACCAGCATAATGCCGACAGGGCGAGCCGCAGCAAGACCGGCGGCGATGATGAGTTCGATGGCCGCATGGATGATCATTTGGGCATCGGCGGGTGACGAACCAGACATAATGAAGGCTAGTGACTCGGTATAATCGCGGGAAACTGTGAGAACACGTAATCGGCTTGCTCGATGAGCGGAGCGCTTAGCACAGGAGCAAACAGAGCAAGGATCGCAACAACGACCAATAGTTTCACTGTCAGGTGCAAGGTTTCATCCTGAATCTGTGTTGCCGCCTGGATAATACCGATGCCAATGCCGACAATCACAGCGGCAATAAGTGGCGGCAGAACCCAAATCATGAAAACGATTAAGGTTTGGCTTATTTGGGCTACAATGCTGGCCTCATCCATGGTCAACCTCCCGGCGTTGTATAACTCAACACAAGCCCTTGCGTTAGTCGGGACCAACCATCGATAGTAACAAATATAAATAGTTTGAAAGGGACAGCTATCATTGTTGGGGAGACCATTGACATGCCCATCGCCATCAAAATCGTCGTTACGATGAGGTCGATGCATATAAACGGAAGATAAAGAAGAAAGCCAATTTCGAAAGCACGCTTGAGTTCTGAAATTAGAAAGGACGGTACGAGAATGGCGAAATCATCAGGTGTCGTCCTGGCGCGCATTTCTTTTGGCCAGACTTGTTTGGTCGAAGATAGGAAAAATCGGCGCTGCTCTTCGCTTGTGAACTTCTTGAGATAGTCACGCAAAGGCTCTCGTGCCTTCTCACCAGCGGCAACCCAGTCATCGAAGGTTTGATAGTGGAGCTTCGGGTCCGTGACGCGCGCATAGGTCTGCTCGATAACAGGCGCGCTAACGAAAACGGTGAGAATTAATGCCGTCGCGTAAAGAACTATATTCGGAGGTATCGTCTGCGTCCCGAGAGCGTTGCGGACGAGGAATAGAACCACTGATATCTTTATAAAGGCCGTGGTTGTGACGACTGTGAGCAGCAGCAGACCCAGTCCAGCCGTAACCGCAAGAAGCGCCAGGATCCCTGGTTGAATCTCACTCATTGCAAGCCAACCTGCCACGTAGCCTGATGCCAAGCTCGTCGCCGATGCGCACGATGTCGCCACGGCCGATACGCCGGCCGTTGGCAACTATGTCGATCGGACCGTCGACCGGCCGATTGAGTTCGAAGACATGCCCTTCGCCGGCATTCCTCAGTTCCCCCAGCGGCATCAGCCAGCGACCGCATTCAAAAACCAGAGTGATTTCGATATCGTCGAGCTCGGCATCCGATGGCCCTTGCTGCAATTCCGGTTCTGTCATGATGTGCGCATACTCCAAGGGGCATGGTTGCGGGCGGAAAGGCCCCCGCAGGATCAGGCTGTCGTCCGCAACATCTGCCACGGCCCAGAGCCGGCCCGCAGAGAGGATGACCTGATCGCGGTGGAACGGTAATACGTCTGGTATCAAAGCATCACCGGCAGAAGTTTTGCGAATAAGCGCCGCCGGAACGCAAAGCGAGCCGATCTTTCCTGCAACCAGGACCGGGAGCTCAGCGGGTAATTCGCAGGGTTGTCGCGGCAGCTGTCGAATCAGATCCCCCAGGGCGTGGAACGCGAACGGCACCGGGCCATCGAGAGGCGAGAATAAGCACAGACGAGCTTTGCCGTTGATCGGGCCGCAGGCGACGTCATATTCGAGGTAGGGAGGTGGCATGGTGGTTTCGCGCAGCTGAGCCAGTTGCACGTCCTGCCGCGTCTGAGCCTCCAGTCGAGCGATAAGCGGCTCAAGTGCGAGTTCGAGAACGAGTGAACCGGTTGGCTCGGAAGGTAAGCCAATGCCGCTCTGCACGGTCGAGATGAGCCTCTCTATCAGTGCGCGGGAGATCGACAAGACGATCGTCTCATCTCCGAGCCGCCAAATGCACTCGAGCATTGGGATGGGAAGCGATTCCGGCTGCCAAACAAGCCGTCCCATTCGCACCGATAGCGGCTCGTCGCCGAGCCGGCACTGAAAAGGCGTGCGGGGGTGTGCGCACTCGTTGAGCCACGAGACGACGTCGTGGGACAGACTTAGCTTTGGCTTCAGGGAATCGTGCGTGCTCAATGTGTTTTCGGCTCTACAAGACGGCACCATTGCGACACGACAAGAATCCTAGTGGTCATCAGATTGACTTGCCCGCCACCTCGGTGAGCGAGACACTCGCGTGCCGAAGCAGGATCTCATCGTCGGCCTCCGTCTCGGCTGCGGTCTGAGAGCGGATATCGACGCCGCGCCGGACGTCGTCCTCAATTTGTTGCCACTTGTTCCTTGCCGCCGAACAGCTGATCCAGAGCGACCTTGCCTCAGACGCCGCTGTCTCGGCCTGTTCTTGAGCGATGCAGGCGTTATCAAGCGTCTTTCGCCTCAAGGCGACCTCAGCCTCAAGCCGCTCTATGTGGAGGTGGCCTTGATCGAGCGCCTGGATGGACAAGGCATCACACGTTGCAAACCGTTGGTAAAGCCCCATTTCCGCCCTTGCGCAGTGTTGCTGTGCGATTGCAAGCTCGCGGGAAGCATGCTGTGCGGCCTCGGCCGCTAGGTGGGCCTTGGCCTCCTTTTTGGACAGCTCACGAAGGGCGCTACGCTCTCGCATATCCTTCAAACGCCGCAAGCTCGTAGCGTGGAGACAATTCATGCGGTCAGCTGCAACATCCATGCGACGGTTTCCTCAAAGTCGCTCGCCTCGTCTTCTCCCTGGCGCAAAAATTCCTGCAGGTCGCCGATCGAATCGATAGCCCTGTCAGTAAGCGGATCGTTGCCTTGCTTGTATTCGCCGACCTTGACCAAAAACTCGGACTCGGCATAGCGCGAGAGGAGATCACGGAACGTAGATGCCGCCTCGCGATGTGCCATGGGGACGACCGCATCCATTACGCGGCTGCGACTTTGGAGCACATCGATCGCGGGGAAATGGGATCGCGCAGCGATCGTGCGTGAGAGGACGACATGGCCATCGAGAATGCCGCGCGATTCTTCTGCGATGGGATCCCCCATGCCGTCACCTTCGACAAGCACTGTATAGAAGGCCGTAATTGAGCCACGCTGGCCCATGCCCGCGCGCTCCAGCAAGCCTGGCAGCATGGCAAACACGGAAGGCGGAAAGCCTCGCCGGGTCGGCGGCTCGCCCGCAGCAAGTCCGATTTCGCGCATGGCCCGGCAAAAGCGCGTCAAGGAATCCATCATCAGAACGACGCGTTGTCCTTGTTCGCGAAAATGTTCGGCAAGCGCGCTTGCCATGTGAGCACATTGCGCCCGCTCCATGGCCGAGCGGTCGGATGTTTCGACCACAACGATCGTACGACGAAGAGCCGCTTCCCCAAGGTGTCGCTCAACGAATTCGCGCACTTCGCGCCCGCGCTCGCCAATGAGGGCGATTATGTTAACATCGGCCGCCGCGCCCTTTATGATCTGCGATAGTAACGTTGACTTGCCGCAACCAGGCTCTCCATAGATCCCAATCCGCTGGCCTTCGCCGCACGTCAGGAGACCATCCAAGGCGCGGATGCCAAGTGGGAATGGTCGCTCGATCATGCGCCTTGTCATGGGGTTGGGCGCCTTGCCCCGAAGCGGGCGCGTTTGGTCGGCTTTGATAGCGCCTTTGCCGTCGAGGGGACGGCCAAAGCTGTCGATCACGCGGCCAAGCAAATCGGGGCCGACCGGCACTTCATGCATTCGACCGCTAGCGACCACTTCTGCGCGACTGGACAGGCCCACCATGTCACCGATCGGGGTGAGCAGCACACCATCTTGAAGGAAACCGATCACCTCGGCTTCGAGAGAGCGTCCGGTGCGCGGATCCTGCAGCAGACAAAGTTCCCCAATTCGAGCATCCGGCAACACGGCATGGAGAACTGTACCGACGGCCCTAGTTAGGCGTCCGCGCACGACACGCGTGTCGATATGCTTTGCGGTCGCTCTTACAGACGAGAGCGCCGCATCCAGTGTCCTGTCTACAGCCGGACTGTTGTGTTGTGGTAACAGTTCGGTCACAGCTCGCCTTGTTCAGCATGCAATCCAAAGCCGAGGCGCAGCGCCCGGAATTGCGCATCAAGTCCAAGATCGACATTGCCATAGTCGCTCCACAGCACGCATTGCTGCGGCGACAGCGCCGGATCCGGATCAACTCGGACTTTCGGCCGGCCTTCCCGTCCATCGTATGTAGCGAACTCGCCTGCGACGGCATCGACTTGCGTGGGACACACCTTAAGGCGGACTTCCGCGCCGCCTTTCCGTTCGATCGCGTGACGAACGGCGCTCACCAACAGCTCACCAGGGTCGAAAGCGCCCAGCAGGTCGCTTACGATCTCCATGACGAGTTGTGGCAATTGCTGCTCCAGGGCTGTCCTTTGGCGTGCCGCTTCAGAGACCGACTGCGCGATCAGCCGCGCCATTTCCTCGGCGCCACGATTCATCCCCTCACTGCGTCCGCGCTCCCGTTCCCGCTGATATGCTATGCGCGCCCAGCTGCGAACCCGCAGCAGATACCGTTCCGCCGCAGCGCGCGCCTCAAAGGCACTGTGCCAGATTTCGAGCTCACTGGCCGGGACCAGCGGCCCGACGGGGCGCATCCGCGGAGCGACCGGAGCTTCGATATCGTCGAGCGTCATATCGCTGGGACCTCAGTCGTCAGATGCGCCAGCACAAGCGAAAACAATTGGTCTGCCGCATGGCGGTATTCGGTCGCAGGATTCTCGGCCGCGGTCCCGACGGGCAAGCGTAGGAACACCCTGTGGCGGTCGAGCAAAGAATGCCCCTCGAGCCAAACCCCAAGACAGGCTAATCCATCGTGTTCAATCTGTCGGGCGAGTTTTTCCGGATCCCCGATCAAGCTGGTTGAGATCGCCTGCGCCTGGTGTCGGATACCAAACGTATGCGCTTCAGCGCCGATACGTTCGATCAGAACGGTAACTTCAGGCTTGGAAACCAGCTTCAGCAGCGAACGGGCATGCCAGATACTACCGGCAAACACAGCAACTCGGTGCGGATCATGCCCGTGCAGAAGGTCCGCCCCCCAGACGCTGCCATTCAGGTCCATTCCATCGTCGAGCAGTAATTTTGCCAGTCTTGGCTGCAGTCTTTGGTTGTTCTGCAGCCGCACCAACGTCGCAGCCGACAAAGCCGGGTCAAGGCGTGCAGCAAGGCGGGTCGGATGGGTTGAAGCGGCAAGCTCGCCCAAGACCGTAAAAGGCAATTTGAACGAGTCATTGCGTTTGAGGGTTTGCATCCGTATTGGCATTGTGAACACCTCCTATGCGGCATCGCCGATGGTGTTTTTACGAGCGGCCCCGATCGCTGAAACACCCGAGCGCCCCTCGAGCCTGGCTCGTTGCGATGGCTGCCTCCGCCTATAGACAAGAGAACTGGCCAAGTAGGACAGCACCGCGAATACTGCCACGGCGAGCCCCACAATGACCGCCAGAAGTGGCACCGGAATTGATTTAGCTGCTTGGGTCGAGGCAGGCCGTTGCTCGACTGCCGGCCGTTCCGCCGGCACGAATACGACCTCTACCTTGTCGTAGGATAAGCCTTGGATGCTGTTTGCAACGAGCATCTTTATCTGCGGCAGCAAAGCCGAGACATTTATGTTGGCATCGTGCCGGACGAATACCGAGGCCGAGGATGGTGTGGCGCGCTCCCGCAACAGGTCGTTGTCAGGCAAAACAACATGGACACGTGCTGAGAAAACGCCGTCGATTTCGCTAATGGTATGCGACAATTCTTCGTTCAACGCATAGACGTAACGGGCGCGCTCCTCGGTCGGCGAGGCAATGAGGCCTGATCCTTGGAAAATTTCGCCGAGATTCTTGAAAACCTGACGCGGCAGCCCCTTCGCATTCAACAGGTTGATTGAGAAGGCAACCTGCCCATTTTCGACCTGGAGCGTGCTGGTCCCATCCTTGGCGGCGACGCGGACCGCATCCACGCCGTTGTCAAGCAAAATCGCGAGCATCTCATTGGCATCGCGTTCCTGCAATTTTGTGTAGAGATCGTCCTTGCAACCACTCAGAATCAAGAGTAGCGGCAAAACATAATGACACGATCGCCGACCAGGCGGGCGGCGATCAATGCCTTCGCCGTGCGGTGACGCGATCATGCGCCTCGTTCATCCTTGTTTTATTAACGTGTTCACGGATGATGTAGCGCCGCTGATACTCTTGGTGACAAGGGAAACCTCAGTAACGGCGCTGTATACTTCCCGCAGACCAGCAATCATCGCTTCGTAATTCTCCCTTCCTGGCGGAGCGCCTGACATGCGCATTCCCGACCCTGCTTGGGAAGGAAACTGCTCCGCCGGCCCGGGTAGGACGTCCTTCACAAGCGGTACCTCTTGGTCGGGCGTGGCAGGTGCCACGGCATTGTCCCTATACAGCGATGAAAGGGTCTGGAGCACGCGGTCGCCCAATGGGCTAGTTTCGCTTGTCGCGCGCGGAACCTCCAGGACTGGAGTAACGGGCCCCGCCCCCGCCGTCGCCGACGGGCCATCGTTCTTGATCGAGGCAGCCGCCTCTGCAAGTGCGCACTCAAACTGGGCATGCTCGCCGCATGCCGACGTTGCCCCTACCCTAGACAGGTTGTCGGCAAAATTGGCAGAGATGGACGTAACACCAATTGTCATGCAAAGACTCAGTTGTTCTGTTTGAGTGTGATGAGTTGATCGTTCATCACCTGCTATCGAGCTGCTGTCCTAGGGACGCGAACTGACGACAAGCTGACGAACTGGCCACGAAGCGTCATTTAAAGGCCACGTTCGGCGTTCAGGTCAGCACGAATTTCAGCTTTCGATTTGGGACAAGATGCCGGAAAATACACTCCAATCCACCATTCTGCACATTGGGATGAGAGTTCTCTTTCTCGTAATCCTTCTCTCCACCGGCATTGATACAACGCTGGCGGCCCCTCTGTCGCTGCCGTCGACGCCTTATAGGTATACAGTTCTGGATCAGGACCTGTCTGCCGCTTTGCGAGAATTCGGCAACAACCTCAATGTCGACGTCGACGTCAGCTCCGAGGTAAAGGGGCGCATCCGCGGGCGTATGCCGAGTATGTCGCCGCGCGCGTTTCTGGATCGCTTGACCGAGCTCTACGATCTCCAATGGTACTATGATGGGCTTGTGCTCCACGTATCTGCTGCGAAAGAAGCGCAGACTCGTATGCTGGTTTTGACTTCAGTCCGCTTCGAGGTGTTCAAGGCGGCCCTTGATGAGCTTGGAATTTCCGACGAGCGCTACGTCGTGAGACCGGCACCGGGAAAGGGCCTGGTCATGGTTTCCGGCCCACCCCGCTTCATTGTGCTTGTGGAGCAGACGTACAACGGTCTCGTAGCGGAGGCACAGGCGCGACCTCACGACACCGGGACGCCCCCAAAGGAGACGGAACTGATGTTGTTTCGTGGCTCCTCGACCGTGGTCGTTCGCGATGGGCGACCTGAAGGACCGTTCTCTTCCGAAGTGCCGCATCAGGACAGCGTCGTCCGTGAGCCTGCACAGAGCCAGAGATGACAATTGAGCATACACCGCAGCTTCCCGCAGGAAGCAACACGGCCGCCATTCGCTAACAATCGTTTCCTTCCGCACTCGTCAGCTGTTCGACAGCTGAAGCTTGTAACCGGTGTTGTCGCTGACGAGGAACTAAAAATCGGCAGCATTGATTAGCCGCACGTTAGTCATGCGGCCGGCGTTCGGTATTCGTCGGGAACGACGGTGGCACCAGGTGACGCAATTGATCTTAACTGTGAGGATGCACGATGTCGCTTAGCCTTTCGGCAGCAAATAGCTCCAACCCCGCCCTCTCTCCACAGGCCTGCGCGGGCCCAGAAACTTCTTCCCAAATTGTCGCCCAGACCGGGCAAGGCGCGCTCTTGCCCTTCCAGGCGATGCTGTCCAGTTGCTCGCCGCAGGACAAAGTTTCCGATTCCATCGCGCAACTAAGCGCGTCGCCAGCGAATTTGAAGTCGGCCATGGACGAATTCCAGCAGCACCCGCTGGACGAACTGCCGCCAGATGTGAAGGCATCGCTGGAAGACTTGCGACAGCACCCGCTCGAGCTCATGCCACCCACTCTGAGGGAGGCATTCAAATCGTTGGATCAAGCCCCCCCTGCAGTCGCTTCACCTCCCGTCGCACCACCTCCCATAGCGCCTGCGCCGATAGCGAGCACGCGGATCACGTGGTGTGACGGCAAGCTGACTGAGCCCGAGCTGCAGATCGTAGCGGTGCTGAACCGCCATAAGGACAAATGCCCGCTCAGTTGGGATTCGCTGAGCGGGCTAGCCAATGATCCGTCCACGCCGCCGGATCTTAAGGCTGCAATCGAAAGTTTGCAGCAGGACCCGGAGCTCTTTTATGCCATCGGCTCGCAGGGTGATGGCCGCTGCGGCGGCAAGATCAAGGCCAAGGATTTGTCCGGGTTCTCAGACCTTCACCCACAAGTCGCCGCCTTCCAGGACCAGCAGGCACGAAGCTACGAGCAGAACTACATCCCATCCGACGGATCTGGAAATGGTCAGCCGACGGTCATGACCATGAACGATGCAGTGCGTGAACTTTACCGGTACTCCGACAACCTACCTGAGAACCTGAGCTTGGGTGATTTCGGGAAGATCGTTGACGGCACAGCAAAAACCGGCAAATGCCCGCCCCAAGTCATTGCGGCCGCACAATATTTCCTCACTCACCCAGATGCTTGGAAGCAGTTGTATGGTGGCTCGATCGATAAGGTCCACAAATACGACTTCCTGCAAGTCGCTTCATCCTCGATGAGCCTCACGCAACCCGAGCTGAACACGCTCGATGTGATTAACCGCAATCAGCAAGCCTTTTTTGATAGCGGTGTCCTGACCCGCGACAAACTGGCGAAGATGGCGGACGACAAGAGTCTCAGCCCAAAGGTACGACAAGCGGCATCGCAGCTACTGTCAGATCCCCTATTGTTCGGCTTGCTGAACAATTCAATTACGGGCTACAAGACCCATCATCGGTTCTTCGATTTTGGCGGCGGACATACTGTCGATTCCGGCAACATTAGCAACCGGGACTTCGCCAAATTCTATAACGATATGACCGTTGCGAACCGCACGGTTCAGCAGGCGAAGGCCCATGTTCCCAAAACCGCGGCAGATCAGGACGCGGTCGCGGATATGAAGATGGGTGTGGCGGACCAGCCGGATACCAAGTCTGCCAAGAAGAATGGCGGGGCTTTTATGCACGCCATCGACGGCGTCCTCAAGGTGGGTTCCAAAGTTTTTGATTGGGCCGCGACGGCTGTGGGCCTCCTCAGCTTCGTTCCGGGCCTGGGCCAAATCGCCGATGCCGTTTCAATGGCGCTCGAGGGGGCGTCGCAAGCAGGGAAACTCATTCATACCGCTATTAGTGGAGGCAACATTAAGAAGGCATTGGCCGAAGCAGGGCTCGATTTCGCTGCTCAGGCTGTGGGCCTTGTCGCTGGCCCCGAGGTCAAACTCGCGATTCGCAACGGGCTCGCGAAGGCGGCGCTGGAAGAGGCCTTTACGGCCGGCGTGAACCTACCGGTCGAGGCCGCCAAATCCTACGCGGAGAATTATCTAACCAATCTGAAGGCAAGCCTTGAGGCTGGCCCTATGCAAGCGGCAGGCGTTTCGGACTTTGTCGGCGTGGCGGCGCTGGCTCAACGCGTGGCCTGACAAATCAATCCGCGTCTCCTTCGGCGCGGATTGGCCCATCTGCCAATCAGTGGCTGCACAGACTTTGCAGCCCTGATTGGTGGGCTGGGTTGCGGCGGGGTGAATCCCTCGATGGTGCGATAGATCGTCCATTGCATGGTCGGCGCACCATTCAAAAGGATTTCGTGGATGTCGCTGGCAACAAGTTCCGCATGCCGATCATCGACGCGGAGCGTAGCCTTCAATCGATCAGTTCCTGGCGGGGTCTTAGAATCGCCTGGCAGGAAAGGACGTTTGTCCGACTGCGATAGCGAACTTCAATGAAAGCGCGGCTGTCGTCCGGCTCTTCCCATAAACACCACCATCTGCGGGTGTGGCGAGGAGGCTTTGGTTGCACGAGTCGCGGGCTTCTCGAGCGTCTACAGCGGGAGCACCCTAGCTATCCCGATCACCTTGCGCATACGGTACAAGGCCGATCGAAAATGCGTCGCAAGAACAGGAGGTATTTCACGCCCGAAATGCCGATCAGGCAAATCCGATCATTGCAACTTCATTCCCGGGGAAATCAGGCAACATTCTGATGACACTCTGAAGGACCTTTGGGAAGAGGTTCCTCAAGTCTGATCGCCTAATGGCCCCCCGGGCATCGCCCGTTGCGTGACGCCTCTACCGATACCCGTTGCCACCCAACGACCATTCCTGCCCTTGCGCAACCGCCGTCATGCGTAATGCCTGGTTGCGTAGTGCTATGGTCATGATTGCTGTTACTTTTCGTGTTCTGCGCTGCTGGTCTTGCCCGTCTCGAAGGTCCTGTATTTGGCAACCGGGATAGCCGCGCGATCACCGAGACTTGGCCTGACAGCGTTGTTGTCGATCAAATCGAGCGGGTCGTTGACCATGACCGCCAAATTGCGACGCGTCGAACAGCCAAGCGTCCGGTCGAAGGAACTGTCATTGGCTAAAGGACCGGACAATGGCGGGCAGTCAGGGGGGAGGCTATCGTAGACAATCGCCTCTATTCGCGCTGCAGAACGGTGGCGCTGTTCAAAGAGGCGGATGTGGTACGCGTCAACTCCCATCCCCATCACCTGACTGGCGACCTCCGCGGCCAGCCAGGGCGGGCCGCTGATAAAAATATGGACGGCATCGGGCCGGCCACGGCTGGTGCTCGCAATGAAATTACGCAAACGCTGCCGTTCGACAGAGTGAAGGCTCTGCAAGAACAAGACGTTGCTCTCCTGCCGGACGAGGATTTCAGTCGATGACTCAACCGGCGAGGAGCTTGTGCAGCCACTCACGCTCGCGCTCAGAGCGACCAGGAGGATTGTGATCCGCATCGTTATTGGGCGTCACTATTCAATGATGAAGCCGTCCAGGACGCCTGAGCCGCCGGTAGCGTGGTCTTGCGGCGGATTTTCCGATGAGTTCATCGGAGTGGGCTCCACGTCGGAGGCCGAGCCGAGGCGATCGGTAGGCGTGCTCATCTGCTTGGGATTTGATCCTGGCCTCACGATGTAAGGGGTGACTATGATAACCAGTTCCGTCTCCTCCTTTTGAAATGATGAAGAACGGAACAGGGCGCCGAGGATCGGCAAGTCGCCCAGCCAGGGAAAGGCGCGGATATCAGTATTGACGTTCCGCCTGATCAGCCCACCGATTGCGAAGCTTTGACCGCTGCCGAGCTCAACGTCGGTCTCGGCACGCCGCGTGGAGACGCCAGGCACGGAGGTACCGTTGATTTGGACGGCACCTTGTGTCGACAGTTCACTGACTTCCGACTTCACGCGAATATTGATCTGCTCGTTATTAAGCACCGTTGGCACGAACTCCAAGCCGATGCCGAAGTGACGGAATTCAACCGAAACTTGCCCACTCCCCTGCACGACCGGAATGGGAAATTCACCGCCGGCCAGGAAATTGGCGGATTCACCGGACATCGCGGTGAGATTCGGCTCAGCTAAGACAGAAGCGACATGCTCCTTTGCGAGCGCGTCGAGAACCGCGCCAAGGCTGACATTGCCATCATTGTACGCGACGCCGGCCGTACCGCCGCCGCTCGCCGCACCAGAACCGCCACCTTTGCCGCTGGCCAAACCCACTGTCAAATTGCCGATCTTGCCGAAAGCGGACAGGTTGATACCGAGTTCCTTCATGGCGCTACGGGAGACCTCAGCTACGCGCACACTCAGATTGACCTGTAACGACCCAGCGACTTGAATCTCATTGTCGACCTGCGCGCCGTCACCGAGAAATTGCTCAGTGACTTTCGTCGCGGTGTCGACGACTTGGGCATTGGGCGCTGTCCCGCTAAGGATCGCACCGCGCGGCGTATAGCTGACGTGGATTGGATAGTCGCCGACCCGAGTCCTCAACATGGCGCGCAGATCCTCGATTGGTTCAGTGACAACAATATTCAACTGGGCGAGAGCCTCCCCGTTGGCGTCCAAGGCAAATAGGCTGGTCCGCCCGGATTTCTTGCCAAAGACGAAGACGGTCTTATTCGAGGGTGCCTGAAAATCTGCGATCGTCGGATCAGCAATAAAGACGCTGGCGGCTGGCGCGGATAAATGAATTGTCTTGCCGAGCGAAGAGGAAACATTCAGCGTGCCGTTGATGCTATTGGCAGTGGCACGCGGTGCGCCTTCATACCGCTTGTCTTGGGCCGTGGCAGAAAATGGGGAAAACAGAATGAGCGCGCAAAGAAGATAGGCCGGGCAAGGAGAAACCATAGTTCTCAAACCGCCAATGACGGTCGACCGCCGATTGGCGGGGGAATGGCCATTAGGAACGACTTTCAAGGCAATCTTCGCTTTCAACATGCGACCAGCTTAGGCAGATGGTGCGTCAATCGATTCAAGAATGTAGCCAATGCCACGCGCTGTGTTGATTCGGAGGGTTGCCCCTGACTGACACAGGTTTTTGCGCAAGCGATAGATGCCGACTTCGAGGGCGTTGGCCGAAACTTCATCGTCGAACGCATAGAGGCTATCTTCCAGCTGCGCGCGTGGAACAGTGCGACCTGCGCGGTTGAGTAGATGCTCGAGAATACACAATTCGCGGCGTGCTATCTTTATTGGCTGGCCCCCAACGAAAACTTGTCGACCGATCGGATCGAATTGTAGATTGCCAAATGCAACGGTGGGATCGGCAATCTGTGTTGAACGCCGCAGAATGGCCCGCATTCTGGCGATGAGTTCTTCGGTGCAGACTGGCTTTGGCAGGAAATCGTCCGCACCACCGTTGAAAATCGCAATACGCTTTTCGAGTTCGTCGATACTGCTCATGATGAGCGCAGGAACCGAATGGCCGTTGCTCCTTAACTGTGTCAACCAGGGCAAACTATCACCGTCCGGCATGACCAACTCCAACAGGAGAATGTCATAGCTCGCACAACAAAATGCAGTGGACGCCTCGTCCAGGGTACGAGCCACATCAACGGCGAAACCACAATCCTCGAGCGCCCCCTGTATCGTGCGTGTAAGATGGACATGATGGTCAATAAGCAGCGTTCGCATTTCATCACCAATCAAGCACGTCAAAACATGGGTCCCTAATAGTGCGCGGTTTGCCGCGGCTGTTGTCGGGTAGAGGGTAGCCAACGCCCTCTTGTCCGAAGATCTGGTCGCTCCTTGCGCCGCAAATGACCCCACCGGACGACTCGTGGCCGCCGCGACGGTCGATCCAGTCAACGCCCTGAGGCTGCTCGATCAGATCGTCGCTCTCACTGCTGAAGAGGGTATCGGGTCCGGTCATGCCGCGAAGAGGGTTTGCCATCGGATATACTCCTGATGATGACCCCCATGGCACTTTTAACACTGTACTTTTGATACTTGAAAATCGATTGCTTGGATAATGTTCATCCAGGTTTCGGATGGATCACATTTCGCCCTTCCACTTTGAGACCTCGCCAACTGCGCGCGCCAAGTGCGGCCCGTCAGACAGTTCTCCGGTATGGCCTCCCTTCTCCTGGCTGTCTCGCGCCTCACCACCGCTGTTACGCCGCAGCTGCCGCCGTTCTTCGTGACTGAGCGCCCAGTCCAATTTGCGCCCGATATTCCCCGGGCCATCTTTGGCTCGGCAGGTTTAGTCGCAATTTCCCTGGAGCCGGCCGTCTCGCAGTTCGGGCCGCGAGTACAAGCGGCACTTCGGCGCACCACCCCGGCAGGACGCCGCCAAACTGCAGAGCATCGTGAATTCAGGTCCGTAAGTCCGCCCAGAGCACATGCACGCACCTGCTCGTAGGCATGCTGGGGCGAAAGCTGCCGACCTACTTCCGCAGCTGTTTTGTCTCTTGGGCGTGCAGCGCCCGATGGGTTTCAATTTCGTCCAGATGATCCAGTACCCACGTCGCCAGTTGCATGATCGGTGCGGCAAGGGAACTGCCCAGATCGGTGAGGCCATACTCCACCTGCGGCGGTACGGTCGCATGGACCTTACGCGTCACCATTCCATCCGCTTCAAGAGCCTTCAGCGTGCGGGTGAGCATCTGCTGGGAAATCCCGCCTATCAGGCGTTTGAGCTCATTGAAGCGCCGCGGCTGATCGGCAAGCATCGTGATCGCCAGGATGGTCCATTTGTCACCGATGCGGCTGAGGATCGCGTTGACTTTGCGACAATCGGGGTTGGTGCCAGGCTGACTCGGAGGGGCAGGCATATGCATGTGACTAGGCCTCGAAAATATGCGTTCTTGCGGCGTTGGCGGTCAATATCCCATATCTGGTCAGCAAAACATACCACCTTTAGGAGCACGTTGTGACTGACAAGAAGACGATCGCCATTTTCGGCGCTGGCACCGGGCTCGGTGCCTCCCTCGCCACACGATTTGGGCGCGAAGGATATCGGGTTGCCCTCGTCGCGCGACGCGCCGCGCCGCTCGAAAAGCGCGTCGCTGAACTCGCAAGCGTCGGCATCGAGGCCGCCGCCTTCCCGGCCGATCTGAATAATCTGGACGGCATTCCCGCGCTCATTCGGTCAATCGAGGAGCGCCAAGGTTCAATTGACGTCGCGGTCTATCAGCCCGTCGGAAATGTCGGGTTCATCCCCGCAGCCGACCTTGATGCGGCGAAGTTCAAGCCGCTTGCCAATATCTTCGCGTTTTCGCCGATCGAGGTCTCGCATGCGGTGCTGCCAGGCATGCTGGCGCGCGGCAATGGGGCGATCGTGATCGTCGGCGGCCTCACAGCGACTGTTCCGATGCCAGGGCTGAGCGGCGTCGGTCCGGCGATGGCGGCAGCTCGCAACTACATCTTCACGCTAAATGCCGAGGTGCAGCCGAAGGGTGTCTATGCGGGCACCATCAACATTGGGGCTTTCATCGATCGCTCGGCCGGTCTTCGCGCCATGACTGCAGCTGGCGCCGAGCCGGACCCGCGCTACCCCATCATTGATCCCGATCACATCGCCGAGGAGCTGTGGTCGCTCGTCACCAAGCGTGACCGGGTTGAGGCGATCCTCCCGCAGATGCCGGCGAGCTGATAACAGCATAACAGCCGCTGAGTCACCAGATCATACTATTCTTCAGCAGCAATCATGGCTGACCAGAAAACAATCGCCGTCTTCGTTCGGACGTGAGGCCAATCGGATCGGGCTCACCGTGGGCCGCGCCGGTCCGCTGGAGGAGCGCGGCCGAGGCGCCAATCGCCAGCCGCTAACTGAAGTACCGGCACATGGGTAGATGCCCGTGATGCCAAATGTCCATCTCGCGTGTCCAGCTTTTCGCCACCTGAAGGCAGTACCCCGGGCACGCTCATCCAAGGAGCGCCTTATGGCATTGAAAGGATTTACTGCAGAGGATGTGCCAGATCAGTCGGGCAAGTGCATTCTCGTCACCGGAGCGAACAGCGGCATCGGCTTTGAGACGGCACGTGTGTTGGCCAAGCGCGGTGCCCGCGTTCTGCTAGCATGCCGCGACAGGGCAAAGGCCGAGACCGCCATGGCGCGAATTCGGGCGGAAACGCCACGGGCAGATCTCGCCGTCCTGCCGCTCGATCAGGCGGATATCGAAAGCATACGCGATGCGGCGGCGCTCGCCTCGAAGGAGCCACGCATCGACGCGCTGATCAACAATGCGGGCGTGACGGTTCCGACGCGGAAGCTCACCCGGCAAGGGTTCGAGGTCCAGTTCGGTGTCAATCATCTCGGCAGCTTCGCGCTGACTGCCCTGATGCTGCCCAAGCTCCGCGAAACGCCCGGATCTCGGATCGTCATCACTAGCAGCGGGCAACACAAGGGCGCGAAGATCGAGTGGGACGATCTCAATGCCGAGAAGAGCTTCCGCGCGATCCCACGCTATGGCGCCAGCAAGCTTGCAAACCTGCTCTTCCTTTTCGAACTGAATCGGCGGTTGCAGCCGGCACAGGTGCCGGTCACCGCTGTCGGCTGCCATCCCGGCTTGGCAGGAACCAATTTCGGCAGGGAGAGCACGGCTGGCAAGATCGCGATGTCGCTGGCCGGTGTCTTTCTCAATACGCCCGCCATGGGCGCTTGGGGCACGTTGCATGCGGCCACTGGAAATGTGAAGCCCGGCGCATACTACGGCCCCACCGCAATGTTCGAACTGCGCGGTCCCTCCCACGAGTGTGTTCCGACGAGCGAAGCGCGCGATCCTCAACTCGCCCGCCGGCTATGGGACATCTCCGTCGCAGTGACCGGCATCGACCCGGGCCTGCCGCCCGCAGATACAGTCACGCCGTACCACATCCCCACTCTTGGAGTTCAGCACTGACAACAAAGGCGATATGGCAAGCCGAAGTGAAAAGGATGAAGAGGACAATCCGCAGTATGGCCGCTCTCCGGGATTCGACATCGGTCCGGGCAAACATTGATCGCTCTGGGCCCGGGGAAAAGCCGCGCCGACCCTTGAACAGGTCGCTCGGGAGGCGGGCGTCAGCCTCCCGACCGTCGACCGGGTCATCAACAATCGTGGCGGTGTATCCCCAAAGCGCGAGCAGCGGGTGCTGGCCGCGGCCCATGGCCTGCGGTTGGATCGCCTGAGCTTCCGCACGCCGCTGCGTACATCCGTATCGCCTTTGCAATGGCCTCGCCGGAGAACCCCTTCTATGTCGGGCTGCAAAACGCGCTGGTGGGGGAGACCGAGGCGCTGGCGCAACGCGCAGTTTCATCCTTCATTTCGAGCGCACGACCCCGGAGGAAATCGTGGCGCGGCTACGCGGCCTGGAGAAGGAATTTGATGCGGTTGTGGTGACTTGCTACGGCACTCCTCTCATCAATGCGACACTGCGCCAGATTTCCGGCAGAGTGCCGTTGCTCGCCTTCATCAACGACCTGCCGGAGAGCGGCCACATCGCGTATTTCGGCCCCGACCACGGACGATCCAGGCGCGTCGCCGGCGAGCTGATGGGGCGTTTCGTCGGGTCTGAAGGAGGCGACATTCTGCTTGTCCAGGGCTTTCGCGCGATGCTTAATCAGTCCATGCCCGAGCAAGGCTTTCGTGCGGTGATAGCCGAGCGCTTCCCCCGGTGCCGTGTCGTCGCCTCCCGGGAGAGCCAGGACGTTCCCGAGCCACCGGGAGAGATCATGCTGGAGGAGATGGGCCATTTCCCCTCGATTCGCGGCATCTATAATCTGTCCTCCGGCTCACGCTCAGTGGCATCGGTGCACCGGCAATGCCGCCACGGGGACCGCATGGCCTACATCCACGAGCTGACAGCCACGCGCAAGACTCTCCTCAAGACCGGGCTGATCGATGCGTCATCGACCACAACAACACAGTCGCGGCGCGTTCGATGCTCGCTTTTTTGGCTGCCCATTTCGGGCGGCTGCCGCAATTGCGGTCGGAACCGTTCACACCGTTCGAGATCTATCGCAGGGAGAACAGCTGACCAACGTGGCGGCCCTGCTTGCCGCGACGCCCGGTGTTCAACGGTTGTGAGATGAAGCTCTTTCAATCAGGACATGAGGGCAATGAAATCAATGATTCGGGCGGGAAGGTTTTGAGCAGCAGCGCTCCGAAAGATCGATTCGCGGCCAGCATTGAAATTCCCACCTAAAAGCCTGACGACGCCTCCTGCCTGGATCAACCGTGCAATGGTGTAATCTTTCAAAGCCTCTCATCCGAGGTTGACCCACTTTTCATTCAATCTCATTCTGGGCCATGGGTAGGCGACCAACAATCACGGATCTCGCTGAGCGTGCAGGCGTTTCGGTCGCGACCATCGATCGCGTGCTGAATGGCCGGCACCCAGTGCGCGAGGAGACAGCCCGCAGGGTCTACGAGGCGGCGCGAGAGATCGACTATCACGCCGCGGGTCTCATCCGGCAGCGTATCGAGCGAGACCTTCGACCGATCCGGTTCGGCTTCCTGCTGCTGAAGGAGGAACAGGCGTTCTATCGGGCGTTCGCGGTGCAACTGACCAGAGCGGTGGAAGAAACGCCGGGCATTCGCGGCATCGTGCATATAGAATTCGTCAGGTCCCAGACTCCGTCCGACTTCGTCAAGGCGCTGGAGACGCTGGCGACGCGCGCGGACGTGATCGGCATGGCCAGCCTCGATCATCATCTGGTAACGCGCGTGGTGGAGTCATTGAAGGCATCCGGAAAGGCGGTGTTTTCACTGCTGTCTGATTTCGCCCAGGGCGTTCGCGACACCTATGTTGGCGTTAACAACATGAAGGCAGGCCGCACAGCCGCCTGGCTCATCTCGCGGACGGCGCCGCAGGTCGGCAAGGTGGCGGTCTTTGTCGGCAGCCATCGTTGGCACGGCCACGAACTACGCGAGACGGGCTTTCGCAGCTACTTCCGCGAATATGCGCCGCAATTCCATGTGCTCGATACGCTGGTGAACCTTGATACAAAGGAAGTCACCCATGAGGCGACGGTTACCCTGCTTGAACGTCATCCCGATCTCGCCGGATTCTATGTCGCCGGCGGTGGGTTCGAAGGTGCCATCGCGGCGCTTCGCGAACTGGATCTCGCGCGACCGCCAAGCGTCGTTGTCAATGAACTCGTACCCGAAACCGTCGACGCCTTGCGGGAGCATCTGATCGTCGGCGTCATCGCCACGCCGCTCGAGCGGCTCTGCCGGGCGCTGGTCGACTTGATGGTGAAGACCCTCCAGGCGGGGCCGTTAGAAACGAGTGGACAGCTGTTCCTCCCATTCACGCTGCACGTTCCGGAAAGCGTGTGATGCAGCGCTGCATGAAAGAATGAGAGAATAGTGGCATGGGTTTGCCGAAATCCCTCTTCGCTGATGGGATTTCGTTTGTGGCTGTTGACCACAGGAATGAGCCACGTCAGTGAAGGCCAAAATCGGTCAAACTGCGACCGAATGAGGAGTTTCTATGACAGCTCAACTGAAGTTCGCTATGAACCATATGGCAGCGCCGAGGCTCGATTGCCGCGCTTTCCTCGATCTTGCGGCGTCGCTCGGCTGCGTCGGGGTCGAACTGCGCAATGACCTGGCGGACAAGCAGCTGACGAACGCATCGTTCTTCAACGGCGAAGCGCCGGCGGAGATCGGCAACTACGCCCGCTCCAAAGGCCTGCGGCTTCTCGGTCTTTCGGAAGTCTATGGATTCAATGCCTGGTCGGAAGCCCTGCGGGCGAAGGTCCAGTTGCTCATCGAGCAAGCCAAGGAGGCCGGCGCAGAGTCGATCAGCCTAATTCCGCGCAACGATGCACCGCAATACAGCGAGGGCGGCCGCGACGAGGCGCTGCGTCGCTCGCTGGGCGAGATCCTGCCGATGCTGAACGCAGCCGACCTGGTGGCGCTTGTCGAGCCGTTGGGTTTCGTGACCTCGTCGCTGCGGTACAAGGCCGGTGCCGTCGCGGCGATCGAGGCGGTCGGCGGCGGCGGGCGCTATAAGCTCGTTCACGACACCTTTCACCATTATCTTGCTGGTGAGAGCGAGTTCTTTCCTGAGCATACGGGCATCGTCCACATCTCCGGCGTCGTCGATCCGAACCTCAGCCCCGAGGAGATGCAAGATGGCCATCGAATCCTCGTCGACGAACGCGACCGGCTCGGCAATATCGATCAGATCCGTGCTTTGATTGATAGAGGTTATTCTGGCGCTTTTTCCTACGAGCCGTTTTCTCGCGAGATTCATCGGCTAAGCAATGCTGGGAAGGCTTTCAATCTTAGTATGGATTTTATTCGCTCTAATCTCCGTTGAGAATTGCGCGGACACAATTGCAAGTGGACCCGCGAGCTCCGGGTTTCTGCATAGTGAAGTGGCCACCTGCTGCTCGCCACCTGTCAGCATTTCGCCGTACCTTGCCGGCATGCGACTACCGAGGAGGAAACGATGTTCAGCTTTGCACTTCGGGTGAAATGCCGCTCCACCAGGGGGATCGTCGCTGCCATCTCAGGATTTCTTGCCGATCAGGCTTGCAACATCACAGACAGCGCGCAGTTTGACGATGCTGACACCGGCAATTTCTTCATGAGGGTGAGCTTCCGTTCCGAAGGCGGGCGTGAACTCGAAGAACTGCGCGCAGGTTTCAACCCGATCGAGTCGCGCTTTGGGATGGAAGCAGAATTTTTCGACGAGGCCGAGAAGCGAAAAGTCGTCATTATGGTCTCGCGCTTCGGCCACTGCCTCAATGATCTCCTGTATCGATGGCGTATTGGCGCTCTTCCGATTGATATCGTGGCAGTGATCTCTAATCACATGGACTATCAAAAGGTCGTAGTGAATCACGACATTCCGTTTCACTGGATCAAGGTGACAAAAGACAACAAATCCGAAGCGGAAGCACAGCAAATGCGTGTCGTGGCCGACACGGGGGCCGAGCTGATCGTGCTTGCCCGTTACATGCAGGTTCTCTCTGATGAAATGTGTCAGAAGATGTCCGGGCGGATCATAAACATCCACCATTCGTTTTTGCCTTCTTTCAAAGGCGCCAATCCGTACAAGCAGGCTTACGAGCGCGGCGTGAAATTGATCGGCGCCACATCGCATTACGTCACCGCAGATCTGGATGAAGGGCCAATCATCGAGCAGGACATCATTCGTGTGACCCATGCGCAGTCGAATGACGACTACGTCAGCCTCGGCCGTGACGTCGAGGCACAAGCACTGGCTCGGGCCATTCACGCTCACATCCACGGACGAGTTTTCCTCAACGGCAGCAAGACCGTCGTGTTTCCACCGTCGCCAGGTTCATATGCTTCAGAGCGAATGGGATGAACGCTCGCAAAGATGGTTAGAAGATCAGTTACGAAATGATGCAGGAGAAACGGTCCGGCAAGACGCATCCGGCGAGCTTGGGGTGACCCGATTTGGCTGACCGGCTGCACAGCGGTTACTTTCATGCCTTCAACATTGTTGCGCGGAGAAAAATCTACATGTCCTGGCAGTCGACTTTACTGCGCGCCTCGATTTCTAATGGATCGCGGTAGGGACGCCCATTGCTAGGCGCCCCCCGCACAGATCCACGCAGGCGGCTTTCCCGCACGTGGCTCCTACCTCGGGTGATTGACGGCGAAACGCGCATCGGGCCAAGGATGACGGATCCTGGGCTTGGGGAGATAGTCGGCGACTATCTTCGCGATACGCTCCCACGTGCAGCCGTCCTTCTGGCTGCGGCGCCGCAGCGCCCTTCGCCAGAGGTCGGTCACACAATCCCGGCACGCAGTAATCGCCCGGCCGTTCGCGGGAACCGCGAAGTACTCGAAATGCCCCGTCGTGACCTGCCTCAGCCATCGCCCCTGTTCGGGGATCGGCCAGTGCATCCGCTGCCGCAGTTGCGCCTTGATGCTCCGGAGTTTCGCCCGCATGCGGTCGCCGCGGGTCCTCCGTTGAAGCTGGAAGCGCCCTCAGCGTGAATTACCGCAGATGAACGTGGACCCCAGAAAGACGAAAGTCTCCGGTTTTCCGAGCAGGGAACAGTACACGAGCTGGCCCTTTCCGCCTGGCTCGTTTTCCCCTGCACCGCAGCATGGAATTCCTTATCCAAGCTCCTGCTAAAGTGCTATCGTGCACATAGCCCGCAGCGCCGACCTAAAGTCCCCCAAACCCCTAAGTCCCCGGGTCGGCTGCGAGTGAATATTGGGGATCAGTCACATGGTCGGTGGCTGGTCCCTTTCTTTCGATGTGCTATCTTCGCAAGCGTAAGCCCTGCTAGCTGCCGCCAAGGTGTCCTCCTCGGAAAGCGCTGCAGGCTTCCAGAGGGTCGGCATCGTTCGGATAGAGCGATTCCGGCCCTCATCTCGTACCCTGCACCGCGGCATCGATTTCGTTATCAAGCGATGGTTAAAGTCGCGGGCAAGGTTCTGGGTAAAGGCCGCTATAGCCGCTTTCGTGGTGTTGTAGGCTATGTGGTTTGGCGCGGGATGGAGGTCCCATTGCGACGCGTGTTGACGATCGCTCCGCCGCCAGACGCGATCATGTGCGGCAGAGCTGCTCGGCATAGATGGAACATCGAATGGAGATCGACCGTAAAGGACATATCCCAATCCTCGTCGGACAGCGAGAGCAGATTGCCGCGCCGGTTGATCCCCGCATTGTTGATGAGGATGTCGATCCGACCCTTCAAGGCGAGAACCTGGCTTTCAGTTCGTAGCAAGGTTGCCGCTTTGAAATGTCAGCCCCAATCGCGTTGGAGCCCCGCCGCCCGCCTCAATTTCCTTGACCACCGCGGCAGCTGCCTCAGAATTCAATCGGTGACGACGACCAGCGCACCCTCCGATGCCAGACGCTGAGCGATTGCCGATCCAATGCCGCCGCCCGCACCTGTGACGACTACCACCTTGCCTTCAAAACGTTTCACGAAACTGCACCTCGTCCCTAGCGAATGTAACTGCCGCCATTGACGTCGAGCGTCGCACCGTTGAGCGAGGCCTGCGAAGGGCGCATCACGAAGGCGACCAGCTCGGCAATCACGGCCGGCAACGCCATCTCGCCGATCGGAATGTCCGCCACCGCGGCGTGCTTGCCGTGCACCGCGACAAAATCTTCAGCCATATCGGTTCGCACCCAGCCCGGCGCGATCGCAACGGCCGTCACGCCATCAGCACCGAAAGAGCGAGCAATGGATTTCGTCAAATTGACGAGCCCCGCCTTGCTCGCGCCATAGGGCATGGCGTCCGCCGCATAGCCGCGCTGGCCGGCGCGGCTCGCCATATTGACGATGCGTCCGCCGCCGTTTGTCATGAAGTGCCGGATAGCTTCCTTCGCGAGGTCGGCGGCGGCGAAAAAAACTTGATCTGAAACTCCTTCTGCCACGCCGATTTCCAATCCTCGGCCGAGGCTTCGATCGAAATCTCGGTGCGAATGCCGGCATTGTTGACAAGGCCGTGTATCCGACCCGCCACCTCGACCGCCTTTATGCCAGAGTTCGAATGGCCCCTCCGCGATGGAAAGGTCAGCCTGCAGGATCAGGCCAGCGCCGCCGATGCGCGCAAGCACCGCCTCGGCACCTGCCTTGTCACGACCGTAGTGAATGATTGGATGCGCACCGTCTGCGGCAAGACGTTCGACGATTGCGGCGCCGATACCGACGGAGGACCCGGTGACCAGAACAGTCAAGCCCTCAAGTGTCTTGTCCATCGTTGTCTCGCCTACTTCAAAAGATCGACCTGCAGCCCCCACGTGTCGGAGAGCACAAAGCCGGCAGGGAACGGTTCGTCGTCTGCGATTCGCAATTGTGAGCGCCCGTATACATAACCGCGGCCGGTGATGCGCGGCAGCACGGCCTTGCGGCCGCCGATTTCCGCTTCGCCTATCGCCTCGGCCGTGAACTCGCCGCCGATGATGGACCGCGAGATGCGAGCATCGCCGACTTTCACCAGGCCGCGTGCAAAAAGCGCCGCGAGGTTGGCGGAACTTCCGGTGCCGCATGGCGAGCGGTCCACCCGGCCCGGCGGCAGCGTCGTGCAGGTACGCACCGCGCCATCGGGCTCGTGATCGCGGAACATGACGTAGGCAATCTCGTTGACACCCGAGAGCGTGGGATGGCTCACCGTCACCTGCTCCGCGAGCAGGCGCTTGAGCTCGATACCGGCTTCGGCGAGCCCGCGCGCGTTGGATGGCTTGATGGAAAGCCCGATCTGGCCCACGTAAACCAGAGCATAGTAGACGCCGCCGAACGCGACATCGACCTTAACCTTGCCCCATTGCGGCGTGTCGATTACGTGGTCAAGCAGCTCCGCGAAGCTCGGCACGTTGTCGAGACTGACGGACAGGCAGCGTCCATTTTCGCAGCGCGCCCGCGCCACGATCAGGCCAGCAGGCGTGTCCAGCCGTACGACTGTCTCCGGCTCGTGCATGGCGACGCGTCCGCTTTCGAGAAGCGCCGTGACGACGCAAATGCAGTTGCTGCCAGACATGGGATGAGCCTTGTCTGCCTGCAACACGATGAAGCCGGCATCCGCATCGGCTCGGGTCGGCGCGACCAGGAGGTTCACCGACATGGCCACATTCGCGCGCGGTTCTCTGGTGACGAAGCGACGCAGGCTGTCATCCACAGCGTTGATGTGGTTCATCTTGTCGAGCATGGTGCTGCCTGGGATTTCCGGCGCGCCGCCGGTCAACACATGACCGACCTCGCCCTGGCAATGGACGAGCAAAAGTTCGAGGGATTTTTCGAAGCGCATGTGCCGGCTCCTACCAGGCCTGGGGATCGTGGGTGACGTATTTCGTGATGACCTCAGTGCTGCCGCCGTTCACGGGCTGAACCCATCTGCCATCGATATAGAGTTGGCTTCGCATGGTGCTTCCCTTCCTGTCGAGCATCGCGGCGCTTTCTAGAAGCGGTCGACGCGATAGGGCTTCATGTCGATGGGCGGCTTGGCGCCCGTTATGAGATCGGCGATTAGCCGGCCGGTGGTCGCCGCATAGGTCAGTCCCAGATGCCCATGGCCGGTTGCATAGAAAACATTGCGGTGCTTCGCGGAAGGTCCCATGACTGGTACCGTGTCGGCCAAAGCGGGGCGGTGGCCCATCCATTCGCTGGCCTCGTCGACCTTCAGGTCCGGCAAGGCTTCCTTCGCCCGCTTGACCAGCACCTTGGCACGGCGGTAGTCCGGCGGAGCTTCGAGACCCGCCATTTCCACGGTGCCGCCGACGCGTATGCCGCCGGCCGTAGGCGTCACCATGAATGCTCGGGCTGGCCAGATGATCGAGTGGCGCATGGAAATGCCGGGGGCCATGATCTGCGTGGAATAGCCGCGCTCGGTTTCGAGGGGAATCGGTTCGCCCAGCTTGGCGGACAGGCCGGCAGTATAGGCCCCGGCGGCAAGCACGACGCGATCGGCCTCAACGCGTCGTCCGTCTTTGAGCCGCAGCGCGGAGATGATCCCCGTCTCATTTTGCTCGAAGGCCACGACATCGCCTCGCACGACCGTGCCGCCCAGCGCCTGGAACGCCTCGACCAGCGCTACGACCAGCTTGTACGGATCCGATATCGAGCGGTTGTCGGGGAAAAGGACTGCCTTGTCGATCGTGTTCGTAAGTGCCGGTTCCAGATCGCGGATTGCATCGCCACGGAGCACTTGGTGGCGTGAACCGAAGCGCTCGAGGATCTCAATATGGTCGCGGTCAGCGCGGAATTCCGCCTCGTCGGCATAAAGGCTGAGACAACCTTCGGCGCTCAGCATGTGCTGCAGCCCGGTCTCGCTCAGAAGCGCTCCCAGGTCCTCAGGTACGCGCCCGCAGAGTGCGGCACCGGCGGTCTCCAGCTCGCGCAGCTTCGACGGCCGGCTGGCGGCGAGAAAGCGCAGGAACCACGGTACCAGCTTCGGCATATAGGTGGGGCGGATTCGCACCGGACCTTCCCGATCGAGCAGCCATTTCGGCATTTGTGCCCAGATGCCAGGTCGCGATGCCGGCATGAACTCGGTCACCGCGATGCTCGCCATGTTGCCGAAGGATGCACCCCTGCCCGGCTGATTTCGATCGATCAGAACGACGGTCTCGCCGCGCCGCTGCAATGCGTAGGCGATTGTAGTGCCGATTATGCCGGCGCCGGCGACGAGGATAGGCGACACGGAAGCTCCCATGAGCGAAAGGGCCGGGCGCGGGAAGTTCTGCGCCCGGCGTGTGCGATCGCTTACCAGTTCAGGATCGGCTCCATGGCCGCGCGGAAATCCGCCTTCTCCTGATCGGTCAGCTCACCGAGCGGAGCGCGGCATTTGCCGACCGGCGTGCCCTGCAGTTCACAACCATATTTGATCTTCTGCACGAACTTGCCGCTCTCGAGGATGTTCATGGCCCGGTAGAGCACCGTCATCATCTCGCGCGCCTTTTTGAGATCGCCGGAGCGGAAGGTACGGTCAAGATCGCAGCAGGCTTTCGCCATGCAATTGGCCGGGCCGCAGATCCAGGAATCGGCACCCCAGAACATGAAGTCGAGCGCGATGTCATCCGATCCGGAAACGAGATCGATACGACCATTGTAACGGGCGTGGATATCGACGGCGCGCTGCAGCACGCCCGAGCTTTCCTTGATGCCGATGACCCGCGGATCGTCGGCGAGAGCGTCCATAAGCTCGAAGGAAATCTCGATGCCGTCCTTCGGCGGATAGTTATAGAGAACCAGGTTGACGCCGGTGGCGTCGAGCACCGCACGGTAGTGTGCAAGAAGCTCTTCCTGGGTGGGACGCGTATAGAAGGGCGTCGCCAGGAGCACGGTGTCGTAGCCGATTTCCCTGGCACGCAGAGTATTCTGGATGACCTCACGCGTTGCCGGCGCGTTGGTGCCTGCAACCAGGATTTCGCCTTCACTGGCGAAGTCCTTGACGAATTTCAGGACAGCCTCGCGCTCGTCATTCGACATGGAAAAGTATTCGCCGGTCGATCCCATGGGAACCCAGCCCGTGACGCCGGCGGCGCGCAGCGCCGTCATATGTTTTTCGAGGGCCTTGAAGTCGACCTTGTTGTCGGCGTGGAACGGCGTCACAAGCGCTGGCATCACACCTGTAAGTTTCATCTCATCTCTCCTGATCCTGACATGGCGGCGCCCAATGACCGAGCGGTCTTGTCGTCTCCGTGTCGACGTGATTGGAATTGTCGTCTACATGTCGACAAAGTCAATAGGAAAATTTGCGGGCTGAGACGGGATAACGTAATCCGCCGGTCGGCACACTGTCGACCTCGATGGATTTTCGCGATAGGTTGACTGGGTAGGCAGGGGAGTCGCAGCCGGATGGCGAGCTGCACTCAAGGGAGTTGTCTGCTTTTGAGGACCGGGAACACGCGCGGCGCGTTTGGAAGATCGAGTGATCTGCAAGACGATGCGCTGTATTGAGCGAGGACCTGAGTGGCTGACGAATTGGAAGTAAAGCGGATCCGGGGAACCGGATCGAAGAGCGTGTATGAGACGCTTCGCAACGAGATACTTGCTCTCACGCTGCCCCCCGGCCAGCTTCTCGATGAAATGACCCTGGCCGATCGTTTCAACATGTCGCGCTCGCCGGTGCGGGAAGCCTTGATCAGGTTGGCATCGGACGGGCTCGTGGTGACGCTCTCCAACCGCAGCACGATCGTGGCGCCGATCGAAGTCGACACCTTTCCCAAATATGTCGAGGCGTTGGATATCGCGCAGCGCATGAATACCCGGCTCGCGGCCGCATTGCGCAGCGAAGTCGATCTGAAGACGATCGCAAAACGCCAGAAGGCTTTCGAGGCAGCGGTGAGGACCGGAAACCATCTGGCGATGTCGGAAGCCAACAAAGAATTCCACATGGCCATCGCGCATGCTGGCAGGAACCCGTATTTAGCGTCGTTTTATGAGAAGCTGCTGTCGCAGGGCCAGAGAATGCTCCACCTGCATTTCGAATATCTGGAACGGACCCATGACGGGTACCTTCTCACAGACGAGCACGACCTCATGCTCGACGCGATCAGGGAGAAGAACGTCGACCTGGCTGACGAACTGGCGCATGCACATACGCGCCAATTTCAGGCCAACTTCATCGACTTCATGCGTGAAAATTACACGACTGACGTCAGTCTTGGGCCCCTCGTGGCTGCCAAATAGATTATGATTGCTCGGAAAATCGGCTTCATTGGAACGGGCACCATCACCGATGCCATCGTGCGAGGATTGTTTCGGGAGCCGGCGGCGCTGGCGCACGTTGTGGTGTCTGAGCGCAATGCCGAAATTGCCTCGAAACTCGCCAGGGATTTCCGGGCGGTAATGGTCGCAGCCGACAATCAATCAATTGTCGACACTTGCGATACCCTTGTCCTCGCGGTTCGTCCTCAGATTGCGGAGGACGTTGTCAGATCCCTCTCGTTTCGAGGTGGCCAGACTGTGATCAGCGTAATGGCTGCAACCGACCGAGCGACGCTTCTTGGCTGGATCGGCTCGGATGTTCGGCTGACGCAGGCGATCCCTCTGCCTTTCGTTGCAGAGCGGAGGGGCGTTACCGCAGTCTACCCAGGCGATTCCGAGACAGCGGCAAATCTTCGAGGTGCTAGGCTCCGTCGTGCAATGCGGCTCAGGCAAGGAGTACGAGCTGCTTGCTGCGGCCAGTTCCTTAATGGCGACCTATTTCGGCATCATGAATGGCGCGTCCGAATGGCTGGCCGCGAAAGGGATGCCCGGAGACAAGGCGCGGTCCTATCTTGCGCCCCTGTTCACCGAGCTATCGAAAACCGCGTTAGAGGCACCATCCGACATTCCCTTCGCCGAACTCAGTCGTGCATTCGCGACGCGAGGTGGCCTGAACGAACTGGTGCTAGCGGACTTTCAAAAGCATGGCGGCCTTGATGCGCTGAGGGCGGCGCTCGATGAAGTACTCGGCAGGATTGAAAAGGGATTCTCACCCGAGCGCGTGAGACCCTAGAAGGCCGGCGGCATACAGGCGCTGATCGCCTCACAGAACACCGCCAACACATCGGAACCGGTGCAACCGTCTGCGTTGACGCCGACGGCGATGATGACGGCGACCGATACGATGCGCCCGCCGCGGCGCACCTTGAGGTAAGTGGCATCGATCCACAAGTATGGCCAATCGCCCTCGATCGGCCGCTCGAGTCACCTTGCCGTCGATCTCCTCGCACAGCCGCGAGACCTGGCTCTTGGAGATGCCGCTCATGCCCATCGCCTTGACCAGGTCGTCAACCGACCGGGTCGAGACGCCTTGCACATAGGCTTCCTGGATGACGGCGGTCAGCGCCTTCTCGGCCATGCGGCGCGGTTCGAAGGAAACCCGGGAAGTAGGAACCTTCCTGAGTTTGGGAATGCGAAGTTCGACGGTTCCCGCCCGCGTTTCCCAATCCCGCTCGCGATAGCCGTTGCGTTGAGCGAGCCGCAGAGGGGTCTTCTCGCCATAGCCGGCACCAGTGGCCGCGCCCACCTCCATTTCCATCAGCCGTTCGGCGGCAAAGCCGATCATCTCGCGTAGCAGATCGGCATCGGGGGTCTTCTCCACGAGCGTGCGTAGGTTCATCATGTCGTCGGTCATCGGTGGTCCTTCCGAAATGGGTTGGCGTCAACAACCAAACCCTACCGGAAAGCGCCGATGACCACCGACACGCCGCTCACTCGCTTGTATGGGGCGATGATTGTCAAGCCTACGGTTGCTTCATTTCCTCTATCTCCTTGTTCGGCCGATTGGCGACCATCTCCTCGTCCCGAC
>NZ_JBEPLM010000034.1:0-32585 GCF_040545255.1 Mesorhizobium shonense
GCGCCAACTCAGCGCGGATGGGGTGAAGCGATGGCAAGAGGCGGCTGCTTCGGTAATTGATGCGGTGAAGGCCTATGTCGGCGCCAAGGGCCGCATGGCTAAGAAATGCGGCTTACCTCCATCGAGCACACGCTGCCGGTCAAGACGACCCAGGACGAAATGGCAAAGTTGATGGCCGCGCTGAACGAGGATGCGTCCATTCACGGCATCCTGGTGCAACTGCCGCTGCCGAAACATTTGAATGCCGAAGCGATCATCCAGTCGATCCGGCCGGACAAGGACGTCGACGGTCTGCATGTCGTCAATGCCGGCAAGCTGGCAACCGGCGATTTGGCCACCGGCCTCATCTCCTGGACGCCGGCCGGCGCCATGCTGCTGGTGCGCTGTGTGCAGGGCGAAGATCTGTCGGGTTTCAACGCCGTCGTCATCGGCCGGCCGCTCCAAGGCCGCAGCCCGTGAGCCGAAAGGCGTGCCCTGACGTTCTCGCCGGGCAATCGGAAAAGACGCAACCTACGGTCAACTCGGTCGGCGCCTCAGTGCTTGAGATCACCGTAATCAAGACTGAGTCGGCGCGCTTAGGATTGCCTTAATTTCGTCGAGTTGAGATAGTCCGGCTGATCTATTTTTGTTATGTGCGATAGAGGTGAAGCTTGATTCCAAATTGCTCAGCCAACGGAGTTGGATGCCGCTTAAGGAGGACACTGGATGGCGACGGCCCAAACCATCAGTGAGCTGAACTGGAACCTTCTGCGCACTTTTTGCATCATCGCTGAAGAGAGGAGCATCACCGGCGCCGCAAAACATCTTCAAATGAGCCAGCCATCCGTGAGCCTTGCGCTGCAAAAGCTTGAAGAGCAATTAGGCTGCAAGCTCGTCTTCCGCGATCCTCGTCATTTTGCGCTGACCTTGCGCGGTGAAAAGATCTATCAGGAATGTTCCGAGATGTTCCGGTGCGTCGACCGAATCGGCGTCCTCTCTCAAGATAAGAGCGATGACGAATTCGGAGAGCTGAAACTCAGCATGGTTACCCGAGTGCAATTCCCACTCGTGGACGAAGCACTTCGCCTCTACCATCAGCGATACCCATCAGTCACATGGCATATCGACATCAGGACCTCGCTCGACATTGTGCGGCAGATCTCGATGCAGAAGGCTGGCATCGGCATCTGCCTTTTGATAAGGGAAATGCCGACGCTGCGGTGCCGCCACTTATATCGCGAGGATTTTGGCGTATTTTGCGGTGCCGAACACCCTCTATTTGGGGTTCAGGAAGTAAACGTGCACAGACTTCAACAAGAACCATTCATCGCCCTTGATTCCCCTAATGATGCTGCTAGCGGATTCGAGCCAATGATCTTTTTGCGAGAAGGCCTTGGTCTCGGACGTCGAGTCAGCGGATGGAGCCATGAGCTCGACGAAGTGCGCCGAATGTTGATATCGGGTTTGGGCATAGGCCTTTTGCCCGTTCTCATCGCCGACGATGACGTGGCCCAAGGACGACTGTGGCCGTTGCGACTATTGGATCAGCCCCTCGGCGCGGATGTCTACCTCGTCTCTTCCAATTTGAGTTCACTGACACCCCCGGAACAGAAGTTTGTCGACCTTATTGATGAGCTTCTGGGCCTTTATCCCAATATGACCTGAAAGCATGGCACTTCAGCGGTGCATCGTCGAGCTCACATCAACGTCGTACGACCTTCATCGCGGCGGCGAGGTCTTCTTGCGATAGGCCGGCGGATTTGAAGACGGTGCGGTTGTCCTCGTTTCGGCGACCCGGGTGGCCCTGCGCAAGCTCGGTCAGATCTGCCACGATATCTTCTACGAAGAATGCACCCTCGGCTATCGGTTGCGCCAGGTCCCCCGCCAGAATAGCCCCCGCGCGCCCGTCGACTAAGACCCGCGCCCCAGTAATCGCAGCCGTATCGCTTTCGCGCATCTCGGGTTTGAACGCGCCTATGAGATCGAGATGCGATCTCTCGCGCAGCCACCCGCCACGGACTATCGGCTTTGTCGGGGCGGTGACCGAACTTACCTCATCCGCCAAACGAAACCCGGATTCAATATCCTCACAGGGTTCCGCTGGAAGGCCCCGCCCAACGAGCGCAGCCGCCAGGGACCGAGCTTTTTCTCCGCTTCGTCCCCAAACCAAATCAGGACGCGAGTGTAAGCGCGTACACTCGCGTGGGCTTGGGCGACCGAGAGCGCTAACTGGCCGGTTCCGACTTTGGACGTCTTTCCGGGCTAGATAATCCGCCGCCAAGCGGAAGCCGCCGCGGTGCGTCGCGCGGTGAGCGCATCACCGTCTAGCGCTGCCGTAAATTGGCCGTCAGCTCGATCGAACACCAGCATGCCGGCGCTGATAGTCGACTTCCCGCGAGCTGCATTGCCGGGGAAAAAGGTTACAACCTTGACCCCGATGGCTCTACCACCCTCTCAGGCAGGCATAATCAGAAGGGACGCCTTTTCCATTTGGCAGGTCGATCTCAAGCACCTGGCGCGCTGGCGCAACTGCCCTGGCGGCAGCGAAATTCGCTCGAAATTCCTCGATCAGCCCCGCCCAGAGTCGGGCGTCGATGTCTGCGTGGTCGAAAAGCTGCATCAACGATCCGCCCTTTTAACGACGGCGTGCAGAAGCATATTGAGGCTTGCGAGGAAATTTCCTGGCTCGCACGATTCATTGTTGTTGTGGGTGATCCCACCCTTGCAGGGTGTAAAAATCATGGCGGTGGGGCAATGCATCGCCATGTGATAGGCGTCATGGCCCGCCTGAGAGCGTATATCGCGCCAATTATAGCCCTGACGGAGCGCCTCATCACGGACGATGTTGATAAGCTCCTCGTCAAATATGTCGCCTCCCCAGCTCCATTCGTCCTCAATCATCGCGACACAGCCGGCCATGGCGGCGCTAGCCTTGGCGGCACGACGCATCTTTTCAGCCATGACCCTCGCGGTTACAGGATCGGGGTGTCGTACATCCGCCACGCATTGAGCCGTGTCAGAAAGAATACCCGGCTTGTTTGGCCAGGCGGCGAGGCGTGACCCAGTGGCTTTGCCGTCGTTTATCGCGAATTCCCAGCCAATGTCGTCGACGGCGGTCAGAAACCGCGCCCCAGCGATCAGGGCATTGTGACGCAAGTCCATCGGCGTCGGACCTGTGTGGGCGGTTTCGCCTTCGAAGCGGACACGCATGCCGTGACTGGGGTAAGCGCCAGTGACGACCCCTACCTCGCGCCCCTCCGCGTCGAGGATCGGTCCTTGCTCGATGTGCAGTTCGAAGTAAGCGTCAATCGCCCCCGCTTTGCAAGGCTTGTCGCCCTTGTAGCCAATTCGCTCGAGCTCATCGCCGAAACGCGGGCCGTCATCGGCAATCAGGTCATAGACCCAGTCGCGTTCGTACTGCCCGACAAAACAGCCCGAGGCCACCATTGGCGGAGAAAATCTTGCGCCCTCCTCGTTGGTCCAGTCGACGACAATAATGGGTCTTTTGGTGACATAGCCAAGATCATTAAGAGCGCGCACAAGCTCTAACCCGGCAAGCACTCCGGCAATCCCGTCGAAGCGTCCGCCATTGATTTGGGTGTCGAGATGGCTGCCGATCAGAACCGGCGGCAGTTCGTTGTTGGTACCGTCACGCCTTGCGAAGATTGAGCCGAGTTCATCGAAATCGACGCTCAAGCCTGCGTCCTGGCACCAGCCACAGAATAGATCGCGCATCTCGCGATCCGAGTCCGTTAGCGTCAGACGCGATAGGCCATTCGGACGGCCTTTGCCGATGTTGGCGGAAGCTTCGATTGTCGACCAGAAACGGTCGAGGGAGACACGAGCTTCGGGGCAAATTGTCATAGGCTATCTCTTTCAGGGTGGTGAGGTCAGGTCGCACCGGTCAGACCGGCTGATAGGCTCGCTAATATGATCGCGGAGACGGACGCCCCCATAGGGACAGGAGCCGGTGCCCATTAGTGCGGCTGGCCCCCAATTTGATTCCTAAGGGCAGGTTTTCCTCCCGTTCCAGACCCTCTGTCGGTCGGGAATGTCGATCACGGCGGGCGTGGCTGGAACTGTTCTTCCCTTCGCCGCTACTTACGTCGCGCCGGCCCGAGGAACAACCTTAAGAAGGTTCATGTAAGGCCCCCTCCGCGGTTAGAACGTGCCATCGCATAGGCGGAAAAGACAAATAAGTGAATGCTATTGCAGACATCGACAGTGCCTATCTGCCGGCCGCTAAAATTTCTGTACACTCAAACAAGGGCATGCTTTCCTGAAGCTTCCTTGGGGCCTCCTCAAGGCAAGATATGTTAAAAAAAACAGGGGAATACAAAGCCATGCATCTAAGATCGGCTATAGGTTATTTCTGCACTGCGCTTGCTTTTGGTCTTGCGGCGGCACCAGCTGCCCGGGCCTCGGTGCTCGATGACGTGAAGCAGCGCGGTGTGCTCAACTGCGCGACCGGCGATGCGATCCCGGGGTTCAGCTATCTCAATCCCAAGACATCAAAGATGGAAGGATTGGATGTTGATCTATGCCGAGCGACCGCAGCTGCGGTTCTGGGGGATCCGGACAAAGTTCATTTCGTGATCGTTACAGGCAAGAGCCGTTTCCCCACTGTGACAACCGGTCAAGCAGACGTTGGTTTTTTCTCTACAACTGTCTACCCTGTTCGTGAATCGGCGATCGCAGTCGATTTTCTGCCGATCAATTTTTACGACGCCGGCGGATTTATGGTAAAGGCGTCAACCGGCGTTGAGTCGGTTAGGGATCTTGCTGGTGGAACGATTTGCACGATCCAGGGAACCGGTACCGAGGTTGCCCTTGCAAACCTATTCAAGTCTCAGAACATAACGGATATCAAGGTTTTGACGTTCGACTCCGCCGATAAGGTGTTTGCGGCTTTGGGCAGCGGCCGGTGCAACGCGATGGCAACGGACAAAACTGCGCTGGCGGGTTGGCGCGGCAGCTCCCCCAAGCCCGAAGACTACAAAATCCTCAGGGAAGGAACCGGCAAATCGCCATTTGCCGGCTTCGTCGCCGCGAATGACTCGAAATGGCGCAATCTGCTGAGATGGACTGTCTTCGGGCTGTTTCAGGCTGAGGAATGGGGCATTACCACCGCCAACCTGGAGGAAATGAAAAAATCACCCGATCCGGTCATCCGGAAGTTTCTCGGCGCGGAGGGCGGAATTGGCGAGGGCTTCCATGTGTCCAATAGTTTCATGGCCGATATGATCAAGGCCGTCGGCAACTACGGCGAGATGTATGACCGCAACCTAGGGCCGAAGACGCCCTATTATATTGACCGAACCGGCACCCCCAATGCGTCCTGGGTTAACGGCGGCCTTCTGTACTCGCCTCCTTGGGACTAAGCCGAGTTCGGCTCGATCAATCACTTTGCAATACATCGGACCAAGTCATGATAGAAGCAAATACAAAACTGGAGCGGGCATCGCTCGTGACGCCGCCAGTTAAGCAACACGTTGCTCGGGTCCGGTACAAACTGACACATGGCGCCGTAGTAGCGGCCGTTATTGGGTTGGTAATACTGGTTGCGTTAGCAATTCACCAGAACCTAGCAAGCCGGGGTATTGACTTCAGCTTCGCGTATTTGTCTGCGCCTTCACGGTTCGGCATTAGCGAGGGTTTGGCGCCCGTCTGGACGGGGTGGGCGCCAATTTTCGAAAGTGTCGATGCTTCGTCGTCAAATCTGGCTATGCTCGAAGCCGGCCTCTTCAACACGCTCAAAGTGGCGCTTTTGGCGATCACGTTCTCCACACTGGTTGGAGTTGGCTTAGGTGTTTTGCGTTTGTCGACCAATTGGCTACTTCGGAATCTAGCCTTCGCGATTGGCGAGTTCATCCGGAACACCCCGATACTGATCCAGTTGATGTTCTGGTACTTTGCAGTGTTGCTGCAGTTGCCTTCGTACGGGAGCGCCACAAAAGTCAGTAAGTGGTTCGTCGTGGGGCAATCAGGGGTCTTCTTGCCTCTACCACATCTATCCGACAGTGCGGGGCCGGCATCAGCTCTTTTCGTCGCTGTCGCAATCGCTTTCCTGTCAGCAGCGTGCCTGCGACGCTTTCCCGCGCGGTGGCGTATAGCACTATTGGGCGTCGGACTGTGTGTTATTGGTGCGAGTTACGCGTCAGGTTTCGGCATTAATCTTGATTGGCCTGTGCTTGGACGTTTCGGTGCGACCGGTGGATTGCACTTCACCCCAGAGATGTCTGCCATCCTGATCACCATCATCGTAAACAGCGCCGGGTACATCTCTGAGATCGTTCGTGGCGCAATCGAAGGTTTGCCTAAAGGGCAGTGGGAAGCGGCGGCGGCACTGGGTTTGTCGCGGCGCGATACGATGAGAGACATCGTGCTCCCACAAGTATTCCGAATTATCATACCTTCTCTTACCAACCGCTATATCAGCCTCACAAAGGATACGTCGATCGGTATTGCGATCGGCTTTCCGGACTTGTTTAGCGTTAGCGGAACTGTGGCCAGCCAGACTGGCCGCGATTTCGAGATCTTCATTGTCGTCATGGGGGTTTACCTGCTTCTCAGTTGGCTAATCAGCGGGTTGACAAATTTTGTAAATAGATGGATAGCCCTGGAGACAGCGTGATGATTGCGACACTGCATAGCTGGGCCCGCCGCAACCTTTTTGCGAACCTTATTGACTCCATTGTTTCGATCCTCATCGTCGCGGCGCTTGGCTGGCTTTTAACGGTCTTCCTGCGATGGGTGATCTGGGACGCATACTGGCAGAGAATTTACGAAAGCCTTCGGCTGTTTCTGATGGGGCAATTCCCGGCGGACCAAACATGGCGTGCCTGGGTTGCGTTTGCCATTCTGTGCACAGCGGTCGGCGCTGTGCTACTGCCTTGGGCCCGTCGTTTCGGTGTGGCTAGTTGGTTGATTGCCTGCGTGGCGGGAGTTTTTGTACTCGTTCCGCCCGGGCTTGACCGCTGGGGTGGGCTTCTGCTCAGCATTATGCTCACGGTCGTCGTTTCAACAGCGTCTCTGCCGCTCGGAATTCTCCTTGCGTTCGGCCGCTCTAGCAGAAATCCCAGTCTGCGAGCCTGTTGTACTGGCTATATCGAGGTGATGCGGTCGGTACCACTCATTCTCGTTGTCTACTGGATTTGGATCACCGTGCCGCTGTTCGTGCCGGAAGTTTCCATATCTTCGCTCGCGCGCGGCATGATCGGGTATACTGTCTTTAATGCCGCCTACGTGGCCGAGTATGTTCGCAGTGGCTTTCAAGCGGTGCCGCGCGGTCAGCGGGAGGCGGCGCGCTCGCTGGGTATGTCGGACTGGACGATTTCGACTGAGATAATCTTGCCGCAGGCGCTCCGGGTGGTCCAGCCGGCGTTGGTTGGTAACGTCCTCGACGTTTTCAACGGCGCGACGCTCGTCTTCATTATCGGACTGATGGACTTCTTGCGCGCCGGACAATTGATATTGGCAGACCCAACTGCCAGCAGTCAAACAAATGAGGTATATTTGTTCATGTTCGCGGTATATTTTGTAATTGGATCAGCGATTACTTTTGGATCGCGCCGAATAGAGGCCCGAATGCAGAGGAGTACGCGTTGATGTTGGTTCGATCCGATGATCCCGGGCCTGTGATGGTGGCGTTCGGCAATGTGAACAAATTTTATGGGGCGTTCCAGGCATTACGCGACGTGACGTTGTCGGTGACGGCCGGTGAGGTGGTGGTACTTATCGGCGCCAGCGGCTCGGGAAAGTCGACATTGATACGCTGCGTCAATGGGCTTGAGACCCATGAAAGCGGTTCCTTAGTGGTTGACGGCTTTTCAATGCCAACGGTCAGGGACCTGGAATTCGGGAGCGGCGAGAAGGCGCTCCATCAGATCAGACGCGGCGTAGGAATGGTCTTCCAGCAGTTCAATTTATTTCCCCATAAGACGGTGATGGAGAACATAGCTCTTGCCCCGAGGCGCGTCCGCGGCAAGTCGCGCGAGGAGGCGCAGGCTATCGCAATGCGTCTGCTCGAACGTGTCGGGCTGCGAGACCAGGCGCAAAAATATCCCGGCAAGTTGTCGGGCGGCCAACAGCAGCGCGTAGCCATTGCCCGTTCGCTGGCGATGGAACCGCACGTTATGTTGTTCGATGAACCCACATCGGCGCTCGATCCGGAATTGGTCGGCGAGGTACTGGACGTAATGCGCGAACTCCGTACCGAGGGCATGACGATGATGATTGTCACGCATGAGATGGCTTTCGCCCGCGAAGTGGCAGACCGCGTCATCTATATGGATAAGGGCGCCATTGTGGAGGAGGGGCCGCCCGCGCAGATCTTCGACAAACCGATTAGTGACCGCACCCGGACATTCCTGTCGCGTGTCCTCAAGCACTGACATCAAGCTAATCCACAAATGCGATGCGCCACGGGCGGCTGATGGTCTGCGACCGGGCACGCTGCAATAGGCCGATGAAGCTTTGGTCCATGACATTGGAAGATGCAGTGGTGATCGCCGAACGGCGCCGCGGGGCCGAACATCTTGCAACGATGCCTGGCGTGCGCGTGTGGCAACGGAGGCAGATAGACAGTGCTAATTAGGAATTCATTCGGAGGAGACAAAGATGGATTTTATCGAGCAGATTTTCGGCGTGGCGCCGGATGGGGGCGATGGCACGACCGAGATGCTCTACATCGCGGTGGCGCTTGCCGTTGGAGTGATGATAATTGCTCGCCGGTGGCTGCCTCGACGCGCAGCGCCGCTGATTCTCTTTCTTCTAGGGTCGAGATTGATGCTGGCCGTGCCGCCTACGATCAAGACTCCTCCCCCTATGAGCCGCTGAGGTCTGGCTCTCGCCCCGACGCCGGCCTGGGGACACCCCGCCCAGACCATGAAGGCGGGCCGATTGTTCATTGATAACAAAAAAGGAGCACGAATATGTTTTCATTGACCCAAGCGATCGGAATAAACGGCATGGCGAGGCGCGAGTTGGTTCCCTTCATGATCGCGTTCGTCATCGCTGAGGTATTCTATAAGCTCGGTAGTTTCGCCTTGGAATGTGTGGCGTTCCTCGCCACCTGGTATCTGCTGAGCTACGCTTTCAACGGGCTGGTTCGTTGCGGGCGCAGCTGACTGTTAAGTCGAGTTGGCCCGCGGCAATGTTGCACGGATCGGACTTTGGGCGATATAACCCCTACCTGCGGCGTGGTTCATGCAACGCGCTTGAATTCAGGACGGCCGAGTTCTGTCATCCGGTTGAGAACTCGGACGGAACCGTCGCCTCTTTTCGCGTGGTGGCCGGCCATCCAAACGCCATCGGCCCTGGCAAGCGGTCGATGCACACGATCATCCCTGCCATGGCGGTTCAGGATGGAAATGTATCGGTCTCATTCGGCGTGATGGGCGGTGCCGTCCAGCCACTGGGACATGCACATGTCTTTTCAAATTCGTCGATTATGGAATGGACCCGCAAGAGGCAATCGATAACGGTCGCTAATGTTGGGACCCTGCGGTGCCATAGAGACTTCATTGAGGCGATCCTGCAGCGGTGGCGGTTTGTTGCCGTGCGCTGGCCAACATTGATTTGGCTGTTTCATTTTACACAATGAACTGCAATAAATATGACGCAGTTTCCGGCGATTATTGAGGCCTCAATCATAGCAGATCAATCACGGACGACCCAGATAAGAGAGTGCAGGTCTGAGGCGTTGCCGAATTCTCGTGTGGCTAGTCTAGTCGAGGCTACTGCTGCCGCGAATTTCGCGAAAACGCCTTGATTCGCAGAACTTCCTGGCAACATGATGCCATCGCTAGGAGCAGACGAGGGAAGCGTCGTCTGCTCTGATGTCCTTTTGCAAAGTGCAGTAATCCACCCTACACCGATTTCCTCGGTCGGTTCTCATTGACGGAGTGCCTATCGGTGGGGACGTGGCCTGGGACGCGGGTGAATAAGCTCTGATGCGCGGGTAGGTTACCGCATGTCCATGTATTCGTCGTCCGGGGCTGGTCCTCTCTTACAACGGGCGTCGGCATTGCCGGCCACAAAGCGGTGCCGGAAATTCCCCATTCAATGCCACATCCCGCCGATAGGCGCGATTATTAATTCGTCGCGACCGAGGGATCAAGGTCCTGCCTGCTGCTCATGCGCTCGTGCGATGGCCCACATGAACGCTTCATGGACCGCCGACCCGGACAAAATCATCGCCGCCGTCAAACGTGGGCACCAAGTGTTAGATTCAATCCACTCTCATGACTGCTGACAACGGCCCTTGGCGTAGAAATTGGCCCGCCGAACCCGATCGGCGGTCGAGGTATTTGTACGGCGGATATGAGGTGCAAGAGGCGGGACTTGAACGTCGGTCAACAATCTCTCATCCGCGGGTCGGGCCGCATGACCTTGTTTCGTTTGGGGCTGCCTCGGGCTAAATGGCGAGCGTCGAGGCTCATAGTGGAGACGAGGGCTCCTCGAGGGCTCCCCGGTATTGTCCCGCCTCCAGCGCGGCATATCGCACCCAGGCTGATGTTTGAGCTTTGCGATCTCCTCTGCTGGCTGTCTTTCAAATACTGGTCACGCCGCCTTTGGCGCGGATTGAACCCTGCAGGCAATCGACCAGATGAAGCCCACCATCTCGCGTGCGATGGCGACATTGACGACGTTGGCGTTCTTGCCGCGCGCGCTCAGCCGACGATATCGGGTGCACAGTCGAACCTGCGCCTTCCACCCGATATCGCGAACGACGGCTTCTTACAATTCGATAATTCCAAAGTTTACGGCCTTTATAGCAGCGACCGTTCTGCTGCCAGTGTCCAACTTTCGCATTACCTTTTTTATATGAAAATTGACAGTGTTTACCGATATACCCAGAATTTTTCCTATTTCCCACGAGGACTTGCCTCTCGCAGTCCACAATATACATTCTTTTTCTCGGACGGAAAAAGTAGATGATTGTTCGATATCACTCAAATTAGCAAGGTGCGTGACCCTCCGATGGAAATGCAGAGCGGAAAGTTCTAAGTATGTGATTGCTCTATCTTCGAATCCATGGTTCGTGGGTTGAGCAAAGCTCATCATCGCAAAGCTGCCGTGGGGGCCGTGCAATGGAACGCTGATGCCTGACCTTAAGCCGAAGGACGCAGCCTCATCGAGAATGCGCCGTTCGTCCTCGTTTGTGTTTGCGTCGTCATACACATCGCTCCATCGTAGGGCGCTGGTCCGCTGTCGACTCGTTTTGACGATGGGGTCTATTATGTCATACCCCATTTCGAAATAGCGTTCCTGCCATTCATGAGGATAGTTCTGAATTATTACCGGGATGCGTCGGGGCGGCTTATGAGTTTTTTGGTTGGGCGTATGAGACCTGTAGGCGGTCCAAGGGCAATCAAAATTCAGGGCAAACGCAGATAACAGGTCGAACAACAGCTCGGATTGAGCAATGGCATCGGTCTGTTCGAGAAACCTGCCAAACGCCACCCCAAATGCCTCTCTTCCTGCTCTGGCGAAATGCATCGGCGGGAGCAAAGAGGGCCGGTCGGACACCCTGGTTGCCAGCCCTCGAAGTCGGGAGACAACAGTTATCGGCGGGCGTTCCATAGTCTCTGCTCCGCAGCCATTGCACCGGACATTGTCACTGGCGCACAAAGCTACTGGCTATAAGGCTACGGCTTTGCGCGCCATCCTTGGTAGTCCGTATTGCCGAAACTCTAACGCATCCATGCAGCGTGTAATGTTAACTTGAGTTAAGTTCGTGTTTAGCTTGCTTCCAGGAGATGCAACTTACTGGTGTTTCGACATTTGGCTTCATGGGTCATGTCGATAATTCCGTGCATCCCGCGTGGGGCGTCCCACAAGGCCGGCTCGCCGCGAACAAACAACATTCGACTCCGATTCACCACGGCGTCAGAGCCGTAGTTCGAAAAAGCAACTGTCGATGATCTCCTTCCGCTCACTCGAGCGTGCTGCTGTCGGTGACGCCTGCTAGACGGACTTGGTTGCTTGGGGTGATACGGATTATGCGCTGTGGAAGTCACGCCAACTATCAAATGCCGTAGTATCAGTCTGCGTTCGACTGGTGTAGGAACCACGCCGCTTAGTTGCAAGAATATACCGGCATGCAGGGCAACGTGACGACGTTGGACGTTTCAAAGTTCATCTGTGCAGCGTACAAACTGGCGCGCAAATCCGGTCTTCACATAACGATGGGAGACGATTTCACAGAGTACGTCAGGATCACGGCCACGCCACCCGGAAAATCACCAACCGATCCACACTTCCGTCCAGACTGCTCTGATCTTCTACCTGAAAAGGCTTTTTGGATTATCGGACGGGACTTGCAAGACTGGGTGGCGCATGTCCAAGCAATGCGGCTGGACGATCTATCCAATACAACTCTTGACGAGCACCTTGGGACGCTCAGAGCCTGCTTCGCGGACCCTGATCTCAAGGCGGGCCCTGATTCTTCGTGTAGCTGTTACGCCCCCTCCGCTCGAGGCCGCGGCGACGATCTTCGGATGGCGGTGGCCCTGTGTTGAGGACCGCGATGCCGCCGGCGAAATCGACGTAGCGCTTGCCTTCGACATCCCAGATCACTGAATTCTCGGCGCGGCGGCCGAGATGGGGGTTGCATGGCCGACGCTGCGGGGCACGGCGGCCTGACGGCGGGCAAGAATGGAGGCGTTCGTGCTCGTGGTCGACATTTCGAGGTTTCCTCGTTTCCGAATTGGATCCGGCGCCGGGTCGTTCAGGCCAGGTGGCGGGCGAAGCGGTTGCGATGCATGCGGTAGACGGGCGCGGGCCCGCCCGGCTTGAGTTCAGGATCGTCGGCGAGGCGTCGTTGCAGTTCGTCGAGCATGGTCAGGGTAATCGCCGGTACGTCGGCCCTCTTCGCCTTATCGATCGGCAGCCAGACGAGCTCTTCGAGTTCGCCGCGCGGCCCGCCGCCGGGCAGTTCGACGGCCACATCCTGACGAAAGGCGGCAAGGAAGCGCGTGTCGAAGCGGCGCAGGCGGCCCGGAAGCGTAATTGCGCGCCCCACGAACCGAAGCCGGTCGAGAGCGGGCTTCACCCCACGCGACGCGAAGTCCTGCCAGGCTGCGACCGCGGTCTGGAACACTCGGCCCGCCCGAGCAGTATTCCGGCTTCCTCATAGGCTTCCCGTACCGCCGATAGGGCGACGGCCCGGGCAAGGGCCGAGGTCGCTCGGTAGCCTCTTCCGGCGATGCGGCTCTCCTCCTGCGGATGGAGCGGAGCGGCGACGGCGACCCTCCCGTCACCGAGATCGGTGAGGCCACCGGGAAAGACGAACTTTACCCGGCATGAAGGCATGGCCGCGATGACGGCGTCCAAGCAGGACCCGAGCCGTACTGCCGTGGCCGTCGAGCAGGATCAGCGTCGCCGCATTGCGGGGGCGCAACGGGCCGATGCCCAAAGCGAGGTCCTTCGCCTCGATGCGATCGACCTCCGCTCGGCTCATGCCATCCGAGAGCGCCATCTGCTTCGCCTTCCGCTCGACCGTCACGGCATCGGGGTCAGGGCTCGATCTGCTCGACGCCGCACCATTCGGCAACGAAGAGCGCCATGGTGCCGGTGATGCGCTTCAGCGAGGCGATGCTGACGCGCTCATCGAAACCGTGGATGTTCTCGGAGATCGGCCCGTAGCAGAGGGACGGAATCTTGTCGTAGAGCGCGTAGACGCGGGTATCAAGATATCCCGGCGTCATGAAGCTCTTCAGCGGCTTGCCGGTCGAACCTTCATGAGCGCCCGCAAGAACGGCTTCCGCCTCCGTCCCGGGGGCCTGGATATAGCCCTCGGCGTGGAAGCCGTTGAACGTGACGCTCGGCGGGTTGTTGCTCATGAACGAGTCGGCACGAGCGAAGGCCGACACGCGGTCGCTGATCTCCTTGGCCGCTTCGGCGGCATTCACGCCCGGATAGAGACCGATGCGGCAATCGATCCGGCACCAGCACGGCACCGAGGACGCCCAATCGCCGCCTTCGATCTTGCCGATATTCAGGTTGATGGGGTGCTCGACGTCGGCGAAGTGCTCGCGACCGGTCTTGGCGGCGTTCCACTCCTGCTCGAGTTTCCGCAGCTCACCGATGACGCGATAGGCCGCGTCGATGGCGTTGGCGCCGTTGCCCATCTCGCGGACGTGCACCGGCAGACCGCGGACCTCGACCTGGAACCAGAGGACGCCGACATTGGCGCGCACCAGCATCTCTTCCTCAGGCTCGGGAATGAGCACGGCATCGGCCTTGTAGCCGCGCAGGTGCGTCATGAGGGCGCCGTTGCCGGTGGACTCCTCCTCCACCACCGACTGGACGTAGACCGTCGCAGCCGGCTGAAGGCCGATGCGTCGCAACGCGTCCAGGCAGAAGAGATTGGCGGCATGGCCAGCCTTCATGTCGGCGCCACCGCGGCCGTAGAGCCAGTCGCCCTCGACGACCGGGTCGAAGGCCTTGTTGGTCCACATGTCCGCGGGCCCGGGCGGCACGACGTCGACATGGGCCTGGAGGATCAGCGACCTGCCTTTCTCCTCCCGCGGATGATGGATGCCGACGACCATCGGCGCATCGGAGTGCTGTTCCGACCAAGTACTGCCGCCGGGATGGGCGGCGATCGCCTCACGATCCATCGCGAAGCGATCCATGACGAAGCCGCGCTCGCGCAGCGCGCGGAAGACGAAATCCTGGCACGCATGTTCGGCGCCGCGCACCGAGGCAAAGCGGATCAGCTCCTGGGTAAAGGCGATCTGCTCGGCGAAACCGGCCTCGACGGAGGCCAGGATCTTCTCGCGCAATGCGGGATCGAGGGACATGACGATGATCTCCAGACTAGGGTCTTGTTGGTAAGTTGCCGAAGCGCCGTCCGCCGGGCACGGCGGCGAGCAATTGACGGGAGAATTCATGTTGGGGAGCGGCGAAGATCGAAGCGGTCTCCCCGGCTTCGACGACCTTGCCGCGTTGCATCACAACGATGCGGTCGCAAATCTGCGCGGCGACCCGCAGATCATGCGTGACAAAGAGGATCGCGAGACCCAGTCGGCTCTGGATGTCCTTAATCAGCTTCAGAATCTGGGCCTGCAGCGAGACGTCGAGCGCCGACTCGGCCTCATCCGCCATCAGGACGTCGGGTTCCAGTGCGAGCGCGCGGGCGATGCCGACGCGCTGGCGCTGACCTCCTGAGAACTCGTGCGGGTAACGGTCGATCGCTTGCTCGGGGAGGCCGACCAGCGCCAGCAGCTCCCGGCCCTTTGCAAACGCAGTGTGCCGGGAAACGCCATGGGCGACCGGCCCGTCCGAGATAATGCAGGCGACGGTCTGTCGAGGACTGAGCGAGGGGAACGGATCCTGGAAGACCATCTGGATGCGCTTGCGCTGCCGACGAAGTTCCGAGGCACTGAGTTCAGACAGAACCAGATCGCCGAGCGCGATCCGACCACCATCGGGCTCGATCAGCCGCAGGCAGCAGCGGCCGACGGTCGACTTGCCGGATCCGGACTCACCGACGATGCCCAGCGTCTCGCCACGCCTCAGCGAGAACGAAACTTCGGCGGCGGCGCGGACTTCGCGCGCGACGCCGAAAAAGCCGCGCTTCCGATAGACCTTCCACAGTCCCTTGACACTCAGAACCGCTGCCTCGTCCGGGAGGGGTGGCAGTTGCGCCGGAGTCAGCGATGGCACTGCCGCTAGCAGCTTTCGGGTCTTTCGGGTATAGGGATGGCGGGGAGCGCCCAGCACCTGGTCGGCCTCGCCTTCCTCAACCATAACGCCCTTCTCCAGCATGGCGATGCGATCGGCGATCTCGGCGACGGCGCCCATGTCGTGGGTGATGAACAGCACGGCCGTGCCGCGCTTCTCGCGAAGGTTGTCGACGAGCGTGAGAATCTGTGCCTGCGTGGTGACGTCCAGCCCGGTGGTCGGCTCGTCGGCGATCAGGAGTTTCGGCTCCAGGGCGAGTGCCATGGCGATCATCACGCGCTGGCGCTGCCCTCCGGAACGCTCGTGCGGATAGGCCTTGGCGAGACGCGGCGGGTCGGGCAACCCGACTTCGGTCAGGAGTTCGATGACGCGCGCCTTGCGAGCTCCCTTGTCGAGAAGGTTATGCGCCTCGAATGTCTCGAGGAGCTGATCCTGGATGCGCATGACCGGATTGACGGAGGTCATCGGCTCCTGGAAGATCATGCCGATCTCGCGACCGCGCAGATCCTCCATCGCCTCCTCGTCGAGCGAGAGAACGTCGAGACCTGCCAGACGGATCACGCCTCGGACGGGCTTTACCGCCTTCGGCAGCAAGCCCATCGCGGAATGAGCGATCATCGACTTGCCGGAGCCGGATTCGCCGACGACGCAGAGCGTTTCTCCGGCTCCGATTTTCAGGGAGATGTCCTGCACGGCGTGCGAACGATCCGCGAGCGCAGGAAGTGCGAGCGTGAGCCCTTCGATGGACAGATCGGGCATTGCGGTTGCCTTTTCCATCACTCGCGCCCCCGAGCCAGACGGGGGTTCGAGGTGTCGTTCCGACCTTCGCCAGCGACGTTCGGCGCGAGCACCGTCAGGAAGATCGCCAGTCCCGGAAAGAAGCTGATCCACCAGGCATCGAGCAGCCGCGTACAACCCGCGCCGACCATGTAGCCGCAGCTCATGAGATTGGGGTCGCCGAGCCCCAGGAAGGACAGAGAGGATTCCAGCAGGATCGCCGAGCCGATCATGAGCGAGCCCATGACGATGATCGGCGCGATGGTGTTCGGGAGGACCTGGCTGAAGACGATGCGCGGCGTGGACTGGCCGATCGTGACGGCCGCCTGGACGTATTCGCGGGATCTGAGCGAGAGCACCTCACCGCGCACCAGTCGCGCCACGGGCGGCCAGCTCACCACACCGATCGCGAGCACGATCGAGCCGAGTTGGGGCTGGAGGATCGCGACCAGCACGATCGCAAGGGCGAAGGAGGGGTGCCATCATAGATGTGCTTCGGCTCGATCGGGGCCGAGGCGACTTCCTGCGAGAGAAGCATCGGGCCGAAGGGCTGCTTCAGCGTGATCTTCACGGTGAGGTCATCGACCTTCTCGATCTCCTCGACCTGGGCGTTGACGATCGGGCGCCCATGTAGGAAGTTGTCGAGAGAGAAGACGACGTCATCCGCACTGAACGGCTTGCCGTCATGCCATTTCACGCCTTCCTGAAGCCTGAAGGTGTAGGTCTTGGCGTCCGGCGAGATCTCCCAGCTCTTGGCCAGCGAGCGATGGGGCTCCAGCTTCTCGTTATAGCGGAGCTGCGACTCGTAAATGTTGCCGGCGACCATATTGGTCGGGCCGTTCTGGTTGACCCCCTGCATCAGCATCGGCGGCTCGGGCTGAACGATGACATCGACCGTCCCGCCCTTCTTCGGCTCTTGAGCGCGAACGACTGTCGAAGACCAACCAAGTGTTAATGCAAGGGCGGAAACCGCCAAGGCGGTCGAGCGTAGATTGAACATGGAATCCCTTTTCTGGGCGCCGGTACTTCCGACTTGGGCGGGACTTTAACAAGGCGTTTCGCTTGTGTCAACAAATGACATATAGTGTCATCATATGACACTTTCCGAATCCACGATTTTCGGCTATGGCTCGCGCTCATTTGCCAGCGGGATCATCTATGGCCGAGGACAATGAGCGCGATTTGAAGCCGAAGCCTGGGGTGCCGCTGGTGCGTGCGCTCGATCGTGGCATCGCGCTTTTGAGAGCTTTTTCCCCGACGAAGCCAAGGCAGACCCTTACTGAGCTAACCAAGGCGGCCGAGCTGGACAAAGGCACGACGCGGCGCCTGCTTCAGACGCTGATTTTTGCAGGTCTGGTCGACCACGATGAGAGAAGCGCCCTATACTCCCTCAGCGTAGGCCTTTTGGAGATCGCGTCGGCGGTCCACACCGGGAGGGAGCTTCGAGAGGTCGCGGCGCCTTACCTGAGCGACATCGCGGAGGCGTGCCACATGACGACGTTCTTGTGGGTGCACCATGAGGGAATGGCGGTCTGCACGGAGCGTGTCCGATCTGCACAGCCCAGCATCGACGCCTCTTGGTTCAGAGTTGGTGCACGCACGCCGCTCAACTGTGGCGGCGGGCCGCGTGTTCTGCTCGCCAACATAACCCCTGAAGAGCGCGAAAACGCGCTCCGCAAACCCCTGGTGGCACGGACCCCCGTCAGTCAAACCGACCCGGATGAACTCAGGCAGGCGGCGGAACGCATCCGGGCTGCAGGCTATGAACTCGCTATCGACGACTTCGTCCCTGGCCTAGCCGCCATCGGTGTCCCGGTGTTCGATCGCTCAGGCGCTCTTGCGGGGTCGATCAGCATTACGAGCCTGACCAACCAGATCGTCGACGACGGGAAACCGCGTTTCCTGGCGGAACTGCAGAAGGCAGCGCATGAGATCGGCCGCAAGCTGATCTAAACTCATCGGCTGCTTCTGGCGAGGGAGGCCAGGTTCGCGAGCACTGCCGGCAGACACGCCGATCCGGACCCAGGAGCCATAGAGACCCGACGGTTGGCAGGCGCGTGCTCCACCGCCATCAGAACGGCGCCGCCCCACTCCCCGCCGAGGGCGAGGCCCTGCAAGAGACGCAGCGAGAGCAGCAGGACCGGGGCCCAGAGGCCAATCTGGTTGCAGTTCGGGAGAAGACCAATCGCGAACGTCGCGACACAAGCGAGATCAGGAGCATCGACTTGCGGCCGAGGTTGTCGCCGTAGTGACCGAAAATGGCCGCGCCGACGATGCGCGCGAGATAGGCCGACGCGAAGGTGCCGAAGGAGAGCAGCGTACCGATCAGCGGATCGACATTTGGGAAGAAGACCTTCAAAAACCGGCGCCAAGGCAGTGGCGAAAATGGAGAGGTCGTACCACTCGACGGTGGTGCCGATTACGCTCGCGGTGGCGATGCGTCGCATGTTCGGTGGCAGTTCGGCGGTGGGCAGAATTCGGATAATTCGTGTTGGCTGAGATGTTCATTGCTATGCCGTTCCCATAGGTTCTCGTTACGGCGAGCGTGTGCTCGCCGTTTACATCAGCCGGTCAGTCGAGCGGCGGATCCGTCGCTCTCAAGCCACCGCGGTTTTCCCGTGGCCGAAGACCGATTTAATCTCCAAGAATTCCTCGAAGCCATGGCGGCCCCACTCGCGACCGTTTCCAGAGCGCTTGTAACCGCCGAAGGCGCCGGCATAATCGGCCACCGAACCGTTCAGGTGCACCATGCCGGCACGCAAACGCCGAGAGATTGCTTGCGTCTTCTCCGGATCGCCCGAGCTGACATAGGCGCAGAGGCCGTACACGGTGTCGTTCGCCAGCGAGACGGCTTCCTCGATGTCCCCGTAGGGGATGATGGAGAGGACCGGCCCAAATATCTCTTCGCGAGCGATGGTCATATCGTTGCGGACGTTGGCGAAGACGGTCGGCGCAACGTAGAAACCTTCGAGCCCGGGCGCGACGTCTGCGCCGCCGGCAACAAGGCGCGCGCCCTCGGTTATCCCCGCCTGGATCAATTCGCGGATCTTCTTCAACTGCCGCTCGCTGACTACCGGCCCCATCTCGGTCGCCTGATCCTCGGGCGGGCCGATCTTGAGCTCTCCGGCGACGGCGGCAGCGATCGCGGCTGCCTCGTCCATCCGGTCGGCCGGCACGAGCATGCGCGTTGGCGCGTTGCAGGACTGGCCGCTGTTGCTGAAGCATAGACGCGCGCCGTGACGCACGGCCCGCTCGAAGTCGGCGTCCGCAGCAATGATATTGGGGGATTTTCCGCCGAGCTCTTGATGGACCCGCTTGACTGTCTCGGCCGCCGATTTCGCCACCATGACGCCGGCCGGCGTCGAGCCGGTGAACGAGATGAGGTCTACGTCGACATGTGTCGCAAGCGCTTGGCCGACCTCGTAATCACCTTGAACCAGGTTGAAGACGCCCGCGGGAACGCCCGCTGCGTCCATGATCTCGGCGAAGAGGGCGCCAGAACGAGGTGCGATCTCGCTTGGCTTCAGGATCATCGTGCAACCGGCGGCCAGCGCAGGGGCGACCTTGCACGCGATCTGATTCATCGGCCAGTTCCAGGGCGTGATGAACGCGCAGACACCGAAGGGTTCGCGCGTAACGAGCGTGCCGTTGACCATTTCGTCGAACTCGTAGTCGCGAAGCACGTCGACGATCGTCTTGAGATGACCAAGGCCAAACGGGACATGGGCTTGGCGCGCCAGGGTGATCGGCGAGCCCATCTCGCGGCTGATGGCCTGTGCCATCTCCTCGGCACGGCGTTCGTAGACAGCGATGACCCGATCGAGAAGGTCCAGCCGATCGCGGCGTGAAGTCAGCGAGTACGAGGAGAACGCAGCCTTGGCTGCCGCCACGGCGTTGGCCACGTCGGTCGCGTTGCCCAGGGCAACCGCCCCGTCTTCCTTCCGCGTGGCAGGGTTGACGAGCGTACCGACGCGGGATGATGCAGGGGCACGCCAAGCACCATCGATATAAAACCGTTGCAGTTGGACCATCGGTGCAAATTCTCAGATCATGGCTTCGATGAGGAACGGGCCCTTTTGTCGGGTCGCGGCTTCGAACGTGGAGGAGAGATCTTCGGCGGTGGTGACGCGGCGCGCCTCAACACCCATACTCTGCGCCAGCTCGGCCCAACGCAGTTCTGGGTTGGCCAGATCCAACATCGTCAGGGCGTTGGGGCCGGGGTTGTCGATACCGACGCTCTTGAACTCGCCGCGCAACGTGGCGTAGGCGCGGTTCGCGAGAACTACTGTGACTACGTCCAGCTTCTCCCGGGCTTGCGTCCAGAGCGCCTGCGGGGTGTACATGCCGCTGCCGTCCGCCTGCATGCAGACCACCCTGCGAGAGGGCCCGGCCACTGCCGCCCCCGTCGCCAGCGGCAGGCCGATGCCGATTGCTCCGCCGGTCAGTTGAAGGAAGTCGTGTGGCGCGGCTTCCCGAAGACGCGGCAGCAGGACGAAGCTCGATGTGATCGACTCGTCGACCAGGATAGAATTCTCCGGCAGCAACCGGGTCACTGCAGTGGCAAGCTTCGCCAGGTCCAGATCACCACGAGGTGCGTCGGCTTCGATCGCGGGTCGCAGGCGGGGCTTTGCCTGGGCGGAGCCGACGAGTTCATCCAGCACAGCCAGTCCTTCGGCGATGTCCTCGGCCACGTTGACGGCGATATGAACATTGGCGTCCTTGGGGAGCGGCTTACTGGGTTGCCGAGGGTAGGCGAAGAAGGCGACAGGCTCATCCGAGCCGATCAGAATGAGGTGCTGCACGTCGGCCAAAACCTCCCGAGCCAACGCGATTGGGTACGGGATCCGTTCGACCATCGGTAAGCCCGCTCCCACGCTTGCTCGTCCGGCACTGGTCGGCCCCAGCAACCTGGCACCGGTATGGCCCGCGATGCGGGCGGCGATCGACAGGGCCGGCTCCAGCAGAGCGGCGCCGCCTAGCAAGAGCGCAACCCGCGCGCCTGACCTCAAGATTTCGGCCGCCCTCTCGATCGCAGACGTGCAGGGCTTGCCGTAACCACGGCCAGGCGTCACGCGTGCTACGGCACCGTTTTCGCCCCAAGCCGCGTCAGCCGGAACTATCAAAGTCGCGATGCGGCCCGGCGCGCTCGTGGCCTCGTGAATCGCGCGCGCCGTATCTGCCCCGAGCTCTTCCGCGGATCGGCTTGTCTCAACCCAATCCGAAACCGGCCGAGCCAACCCCTCGATATCCGATGTCAAAGGGGCATTGAAACCGCGGTGGTAGGTTGCGTGCTCGCCAACGACGTTGACCATAGGGGTGCGCGCTTTGCGTGCATTGTGAAGGTTCGCAACACCGTTGCCCAACCCAGGTCCTAGGTGCAGGAGCGTTGCGGCCGGCTTGCCGGCAATCCGGGCGTAGCCATCGGCCATACCCGTAACGACGCCTTCGAACAGCCCGAGGACGCATCGCACCGAATTGGCACGATCCAAGGCCGCGACGAGGTGCATCTCTGATGTGCCCGGATTGGCGAAACAAGTATCGATGCCTCCGCCGATTAGCGTTCCAACGAGAGCTTCGGCTCCGTTCATTCTATTTATCCCGGTGCATTTTCTTGCCTTCAAAATGCCGAGCCAAGGCAAGAATGTCAAGCAATGACATTTAGTATCACTATGTGACACATTCGTCTTGAGAGCGCGGTGCGCGAAGTTCTCAGCGCAGGAAGGCGGCGACGATCCGCAACAAGAGCCTGGGCAGCTCCTCGAAAGCATAGGGCGCGTAAACGCGTTCCAGCCTCTGATGATACTCCCGACCCCAAGGGCCAATGTTGACACCGGGAACGACAAGACGTCGCCGGGGACATGATCAGTCAATGCGCTAGCGGGCGTATTGGCCGCCACGTAGGTCGAATCCGCGTTATAAGGCCGATGGCCGAAGAAGCTCATGTCGGAGATCCCGGCGAAGAACTCGCGATACTTCAGCGGATGGCCGCCAGATGGCTCGTGCTCCAGCCTCGCCGTCTTGATCGCTTCAGAGAGCCGGCTCCCTCCTGCGACGTTCGCTATGTGGGTTGCCGGATAGACGAGTCTGCTTAGCCAATAGGCGATGGTTGGACCCGTTATTCCCGCCTCCGAAACCATAGCGTCGATCACGGCCCGCGTGAGCGCGAGCGGATCGTCTGAATTCTGTGCCTGGAGCTCTACTTCACACACACGCTCGAAGGCGCCCCCTACGGCGCGAACGCGATCGGCCAACTCAGCAGCGAGATAATCTCGGCGGCCGGTACCAGCGCTGATTGGGCCGTGCCGAGCATCGCACCATAAGCCTGGGCGCGATAGTTGAAACACGAGGCCGCCTCCGATGCCGCATCGGTGACGGACCGTTCGAAGCTAATGAGCAGGTCCTTGGCCGACCAGTGATGCGAAAGCCAGTCGAAGGCGACCCAAACCCGCTCCGGGGTCGTCACTTCGTATCCGCCGCGAAGGTCCTTCGCCTCGAGGCAAAACGGTGGCGGCGAGACTTCGCCTCCGGCGCGGTCGCAAAGCTCGGGATTGCCCTCGATGGCTCTGGTGATCTCGGACGCGATCAGCTGGGCGCTGACCCCCCTCGAAGGGATAGCTTGCGTGCGACGAATGCCCGCCGACCAGTGCAAAGGGCAGCGCCTTGCCGACTGTGCCCCGATAAATTGCGCGTCCCTCGGAGCCGTCGCCTTGATCGCTCGTCGCGTCGAGATTGATGCCTGCCTCGATGGACAGCCCAAATTCAGCGGCGATCGCGGGCAGTGCATCCCTCAGGCTTCGCATGCCCCGTGATCGCGCTCTTCGTCCGGAGTCGCGATCAAAAGGAGGTTGCCCTGACGATCCCTCTGCGCGGCGAACGCTTCGAGCACGGCGACGACGGCCGCGACGCTGCACTTCATGTCGAGAAGTCCGCGCCCGGGCAGGAACTCGCCCGTCCTGAAGTCGTCCAGCGCTCGCTGCTCGCCCGCGCTCAGACGGCGACAAGTTCCGCAGTCAAAGCTCTAAGGGATCGAATGCGAGATGGGCCAACCCCGATAGTTTTTGATCGATACGAAGTCATAGTGCCAGCCATGGCGAGTGCGCGATTGCCGTTGCCCCGCAGCGCCACGACGCATCTTCGTCATCGGATTGCCATGACTGTTCACCAGGCGGACATGGTCAGGGGTTCTCCGGAAATAGGGGAGCCCGCGAAGCAGGCCGGCAAGCTTGTCTCCGAACTCCGCCTCTCCGACGGAACCAGTCTCGCTTCCCCAACCCACCAATCTGCAAGACGGCTCCCGCACGCGAGCACCCGGGTTCCAGTTTGTTGCGACTTGCATGACAGGCTCCGAAAGCGAGCGCGGTCAGCTAATGCGACTGTCTCTGGCAAGTAACACTGAACGTAGACAGTATCGCTCATATTTTTGCATTATGATCAACCACACTGACGAAATGGACAGATGCTGATGTACGATCTCGATCACAGGCTGATTGCTGAGCTGCGCGTCAACGCGCGGGCAACGGTCCTACGCTAGCCAAGCTGCCGACACCGGACGGAATCGTTTACGGCTTCAAATACGTCAACGGGCATCCCAAAAATATGGCGGAAGGCCTGCAGACCGTTACTGCCTTCGGGCTGCTTGCAGATGGGGCTACCCGGTTCTTTTGACCGAGATGACGCTACGTCCAGTCCGCAAAAGAATTCCATCGTTCGCCTCCTGCGTTGCTTCACAGGAGCAGATTTTGACGCCGAATCGCCGACCATCGCCAGTTGACCCACGGTCGACGCACAGTTTTGCTGCTCGGCAAGGCGCTCGGCCCAATTACGGGCGGCAATCCCCCGGTCGCCACCACCCCCGGCGCACTCCATGGCACGCCAACGCACGAGGGAACGCGAAGGACTGCGGAGTCGGTCATGGCGCCGATCCGATGCCGCGGTGGGCGACGAACAGCGCTTCGGGCTGCGCGGCCGTCGGAGTTGCGGGTGTCGCTGGGCCGGGCGAGCGGTCTCTGTTCGGCGGGCCGACCGGCGACGTGGGATTGACGGCCAAAACGCCGTCATCGCGCATGATGAAGATCGCCGCCTCGCGCCAATCAAGCGCCCGCGTGACGGCGAATGAGATCTTCGAAGAACGCTCGCCGCGCAGAACGGGCGCAGGCAAAGCGACATAGGCGCGCGTTTCGGCCGGCAAGGGACGGCCCTTCGCGCGGTGCTCGTCATAGCGCGCCGGACCGGCATTGTAGGCGGCGAGCATGGCGGTGACGTCGCCGTAGCGATCCCACATCTCGCGCAGATACGCCGTGCCCGCGAGGATGTTGTCATGCGGGTCGTAGGGGTTGCGGCCAAGAGCATGACGGACGCGAAGCTCCGCCCAGGTGTCGGGCATGACCTGCATCAGGCGCATCGCGTCGGCCGATCAGATTGCGCGCACGTTGCGCGCGCTCTCAGTGCGGAGCACGGCCCGAATCCAGCGTTCTGGAATGCCGAAACGTCGCGACGCTTCGGAGATATGCGCAGCATGGGAATCGGCTGTGGTCGCGCGACCTATCGGAGCGGACGGCGAGGATGTCGCTGGACCGCATCGCCATCAGTCCCGTGCATTGCGCGGCTTCGGGCGATTCCAGTGCAGCGATCAGGCGCTGTCATCGTCGTCGGAGCGGAAGAGGTTCGCGCGGATCGGCTGCGCGAGCGTCGGATCGTCGAGCAGCAAGGAGAGATAGTCGCCAACCTTGTCGCCGGTCCCTAGACTATAGACTAGTTGGCGCTGCTGCCGCCAGTTACGGGACACGTCCCGGAACTGGCGGCTTTTGCCCCGGTGTCGATAGTCCTTTACGGGACGGGAGCGGCGCTGATGATCCAACTTGGAGAAATTCTGATGATATTGGATCTACATCGTCAGGGCCTGTCCGTGGCTGTGATCGCCCGGCAACGGGCCGCGATCCCAAGATAGTCCGCAAATACATCGATTGCGGGCTCGAACTCCCCGCCTACGGACCGGGGCAGGCGGGGCGGCCGAACAATATTGCACCGTTCGTCAACTATTTGCGCGAACGGGTCACAGCTTATCCCGACCTCTCGGCCGCGCGCCTGACGCGCGAGATTCGTGAGCGCGGCTCTGACGGCGCCTACACCGCCGAGAAGCGCTTCGTCGCCGCGATCCGGCAGCCGGAGCAGGTGCGTCCTTTCGAGGTGCGGTTCGAGACCCGGCCGGATGTCAAGCACAGGTCGACTTCGCGCGCTTCGTCACCGAGTTCACCGACGCGCCGGGCGTGATACGCATCTTCTGGCTGTTCTCGCTTGTGCTTGGCCACTCGCGTTACATCTTCGCCCGCTACCTCATGCATCAGGATCTGCAGACGCTGCTGCGCTGTCATGCAGGCTTTCGACGTAATTGGAGGAGTGCCGATGGAAATCCTCTACGACAGGATGAAGCGGTTACCGGCGAAGATAACGAAGGCCACATCATCTACAATCGCTCGCTGCTGGCGCTGGCCAAGCACTTTGGCTTCCAGCCCCGGGCCTGTCGGCCGTATCGCGCGAAGACGAAGGAGCAGGCATCACGATGCACCTTGTTGGAGTTGTTGAGCGACAATTAAATTTGGGCGGACGACCACCATATCGACTGCCGTCTGCTCACAGCCCACCCATGCAGAGATATTTCATTTCAAGGTAATCTTCGAGACCGTGCCGCGACCCCTCACGGCCGATCCCCGACTGCTTTATGCCGCCGAAGGGCGCCGCTTCTGACGACATCCGGCCAGTGTTGATGCCTATCATGCCGTACTCGAGCGCCTCCGCAACCCGCCAGATACGTTTGAGATTTGCAGCATAAAAATAGGCAGCAAGACCATAGATCGTATCATTGACTTCCCGGACCACCTGATCGGGATCGTCGAAGCGAATGATCGGAGCAAGGGGGCCGAACGTCTCCTCCTGAGCGAGACGCATGGTGCTGCAGACGCCGGTGATCACCGTCGGCTCGAAGAATGTCCCGTTGCTGCCGGTACGCCGCCCGCCACAGCGAATCTTGGCCCCTCGCTGGACAGCATCTTCGACATGCCGTTCCACCTTCGCCAGAGCCTGTTCGTCGATCAGTGGACCAACAGAAACATCCGTATCGAAGCCATCGCCGACTTTGAGCTTGCGAACGCGCTCTGTGAACTTTTCGCCAAACTCTGCATAAACGCTCGACTGCACATACAGTCGATTGGCTGAGACACAAGTTTGCCCAGCATTACGGAACTTGGCCTGGATCGCCCCTTCCACGGCGGCATCGATATCGGCATCATCGAAAACGATGAATGGCGCATTGCCGCCAAGCTCGAAACTGATCCGCTTGATCTGGTCTGAGCACTGGCGCATCAACAAGCGGCCGACCTCGGTCGAGCCGGTGAAACTGATCTTACGGACGTCCGGATTGGAGCAGAGTTCGCGGCCGATCACGTCGCCATCGGATGCGTACACCAGGTTCAGAACGCCGTCGGGGAAACCGGCCCTCTGCGCCAGAGCAAAGATCGCTCCTGCGACCAGCGGCGTCTGCTCCGCAGGCTTGAGGATAACGGTACAGCCGGCTGCGAGCGCCGGAGAGATCTTGCGGGCGACCATCGAGGCCGGAAAATTCCATGGCGTGATTGCACCGACGACACCGATCGGCTGTTTGATCACCAGCATGCGCCTGTCGTTGGAGGGTGCCGAGATCGTCTCGCCGTAAATGCGATTGGCCTCCTCGGCGTACCATTGCAGATAGTCTGCGGCATGCAGCACTTCTGACTTCGCCTCTGCCAGCGGTTTTCCCATCTCTGCGGTCAAGATTGCTGCAAGATCGTCGCTGTTGTCGACGATTGACTGATGCCAACGCCACAAGATGTCGGAACGTTCGCGAGCGGTAAGTCCTGCCCATCTCTCTTGCGCTGCATAGGCTCTGGCGACGGCGGCGGAAACGTCCTCGACGGTCATATCGGGAAGTTCCGCCAGAAGCTCACCGCTCGACGGGTTGAACACCGAGAATAGTTCAGGCAATGCAGTCGTGTTCGCGCGCGCCTCCGATCCGATTTGGATAAATCGGTCGGGATGTTTCAGATGCTTGGTGAGCGAAGGCGTAAGCGTCAAGTCCGTTTCTCCTGCGTGATTTTAAGCCCGCCTTTCCGATAGATCTGCGCAGAACAGGAAAACCGGAGCAATGTGACATTGCTCCGGCTCATTCTCCGTCAGCAGGCTATCGCCAGCTTTAGCTGAGAGGGGATAACCGCTTCTATCTCGACCTTGGCGCCTTTCGGTAGGGACTTTACCTCATAGCAGCCCCGCGCAGAATAGGGCTCGCTGAATTAGCCGGCATAGATGCGATTGATGTCGGCAAAATCACCGAGATCCGTCAGGAGCACCGTTGTTTTCACCGTCTTTGCAAGCTCGGTACCAGGGGCTTGGCGATCGCGGCAAGGTTCTTCAGGCACTTTTCAGCCTGCTCGACTGCATTCGGTGAATTAAACTCGCCGGTCGCAGGATCGATCGGCAATTGACCCGAGACGAAGAGCAGATCACCAACCTTAATGGCTTGCGAATAGGGGCCCACGGCGCTAGGCGCGTCGGTGGTGGAAATTGATTCGATCAAAGTTCAGTCCTCCTTGAGTGTGATGTCTTTTGATTCAAGCGTAGCGGCTAAGCGCCAGATCGGTGGCATCGATCTCAGGCTCGTGGCCACTGACGAGATCGGCAATGACGCGGGCAGAGCCGGAGCTTATCGTCCAGCCAAGCGTGCCATGGCCGGTGTTGAGAAAGAGGCCGGCGATCTTCGTCGGACCGATCACTGGCGTCCCGTCCGGCGTCACTGAGCGCAACCCGGACCAGAACGGTGCCTTACTTGCACCGCCGCCCGGGAAGAGGTCCATGACCGAATGTTCAAGCGCGCGCCGGCCGCTTGGCCGAGATCAAATGGTCTAGCCGGAAATCTCACCATGCCGCCGACGCGGATGCGGTCGCCGAGCCGCATGATGGCGATCTTGTAGGTCTCGTCCATGATCGTCGATTCCGGTCGGCGCGAGACATCGGTAATCGGGATCGCCAGCGAATAGCCTTTGACGGGGTAGACCGGTAGCTTAATGCCATAGCGCTTCAGCAGCAGTGGCGAATAACTGCCGAGCGCAACAACGACGGCATCGGCCCTCAGCGTCTCCCACTTGGCCACCACGCCGCGCACCCGGCCGCCCTCGACATCAAGACCGGTTATTTCAGTGCCCCAGGAGAAGCGAACGCCAAGTTGCTCCGCTTTTTTTCGCGAGCGCATTGGTGAACTTGAAGCAGCCGCCGGTCTCATCCTTCGGTGTCAGCAGGCCGCCGACAATCTTGTCGCGCACATGTGCAAGGGCAGGTTCGGCGCGAATGCAGCCGTCGCGGTCGAAAACCTCATATGGAATGCCGTCGGCCGCAAGGGCCTTGACGTTCTTGGCGGATGCATCGAGCTGTGCCTCCGTGCGAAAGAGCTGCAGCGTCCCCTGCATGGTCCTGGTTGGAATTGGGTCGGTTCATCCAGTTTAGGATTGACTGCACGATGATAGTGCTGGCGGAGCAAGCGTCCAAGATCCCGGGAGTTGGATCACAGGCATCTAGAACAAGGGGTCTGTTCAGTCAGTGGAGAAATGCCAGCTAAGAGGAGGCAATTTGGGCACGCCTAAACACGTCTCCAAGCCTGCGGCGATCGACAGGACCTGTTCGTCGGCAAACCGGCGGCCTACGATCTGAGTCCGAACAGCGGCCCTTTCGGCGCATCCCCAGCAGGGAGCGAGAGCGCCGGTAGTTGCGGCAACAGATTGAACGGGCAGGTCATGTCGCCGTGATGTCGCCTTGCAAGAATGGAAGAATTGGAATTAGGAGGAATAGAACGGGCCCAGTAAATCAAGCATAAACGGCCCGCCCCTTAGGGCCCGTCCTTCGCATGACCTCAAATCTGCGCAGCGGTGATGATGACCTCTACGAGATATTCAGGACCTGCCAGCTTAGACTCGCCAGTCGCACGTGCCGGAGCGTTGCCGGGTGCGACCCATGCGTCCCAGACGGCATTCATCTTCTGGAAGTCGGCCATATCTGCGAGCCATATCTGTGCCGAAAGTATCCTCGTCTTATCGGAACCAGACAGCACCAGCAGGCGATCGACTTGAGCCAACGCCTGTTTCGTTTGGGTCGCAACATCTGAGCCGGGATCTCCAACCTGACCTGCCAGGTAAACGGTGCCATTGTGGGCAATGACCTGGCTCATGCGCGCGCCGGATTCAAAACGTGTGATGGTCATGAGTTCGTTCCTATCTAGTTGACCAAGCCCTGCGGCCGGCGTTCGGGGAGAACGCTGCAGCCTTCCGCCAGTGGGCATCTGTTACGGCGAAAGCTTTTAAACGGAATGCTCGAATACCTTTGCGATTGATGCAGTCACAGGCGCGCCTGTCGAACGGAGGAATCTCAATCGGCGAAAAGCACCTGAATGCTCCTTTCGATGATCACTTCCGTACGCGCATCTTTATTGACAGTCGCGACATTCTTTCACGCATTCGGTCCTCCATCGGGCCAGGCTGTTGAGACCGCTCGCAGTCATGAACTGATCCCGCGTCCTTCTTCCATCCGCGCTGTGCTGGGACGTTGCCAAAATCGCCCGAATGCAACCCTCGAGGACTTCCGCCCGTTACTTTCTGATCGATGGTCGGAACATTGACGACTTTCATCCGCCCAACATCGACGTCACCACACCGCGATTCCCCAGATTGGTGCGCCGGAGACTTTGACGCCCGATGACCTGCAGCGGCCGGTGACGGTACGGGCTGACCTCAATGTCGGCCAAGTTAGTTGCGGCTCGCGGCGCGGACATAGGATCCGTAGCTCTTCCTCAGTTCCTGTAAACCAACCCTTGCGGGTCGATTTCGGTCTTGCGGCCCGCGACCAAGTCGGCGAGGAATTTTCCCGAGCCACACGCCATGGTCCAGCCGACATGGCCGTGGCCGGTGTCGAGATAGAGGTTTTTGTAGCGCGCCTGGCCGATCACCGGCACCGAGCTTGGCATCATCGGCCTCAAGCCCGCCCAAAGCTCGGCCTTCTTCTCATCGAAAGCCCCCGGGAACAGCTCCTTGCCGGTCTTGAACATGGCGGCAAAGTCGCGCGGCTGGAAAGTGCGGTCGAAGCCGGTGAACTCGGCTGTCGAGGCGAGACGCAGGCGATTTCCCAGCCTCGAATAGGCGATCCGTTGGTCTTCGTCGACGCCGCCCATCGTCGGCCCCTCGTTCTCGTCCTCAAGCGGCACGGTCGCCGTGTAACCCTTGACCGGATAGACCGGCAGGTCGACACCGTAGCGGCGGCCAAGGAGGCCGCTTTCGGGTCCCATCGCGATGACGACAGCGCCGGCGGCCACTGGACCGGAAGAGGTGACGACGGCTCGCACCCTGTCCCCCTCGATGTCGAGGCCTTCTACGGTAGTGCCGTAAAGGAATCTTACGCCAAGGTTTTCGGCTGCGTAGACGGCGAGCTTTTCAACGAAGTGGCTAGAATCCCCGGTCTGATCGATCGGCGAATAGACGCCGCCGGCTATTTTTTCCTTCGCCGCGGCAAGACCGGGCTCGAGTTCAATTAGCCGATCGCGGTCGATAATTTCGATCGGTAGGCCATGTTCGGCAAGGTAGCGATAATTGTCGGTGCCCGTGTCGAGGCTTTTCTGCGAGCGAAAGAAATAGAGGATGCCCTTCTTGCGCTCGTCGTAGTGGATGCCGGTATCGACCGAGAGCGCGTTGATGCAGTGGCGGGAATAGAGCGCCAAGCGCAGCTTGACTTTGCTGTTGGCTCGCAGACGCGCTACAGTGCACTGGCGCACAAAACGGAGACTCCAGGCGAGGAAATAGGGATCGAAGCGCAGGCGTACCTTGATCCCTAGATCGTGGTTCCAAAGGGCCTGCAGAAACGTTCTGAATGCGGCCGGAGAGGCCCAGGCCGTCGCGTCACCCGGAGAAACAAGACCGGCATTGGACTGGCTGGTGCCGCGCCCAGCCCTCGAATGCCGGTCGACCACTGTCACCTCATGTCCGTCGCTGGCCAGATAGTACGCAGCGGCTGTGCCGACGACGCCGGCGCCGAGCACCACTACTTTCATATACGTTCCTCCAAAAGATGTAACCAGAGTGGGCATATCTTGAGGCCCCGCTCTTTCACGAGCACGGCGACTTCGCATCATTTACCGTAGCAGCCACCTGCTTGCCGTCGATGATGTCAGTCTTGCTCCTCCCATCTGCTCCGATGCATAGCTTCCCGGGCTTGCCGGGAAGACGACGGTGCGGTTGCCGTTGATGAAAGAGCGGTGATGGATATACGCATGGATGGCGCGCGCCAGCACCTGGCTCTCCACATCGCGCCCAATTGACACATAATCCTCGGCAGATTGCGCATGCGTGATGCGCGCCGTGTCCTGCTCGATGATCGGACCTCGTCGAGATCACGTAAAGCGCCGTCCCCCCGATCAACTTTACCCCACGCTCATAGGCCTGCTTGTAGGGGTTCGCCCCCTTGAAGGACGGCAGGAAGGAATGAAGGATGTTGATGATGCGGCCTGACATCTTCCGGCAAAGCGCATTCGACAGAACCTGCATGTAGCGCGCCAGCACCACGAGCTTGGTGCCGGTCTGATCGATATCAAGCAGCTGGGCTTCGGCCTGCGGCTTGTTGTCCTTTGTCACCTTGATGTTGTGGAAGGGGATGTCGTGGTTGACGACGACCTTCTGGTAATCGAAATAGTTGGAGACGCCGCCGACGATGTCGATCGGCAGCGCGGCGGTCTTCCAGCGGTAGAGCAGGTCTTTCAGGCAATGGCCGAAGCGCGAGACCATGAGCAGCACCTTCATGCGCTTCTTGGCATCGTGGATCTCGGCATCCATGGCGAACTTTTCCGCGATCGGCTTGAAGCCTTCGGCAAGCGCCGGCCCGCCCACGCCTTCTTCCGAGATGAAGGAGACGCGCATGAAGAACTTGCCGGTATCGAGATCGTCGAACTGGCTGGAATCGAAGATCTTGCAGCCCTGCTCGGCCAGATAGTTCGAAATCGCCGCTACAATCTCACGTATGGACTTGCAAGTTACGGTGAGTACGCAATGCATATGGTCGTCCGCTCTGAGTTGGCG
>NZ_JBEPLM010000035.1:0-27220 GCF_040545255.1 Mesorhizobium shonense
CGGTCCTAAGGGCGGTCGCCTGCCGCCGGGACTGCTGGCTGTGATGGGCCTGCAGTCCCGGCCGCCAAACTACCCGATCCTTCTCAAACAATCCTATGGCGGAGCAAGGAGCGAAGCGACGCGGCGCAGACCATAGGATCCATGCCGTGACACCCGAGCGCTGCTGCGGTTCGGAATTCTGCTCCGATGCGCTCTCCGGCTGAAGTAACGGCATGGATTCCAGGGTCTCCGCGACGGAGCTTCGCTCCTGCTTCGCCCTGGAATGACGAAGTCGGGGCGTGTGCCCCAACCAGAAAGGAAATGAAGATGGCTGCCAACATCTTCCTGCCTATCCACCCGGGCGAGATCCTTCGCGAGGAGTATCTGATCCCGCTTGGATTAAAAACCATATACTTTGGCCAAGAAGCTGCATGTCCCCCGCACGCGTATCGAGCGCCTGGTGAGCGAAACCACCCCAGTAACACCAGACACGGCGCTGCGCCTTGCCAAGTTCTTCGGCACGACGCCCCGGTTCTGGATGAACATGCAGGCCAGCTACGACCTCGCGGTGGAAGGCGAGGCAAAGAAGGCCGAAATCGCGTCGATAGAGCAGATGCAAGCTGCTTGAATTGCCTGCGGGGCGGCAATTGGGCGGCCGCCAAACGAAAAGCGACCGCCGACGCCGGCGGCCGCGTTGCGCAATCAGCGCCTGGATCAGCGCATCACATAGACGATGCGGCGCGTGCCAGGATCGACCAGCGCCGGCTGGTTGTTCACGTAGACGTAGCGGTAGTTGTAGTCCGGGATCTCGCGCAGCTCGACCGTGTCGGGCAGGGTAGCCCCCGTCACCACTTCGCCCTCGAGATAGACCGGGTCTACCCGATGCGTGGTGATGTAGGTGCCCACCTCGGCCGGCGGCCTGGCGATCGGCTCGATGACGTCGTCGCCGGAAACGATGGCGCCGGTATAGGTGTCGGTGCTGTAGACGTCGTCGGTGGGTGGCGCCACGACGGCAATGTCGGCTTCAGCCGGCCGGCGCGTCACAACGACCCGGCTGCCGCCGAAGTCGCCCGTCACATAGTCGGAATAGACCCAGCCGTTGCCGCCGGCTTCGGCGATGGTGCACCATTTGCTGTTTGCGATGCAGCCTCTGAGCGTCGCCGACTGGCCGGCCGCCAGCACGCCGATCACCGGATATTGCGGGCCAGGGCCGGCGCGGACGTTCAGATCCGTCACCGCCGAGACGGGCGTATCGGCAAGGGCCGCACCCGACATGGCGAGCAGCGCACCGGCAAGCGCCGGAAACAATACGCTTTTCATGGCTTTTCTCCGTTTTCAACGCTCCCTCGGGCTCGAAAACGAAACAAGGCCTTATGCGTTCCGGCTAAAGCGCTTATCGCCCGCTCACGAATTGTTCCATGTCCTTTCGGCGGGCCGGTCAAAAGACCGTGAAGAGCACTGGTTTGCGCCTCTCATTTCTCGGCATTCCGGGACTATTTCGGCGCGAGCTGGGCAATGACTTGGCTCGCCACGCTTTCGCCCGACAACCTCGCGCCGCCGCAGGTCTGGATGAGCGGTCCGGCGACATGCTCGCCGGCGAAGAAGATTTTTTCCGCCACCGGCTGCATCAGCGTGGCGCGCGCTTCGGAACGGCCGGGTCGGGCTGCCGCGTAGGCGCCGCGCACGAAGCGCTCCGCGCCCCAATCGGTCATCATGGCGCGGCCGATATGTTTTCTGACATCGCTGCCGAAGATGCCGCACAATCGGTCGACGACGAAGTCGACGCCCGCCGCCTCGCCGGCCGCCGACATCTCCCAGGCGAAGTCGCCGCCGACAAACCCCACCATCAGGTCGAGGTCGAAGGGAAAGCATAGGAAATAGATGTCGTGCCTGGCCATTCGCTCGATCAAAAGGTCGTCGAATGGCTCCAGGCCGAGCCGCGTGCCCTTGATCTCCACCGGCAGCTTGGTGAGCATGCCCATGGGCAGGTCGAAGAAGGCGCCGAAATGTGCATCCGGCAGCGCCGGCGAGAACTCGATCTCCTCGAAGGCGAGCACCGCCGGCGAAGCGGTGACGATGACCGCCTTGGCGCGGACGGTGCCGCGATCGGTGACGCAGGCGACACCGGGCACGTCCCAGAGGATCTTGCGGACCGGCGTCGACAGCTCGACCGGCACGTCGGCGCCGAAATGCGCGACCAGCGCGCCGAGTCCTTCCTTGCTGAAATAGTTCGGATCGAGGTCGGCGGCGGCCTGGAAATCGCGGATCGAAATCTCGTCCTCGTCGGCGCCGAAATCCATCGGGCCGGCAAAAGTGGCGGCGGCGCGCGGCGCATGACCCTTGGCGAGCAGCGCCGACAGCCGGTCGTCGTCACCGTCCCGGACTTGATGCGCGGCCAGCAGTTCGAACAGCCGCGCATCGGCGGCCTTCATCTCGAGTTCCTCTTCCTCGCTCGCCTTGCGGTCGCGATAGTAGAGATGGTCGACATTCATGTCGTGGTGGTGCAGCGTCCATCCGGCAGCCCGCGCTTCGGCGAAATAGGGATTGCGGTCGGCGGCGTGCAGCCAGGCGCAGCCGATGTCGAAGGGCACGCCGAAATGCCGGTCGCTGGTCCAGGCGCGGCCGCCGATGCGGCTCATCGCCTCCAGAAGTGTAAAGGAAAGCCCGGCAGCCCGCAGCGTCTTGGCCGCGGAAAGCCCTGCGGAGCCGGCGCCGATGATCACAACATCAACGTCTTCCATAAAGACCCCCCACAATAAATGCCGTCGCCATAATAAATGCTTGATCGTAGGCAAATTCCCCGGCATTCGCCAGCGTCGAGCGCCGTGCAAGCCCCGTGTGGGCGGTGACAATCGGGCGTTTCACTGGCAGATTTGCAACCGGGACGTGATTCAGGCAACCAGGAGAGACAGTATGGCATTTTTTGCCAAGGGAAGGATTTTCGTGGCCGCCGCTGTGGCGGCACTTGGGATGGCGACGGGCGCACAGGCGGCAGGCAGCTGTGGCAAGAACGGCGCTGGCTTTGATGCATGGAAGCAGGAGTTCGCCGCGGAGGCCAGGGCCAACGGAGTCGGCCAGAAGGGTCTGTCCGCGCTGGCCGGCGCGACTTACGCAACACGGACGATCGCTGCCGACCGCGCCATCCACAAGGCGTTCAGCGGCTCGGTGGAAGCGTTCATGAAGCGCCGGGGCGGGGCAGCAATTATCTCCAAGGGCCGGGCTTTGAAGAAGTCGAACGCGGCGATGTTCGACAGGATCGAGCAGACCTACGGCGTGCCGCCGGGCGTGCTGCTCGCCATCTGGGGCATGGAGACCGGCTTCGGCGCTTCCATGGGCAACCAGAACACGGTCTCGGCCATTTTGACGCTTGCCTATGATTGCCGCCGTCCGGACTATTTCACCCCCCATGCCATCGCAGCCCTGAAGCTGGTCGATCGCGGAGCCTTGAGCGCCTCCTCGGTCGGCGCCATGCATGGCGAGATCGGCCACACGCAGTTCCTGCCCGGCAACGTCTTGAAGTACGGCGTCGGCAGCGGAAACCTGCGCGACAGAAACACGGCGCTCGCCTCCACCGCCAACTTCCTCAAGGGCCATGGCTGGCAGGCCGGCGCGGGTTACGAGGCGAACATGGGCGCCATCGCCGGTTGGAATTCCGCGAGCGTCTATCAGCAGGCCATCGCCCGCATCGCCGAGGCGATCGACGGCAATTGAATGGAAATTGCTGACTTCGCTAGACAAAACCCGGCGGAGACGCCGGGTTTTTGCTTCTTACACAGGAAGTTGGCGAAGGCCGAGAAGCGGTAATCTCCCCCCTTGAGGGGGAGGTGGCCGGCAGGCCAGAGGGGGTCGCCTCGCATAGAACGCCAACGCCTTTCGCGACGAGAGACGACGCTGGTGCTCCACGCGCGGCGACCCCTCTGTCGTCTTCGGCGACATCTCCCCCGCAAGGAGGGAGATCGGCAGCTTCACCGGCGATTCCTCGCCGCAAGCGTCCGCAGCCTGAGCCCGTTGAGGCGGATGAAGCCTTCGGCGTCCTTCTGATCGTAAGCGCCGCGGTCATCCTCGAAGGTGACGAGAGCGTCCGAATAAAGCGTCTTCTTCGACTTGCGGCCGGTGACGATGACGTTGCCCTTGTAGAGCTTGAGCCGCACCGTGCCTTCGACGTCGTCCTGGCTCTTGTCGATCATCGCCTGCAGCATCACGCGCTCGGGCGAGAACCAGAAGCCGTTGTAGATGAGCTCGGCATAGCGCGGCATGAACTCGTCCTTGAGATGCGCCGCGCCACGGTCGAGCGTGATCGACTCGATCGCGCGGTGGGCGGCAATCAGGATGGTGCCGCCTGGGGTTTCATAGACGCCGCGGGACTTCATGCCGACGAAACGGTTCTCGACCAGGTCGAGGCGACCGATGCCGTTGTCGCGGCCGAGGTCGTTGAGCGCCGCCAGCATGGTGGCCGGCGACAGCTTCTTGCCGTTGAGCGCTACGGGATCGCCCTTCAGGAACTCGATCTCGATCTCGGTGACGGCGTCGGGCGCGTCCATCGGCGAAACGGTGCGCTGGTGAACGAATTCCGGCGGCTCGCTCCACGGATCCTCCAGCACCTTGCCCTCGGAGGAGGAGTGCAGAAGGTTGGCGTCGACCGAGAAGGGCGCGTCGCCGCGCTTGTCCTTCGGCACCGGGATCTGGTGCTGCTCGGCGAAGTTGATCAGGTCGGTGCGCGATTTGAACGACCAGTCGCGCCACGGCGCGATGACCTTGATGTCGGGGTTCAGCGCATAGGCGGAGAGCTCGAAGCGGACCTGGTCGTTGCCCTTGCCGGTAGCGCCATGCGCGATCGCGTCGGCGCCGGTCTCTTTTGCGATCTCGACCAGGTGCTTGGAGATCAACGGGCGGGCGATCGAGGTGCCGAGCAGATAGGTGCCTTCATAGACGGCATTGGCGCGGAACATCGGGAAGACGAAATCGGCGACGAACTCCTCGCGCACGTCGACGATGCGGATGTCCTTGATGCCCATCATCTCGGCCTTGCGGCGCGCCGGCTCCAGTTCGCCGCCCTGGCCGAGGTCGGCGGTGAAGGTGACGACCTCGGCGCCGAGCTCGGTCTGCAGCCATTTCAGGATGATGGAGGTGTCGAGGCCGCCGGAATAGGCGAGCACGACTTTCTTCACGTCTTTGGTCTTGGACATTTTTGGCGGTTCCGCGGGTAAAGAGGTTCGCGGGCGAGTATCACGGGGTTTCCGGGCGGCGCAAGAGAAGAAGGCAATGCCTCAGGATTAGAATTCCTTCCGGGCGCCGGCGCTGCCCCTCACCTGCCTGCCGGCATCCTCTCCCCGTATAGTGACGGGGAGAGGGGCGCTGTCGCCGATGATTTCGCCAATCTCAAGCGTCGCAAGAAGGGAGTAGCGTTGCGGCCAGCCACCTTCTCCCCGTCACTATACGGGGAGAAGGTGCCGGCAGGCGGATGAGGGGCGGCGCAAACGTTGACGATATCTGAAGGGATTGCGCCGGCGCTTGCTGGTGTAGGTGCTGGATCAGAACTGACGCCGGCCGATCGCTGGCGCGACTGGGATGGCTGCGTTATAGACTGACAGACCACCTCGGCACCGGACCTCCCCATGTCCTTCATTCCCGACAACACGACGCTGATCCAGTTCGCCATCGCGACCTTCATCCTGGCGATCACGCCAGGGCCGGACATGACGCTGTTCGTGTCGCGGACGCTGAGCCAGGGCCGCGCCACCGGCTTCGCCTCGATGGCCGGGGCGCTGTGCGGCACGCTGATCCACACCACGCTGGTGGTGGTCGGCGTCTCGGCGCTGATCGTGGCTTCGCCGATGGCCTTCTTCGCGCTCAAGATCTTCGGCGCCGGCTATCTGGTGTTCCTGGCCTGGCAGGCGGTGACGAAAGGCTCGGCCTTCTCGCCGGAGAAGAAGAGCGGACCGCGGATCTCGCTGTTCCGCAGCTGGGCAGCAGGGCTCGGCGTCAATCTGCTCAATCCGAAGATCATCCTGTTCTTCATGACGTTTCTGCCGCAATTCGTCTCCGCGCACGATCCCAACGCGCCCGGAAAGCTGTTCTTCCTCGGCGTCATGTTCATCGTGCTGTCTATCCCGGTGACGGCGCCGATGGTGCTGGCGGCGGAGAAGTTTTCGGGGGCGATGAGGGCCAGTCCGCGCGTCACGCGGATGGTCGACTATCTGTTCGGCGGCGTGTTCTCGGCCTTCGCGCTCAAGATCCTGACGGCGCAGGCGAAGTAGAATGCAGCCCTCGGTGCTTGGCCTGCGCTGAACTCAGGATTCCGGATCGGGCAACGGCTCGCGGCGCCAGGCGCCGGCCCAGCGGCCGGCGAAGAGCCAGTAGAAGATGCCGCCGACCATGCCGCTGCCGATCAGCGCGAGCCTCACATTGTTGTCGGTGACATCGAAATCGCCATCGCTGACGTTATGCGCGAAGCCGAGGAAGACGACGGCGATGACGGCACCGCCCAGCGCATAGAACAGCCAGTCGCGCCGGCCGAGCACTTCGGCGATCAGGATGACGGCCGCCGCCGGCATGAAACCGAAATAGGCGACGAACAGCGCAATGAAAGGCACCGAGAAATAGAGCGAGGCGGTCGCCGCCGGCTCCGGATTGGCCGGCGTATAGCCGAGATGCGCCAGGAACAGGACATTGAGGAAGGCGCTTGCCGCCAGCGAGGCGATTGCATAGCCGACCAGGATAGCGGCGAAGCGGACGAGATAGGCGATGATACGCCTCACGCCTCGCCGTGCCCCGCGATCATCATGGCCTCGAGCGCCAGCCGGTCCACCTTGCGCATACGTTCCGATTCCGACTTGAGCTGGCCGCAGGCGGCGAGGATGTCGCGGCCGCGCGGGGTGCGGATCGGCGAGGCATAGCCGGCATTGTTTATGTAGTCGGCGAACTTCTCGATCGTCTCCCAATCCGAGCACTGGTAGTTGGTGCCGGGCCAAGGGTTGAACGGGATCAGGTTGATCTTGGCCGGGATGCCCTTGAGCAGCTTCACCAGCGCCTTGGCGTCCTCGAGCGAATCGTTGACGTCCTTCAGCATCACATATTCGAAGGTGATGCGGCGGGCATTCGACAGGCCTGGATAGGCGCGGCAGGCGGCGATCAATTCCTTCAGCGGGAACTTCTTGTTGATCGGCACCAGAAGGTCGCGCAGGTCGTCATTGGTGGCGTGCAGCGAGATCGCCAGCATGACGCCGATCTCCTCGCCGGTGCGGGCGATCTCAGGCACGACACCCGAGGTCGAGAGCGTGATGCGCCGCTTCGATAGGGACAGCCCGTCGCCGTCGGAAGCGATCAGCAGCGCCTTCTTCACCGCCTCGAAGTTGTAGAGCGGCTCGCCCATGCCCATCATGACGATGTTGGAGACTTTTCTGCCCTCGGCCGGCACGATGGCGCCGTCCGGCGTGTCGCGGTCGGGGAAATCGCCGAGACGGTCGCGCGCGGTCAGCAGCTGCGCCAGGATTTCTTCCGTCGTCAGGTTGCGCACCAGCTTCTGCGTGCCGGTGTGGCAGAAGGAGCAGGTCAGCGTGCAGCCGACCTGCGAGGAGATGCAGAGCGTGCCGCGGCCTTCCTCGGGGATGTAGACGGTCTCGATCTCGACCGGGCGGCCGGCGCCGCGCGGCGGAAAGCGGAACAGCCATTTGCGCGTGCCGTCGGAAGAAATCTGCTCCTCGACGATCTCGGGCCGCGCGACGGTGAAATGCTTGTCGAGCTCGGCGCGCAGATCCTTGGAGATGTTGAACATATGGGCGAAGTCGGAAACGCCGCGCACATACATCCAGTGCCAGAGCTGCTGCGCGCGCATCTTGGCCTGGCGCTCCGGCACGATGCCGGCGGCAACCAGCGCCGCGCCGAGTTCGGCGCGGGTCAGGCCGATCAGCGACGGCTTTTCGGCCGCGGCGCGGGCGCGCAAGGCGTCGCGTGCGCCCTCGGCAGTCAGATCGAATGAAAGGGTCATGGTTGCGCCAATATAAGCGGTTTGCGGCCGATTTCACCATCGTGCCCGAAATGAAGCGCGGCGCATAGCACAGCTCGAGGCCGGAGTCATGGGGCGGGGCTTTCCTTCTCCCCGGCGCGCAGCGCCGAGACGGTTGAGGGGTGTTCCAGGAAACGCCAGCGTCTCACTCCGCTGGAGCACCCCTCATCCGACCGAGCTTCACTCGGCCACCACCCGGCCCTTCGGGGGCTCAGGGCGTTCGAAGCTCGAAAAGCCAAGCAGTTGGCTTTTCGTCCGCTAAAGCGGACCGCTTCTCACCCCACAAGGGATAAGGAGAGGCGCCGATCGGCAACGACCTTACTCTTGAGTATCCGCCCTTCGACGATGGCCGCTGACCTGCAGGCCGTCTTCGGTCCGATCACATAGTCGTGTTGGCGTAACGCTTCGCCACCCTGCGGCGAAATCTGAAAGGGGCAATTGTGCCCTTGCAAAATGGGAGTACGCGGAATGCATTCGATCAAGCTTGTTGTCATTGCAAGCGTCGTCGGTCTTGGCGCCTCGCAGGCATTTGCCGAGGATACGATGGGCACGATGACAATGATGAAGGGTGGGCAAGTGACGGCAATCATGCCCGACGGTCACATGGGCACCATGATGCCCGACGCGAAGACGAGCGCCGAAATGATGAAGACGGCGAAGCCGATCAAGCATTGCATGATGATGATGACGGATGCCAAGGGCAAAACCTACATGATCGATACGTCGACCAAGAAGGCCCAGGCCGAATGTGAAAAAATGGCGATGTGAGGCTCGACCCGGTCTCGTCTGACATTCCCGCCGGCGGACAAGCCGGCGGGAGAATCGTGAACGCTCCCGTGATCGCGGGCTTGGCCTCGAAGCCTTGATCGACCCTGTGCCTATGATAGGGCTGGAGCTTCGATCACGAGGGCGGGCATGGCCGGCATATCGAGAAAATACCCGATGCTGCGGCGTTCGCAGGCGATGTGGGCCTCGCGCCGCGTCTGGCAACCGCGGCTCGTCTTCTGGGCCGGCGCCGTCTCGATCGGATTGATCAGCGTGCTGTTCGCCATGCTGGCCGACCGGGCGCAGGCGCTGTTCCATATCGTCACCGGCGGCGGCAGCGGCTGGCGTTTCTATCTGCCGCTGATCATGACGCCGCTCGGCTTCGTCGTCTGCGCCTGGCTGGCCCATTCCTTCTTTCCGGGATCGCAAGGCAGCGGCATTCCGCAGGCGATCGCCGCGCGCCACCTGCGCGACGACGAGGATCGCGGGCATCTGCTTTCGCTGCCCCTGGCGGCAGGCAAGATCGCGCTTACCGTCATCGGCCTCGCCTGCGGCGCCTCGATCGGCCGCGAGGGTCCGACGGTGCAGGTCGGCGCCTCGCTGATGCTCCAGGCGGCGCGCTGGGGCGGCATGGCGCAGGCGCGCGGCCTGATCCTGGCCGGCTCGGCGGCCGGCATCGCCGCTGCCTTCAACACGCCGCTTGCCGGCATCGTCTTCGCCATCGAGGAGATGGGCCGCGCCTATGAATCGCGCACCAACGGGCTGGTGCTGACGGCAGTGATCCTGGCCGGGCTTGCATCGTTGGGGCTGCTCGGCAACTACACCTATTTCGGCGTCGCCAGAGATACGGTGGCCTTCGCCACCGACTGGCCGCTGGTGATCGCCTGCGGCGTCATCGGCGGCGGCTTCGGCGCGCTGTTCTCGCTGCTGGCGCTGAAGATCACGCGGCGCATCCGGCGCTGGAACGCGCTGCAGCCACTGTGGCGCGCGCTGCTCGTGGCAGGCATCTGCGGCCTGGCGGTGGCCGTGATCGGTCTTGCCTCGGGCGGCCTTACCTTCGGCACCGGCTACACTGAGGCCCGCGGCGCCGTCGAAGGCGCGCCGCTGCCGGCGTTTTTCTTCCTCGAAAAATTCGCGGCCGGGGTGCTGTCGATGATCTCGGGTATTCCGGGCGGCATCTTCGCGCCGTCGCTGGCGGTGGGCGCCGGTCTCGGCAGCACGCTCGGGCTTGTGTTCGGCACTGCCACGGGCCTCGCCGCGCTGCTCGGCATGGCCGGCTATTTCGCCGGTGTCGTGCAGGCGCCGATGACGGCCTTCGTCATCATCCTCGAAATGACCGGCAATCACGACAATGTCATCGCGCTGATGTGCGCGGCGGTGCTGGGCTACGGCACAGCGCGGCTGATCTCCAACGAGCCGCTCTATCACGCGTTGTCGCGCGTGTTCATCGCCGAGGCGATCAGGCGGCGCAGGGCGGAGGAGCAGCAAGGCTGAAAGACAAAAGCCGAACGCGCGGTCCGGCTTTGCGTCATACTCGGGTGGTGCTTTGCTGTTTGCCTATTTGCACTTGGCGATCGAGGCCAGCGCGGCCGAGATGCCCTTCAGCGAGAAGACATAGGATGTCGGGTTGCCGCGGCCGGACTTCGCCTGCACCTTCATGTCGGTGCCGGTCTTCATGGCGGCGATCAGCACCGGCTCTTCGGCGGCGTTCTCGACCCAGGCGGACTTGCCGCGGGTGAACATCGAGAACGACTTCTTGTCGATGGTGACGGTGGCCTTGGAGCCTTCCTGGAAATTGTAGCCGGCGATGAACTGCGGCTCGTAGGAGACCTGCTGCCCCGGGCGCTGGCTGACGAAGAAGAACATATCGCCGTGATCGAGCGACGGCGGCTGCTTGTCGGTCGGCACGGTGAGCACATAGCAGACCTTGCCGCCCGCCGCCTGATAGCTGTAGGTGCCCCAGGCATTGTGCTGGCCGATCTTGGTCGCCTGCTGCGCCAGCGCCGGCGCGGCGAAGGCGGCCACCATGACCAGGCTGGAAACTGTAGCAATCAATCCGCGCATCGTTCTTCCCGTATTCCATATGGTGCGGAGGCGGGCCGCGTGGCGTCCTGCCGTCGCTTCATTTTGATTTAATCAGGGTTACCAAACGGTGAATTTTCCTCAAGAAAAGGAGCTCACCCCAGGAAACCGCCACCAGTCGCGCCGCCGCTGGAAAAGCGGCGATCACAATGTCCCGGCGCGAACTTGGAGGCCACGAAAGCGGCAAGAGTTTGTCTTTTCGCGCGGGTGGTTTCGCGGCCGCGTTGTGCCGAAATGTCAGCCAGGGTCAACCCCCAGGGTCAACGCTTGTCGGCAAGCGCATCCCTGGCGGCCTGCCGGTGCGCGGGGGTGATGTGGGCGCTGACGGCGGTGATCGCGGCGGTCAGCACGGCAAGGTCGTCGGTGAAGCCGAGACCGAGGACGAAGTCGGGGATGAAATCCACCGGCAGCACGAAATAGCCGAGCGCGGCGACCAGGATGCCCTTGGCGCGCAGCGGCGTGTCCTTGTCCATGGCGCAATAATAGGCGGCGACCACCTCGTCCATGAACGGGATCTGCCGGGCGGCCTTCTTGGCGGTGCGCCAGAATTTCTCGCGCACTTCGCCTTCGCCGGCGAGCTTGTCGCCGAAGCCGAAGAAATCAAAACCGGATTCCTGCGCCATCAATCTCTCCTTGGCCGCGAGCGTCCTTGCGTGCCGGCCCGCCGCGGAAAATGTGGTGAAAGGGACATCGCGCTGCAAGAGTTCGGGTGGTAGTGGACTGGAAAATCGAATTGTTCGGTGCAGCCGCACGATTGGCAACCGCTGGCAGGACAGAGGGGGGTGTGACGGAACGCGGCGCCTCAGGGTCTTCATTCCCGCTTTCGCCCTGGGAAGACGAGGCGAGGCCGCTTCCCCAGCCCTACCCGAAATACCGGTTCATCCGCTTGGCCAGCTCGATGTCGAGCGCCGTGATCCCACCGGCGTCATGCGTGTTCAGCGTGACGTCGACGGTCTTGTAGACGTTCGACCAGTCGGGATGGTGGTCCATCTTCTCTGCGGCCAGCGCAACGCGGGTCATGAAGGCGAAGGCCTCGGAGAAGTTCTTGAAGCCGAAGCTGCGCTTGATGGAGGCGCCGTCGGCGGCCAGCGACCAGCCTTCGAGTTCGGCGAGCGCTGCCGCGATCGCTTCCTTGCTGAGTTTTTCCCTGGTCATGTCGGGTTCCTGTGCTATTCGAAATTGAACCAACCATAGCGCCGGATCGATGAGCGCAAAGCCCATAAAGTCCATTCTGTTCGTTTGTCTCGGCAATATCTGTCGCTCGCCGCTGGCCGAAGGTGTTTTGCGCGCTGTTCTGGCCGAACGCGGAACGGGTCATGACATTGTGCTTGATTCCGCCGCCACCAGCGGGTGGGAGGTCGGCTCCGCTCCCGATCCGCGTTCGATCGCGATCGCCATACGCCATGGCATCGACATTTCCGGACAGCGGGCGCGCAGGATAGCGCCGGAGGATTTCGCGCGCTTCGACCTGATCCTCGGCATGGACCGTTCGAATGTGCGCGACCTCAAGGCGCTGGCGCCGCAGGCCGCGCGCGATCGCATCCATCTCTTCCTGGAGTTTGCCAGCGGCAACCAGCGCGATGTGCCGGACCCCTATTATGAGGACCAGCAAGCCTTCGCTTCGGTCTACCGCATGATCCGCGAGGCGTCGGAAGCGCTGGCGACCCGGCTCAACGAGCGCGCGTCAACGCTCGAAAGCGGCCAGGCTTCCTCGACGATATAAGGGCCGCCGCCGACCGAATCGCGCGACGACATCAAGACGAAGCGGCCGACGCGGAAGGGCAACGCGGAAAAGTTGCCGCGCGCCGAAAGATATTGCGCGACGTCGAGCGGGCTCGCATTGCGCAGGCGGGCAAGCGTCACATGCGGCGAGAACTTGCGCGGATCGGCGGGCAGGCCGAGCCGCTGGCAGATGCGGTCGATCTCGCCCTGCAGCGCCACCAGGTCCGGCGAGGCGGACACGCCGGCCCATACCGCATGCGGCTTCTTGCCGCCGAAAGCGCCGACGCCGGAGAGCGTCAAGGGGAAGGAGGGCCGGTTGATCCGGTCGAGCGCGTTGGCGATGTCATCGGCGACATGGCCTTCGACATCGCCGATGAAGCGCAGCGTCAAATGGTAGTTTTCGACGTCGATCCAACGGGCTCCGGGAAGGCCGCCCCGGAGCAGGGACAGCGAAAGAGCGGCGTCACGCGGAATTTCGAGGGCGGTGAAAAGACGTGGCATGAAAAGCCTCCTGTCCTCGAATCGAAACTCTCACCCCTAGCGAATCATCGATATCCGCGCGGGGCAAGCGGTTTGTTGTCCACAAGGTTTCCCCAACGGAAACCGTTGCGCCCAAGCCTCACTAAGCGCGTCGCGATCTTTCAGATTCGCTCCATGCGCTTTAGGTCTTGATTTTACGCATGTCTCCCGAAGCCGGTCCCACTTTCGAAAGACATGCTTTAGGCGCCGCCGTCCGCGGCGATGGCCTTCTCGACGGAGGGTAGGATGCGCTCGACGATCGCATCGACGCCCTTGGGATTGGGATGCAGGCCGTCCTCGAGCTGCAGGCCGGGGTGGCCGGCGACGCCGTCGAGAAAGAACGGATAGAGCGGAACATCGTATTTCATGGCAAGCCTTGGATAAATTGCATCGAAGCTCTTCTGGTAGCCGGCGCCGAGGTTAGGCGCGGCGCGCATGCCGGCAAGAAGCACGGCGATCTTGCGCTCTCTCAGCTTCGCCAGCATCGCGTCGAGGTTCCTTTCGGCGATGTCGGGCGAAACGCCGCGCAGCATGTCATTGGCGCCGAGTTCGACGATGACGAGCCGGGTGCCGTCCGGCACCGACCAGTCGAGCCGCGCCAGCCCGCCGCTCGTGGTGTCGCCCGACACGCCGGCATTGGCGACGGCAACGTCATGGCCCTTCGCTTTCAGCGCCGCCTGCAACCTGTCGGTGAAGCCCTGGCCTGGGCCGAGGCCGAAGCCTGCCGTCAGGCTGTCACCGAAGCCGACGATATTGAAGGTCTCGGCCCGCGCCGACGAAATGGCGCCGCAAACGCCGAGGAAAAGGATGAGGGCTGCAGCAAGTGTATGTTTGAAAGCCATGCGGCGAGCCCCATATGACCGGAACAATCCCTGGGAGGAGGCGTTCTCGTCTCCTTTTTCCACCATATAGGACGCTTTCATTGTGACAGAAGCCGTCATCGCATTGAGGGATGTCTCGCTGACGCTTGGCGAGGGCGCTTCCTCCGTCCATGTGCTGAAGGGCGTCAGCCTCGATGTGTCTAGCGGCGAGGCCACCGGCATCGTCGGCCCGTCGGGCTCCGGCAAGTCCACTTTGCTGATGGTCCTGGCAGGGTTGGAAAGGGTCGATTCCGGCACAGTGCGAATCGCCGGCGAATTGCTCAACGGCAAAAGCGAGGATCAGATTGCTTCGTTTCGGGGGCGAAACATCGGCATCGTCTTCCAGTCCTTCCACCTCATCCCCAACATGACCGCGCTCGAAAATGTCGCGGTGCCGCTGGAGCTCGCCGGCCACGCCGATCCGTTCGGGGTGGCCGCGCGGGAATTGGGAGCCGTCGGCCTGAGCGACCGTGTGACGCACTACCCCGGCGAACTTTCCGGCGGCGAGCAGCAGCGCGTGGCGATCGCCAGGGCGCTGGCGCCGTCGCCGCGCATCCTTATTGCCGACGAGCCGACCGGCAACCTCGACCAGGCAACGGGAAAGCAGATCGCCGACCTGCTCTTCGCCAAGGCGGCCGAGCGCGGCATGACGCTGGTGCTGGTCACGCATGATCCGGCGCTCGCGGCCCGCTGCGCGCGCCAGGTGTCGATGCGTTCGGGACGCATCGAGGACGCGCCGAGGCCGGTGAAGGTGCCGGCCTGATGCCCAGGACATTGAAGCTCGCCATCCGCTTCTCGCTGCGCGAGATGCGCGGCGGCCTTTCGGGCTTCATCATCTTCCTCGGCTGTATCGCGCTCGGCGTCGCGGCGATCGGCGGCGTCAATTCGGTGGCGCAGGCGATCACCGCCGGCGTCGCCAACCAGGGCCAGACGCTGCTCGGCGGCGATTTGCGCTTCCAGATCAACCAGCGTAGCGCTTCCGAAGCCGAGCTCGGCTTCATCAAGAGCCTCGGCACGGTCTCGCTGAATTCCGGCATGCGCTCGATGGCGCGGCTCGAGGACGGTTCGGACCAGGCATTGGTCGAAGCCAAAGCGGTCGACGGCGCCTATCCGCTCTATGGCTTCCTGGAGACCGATCCGCCGCTGCCCAGGAAGGAGCTGTTCGGCGAGAAAGCGAGAGTCTTCGGCGCCACCGCGCCCGACCTTTTGTTCGACCGGCTCAATCTGCATCTCGGCGACCGGCTGAAGCTCGGCGGCGCCACCTTCGAGCTGAGGGCCAGGCTGGTCAACGAGCCCGACGCGATCTCGGACGGCTTCGGCTTCGCGCCGCGGCTGATGATCTCGGACGATGGGCTTGCCGCGTCCGGACTGGTTCAGCCCGGCAGCCTGGTCGAGAACGCCTACAAAGTCCGGCTGCCCGACGGCGCCGGCGAGGCGCGGATCAAGGAAATCCAGGCTCAAGCCGCGAAGGAGTTTCCACAGGCCGGCTGGTCGATCCGCACGCGCAGCAATGCAGCACCCGCGCTTTCCTCCAATATCCAGCGTTTCTCGCAATTCCTGACGCTGGTCGGGCTGACGGCGCTGGTGGTCGGCGGCGTCGGCGTGGCGAACGCGGTGCGCGCCTATCTCGACGGCAAGCGCGGCGTCATCGCCACCTTCAAGAGCCTCGGCGCCTCGGGCGGTTTCGTCTTCACGGTCTATCTGGTGCAGATCCTTTTGATTGCCGGCCTCGGCATCGTGCTCGGCCTGATCCTGGGCGCCGCGATGCCGTTCGTGGCGAGCGCGCTTCTGCAGTCGGTAATCCCGGTGCCGGCGGAAGGCGGCTTCTATCCCGGCGCTCTCGCCATGGCTGCGCTGTTCGGCCTGCTGGTGACGCTGGCTTTCGCGCTGCTGCCGCTCGGGCGCGCCCGCGACGTGCCGGCGACGGCGCTGTTTCGCGAGATGGGTTTTGAAAGCCGCGGCCTGCCGCGCCTGCCCTATGCCGGCGCTGCTTTCGCGATCGTGCTGGCGCTGGCGGGGCTCGCCATCCTTTCGGCCGACGATCAGCGCATCGCCTCGATCTTCGTCGGCGCGACGGTCTTTGCCTTCTTGGTGCTGCGGCTGGTTGCGGCGCTGGTGCAATGGGCGGCCCGGCGAAGCCCGCGTGTGCGTTTCGTGTCGCTTCGGCTCGCGCTCGGCAATATCCATCGGCCCGGCGCGCTGACGCCTTCGGTCGTGTTGTCGCTCGGGCTCGGCCTGACGCTGCTGGCGACGCTGGCGCTGATCGACGGCAATCTCAGGCGCCAGATATCCGGCAGCCTGCCGGAGCGGGCGCCGAATTTCTTCTTCGTCGACATCCAGAGCAGCGATGTCGACGCCTTCGCCGCCCTGGTCGGGAAAGAGGCGCCTCGGGGAGCGCTGGTCAAGGTGCCGATGCTGCGCGGCCGGATCATGGCGCTCAACGGCGTCGGCGTCGACAAGGTGAAGATACCCGCCGACGGCGCCTGGGTGCTGCGCGGCGACCGCGGCCTGACCTATGACGCCAAGCAGCCGGAGAACGCGACGCTGACCGAGGGCACATGGTGGCCGCAGGATTATGCCGGCGAGCCGCTGGTGTCGTTCTCGGCCGAGGAAGGCAAGGCGATCGGGCTGAAGCTCGGCGACACCGTCACCGTCAACGTGCTCGGCCGCAATGTGACGGCAAGGATCGCCAATTTCCGCCAGGTCGAGTGGGAAACCATGGGCATCAACTTCGTCATGGTGTTCTCGCCCAACACTTTTGCGGGCGCGCCGCATGGCTGGCTGGCGACGCTGACCGACAGGGGAGCCACCACGGCCGACGACGCACGGCTGCTCAACGCGGTCACCCGCGCCTTTCCGGCGGTGACGACGGTCAGGGTCAAGGACGCGCTCGACATCGTCAACCGGCTGGTCGCCCAGCTGGGCACGGCGATCCGCGCCGCCGCGGGCGTGGCGCTGATCGCCTCGGTGCTGGTGCTCTCCGGCGCTTTGGCCGCCGGCAACCGGGCCCGCATCCACGATGCGGTGGTGCTGAAGACGCTCGGCGCGACTCGGAAAACGCTGATCGCCGCCTTCTCGGTGGAATATGTGCTGATCGGCCTTGCGACAGCGCTGTTCGCGCTTGCCGCGGGCGGCATCGCGGCATGGTTCGTCGTCGCCCATATCATGACGCTGCCGTCGCACTTCATGCCGCAAGTGGCGGTCGTGACGATCCTCGTGTCGCTGGCGGTCACCGTCGGCATCGGCCTTGCCGGCACGTGGCGGGTGCTCGGCCACAAGGCGGCGCCGGTGCTGCGCAACCTTTGATCCGGCGAGCGACGGAGCAGGCTCGACCTCGTTAAATCTTTGTAAGAATGCCGGCCGAAACGGCCAAAAACCGGCCTTTTGCCTTCTCACGAAGCGTTACGCCCCGTTACCGTCTTGTCCTTAACGTCAAGAACCATCATATTTCTGCGCAGGCATGCTGGAGTCCCGCCAGCGGCGCCTGGCTAAAGTGGCCTGTCACCGGACGGGGCAGAAGCAACAGAGGATTTCCAATGGCTGATCCCATTCGCAATTACCAGACGTCCGCCGCCCCCGGCGCGCGCGTCGATATCGATCAGGGCCTGCGGGCCTATATGATCAAAGTCTACAACCTGATGGGGCTTGGCCTGCTCATCACCGGCCTTGCCGCCTGGGGCGCGTTCCAACTCGCCGTCACCGGCGATGGCCAGCTGACCGCCTTCGGCCAGCTCATCTATGCAAGCGCATTCCGCTGGGTCGTCATCCTGGCGCCGCTGGCTGCGGTGATGTTCCTGTCGTTCAGGATCCAGTCGATGAGCGTGGCTGCGGCGCAGACCACGTTCTGGGTCTATGCCGGCCTTGTCGGCCTGTCGCTGTCGACGATCTTCCTCGTCTACACCGGCACCAGCATCACCCAGACATTCTTCGCCACCGCCGCCGCCTTCGGCGCGCTGTCGCTCTACGGCTATACGACCAGGCGCGACCTGACCGCGTTCGGCTCGTTCCTGATCATGGGCGTGATCGGCCTGCTGATTGCGATGCTGATCAACATCTTCCTGCAGTCGTCGGCGCTCGCTTTCGCCATCTCGGCGATCGGCGTGCTGGTGTTCGCGGGCCTGACCGCCTACGACACGCAGAAGATCAAGGAGATGTATTTCGAGGGTGACGTCGCGGACGTTGCCGGCCGCAAGGCGATCATGGGCGCGTTGAGGCTTTATCTCGACTTCATCAACCTGTTCATGTTCCTGCTGCAGTTCATGGGCGATCGCCGCTAAAGGCTCCTACGCAATTCCGGACGGAAAACCGTTAAGCACTTTTCCTGGAATTGCCTTGCTGGACCATAGATTTCGGAAAGGGCGGCCCAACGGCCGCCCTTTCCTTTTGCGCGTTCCTCTGCTGTTATTGAGGCAGGAAAACCAACTGCACAAATTATGAGCAATATCGCAATCAGAGTGGCCAGCGCAGCCGACCTCGACCGAATCACCGAAATCTATTCCGACGCGGTCAGGCACGGCACCGCGAGCTACGAGCTGGAACCGCCCAGCCGCGCCGAAATGGGCAATCGATACGACGGTTTAGCGGCCGGCAGCTTTCCCTATCTCGTGGCCGAAAAGGACGGCATCGTACTGGGTTATGCCTACGCCGGACCGTTCCGGCCGCGCCCCGCCTATCGATTCGTCGTCGAGGATTCGGTCTATGTCGCGCCCGAGGCCAAAGGCCAGGGCGTGGGCTTCCTGCTGATGCAGGCGCTGATCGATTCGGCACGTAAGGCAGGCTTCCGCCAGATCATCGCGGTGATCGGCGACGGCCACGCGGACAGCGCCTCGGTGCGGCTGCACGAGAAGCTCGGCTTCCGCCATTCCGGGCGCCTGGAAGGGTCGGGCTACAAGCATGGGCGCTGGCTGGACACGGTGTTCATGCAGCTGACGCTCAATGGCGGCGCGGAGCTGCCGCCCGATCCGGATTCGCTGCCGGAGCGGAGGTTCAGGCTTGGAGGGAAATGAGGAAATGGGAAAGGGGAATTGAGGAACTGAAGAATTGAAGAACTGAGGAAAAATGATTTTATATCAGGCGTTTAGCGCCTCTTTTCCTCAGTTCTTCAATTCTTCAATTCCTCAATTCCCCTTCACGCCTCGACCAGCTTCAGCTTGGGATCGAATACGCCGAGCACGCGGCCGAGTTCCTGGCCGCGCTTGAGGATGCGCCCACCGGCGGCGATGACCGCGAAGGCGCCCTGCCGGCGCGCCAGCTTCGGGTCCTTGACGATCTGGAACAGCGGCACCTCGCTGGCCCGGCGGAAGACAGAAAAGACAGCGCGATCAGTAAGATGATCGATCGCATAATCGCGCCATTCATTGGCCGCCACCATGCGCCCGTAAAGCCTCAGGATCTGGTCGAGCTCTCGCCGGTCGAAGCGCACCGGCTGGTCGAGGCGTGCGCTGCGCGCCTCATGCAGCGGGATCAATATTCCGGATGCTTCCCCATCCTCCGCCCCGCTGCTGTGATCAGTCATGCCGCGATCCTTCGATTGAATCTGCACCGGCCAAGGTTCGCGCTTTCGCGGCCGAATTGCAAGGGCCGGCTAACCAAGCGGGGCCTGCGCGGTTTCCGAAAGGTCCAGTCACGTTTGCAAAACGCGTGTTGGAATTGGTGATGCTCTGCCACATTCTCGCCATAAATTATCCGCGCTCATGCCCCAATGTCCGACGAGTTTACCCGCGTTGCCTGAGACGGTTCGGTCCGGCACCGGCTCGTAAACCCCAAGCCCCCCGCCCACGGGTCAGCGTCGGATCGAACCAACCTCGGTTTTTCCTTGGAAAAATCAGGTGCGACGATCCCAAAACCTGAATGACCGGCGTCAGAAGCAAGCTGACGCCGGTTTTTTATTGGCGCGGAGCTGCCTGACAGGTGCGGTGGCTCGCTCAGACGGGTCGTTCGATGTCATAGCGGGGGCGGCAAATGTCGTCTGTAAGCGCTGCCCCTCATTGCCCTGCCGGGCATTTCTCCCCGTATAGTGACGGGGAGAAAGACGCCGTCATCGATGATTTCGCCGACCGCAGGCATTGCAGGATAAGCGTCAGCGTTGCGGCCGTCTCCCTTCTCCCCGTCACTATACGGGGAGAAGGTGCCGGCAGGCGGATGAGGGGCAGCACGAAGTTCCGATATGTAAGCGCTGAGGTGCAGCTGCTTATAAAACGGCGGCACCGGCTTGGTCAGCTGTCACGGCTTGCGAATAAAGGCGGCGCCGAGGATCGGACCGGGCATGCCGTCCTTGCCGACGGACTGCAGCAGCACCGCGCAGCCGCCCTTCTTGGCGATCTCGCTCATCGGCAATTCGTAGCGCTGCGCCTTGCCGTGCCACATGCCGGCGGTCTGGATGTCGGAGACGGCGTTCCAATAGGTCAAGCTGCGGCCGCTGTTCTCGCCCTGGCCGATCTTGACCATCTGCGGCGGATCGAAATAGACGATCACCACATGGGCGTCGCTCGGGCCGTTGCCGGCGTCGCCAGCGTCGATCATGACGCGGTCGCTGGTGCGGCTCACCTTGATGCCGACCCGCATGCCCTCGCCGACCCTGTCCATCCGGGCCAGCGCGCCGTCGACGTCCCTGCGGCTGGCGCCATTGACATGGCTGCGGCCATTGATGACCGCCTGCGGCGTGTACACGGAGCGGCTGCCGAAGGCGCGCATATAGTCATACTGCCGGTCGGTGTTTTCCTTGTTGCTCAGCGTGTCCTGCCAGCCCAGATAGTCCCAGTAATTGACGTGGTAGGCGAGCGCGACGACGTTTTCCTTGGCGGCCAGCTCGGCGAAGAATTCATCGGCCGGCGGGCAGGAACTGCAGCCCTGGCTGGTGAAAAGCTCGACCACGCCCAAGGGCTTGTCGGTTTGGGGCTTGTCGGCCTGCGGCTTCTCGGGCTCGCTTGCCAGCGAAGCGCCGGCAAACGTCGAAACGGCCAGCGCAAATGCCGCAAGCCGCAATGGTCCTCGAGATGCCATGACTGTTCCAATTCCCGCCGGTGACGCCGGCCTTGTTCTGATTGCTAAAATATGTGGCAGAACGGACAGTCAACGGGAAGTCACGTTGCGGTGAAATTTTCGTCGCGACCGCAGGTAAGGCGACGGCAGGAGAGGCCACTGCATTTTTCGAGGCGGTTCGATTTCGAAACCGCATCACCACCGTGTGGTAAACTCTCCTGATGCCGGCCGATCTCTATTGCGAGCCAACCGGATCAGGACTTCAGGCGGGCCGGCTAATGCTTGGCGGGCGGTGGTTTGATTAGCCAGTAGGCAGTAGGCAGTAGGGGGTCTTTCCCTACTGCCTAAGCCCTACCGCCTACTGCCTCGCTGCTACGCAGCGAGATCGCGCAGGACGTATTGCAGGATGCCGCCGTTCTTGAAGTAGTCGAGCTCGTCCAGCGTATCGATGCGGCAGACGATCGGCACGTTCTTCACCGTGCCGTCGCCATAGGTGACCTTGGCCACCATCTTCTGGCGCGGCTTGATCGAAGCCAGGCCGTCGATCTCGACCAGCTCGTCGCCCTTGAGGTTGAGGGACGCCCATGAGGCGCCGTCCTCGAAGACGAAGGGGATGACGCCCATGCCGACCAGGTTCGAGCGGTGGATGCGTTCGAAGGACTGGGCGATGACCGCGCGGACGCCGAGGAGATTCGTTCCCTTGGCCGCCCAGTCGCGCGAGGAGCCGTTGCCGTATTCGACGCCGGCGAAGATGACCAGCGGCACGCCTTCCTGCTTGTATTCCATCGCCGCGTCGTAGATCGACATCTCCTCCTTCGAGGGATAGTGGATCGTGTAGCCGCCCTCGCGGCCGTTCTCGCCCAGCATGTGGTTGCGGATGCGGATGTTGGCGAAGGTGCCGCGCATCATCACCTCATGATTGCCGCGCCGCGTGCCGTACTGGTTGAAGTCGGCAACGCCGACGCCATGCTCGGTGAGGTACTTGCCGGCCGGCGAAGCGGCCTTGATCGAACCCGCCGGCGAGATGTGGTCGGTGGTGATCTTGTCGCCGAAGAGACCCAGCACGCGCGCGCCCTTGATGTCGCCGACCTTGCCGAAGCTGCGGCCCATGCCGGCGAAATAAGGCGGGTTCTGCACATAGGTCGAGCCGTCGTCCCAGGCATAGGTCTGGCCTTCCGGCGCCTTGACCTTCTGCCAGTAGGCGTCGCCCTTGAAAACGTCGGCATATTTGCGGGCGAAAAGCTCGCGCGTGACGTTCTTCTCGATGAACTCCTGGATCTCGGCCGAGGTCGGCCAGATGTCCTTGAGATAGACCGGCTTGCCGTCGCTGCCCTCGCCCAGCGGCTCGGTGGTGAGGTCCTTGGTGACGGTGCCTGCCAGCGCATGCGCCACCACCAGCGGCGGCGAGGCGAGGTAGTTCGCCTGCACGTCGGGCGAGACGCGGCCTTCGAAGTTGCGGTTGCCGGACAAGACCGCGGCGGCGATCAGGCCCTTATCGTTGATGGTCTTGGAGATCGGCCCCGGCAGCGGGCCCGAATTGCCGATGCAGGTGGTGCAGCCGAAGCCGACCAGGTTGAAGCCGATCTGATCGAGTTCCTTCTGCAGTCCGGATTTCTCCAGGTATTCGGCGACCACCTGGCTTCCCGGCGCCAGCGAGGTTTTCACCCACGGCTTCTGCTTGAGACCGCGCCGGTTGGCGTTGCGGGCCAAAAGGCCGGCGCCGATCAGCACGCTCGGGTTCGAGGTGTTGGTGCAGGAGGTGATGGCGGCGATGACGACGTCGCCATGGCCGAGGTCGTAGGGGGCGCCTTCCACCGCATAGCGCTTGGAGATTTCGGCGGCTTTCTTGTATTCGGTTTCCATCGCCTTGGCGAAGCCGGCGGGAATGTCCTGCAGGGCGACGCGGCCCTCGGGACGCTTCGGGCCGGCCATCGACGGCACCACGTCGCCGAGGTCGAGCTCGAGCAGGTCGGTGAAGACCGGATCGGCGGAACCTGCGTCGCGCCACATGCCTTGCGCCTTCGAATAGGCCTCGACCAGCGCGATGCGGCCCTCCTCGCGGCCGGACATCGTCAGATAGCGGATGGTCTCGCTGTCGACGGGGAAGAAGCCGCAGGTGGCGCCATATTCCGGTGCCATGTTGCCGATGGTGGCGCGGTCGGCCAGCGTCATGTTGGAAAGGCCGGGACCGAAGAACTCGACGAACTTGCCGACGACGCCCTTCTTGCGCAGCATCTGGGTGACGGTGAGCACCAGGTCGGTGGCGGTGACGCCTTCCTTCAGCTTGCCGGTGAGGCGGAAGCCGATGACTTCCGGCAGCAGCATGGAGACCGGCTGGCCGAGCATCGCGGCCTCGGCCTCGATGCCGCCGACGCCCCAGCCGAGCACGCCGAGGCCGTTGATCATGGTGGTGTGCGAATCGGTGCCGACGCAGGTGTCGGGATAAGCGGTGGTCTCGCCATCCTCATTGTTGGTCCACACCACCTGTCCGAGATATTCGAGGTTGACCTGGTGGCAGATGCCGGTGCCGGGCGGCACGACGCGGAAGTTGCGGAAGGCCTGCTGGCCCCATTTCAGGAACTTGTAGCGCTCCTCGTTGCGCTCATATTCGAGCTCGACATTGCGGGCGAAGGCCATCGGCGTGCCGAACTCGTCGACGATGACGGAGTGGTCGATGACGAGGTCGACCGGCACCAGCGGATTGATCTTTTCCGGGTCGCCGCCGAGCGCCTTGATGCCATCGCGCATGGCTGCGAGATCGACCACGGCCGGCACGCCGGTGAAATCCTGCATCAGCACGCGGGCCGGCCGATAGGCGATCTCGACGCCGGCGGTGCCCTTATCGCTCAGCCAGGCGGCGACCGCCTGGATGCTATCCTTGGTGACGGAGCGGCCGTCTTCATTACGAAGCAGGTTCTCCAGCAGCACCTTCATCGAATAGGGCAGTTGGGCGATACCGGTGAGGCCGTTCTTCTCGGCCTCGGCGAGGTCGAAATAGACATAGTCCACGCCACCCGCGGTCAGGGTGCGGCGGCATTTGAAACTGTCGAGGGATTTTGACACGTGCGATCCGTCCTTGTCTGTTCAGCCTGAAAGGGAACGGACGCCGATGGCATGCAATCACGCGCAAAGGTGCGGGTACGGCCATTTCCGCTGTCCGCTCCCAAGCAACCCGAGCCGTTCAAGGCGGCGCGTGCGCTGGTTCGGCGCTAACTCTTCTCCCGCGCCGACCGCTGGCACGGATGAACCGCATATAGAGAATTTCCTGGAATAGTTCTAGACAGTCGAAAAGCAAATTTGTGCGATGCGGCGGCGGCCGCGAAACGGTGCTTTCGGGACGGGCAAGGATGCGGCTGATCGCCGAAAATCTGGGCGGCGAGCGCGGCGGCGAAACGGTCTTTTCCGGCATCGGCTTCGCGCTCGAAAAGGGTGAGGCGCTCGTCGTGACCGGGCCGAACGGCGCCGGCAAATCGACGCTTCTGAGAATCATCGCCGGCCTGCTGCCGGCGAGCGACGGAAAGGTAAAGATCGAGGGCGGCGGCGAAGCGTTTCCCTCGGTCACTTCAGCCTCGCATTATCTCGGCCATCTCAACGCGATGAAGACGGCGCTGAGCGTCGAGGAGAACCTGAGCTTCTGGCGCGCCTTCCAGGGCGAGCCGGCTTTGAGCGTGGAGGAGGCGCTGGAGACGGTCGGGCTGGGAGGACTCGGACACCTGCCGTTCGGTTATCTTTCGACCGGGCAGAGGCGGCGGGCGTCGATCGCAAAATTACTGGTCAGCCGGCGGCCGATATGGCTGCTCGACGAGCCGACGGCGGGGTTGGACAAGGCGTCGGAGGGGCGGTTCGCGGGGTTGATGAGGGGGCATTTGGCGGATGGGGGGATTTTGGTGGCGGCGACGCATCTGCCGCTGGGGTTGGAGGGGGGAAAAGCGTTGAGGATGGGGGAGATCATTTGATGTCGGCGCGAGGCGCCCCCCTCTGTCCTGCCGGACATCTCCCCCTCAAGGGGGGAGATCGGCAGTTCGGGCGCTCCGCTAGCCTTGCTACCTTGGAGATTGGCGAAGGCCGGAATGACATCCAATCTCCCCCCTTGAGGGGGAGATGGCCGGCAGGCCAGAGGGGGGTGCCTGGGCGCGGGCATCTCAAATCATGCTAGCCCTCTTCCTCCGCGACATCCGCCTTTCCATCCGCGCCGGCGGCGGCGCTTTGATCGGCGCGATCTTCTTCCTCGCCGTCATCGCCACCATTCCGTTCGGCGTCGGCCCCGACCTCAACCTTTTATCCCGCATCGGTCCGGCGATTCTCTGGATCGCCGCGCTGCTCGCCTGCCTGCTCGGGCTCGACCGGTTGTTCCAGGCCGACCGCGAGGACGGCTCGCTCGATCTGCTCGTGCTCAACAACGACCGCCACATGCTGGCGCTGACGGTGCTGACTAAATGCCTGGCGCACTGGATGGGCAGCGTGCTGCCGCTGGTGATCGCGGCGCCCTTGCTCGGCCTGTTCATGAACATGGAGCCGGTTGCGATCGGCGCCACGGCGCTGACGCTTCTCGTCGGCACGCCGGCCATCACCTTCATAGGAGCCGCAGGCGCGGCGGTAGCGGTTTCGCTGCCGCGCGGCGGGCTCTTGATCTCGGTGCTGGTGCTGCCGCTCACCATCCCGGTGCTGATCTTCGGCGTCTCGGCGAGCTACGGCGCGGTGGCCGATCCGGCGCCGTTCCTGCAGCCATTCCTCATTGTTGCCGCGCTGACGCTGTTTCTTGCCGTGGTCGGGCCGCTGGCGGCCGCGCTGGCACTGCGTCACGGGACGGATTGATGTGGCCGCTAAGAATCGAGAACTCGATCTTCCTCCAAACCATCTATGGCCACTATCCGGATTTGTCTTCCGTCGAGATTACCTCGGCCACGATGGGCCGCGACGGCCCAATCATGCACCTGTCCTTTATCTCGACGGTATTGCCTTACCGGCCGCCAGCCAAATGGGGAGCGTTCAATGCTGTGTCGTTCGGATTGGAATTCCTCGCGGTCGAGTCAATTAGTCTGCGTAAATTCGAGAGCCATGGGATGAGTTCGATCAGAATGTGGGATGATGCAGGCAAGATCCTGCTGACCTGTGAGGGCGCAGTGAGACTATCGCTAACATCCGAGTCGATGCGCGTCGGCAGCATCTCAGGGTTCTTGCAGACGCAGCCTTTGTGACCGCAAATCTGCCGCACGCGTCGTTCATTGCGGCGGAAGACCGGCACGACTATTAGAATGCGATAAGTGATTGATCGAGAAATGAGCGCACACGCCCTCTATGTCACCGCGGCCTATGCCATCACGGCGATCGTGCTGGCGGGGCTGATCGGCTGGATCCTGCTCGACCAGCGGGCGCGCAAGCGCGAGCTCGCCGCGCTCGAGGCCGCCGGCGTACGGCGCCGCTCGGACAAGGCCGGGACGACGAAGCCGTGAGCAGCGAGACCCAAACACCGGCGCCTCGCCGCCGCCTGTTCGTGATTTTGCCGCTGCTGGTTTTTCTTGGGCTGGCCGGGCTGTTCCTGTCGCAGCTTCTGTCCGGCCGCGACGTCTCGGAAATCCCCTCGGCCCTGATCGGGCTGCCGGCGCCGCAGACCAACCTGCCGCCGCTCGAAGGCGCGAACCTGCCGGGGCTGGAGTCAAGATCCTTCGTCGGCAAGGTGACGCTGGTCAACGTCTTCGCGTCATGGTGCGCGCCGTGCCGGGAAGAGCATCCGGTGCTGCTGGCGCTGGCGCAGGACAAGCGCTTCACGCTTGCCGCGCTGAACTACAAGGACGAGCCGGAAAATGCCCGTCGTTTCCTCGGCGATCTCGGCAATCCCTACCAGGCGATCGGCGTCGATCCGGCCGGCCGCGCGGCGATCGACTGGGGCGTCTACGGCGTGCCGGAGACCTTCGTCGTCGGCAAGGACGGCAAGATTGCCTACAAGCATGTCGGGCCGCTGACGCCGGAATCGGCGAGGGACCTGCTGTTGCCGCAGATCGAGAAAGCGCTGGCGGCACCTGGTTAAGGCGACCCCCTTACGTCGTCATTCTAGGGCGGAGCAAGGAGCGAAGCGACGCGGCGCAGACCCTAGAATCCATTCCGTTACATTGGCCGAAGGATGCGGCGGTCCAGAATTGGCGCTTTTGCGCGCGCGTCCTGCATCGCCGTGACGCTCGGAAGTCACGGAATGGATCCTCGGGTCAAGCCCGAGGATTGTTTGAGAAGGATCGGGTAGTTTGGCGGCCGGGACTGCAGGCCCATCACAGCCAGCAGTCCCGGCGGCAGGCGACCGTCCTAAGGACCG
>NZ_JBEPLM010000036.1:0-17946 GCF_040545255.1 Mesorhizobium shonense
CGCAATCGAGCAGCGCCATTTCGGCCGCCGACAGCGAAGCACAGACCATCACCTCGTTCAGCCAGCCGAGATGGCCGATGCGGAAGACCTTGCCGGCCACCTTGTTGAGGCCGCCGCCGAGCGATGTCTGATAGGTCCGATGGGCGCGCTTGACGACGTCGGCGCTGTCGATGCCTTCGGGCACCAGGATGGCGCTCACCGTGTCGGAGTGCCATTTGCGTTGCTTGGCGCACAGCTTCAGCCCCCAGGCATCGACCGCCTTGCGCACGCCTTCGGCCAGGCGATGGTGGCGGGCGAAGATGTTGTCCAGCCCTTCCTCGGCGATGAGATCGAGCGAGGCGCGCAAGCCGCGCAGGAGCTGCGTGGCCGGCGTGTAGGGGAAGTAGCCGGTGTCGTTGGTGCGGATCATGTCCTCGAAGGCGAAGTAGCAGCGCCGGTGCGTCGCGGTCCTGGACGCGGCGAGCGCCTTCTGGCTGACCGACAGGAAGCCAAGGCCGGCTGGCAGCATGAAGCCCTTCTGCGAGCCGGAGACGGCACAGTCGACGCGCCATTCCTCCTGGCGGAAGTCGATCGAGCCGATCGACGAGACACCATCGACGAAGAGCAGCGCAGGGTGGTTCGCGGCGTCGAGCGCGGCGCGGCAGCCGGCGACGTCGCTGGTGACGCCGGTCGCGGTTTCGTTCTGGGTGCAGAAGACCGCCTTGATGCGGTGCGCCTTGTCCGCATGCAGCTTCTCGGCATAAATATCCAGCGGAACCCCGGTTCCCCATTGGCAGTCGATGACGTCGACGTCGAAGCCGAGGCGCTCGGCCATGTCGACCCATAGATGCGAGAACTGGCCGAAGCGCGACATCAGCACCCGGTCGCCGGGGCTGAGCACGTTGGTCATCGCCGCTTCCCAGGCGCCGGTGCCCGACGAGGGGTAGATGAAGACACGACCGGTCTCGTTCTTGAAGACCCGTCTGATGTCCTCGAACAGCGGCAGCGTGAGATTGGGGAAGGAGGCGGCGCGCATGTCTTCCATCGGCAGGTTCATGGCCTGCCGGACCTCTTCCGGGATGTTGGTGGGTCCTGGGATGAAAAGGTGGGTGAACCCAGCCATGAAATCCTCCTCGATAAGCGGCTGACCCGCGATTGTCATGAAAGGAGCATCGATCGATGGCCGGCTACCAACAACACCTGCCCGGATAGAAATGACCTGTTGGCCGGATAGGTTTTTGCCTACCCGGCCGGATGATGAACGCCAGGCAATCGAAACGAACCCTTGAAATCATTGCCTGGGCGCTGACAGGCCGTCTTCGCTGGAAGCCTGTTCGGCGCGAACCGAAACCATTTTTTGGCGGGCCGGACACGAGCTTGCGACTGCATACTGCAGCGCCAGGTTCGGCGGACAACGTGGCGGTCATCCAAAGGGGCTGGAGCAGGAAACGGCCAGCCAAAGTGGCGGGCTCAATCTCCGTGGCAGAGAATGCGCAGGACTTCGTCAATGCATGTCGCCCAAAAGTGCGCAGCGGTTTTGGGAAGACGACGTGCATCAAATCAAAGACTTGAAGCGCGTCGCCTGAATCCGTTTCAGTGCGTCGCGCTTGAAGCCGCGTGGCAAACACCATGCGGCTTCATGGGAGCAGGGAGCTCACCAGCTTTCGTGGCTTGGGCCGCCAGCGGACACGGCTTGCTCAGTCCGGCCAAATGCCCGGCGACGTCGGGGCGCCGTCGTCATATCGCGACAGCCATTCCACGATCTTGGGCCGATTGGTGACAAAGCCCTTGTAGGTCGCAAGCTCGGTCGGCAGGTCGCGGATGACGCGATGGAAGCGCCTGGCCCATTTCGGCACCGTCACCAGTTCGTCGAGCTTGATGAGGTAGCAGCGGATCGGAAACACCAGGGCATTCGAGCGCGGGAGACGGAAGAAGGTCTGAAGCTCGACGCGCAAATGCATCATTTGCCCCATGTTCTCGAGCGTCAGGTCTTTCTTCATCACGCCCCATTTGTGATAGTTTTCGGGGCTTGTATCCAGCAGCGGATTGACGGTCATCGTCCAGTTCAGGCGCCGCGCCGGCGAGCCTTGCTGCACGTTCAGGAGGAACTTCAGGGCGCGCTGGAAGATACCCATCTCGTGCGCCTTCGGCACCGGGGCGTGCCACTCGAAGAAGTTCATGCCGATGTCGAAATCGAGGCTCCAATCGGCCTGGGTCGTCACCATGCCGGCGTCCATCCACAGGTTGTCGTCGCGCTGGTCGAGCACCGCAAAGTCGCCCTGGGTCTGCCGCGTGATGTACTCCATCGGACCACAGGGCAACGTGGTCTCATCGAGGAAGGTGAATTTCTGTTCGATCCCCAGCGGACGGTTGATCCAGTGCCATTTGGCGCCGTCGCGGTGCAGCTCGAAAAGCTCTGGATACTCCTCCGCCTTCGAGGTCATGATCAGCTCGAGCAGGTCCCATCCGGCCAAGGTCATGTGCGGCAGCGACTGGCAGCGCAACGGATCCTCGGCCAAAACGCGGGCACGGTCGCGCATCTCCGAGACGTAGTGCTCATCGACGTCGAAGGTCCGCTCGTAGACGCTCCCCGGGCGGTATGATTTATGCGGCTCCAGATTCACCGAGTACATGTAGCTGTCCTCGGGGAACGGGAAAGGGAAGCGCTTGACCGCCTCCGGCGAGTTGCGGAAGGTGAAATCGTCGTGAAAGGTTTCTTCCTTGAAGATGATAGTCATCGCAGCGTCCTCCTCGCTATCGATCCAACACCAGCGTCTTGCCTTCGAAGCGTGATACGCAAGGCATGATCTTGGTGCCGCTGGCACATTGCGCCGGCGTCAGCCAATGGTCCTTGTGCAGGAACGTTCCCTCATACTCGAGGACGTCCGTCTCGCACTGACCGCAGGCTCCGCCGCGGCACAGATATGGCGCCTCGACGCCGGCTGCTTCGATCGCTTCGAGCAGGCTTTGGTGCTCGCCGACCTGAATCGTCTTGTTCGAGCGCGCCAGCATGACCTCGAAGGGCTTGCCTGAGGCAGGTGCAAGGAATTCTTCGTGATGCACCGCCTCGCGCGGCCATCCGAGCGCCGTCGCGGTCTTGCGCACCCAGGCGATCATACCTTTGGGGCCGCAGACATAGACATGGGTGCCGAGCGGCTGCCCGTCGAGCAATGCCGGCAGGTCGATCTGCTCGCCCCGGTCGTCGTGGTAAAGATGAACGCGCGGGCGATAGTTGGCCACAAGCTCGTCCGCGTAGGAACCAAGGGATGCGGTCCGCACGGAGTAGTGCAGTTCGAAGTTGCCGTTCATGGCGCTTAGTTGCTTGATCTGCGCCAGGAACGGCGTGATGCCGATGCCTCCGGCAAGCAACAGGTGCTTTCGCGCCCGCAAATCCAGGGCGAAGAGATTGACCGGGTTGGAGATGACCATTTCCATCCCCGGCCTCACCTGCCGGTGCATGAACAACGAACCGCCTCTTCCGTTGTCGTCGCGGCGGATCGAGATCGAATAGCCCTCCCGGTCGCCGGGATCGCTCATGATCGAGTAGGGATTGCGGCGCACGCGATCCCGGTCGTTCATCTCCACGACCGTATGCGCGCCGCCCGAGAAAGTAGGCATCAAGCCGCCATCACGGCACACGAACCTGAACCGGGTGACGAGCTCGTTGACCGGCGTGACCTCAGCCACCCTGACGGGTATTTTCGCGGCGCCTGCGCTCATCTGAACCGCTCCACCGATTCCGGAATGTTACCGGGATCTTCCGCATCGACGCGCACGCCCTGGAAGGCCGCGATGCGGCGCGAATAGTGATCGCGCACGAACAGATGCAGCCCGCAATGGGCGCATTGGAAAGGATCGTGTGTCACGTCTTCGGTGATACCCTTGCAATGCACGCACTGCACACGGCGTGCCGTCGAGCCGCGATGTTCCGTCTGGATGGCGGAATGCGGAATGCCGGCCTCCGTGGCCTCGAACATCGCCTGTCCCACCAGCCCTTCAGTTCCCGCGAGATAGACCTGCAGGCCCATATGCGCCCCGGCCAGCACCCGCCTCAGCCGTGGAAGCGCGGCCTCATAGCTTGGCCCGACATAGAGTTGGGCTGGGGCCAGTTGCTCCAACTTGGCAACGAACTTGTCCCCGGCCCTTTTGGGAATGTATATGACGTGGGCCCTAGCGAAGAAATCGGAGGGCGCAGAGGCAGCCAAATCGAGGATTGCTTCCGCCCCTTCAGCGTCGGCGACCATCAAATGCAGCCTGCCCGGCCGTATCTCCAGCACGTCATAGACGGGACGGCTTAGAATCGAGCCTTCTAACACTGACTTTAACCCTCGGCTCCGTTTTGGTTGGTTTGCGGGCTTGAATCCCGTCTGCGACCTCTCACCGCGACCTATCCCTTGGCGGTGCGACGTTTCTTTTCCGCATCAAAGAACGGCATCGAGTGGGCGACGCAGGGAATTTCGCCGGTGGAATTCTGAACGGTCATCTTCACTCCGTCGACCGCGCAATCCACCGGCATGCGGGCAATGCCGATATTGTGCTTGTTGAGACTGGAGTACATGCCCATCGTCACGACGCCGACCTTTTTGCCGTCCTTGAACAGCGGCGCGCCCTCCTCGGCCGGCGTCGTGCCTTCGAGCTTGACGCCGTAGATCTTGAAGCGCTCCTTGCCCTTCAGCCGATAATGTTCCTCGGCCCCGCGGAAGCCCACCTTGCCGGGCGAGACGGTGAAGTCGAGCCCGAGTTCCCACAACGTGTCGCCGGGACCTTCGTTCTCAAAAGGATACTTCTCCGAATTGTCGTAAGGGAAAAACAGCAGATAGCTTTCGGCCCGCAGCAGATCGAGCGTCGTGAACCGGCAGGGGATGATGCCCATGCTTGCGCCCTCCTCCAGGATCCGATCCCAGATCGCAGGAGCATCCTGACCGCGGCAGAAGATTTCGTAGCCGCGCTCGCCGGTGTAGCCAGTGCGCGAAATCGTCACCGGCAGACCGAAAAGCGAGGTGTGCATATGGCTGAAGTAGTTCAGGTTCCGGATGCCTTCCACATGCTTTTGCAGGTAGTCGACAGCGAGCGGCCCCTGCAGCGACAGGTCGTGGAGATTGTCATCGAAGCGGATGGCGACGTCGCGCCCGGTAGCCGCCATGGTAAGCTGTTCGTGGGCGCCGCCGGAGCCGTGCACGACCATCCAGCTGTTCGGTCCCATGCGGTAGATCACGCAGTCGTCGATGAACTTGCCGGCGTCGTTCAGCATGGTCGCGTATACTGAACGGCCGGGCATGATCTTCTCGGCGTTGCGGGTCGTGGCGCGGTCGATGATGTGGCTCGCCGCGGGGCCGTTCAAATGGACTTTCTTCAAACCGGAGACGTCCATAAGGCCGGCTTTGGTGCGGATCGCCAGATATTCGCGCTCCGGGTCGCCCGCATACTGCCAGGCGGTGCCCATGCCGCTCCAGTCTTCAAGCTTCGAACCTAGCGCGCGATGGCGATCGGCGAGCGTGGAAAATCTCCAGGAATTGGTCATTGCATTCCCCTTTTTTATACCAATTATTGAACCAGTTTGCGAGAACTGGTTCTTGAAATCAATACTCCCCGTTAAAATTTTTTACCTGAGAGCAAAAATGACCGATCGGACATCGCGGCAAGGAAGAACCGAAGGCCAACCGAAATGGCGAGCGAGACACTTGCGCGAAACAGACGCCGAAACGCCGAATTGGCGATCAGAATCACCCGACCGCCAGAAGGGCGCGGTCATCGGCCGTGGCTTGCGTGGCCAACCAGAACCATCGCAAATGGATGCGAACTTTCGGATGTCGAAAGGAACGTCGCAGATGTCATCGAAACATGAGGCTGCCTTGGCACTAATCGCGGACCATTCAATCACCGCCACGGTTCGTGTCGTGGTGGACACGCTGCTGGCGCGAATAAGCTCTCAGCAATACACCACTGACGAGCGACTGCCCTCGGAGCGGACATTGGCCAGTGAACTTGGCGTCGCCCGCAACACGGTTCGCGAAGCGCTGGACATACTCGAGAAGCATGGCTTCATACGCCGGCGTGCAGGGAGCGGCAGCTTCGTGAAGGGTCAGGCAGCCCCGGATGACGCGACCGGCGGTATTGCTGCCGAGACAAGCCCGCTCGACCTCCTGGTGATGCGCGGAATAATCGAACCCGACATGATGAGGCTCGCCATCATCAACATGTCGCCGCGCGCCATTGAGGGACTGAGCGAGACCTTGTCCGCCATGGAAGCGGTTCAAACCGAAGCGGCGGAGTTCGCCCGGCTCGAGGACGAATTCCACCGCCAGGTAGCCCGCGGCGCGGGAAATCCGCTGCTGACGTCATGCTACGATCTGTTGCTCCAGGCTCGCCGCCAGAGCTTCCGCGCCGCCCTCAACCGGCGGCATCTGACACCCAGGCGAATACAGGACTACCAGCGCCGCTACAACACGCTGCTCAACGCGATCATCGCCCGCGATATCGAGAGTGCGGTCGAATTCACCAAGCTGCTATTGATTGAGGAACAAAAGCTGCTTCTGCAGGAAGACTGAGCCTCGGTCAGTCCAATTCGGCAGCGATGCGCAGCTCTCCGGAGGCACTGGAATGACGCTGATCCCACATCAGCCCAAGCGCGCGCATTTCGTCGCGCAACCGGGCGCCGTGCCTCTGCAGCCAAGCCGGGACCGATCCAAAGGCTACAATACGCGCCTGGCCATTCGTAATGCGTACGACCGGCCAGTCGCCGATCAGGGCATTGTCATTCCCGAATAGCTCCGAGCCCGCCCATTGCGCCATCCCGAACGCATGTTCGCCGAGCCCGCCATGCTTCATCGCTGCGAGAACGGAGACAGGCGCTGCCGTTCCAGCTTTCTCGACCGCCGCATGCCAAAGGTCGAGCGTGGCAACGTATTCCCAGGAAACCGCGCTCCAGCTGTCCGGGAAACGCCGGTTGTATTCCGCGAAGAACTCGGCTGGACGATTGAAGAAGAAGGCCTTGTCGCGAAGCTCCGGATCGTCGAAATCCGGGAACTGGAACAGAAAGCCCTCCATGAAATCGATCGATGTCCGGTCGACAAGCCGCCGATAATAGTCGGCAGTACAAGAAATGATCTGCCCCCGGAATCCCGACCGGAAAGCAGCCTCGGTCAGCGCGTGAACCATTGGCTCATAGCTCGTGCACCAACACAAAATGTCGGGATTGCCGGCCAGCATTGCGCGCAGGATTTCGTCGGCGTTCGTGGCCTCCGGCGCGTAGCGTATCTCGCCCACCGACGCGATCCCCTCGGCCGCAAAGGCGGCGCGATAGGTAGCCAGCGAAGGCAGGCCCAGCGCATCCGTCTGGCTGCACATCGCAACGCGGCGCAGGTCGGGGCGGTTGCGTCCAAGCCATTCGACTGCCGTGACGTTGTAGAGGGGGTGGATCTCGCTGGGCGCGATCAGGTACGGCGTGTCGGGCGAAAGATCGCTCGGCAGCAGCGTCGAGGTCAGGATCTTGCGCGACATGAGATAGTTCTGGACCGGACGAAACGTGTCGCCTCCGTGCATCATCAGCAGCCCTACCCCGTGATCCTGCACGAGGCGCCGAGCCCCTACCGCTGCCCGATCGGGTTCATAGCCGCAGTCCTCGGCCAATAGTTGGACGTTGTGCCGCGTCCCGCCGATGAGCATTCCGCCAGTGCGATTGATCCAGTCCACCCAGATGCGGCAGCCGTTCAGTCCCGGCAGCCCCCAAGAGCTGACAGGCCCGCTGAGCGGCCCGAGAAAGCCTACTTTGACTACTCGTTGTGCGCCGACGCCCAGCCGTTTGACCTGGGCGTTCACTGCAAGTCGTTGCACTAGGCTGGCGGCGTTCATGGGCGCTCCTCACCGACCGTTCATAGACCGAGGCCAATTCCGGTGCAAATTCATTTTCCTTCCATGAATATTAGTTGACAAGTTTGCCGTTTCGATCATAACTGGTTTGAACCAAAAGAACCAATCCAACAAAAACCGGTTCAGACCAATGGGAGAATCATGATGAAGAAACGGATTGCCGTCATCGGTGCCGGCCCGTCCGGCTTGGCTCAGTTGCGCGCCTTTGCGTCCGCGGCGCAGAAAGGTGCCGAGATTCCCGAAATCGTCTGCTTCGAAAAGCAGAGGAATTGGGGAGGGTTGTGGAACTACACCTGGCGCACGGGCCTGGACGAATTTGGCGAGCCGGTGCATGGCTCGATGTATCGCTATCTCTGGTCCAACGGCCCGAAGGAGGGCCTCGAGTTCGCCGACTACTCCTTCGAGGAGCACTTCGGCAAGCAGATTGCCTCCTATCCGCCCCGGGCCGTGTTGTTTGACTACATCGAAGGGCGCGTGACGAAGGCTGGCGTCCGCCCGTGGATCCGTTTTTCTACGGTTGTCAGGTATGTGACCTGGAGCGCTGAGACCCGCAAGTTCACCGTGCGTGTGCACGATCTTCCCAATAACCGATCCTACTCGGAAGAGTTCGACCACGTGATCGTCGCGTCGGGGCATTTCTCGACTCCGAACGTGCCGGAATTCCCCGGATTCGAGACATTCAATGGCCGTATCCTCCATGCTCACGACTTCCGCGATGCACGAGAATTTGTCGGTCAGGACATACTAATCATCGGAACCAGCTACTCCGCCGAGGATATCGGTTCCCAGTGCTGGAAGTACGGTTGCAAGTCCGTCACGGTCAGCCACCGGACGGAGGCCATGGGCTTCAAATGGCCGGCCAACTGGAAAGAGGTGCCCCTGCTGACCAAGGTCGAAGGTAACGTCGCAACCTTCAAGGATGGCTCGACGGCGACCGTCAACGCGATCATCCTGTGTACCGGCTACAAGCACCATTTCCCGTTCATGTCGGACGAATTGCGGCTGCGCACCGCGAACAGGTTGGCCACGGCTGACCTCTACAAGGGTGTCGTCTACGTCCACAATCCGACGCTGTTTTATCTCGGCATGCAGGACCAGTGGTATACCTTCAATATGTTCGATGCGCAGGCCTGGTGGGCGCGCGACGTTATCCTCGGCAGGATCAAGCTGCCTGCATCCAAGGACGAGCTGATTGCCGACGTCGAGAAGCGGGTGGCGGCCGAGGATGCGGGAGAGGACAGCTATGACGCGATCCGCTACCAGGGCAGCTATATCAAGGAGCTGATCGCCGAGACCGACTATCCAAGCTTTGATGTCGACGGTGCCGACGAAGCTTTCTTCCAATGGAAGAAGCATAAGGCCAAGGACATCATGGGCTTCCGCAACAACAGCTACAAATCGGTCATGACCGGTACCATGGCGCCGCAGCATCACACGCCGTGGAAAGACGCGCTGGACGACACAATGCAGAGTTATCTGCGCAACTGAGCTTCGTTGCCCAGCGACTTTTCCAGAAGCCCTGCGGACCGTTCACTTCCCCTTGCCGCGTTGGGAGCAGTTCCGGGCAGATGACGAGACGGGCCCTGGTCAGCACACGCTGAGTAGGGCAAAAATAAGGAGGAGCCGGGATGCTGACTACACAGACCGCACATAGGTCGTTCAGTTTCTACCTCTTGCCTGGCTTCTCGCTTCAGGCGTTCTCTTGCGCGGTCGAAGTGCTGCGGTTAGCCAACGAAGCAATCGGGAAAACCGTCTACAGCTGGCAAGTCATATCTGAAGACGGGCAACCCGTGATGTCGAGTTGCCGAATGACCGTCGGCATCGACTCCACGTTGAGAGCTGAACGCGAGAGAACCCAAAAGTCAAACTCAACGTCAGCCGCGGTGATTTGCGGCGGCAGCGGCATCCCCCGCCCAAATAGGCAGCTCGATGCCTGGCTAAGGGAATGCCGCATGCGCCGTATTCCCCTCGTTTGCATCGGCAGTGGCACCGTCGTTGTCGCGCGGGCTGGATTGGCGGACGGGCGTCGGTGCGCCGTTCACTGGGAGCAGCTTCCTTTATTTTGCGAGCAGTTTCCGGGGATAGAGTCCACCCAGACGGCCTTTGAACATGATGGAGATCTGCATACCTGTTCGGGTGGGGATGCACCTTTCGACATGTTCCTGAACTTGGTGGAACGCGACCATGGCTCAGTCGTCGTCAACCGCGTCTGCGAAAAAGCAATCGCGTACCGAATGCGTTCAGCCGGGGAGCGACAGCGCCTGCCCCTCCATTCTCGTGTCAAGCTCAACCACAAGGCAGTGATGAAGGTCATTGGCCTGATGGAGGAAAGCTTGGACGATCCTATGCCGGTCGACGATCTTGTCGCGTTAAGCGGAATATCGCGCCGGCAGATCGAAAGGCTTTTCGACAGAGAGTTGGGGCGCTCACCGAACCGATACTACATGGAGCTGCGTCTGGAACGCGCGCAGCTGCTTCTTGTGAGCACCAACTTGCCAGTCGTGGAAGTTGCGGTGGCTTGCGGTTTTATCTCGCCGTCGCACTTTTCCAAAGTCTATCGCGAAGCCTACGGATGCGCTCCGCATCAGACACGACTGTCCGCCCGAGAGGACGGGCACGCCGACCTGATGGACCCGGCGCTGCTGGGCCTGAACTGCACAGATGTATCCCAACACAGGTTGTCGATGACCGCGTAGCCGACGAAGCAGCTGAGCCCCAGCTCAGCGAGGAGGAAACGATGCTAAACACGATCTACCCTCCCGTCCGCGGTGGACCGCCGCAGGCGAGCCGCATCATCCGTCCCGCAGGATTGACCTTACCGGCCGGCACCGAGCGTTACATCGTCAGCGGCGCCGGAGCGATGTTGATCGACATTGCGGCAGGCGACAGCATCACCGTAACGAATGATGAGGGCGGCCAAATCTGCGAGGTGGTCGTGGCCGACGCGTCGGGCCGCATTGACGCCGGCATGGTCGGCCATGGTCCGAACTCGGATGCTGCGGGTTTGAAGGCGCTGCTAGTCAGTCAGGACCGCAGCCTGCAACGGCTGCGCACGGCGCTGGAGATCCGTGGTATCGACCTCGCTGCGGCGGGCGGGATTCGCTTCTTCGAAGCGACAACGCCACCGAAGACCCAAGTCGAGTTGACCGTCCAGCGCGGCGGCTGGCTCGTCATCGCCGCGCCGGGAACCGACATGGCGCCGGACGACCAGAAGACTGCAACGCCCCTGAGCGTCCTCGTGCGGCGCGCGACGGTTCGCTTGCGTGAGACCTCCCGGGATTTGCCAGATCCGCTTGCCGATCCGGTTCTCGAGCTTCGCGTGCACTCATCGACGGCGGAGGCCTATTTCGTCAAAGCCGGGGACTACATTCAGATCATCGATGTCGACGGACGCCAGTGCACCGATTTCCAATGCTTCTCGGCACGCAAATTGGACAGCGGAAATGAGCATGCGCTCGACGTCACCGCCACGCGCAGCGCGATGGGGCATGCCTATCCGCTGCCTGGCCTGCATTCGAAGTACTACGATCAGGACTTCCTGCCGCTGGTCGAGGTCGTGCAGGACACTTGCGGTCGCCACGACGCCTTCTCGCTGGCGTGCTATGCAAAATATTACGACGATATCGGCTATCCCGGCCATATCAACTGCACGGAAAACTTCAACAAGGCGCTCGGCTCATACGGCGTCGGTCCGCGCGGCGGCTGGATGGCGGCCAACTTCTTCTTCAACACCGGGGTCGACGTGCATGGCGTTATGTATGCCGACGAGCCGTGGTCGCGGCCGGGCGACTACGTGCTCTTGCGGGCGCTGACCGACCTCGTATGCGTCAACTCCGCCTGCCCTGACGACACGACGGCGGCCAATGGCTGGAATCCGACCGACATCCATGTGCGCACCTATTCAGGGGCGGAGAAATTCCAACGCGCCGTGGCGATCCGCGCCACTCCCGATTCGGAGCCGAAGATGACCAAGGAAACCGGGTTTCACGACCGCCTGTCCAAGCTGACCCGCAACTTCGTGGAATATCGCGGCTACTGGCTGGCCAACCGCTACGCAGAAGCCGGGCCGATCGAGGAGTACTGGGCTTGCCGACAGAAGTCGGTGCTGATGGACCTTTCTGCCCTGCGCAAGTTCGAGGTGACGGGGCCGGATTCGGAAGCGCTGCTCCAGTACACGCTGACGCGTGACGTGAAGAAGCTGGCGGTCGGCCAGATCGTTTATACCGCCATGTGCTACGAGCATGGCGGAATGATTGACGACGGCACGTTGTTCCGCCTCGGTCAGGACAATTTCCGATGGGTCGGCGGCGACGAGTATTCGGGCATATGGCTGCGCGAACAGGCGGAAAAGCTCGGCCTCAACGTCCTGGTCCGTAGTTCCACCGACCAACTGCACAACATTGCCGTGCAAGGGCCGGAAAGCCGCGAGCTGCTGAAGAAGGTGATCTGGACGCCGCCGCATCAGCCGTCGATCGCCGAACTCGGCTGGTTCCGTTTCACCGTTGGCCGCATCGGTGATGACCAGGGCCTACCTGTCGTGCTGTCGCGGACCGGCTACACGGGCGAGCTGGGCTACGAGGTCTGGTGCCACCCCAGGCACGCGGGCGAGGTCTTCGACGCGATCTGGGCCGAGGGGCCGGCACACGGATTGACGCCAATGGGCCTGTCCGCCCTCGATATGGTTCGGATCGAGGCCGGATTGATCTTCGCCGGCTATGACTTCTCTGATCAGACCGACCCATTCGAGGCGGGCATCGGCTTCACCGTGCCGCTCAAGTCCAAGGCCGACGATTTCATCGGGCGCGACGCGCTGATCCGGCGCAAGGAGCATCCATCGCGCAAGATGGTCGGGCTTGACATCGAAGGGGCCGTCGCGGTCGGCCATGGCGACTGCATCCATCTTGGGCGCGCGCAGATCGGCGAGGTCACATCGTCGATGCGTTCGCCGATCCTCGGCAAGAACATTGCGTTGGCGCGCATCGACGTGGCCCATGCCGATGTCGGCACGCAGGTCGAGATCGGCAAGCTCGACGGGCACCAGAAGCGGCTGCCGGCCACGATCGTCCCGCTATCGCACTATGATCCCAAGAAAACCCGTCCACAGTCCTGACGCATATGGAACCAGTAGCAGCCAAGGAAACTCTTCTTGCGCAGATCGGCGGCGAAACGGCTTTGCGCGGTCTGGTCGACTGCTTCTACGACCTGATCGAGACCGATCCTCGCGGAGAGGCGTTGCTGCGACTGCATTTTCGCGGACACGGCGTCAATCATGCCCGCGAGGAACAGTTCAACTTTCTGTGCGGCTTTCTCGGCGGGCGTCGTCACTATCTGGAAAAGCACGGGCACATGGACGTCCGTCTCATGCACGCGCATGTGCCGATCTCGGCGGGCGACGCCGAGGACTGGCTGGCTCTCATGGATCGAGCCATCACCGAAATGCGGCTTTCAGGCCCGCAGGTAGACAAGATGCGCCTGGCATTCCGCCGTGTCGCACTGACGCTGGTCAACGATCTAGGGGAATGGGGGGTGGGAAGCGCCTGACGATACGGAGGATCGTCAACAGCCTTTATTGAAATGAAAAAAACAAGCCTGGTAGGAAACAGAATAACCGGCAAAGGGAAGCCGGATCGCAGGAACACTCAACCTCTAACAATGGGAAAAAAGGCCATGAGCGCTTTATCTGACACTTACGCGGTGGAAGCCGCGGGGCAGTTGCATAGGAGCATTGACTGGCGAGGCGCCTTCTGGGTGGCAAGCGGCGTCCCCGCCCTCGTTCTGTTTTCGATCGGCGGCATTGCTGGAACGACTGGCAAGCTGGCCTTCCTGATCTGGACCGTGTCCATGATCATGGGCTTCCTGCAGTCGTTCACGTACGCCGAAATCGCCGGTCTGTTTCCCAACAAGTCCGGCGGCGCCTCGGTCTATGGTGCGACCGCCTGGCTGCGTTATTCGAAGTTCATCGCGCCATTGTCGGTGTGGTGCAACTGGTTCGCCTGGTCGCCGGTGCTGTCGCTCGGCTGCTCCATCGCCGCCGCCTACATCCTCAATGCGCTGGCGCCGGTTCCGGTCTTCACCGAGAGCTCTCCGCAGGTGATTGCCTACATCGGGACGCATGCCGGGACGAGCGCGGCCGACGCCATCGCGGCGGTGACGGCTGCCGCAACGCCTGCGATCCGCAGCTGGTCGCTCTTCAGCCACACGCTTGGGCCCGTCAGCTTCTCATTGAACGCGACCTTCTTCATCGGCGCCGTGCTGATGCTGATCATCTTCGCCATCCAGCACCGCGGCATCCTGGGCACCGCCAGTGTGCAGAAGTATATCGGCCTGCTCGTCATCATCCCGATGCTGATCGTCGGTGTCGTGCCGATCTTCACCGGCCAGATCGACTGGGCGAACTTCTCGCCGCTGGTCCCGCTGGCCGCCGCCTATGCGCCTGATCCCGGCACCTGGAACATCGCCGGCTGGACGCTGGCGCTCGGCGGCATGTTCATCGCCGCCTGGTCGACCTACGGCTTCGAGACCGCCGTCTGCTACACGTCGGAGTTCAAGAACCCCGGCACAGACACCTTCAAGGCGATCTTCTATTCCGGCCTGCTCTGTATGCTTCTGTTCATCCTGGTTCCGTTCACCTTCCAGGGCGTGTTGGGCTTGAACGGCATGCTGGCGACGCCAATCGTCGATGGCTCGGGCGTCGCTGATGCGTTGGCCAGCATGGTCGGCGGCGGTAACCTGATTCACAGCCTGCTGGTGATGCTGATGATCCTGGCGCTGGTGCTCTGCATCATGACAGCGATGGCCGGCTCCTCGCGCACGCTCTACCAGGGCTCCGTCGACGGTTGGCTGCCGCGCTATCTGAGCCACGTCAACGAGCACGGCGCGCCGACGCGGGCGATGTGGACCGACCTTTGCTTCAACCTTATCGTGCTGGCCATCGCCTCGGCCGACGCGACGAGCTTCTTCTTCATCCTCGCGGTGTCCAACTGCGGCTACATCATCTTCAACTTCCTCAACCTCAACGCCGGCTGGATCCACCGCATCGACAACGGCCATATCGAGCGGCCCTGGAAGGCGCCGACCTGGCTGCTGGGGATCGGGGCGATCTTCGCCTATGTCAACGCCATCTTCATGGGTGCCGGCGCCAAGGTCTGGAATCCGATGGCGCTGTGGGCCGGCCTGATCACCGCGGCACTGATCCTCCCGGTATTCTGCTTCCGGCACTACATTCAGGACGGCGGCAAGTTCCCCGATCACATGCTGGACGATCTCGGCATGAAATCCACCGATCTCAGAGCCAAGAAAGCCGGACTCCTGCCTTACGCGACGCTGGCGGCCGGCCTTATCGTGGTGCTGATCGCCGACCGGATCTTCGTACTGTGATCGGCGAGAGCCTGATCATCTTTGAACCGGGGAACGTTCCCTCCTCCCGGCCGCGTTGAACCGCGGTTGCTTAGTCACCGCCTGCAAGGGCCAGGCGGTGACTTCCTTTTTGATCCGTGAAAGGCCTGGCGTAGCTGCCGCCAACTGATCGAGGCAGACGAGGCGAAAACTTCTTTTTCTTCATATGAATTTTTCTTTCCTTATAGTTGACTTTCAGCCCGAATAATTGCAGGGTTTTGCAACTTGATTTTCGACGTTCGACGGCAAAGCGATGCCGTATTTCATTCTCAAGAGGGAGAGAGGCGATGGCTGAAGTGATCGATGGCAAGGCTGTTGCCGCCGATGTGATCGCAAAGGTCACCAGCGCGAGCAACGACCTGGCTGTTTCGAAGGATGTAACGCCCGGTCTTGCGGTCATCATCGTCGGGGAGGATCCGGCAAGCCAGGTCTATGTGGCTGCGAAGTCGCGTACGGCGAAGGAATGCGGCTTCAATTCGTTGCAACATACGCTACCCGCGGACACCAGCGAAGCCTACCTGATCGATCTTATCGATATCTTGAATCGTGATCGTACGATCCATGGCATTCTGGTGCAGTTGCCGCTTCCGGATCACATCGATGCGGGCAAGGTCATCCAGGCGATTGCGCCGGAGAAAGACGTCGACGGCTTCCACTTTGTCAATGTCGGGAAGCTTGGCACCGGTGAGCTCGAGACGGCTTTCGTACCCTGCACACCGGCCGGCTCGATGCTGCTGATCGAGCGCGTGCATGGCAAGGATCTTTCCGGTCTCAATGCAGTCGTCGTCGGCCGCTCCAACATCGTTGGCAAGCCGATGGCCAACCTTCTGCTTGCCGCGAACGCCACCGTTACCGTTGCTCATAGCCGGACGAAGAATCTGCCCGAGCTTTGTCGTGGCGCCGACATCCTCGTGGCGGCGGTGGGCCGGCCGGAAATGATCAGGGGTGAGTGGGTGAAGCCAGGCACCACTGTGATCGACGTGGGCATCAACCGCGTCACCGCGCCGGAGAAGGGCAATGGCAAGAACCGCCTGGTCGGCGACGTCGCCTACGCTGAGGCGGCGGACCGTGCCGGCGCGATCACGCCCGTGCCCGGCGGCGTCGGGCCAATGACGATCGCGCTTCTGATGGCCAACACGCTGACCTCAGCCTACCTCGCCAGCAACCTGCCGAGGCCACAGTTCTAGAAACAGCATACATTCCCCGCAACCCGATCTCGAGGCAAAGACCCATGGCCGAATTCAAAACCGACATTGAAATAGCTCGCGCTGCCAAGAAAAAACCGATCCAGGAGATTGGCGCCAAGATCGGTATCCCATACGAGCACCTTTTGCCTTACGGCCACGACAAGGCGAAGGTCTCGGCCGAGTTCATCAAATCGGTGAAGGGCAACAAGGACGGCAAACTGATCCTCGTCACCGCGATCAACCCGACGCCCGCCGGCGAAGGCAAGACGACCACCACGGTCGGGCTCGGCGACGGCCTGAACCGCATCGGCAAGAAGGCGATCGTGTGCATCCGCGAGGCCTCGCTCGGCCCGAATTTCGGCATGAAGGGCGGTGCGGCCGGCGGCGGCCTCGCCCAGGTGGTGCCGATGGACGACATGAACCTCCACTTCACCGGCGACTTCCACGCCATCACCACCGCCCATAACTTGCTTTCGGCGCTGATCGACAACCACATCTACTGGGGCAACGAGCTCGGCATCGACATCCGCCGCGTGGCCTGGCGCCGCGTCATGGACATGAACGACCGGGCGCTGCGCGACATCATCTGCTCGCTGGGCGGCGTCGCCAACGGCTTCCCGCGCGAGGCCGGCTTCGACATCACCGTCGCCTCGGAAGTGATGGCGATCCTGTGCCTCGCCACCGATCTCAAGGACCTCGAGAAGCGCCTCGGCGACATCATCGTCGCCTACCGCCGCGACAAGTCGCCGGTCTATGCCCGCGACCTCAAGGCCGACGGCGCCATGGCGGTGCTCTTGAAGGATGCCATCCAGCCCAACCTGGTGCAGACGCTGGAGAACAACCCGGCCTTCGTGCATGGCGGCCCGTTCGCCAACATCGCGCATGGCTGCAACTCGGTCGTCGCCACCACGACGGCGCTGAAGCTCGCCGACTACGTCGTCACCGAAGCCGGCTTCGGCGCCGATCTCGGCGCTGAGAAATTCTTCGACATCAAGTGCCGCAAGGCGGGCTTGAAGCCGGCGGCGGCCGTCATCGTCGCCACCGTGCGCGCCATGAAGATGAATGGCGGCGTCAAGAAGGAAGACCTCGGCAAGGAGAACATCGAGGCGGTCAAGAAGGGCTGCCTCAATCTCGGCCGCCACATCGAGAACGTGCACCAGTTCGGCGTGCCGGTGGTGGTGGCGATCAACCACTTCACCACCGACACCGAGGCCGAGATCAGGGCACTGAAGGATTTCGTCGCCTCGATGGGGGCGGATGCGATCCTGTGCAAGCACTGGGCGCAAGGCTCCGCGGGCATCGAGGATCTGGCCCACAGAGTGGTCAAGCTTGCCGAGTCCGGTGCCTCGCAGTTCTCGCCGCTCTATCCCGACGAGATGCCGCTGTTCGAGAAGGTCAACACCATCGTCAAGCGTATCTACCGCGGCGACGAGGCGATCGCCGACAAGTCGATCCGCGACCAGCTGCATGCCTGGGAGCAGGCCGGCTACGGCAACCTGCCGGTCTGCATGGCCAA
>NZ_JBEPLM010000037.1:0-13731 GCF_040545255.1 Mesorhizobium shonense
CCGAACATCGCCTTGGCTCGCTCTATAGCGAGGCGTTCAATGGCATCGACGTTTTCGACGCCGGCGTGGTATCGCTTTCCCGGATAGCCCTCAACTGTGGTGAATACCACCATTGACCCCATCGCTTCCCGCACCGCTTTACTCATGTAATTCTTCGGGGCGATCAATTCCACCTGGCTACGCTGCCTCGACTCGTCTGCCAAGATGTACCGCGCCACTTCGGGATCCGCCTGAGCTAGGGGCTCCTCGAAAAACCATCTCTTTGCTTTCATGTGGAAGTCTCCTTTGGATTGTATAAACTCGGCGACAGCGCATCCCCAAATGCGCTGTTCGGCAATTATCGCGCCGACCAAAAACTCTTCTGCTCTCTGAAGTACTTCTGCCAAGTGGGGAGGACAAATAGGTCGGAACTATCGCAGGCATCGACAGTGCCTATCCCCGGAACGCTGGAAAATTCTTCCCTCGAAAAGGCCATGCTTGCTGGCTCACTCACCAACGCGCAGGCGAATTGCAGCGACTTTCGGCCGGAAACAGATTAAGCAGGAAGGCTTGGGACCGCCGTACCCTTGTCGCGGTCGACGAAGCCGCGATGATGGATGCGAAGGTGACTGGCGAGGTGTTGCGCGAGGCGCGGCTCTCCGGCGCCAAAGTCATTCTGGCCGGACGATCGGCAGCTAGGTTCGATCGAGCGCGGCGGGGCTTTTCACCGAACTGAAAAGAAGGAGCACGGCTCGACCGAGTTACGCAGGTCACGCGGCAAAATGCCGACTGGCAGCGCGAGGCGGCGCGGGATCTTGCGGACGGACGGTTCGAGCAAGCCTTGCGTGCCTTCGCCCGGAACAAGTCCGTCATCTGGACATCGAAGCAGGAGGAACTGGGCGCAAAGCTGGTCGAGCAGTGGGCGAAGGATACGGCGGTGGATCCGAACGCATCGCAGTTCGTGTTCGCCTATACCACGGGATGTCGATGCCCTGAACAAGGATCCGCGCGGGGTCCGGAAACAGCGCGGTGAGCTCGGCGAGGATCTTATCTTCACGACCAAACATGGCGGTGGGTGATCGGTTACAGTTCACCGACACGCTGAAAGGCGTCGGCATCTATAACGGCAATGCCGGCGTCATTACGAAGATCGATCGCAATCTCGGCCGCATCGGCGTGACGCTCGAGGCGGCCGCGGGCCGGGAGGGGCGAAGGTCGAGTGGAACGCATCGGAGCTTAACGGCTTCCGGCACGGCTATGCCGGCACGATCTATTCGATCACACCTATCTCATGCACACGCATCACTGCCGGGCGATCTCGAGCTATGTCGCGTGACAAGGCAACGGGAAAGCGCAAAAGCGTTCGTGGCGACCGAGACGGCGCGCGATCTCAGGCAACCGGCACGCCAGATCGGCCGCAACGAGATCAAGTCGGCGTCAGTGGCTTATGCGACAGCGGATGAGCTGACGCCCGAGCAAAAGACCAAACTAGGCACAGGCGCCCCCTCATGAAGGGGCGCGCGGAAGGATGCCACTAACAAAGAGGGAATGATGGAGCGCACCGCAGACGCCGCCCGGCCTGCCGGCACCTGGGAGGCTGCACCGTCAACCGGAAACGAGTCGCCCAATCACGGGGCAGGTCACGCGGCGCGGTCGACCGAGGGCAACATTCTCGTGCCGGCTTTCGACGGGCAGGGCGCCGACGGCATTCGCCGCGACAGTCTCCGCAGTGGCCTTGGCGACAGGAGCGTGGCCGCCGCTGTTTCGGAGGATGCCCAGGTGCGGCGCGAGTTGGCTGACCGCACGATCTACCTGCAGACAGCCTATCGCGATCCGAAGGCGGCCACGGCGCGGCTCGACGAGATCATCGCCCGCGACGACGCGACGAGTGCGGCCCGGCGTCTCGCCTCCGATCCAGCCCAGCTCGGCGAATTGCGCAGCCGCGACGGCTTCTTCGCCCAGGGCAAAGCCCGCGGTTGTAATATCTTGTTTGCGTATAACAAACTACAGATTCCTATAACTGCGGTAATCCGAAGCTTATTTAGCAGTTAAATATATAAATGACACCAGCACCCGCATAATTGCACATATTGTATATAACGTTCACCTAGTGCTCTGTTCATCACAGACCTTTGCAGACGTTTCTGCTGCGGAGCTAACCGTTGCTATCCGATCCTCCTTGAGCATTTCGATCGGAATTCTGCCGTCCAACAGGTTCGACGGGCAAACTAGCCAAAACTCAGGCAGCGCGCCGATTTGCGATTTGAGACAGCACCCCGCTTATACCTGTTATACCTGCGATCGGCCTTCCATCTATAAACTGAACGAGGCGAAATACGTGTTTGTGGCTGCCTTTGCGCAAGGCAATTATCTCATTGCGTCGATTGGCGCGAAGGAGAGGCACATGAATAGATGCCATCTATGCCTACAATAGTTCTGAGCTATTTGTCGCTTAGCGGAAGGTATGGCTTAGATTGAAAGCGGACAACCCTAGCCTAGCCACGGATCGAAGCCTCTTACACAAAGAATTGAATAGCAAATATCGCTTTCCATCGGTGAGTTTCTGAGGTTCGGATGGCAGAATAGGAGAGGTCCGGCACATCATGGAGTTGCCCTATAAAAAGCCGGCCAAGTGGGAGATCGTGGCCGGAGATGACGGGGCTGCTTCACATCCATGAGATATTAGTTACAAAGGGGAACTGAGGAAATGAATATCACTCGGCGGACACTTGTCAATACGGGCCTAATAGCCGTGGGAGCGACCTTGTCGTTTCCTTCAATACTTCGAGCTCAAGCCGATGCCGAAGGAGACGCGGTGAGGTGGTCAAGAAGTCTGCCCACAATTCTCGACCCATACACAACGACTGACTCGAATACTGTCGACTACGCGTTCGGTGTTTACGATATGTTATTTGGACTCGATTCAAAGCTTGTTCCGCAGCCGCAAATGTTGGATAGTTGGAGTGTGTCCGACGACAAGAAGACCTATACCTTCTCCCTTCGTGATCGGCTAAGCTGGCACGATGGCACCCCGGTGACGGCTGCGGATTGTGTTGCTTCGTTACGCCGTTGGTTCCAAACGCCCGGCGGGCAACTCGTGAATGAGCGCATGAAGGATGTCTCAAAGCTCGACGAAAAGTCCTTCGTAATCACATTAAAGAAACCGCTCGGAGTGCTGATTGATCAACTTGCGCAGGTTGTCACGTACCCGCTTTTCATCCTGCGTGAACAAGATGCTCGTCACCCTCCTACGGATGCGGTAACCACGCATATTGGTTCCGGGCCATTTAAATTTAATGAGGAACTCTATGCACCCGGAGCGAGCATCACTTTTGACAAGTATGATGGCTACGTCCCGCGCGACGATGCTCCCGACGAACTGGCCGGGGCCAAAATCGCTAGGGCTCGCCGCGTAGTTTGGGTTAAGCTCCCCGATCCGCAAACGGCCATGGCTGCGCTGCAAGCCGGCGAAGTCGATGTCCTCGTTGAGCCTCCCGCCGATCTTTTCCCTGTCGTCGAAAGTGACCCGAACCTTGTGCTCGAAAATCTATACAAGTCGGGTTCCGACTATTTCTTGCGTATGAATTGTCTTCAGAAGCCATTTGACAACGTGAAGGCCCGGCAGGCGGTGCTGCATCTTATTAATCAAGATGCGTTCCTGAGTGTCATTAATCCATCTCTAAAGGGCAATCGCAATGTGACATCATTGTTTGGAATCAATACGCCATTTTCCAACGACGCAAACACCAACTGGTTCCAGAAGGGCGGCGACCCGGAGAAGGCCAAACAACTACTACAAGAGGCTGGCTATGCTGGCGAGAAAGTTGTTATTCTCGACCCCGCCGACTGGACTGAGGGCCATAATGCATCGCTATTCTTGGCGTCGGAACTTCGTAAGATCGGATTGAACGTCGAACTAGCATCTAGCGATTGGGCTGGCCTTGTTGCCAGGAGGGCTAAGAAAGACTCGGTTGAAAACGGTGGCTGGAGCATTTTTATCAGCTTCCTTCCGGACTTCTCACTAACTAATCCCAACTCTGCTGCAATCATGGCAATGAATGGCGAACAGGGCTGGGTTGGCTGGCCTCAGGCCGACCAATATGAGGTTCTTCGAGCTAAATGGGCGGATGTCACAGAAATCGAAGCGCACCGCGCTCTGGCACGCGAAATGCAGCAGATTTGGTGGGACTATGCGAGTACGGCTTACTTGGGGCAAGTTCCCACGCTAACGGCATACCGAAAGGACCTCACTGGCCTTTTCGGCGTGCAGGCAGGACGTTTGCTGATGTGGAATATGCGAAAGGACTGAGTTTTGGTTACGTACATCTTTCGCAGAATGATCTCGGCCATCGTCGTTATGGCGATGGTCGGGGTGTTCATCTTCCTACTTGTCAGGCTGGCGCCGGGTGATCCCGCAGACATCATCGCCGGACCGTCAGCCACGGACCAAACTGTTGCGGATATACGGGAGCAACTTGGACTCAACGCGCCACTACCGGTGCAGTTCCGGCGATGGGCGGGGAACCTGCTGAATGGGGATTTAGGCACGTCGGTTTTTGCCGGGCGTCCTGTTCTCCAACTCATCCGGCAAAGACTGCAGCCGACCCTTTCAGTCTCGCTCTCGACACTGTTCGTTTCGGTAACCGTTGGAGTGACGTTTGGAATCCTCGCGGCTTGGCGAGCCGGAGGCATCCTCGACCGCGTCCTGATCGCGTTTTCAGCCCTTAGTTACTCTGTTCCGGTGTTCGTGGTGGGCTATTGCCTTATTTACTTCTTTGCTATTCAGACGCGATGGTTGCCGGTTCAAGGCTATGCATCAATCAACGATGGCATAGGCCCCTGGCTTGCTCGCTTAATCTTGCCTACGATCGCGTTAAGTTTGGCTTATATTGCTTTCATTACTCGGATCACGCGAGCAAGTATGCTCGAGGTGCTGTCTGAGGATTACATGCGTACGGCCGCGGCCAAGGGCGCGTCCCCGTATGCTATGCTGTTTCACCATGCCCTGAAGAATTCAGCAGCACCAATCCTCACGGTTATCGGCCTCAGCTTCGCTTATTTGGTTAGCGGTGCCGTGCTGACTGAAACAGTGTTTAACATTCCTGGGATAGGGCGGCTTGTTGTCGACGCGATCAATAATCGCGACTACCCAATCATTCAAGGCGTGCTCATCCTCATCTCGGGCATCTACGTTCTCATCAATCTTGCGGTCGACCTCGCCTACACGCTGGTCGATCCTCGAATTAGGTACTGACATGTCGTTCACGAATTCCTTAATGAGCGCTGGGCAACCGGACCGGTTCCGGATCGGCGGCCTCGCTCATCTTGCACGCCGGTATCCGGTTGTCTTGATCGGCGCGGGTCTCCTGACCCTTCTGATCGCTCTAGCGATTTCTGCCCCTCTCTTTGCACGCGATCCAGTAAACATGGATCCCTTTTTCCGACTGCAGCCGCCGTCCGATGAACATTGGTTCGGGACGGACAACTTGGGCCGGGACGTGTTCGCCCGAGCGATCTACGGCGCGCGCGTATCGCTTATGGTCGGATTAATTTCGGCGCTCGTGTCGGCGTGTGTCGGGATGCTGATCGGCGTCGTCGCCGGCTACGTTCGAAGCTTTGATAATGTCATTATGCGGGTTATGGACGCCTTGATGTCGATCCCGACCTTTCTACTTGCGATCGCGCTCATCTCACTGACCGGGCCGGGGATTGAGATGCTCATCGCTGCCATCGCAATCCCTCAAACGCCAAGCGTGGCCCGCCTTGTGCGCTCAGTGGTCTTAAGCGTGCGGGAGCGTCCCTACGTAGACGCCGCGGTCTGCGGCGGTGGGCGACTGCATAAAATTCTGTGGCGACATGTTCTTCCGAGTACCATCCCACCGCTCATGGTACAAGGCTCCCTTGTCTGTGCGGATGCAATCATGACCGAGGCCGCGCTGAGCTTCCTCGGCGTCGGCGTACCACCTGAGATCCCGAGTTGGGGGAATATGATCTCCAGTTCGCGTCTCTATCTCGCCACCGCCCCGCTGACGATCTTCGCTCCCGGCATCTTACTCGCGGTCACGGTTTTGGCGGTTAATCTCCTCGGCGATGGCCTACGCGACGTGTTCGATCCCCGCGCGAAACGGAGGCACTGAGATGCTGATGCAACAATTCAGGGAGGATAGAATAATCGAGAACGACGTGCTTCTCGATGTTCGAGATCTCGAGACCCACTTCTTCGGGGGAGAGAGTACCACCCGCGCCTTAGGCGGGGTCAGCTTCCAGGTGAAGAAAGGCGAAACGCTTGGCGTAGTCGGCGAATCAGGCTGCGGAAAAAGCGTGACGGCGCTGTCCATTCTGCGCTTACTGCCGAAGTCGTCCGCCAGGACTGTGGGCGGCGAGGTTCGTTTTCACGGCCACAATCTCCTCGATCTCTCAGAGCGGGAGATGCGCAAGATCCGTGGCGACAAGATCGCCATGATCTTCCAGGATCCGATGACGAGCCTCAATCCGGTCTACAGGGTCGGCCGCCAAATCGCGGAGGCGGTGCAAATCCACACTGGCGCCTCCCGGTCGACCGCACTGGCCAGGGCCGAAGAGATGCTCCGCCTCGTGCGCATCGCGGATCCCGAACGCCGTGCGAACAACTACCCCCACGAGATGTCAGGCGGCATGCGCCAGCGCGCCATGATTGCCATGGCGCTTGCTTGTTTGCCCGAACTCCTGATCGCCGACGAGCCAACGACAGCGCTTGATGTCACTATCCAGGCGCAGATCCTGCGGCTGATCGTCGATTTGAAGGAGCGCACGGGAACTGCGGTGATGTTCATCACCCATGACCTCGGCGTAGTGGCCGAAACCTGCCAGCGCGTGATCGTGATGTACGCCGGCCGTATCGTCGAGCAGGCAACGGTGGCGGATCTTTTCGCGCGGCCCGTGCATCCATACACAAAGGCTCTGATGCGCTCGGTCCCTGATAGGCGACATGGAAAAGAGCGCCGCCTGCCGGAAATTCCGGGCATCGTGCCGAGCCTGCGCGAGCCTATTGTCGGATGCAGCTTTGCACCACGTTGTCCGTTCGCGACCGCAGTCTGTTGGGAGAAGGCGCCAATTCTTGAGGACTACGGCGCGGATCATGCAGCCGCCTGCTGGCATGCTAAGGACGTCGTGAGCGCATGAGTGCTCCTTTGTTGAAGGTCGAGAAACTGGTCAAGCACTATCCACTCGGCGGGGGGATCTTCAATAGAGATCCATTGGTCGTGCGGGCAGTCGAGGATGTCTCCTTTTCTGTCGGAGCGGGCGAGACCCTCTGCATTGTCGGCGAGTCCGGTTGCGGCAAATCCACAGTCGCACGGCTCTTGATGCGACTCGTGGATCCGACGAATGGCCGTGTGCTGCTCGAGGGAACGGATATTGCAAGCTTGAAGAAAAACGAGCTTCGGAATTGGCGCCGTCGGATGCAGATGGTGTTTCAGGATCCCTATTCGTCGCTAAATCCACGGCTAACGGCCGCTCAGATCATCACAGAGCCCGTCGAGAACTTCGAGCGTCTGGGCCACAGAAAGCGCCAAGCCCTCGCGGCGGAGCTCTTGCAAAAGGTAGGCCTTGCGCCCGAGATCATGCACAGGCTTCCCTCGGAATTGTCAGGCGGTCAGCGCCAGCGGCTTGCGATTGCGCGCGCGCTGTCCCTCAAACCCTCGATCATCATCGCGGACGAAGCGGTCTCCGCGCTTGATGTCTCGGTGCAGGCGCAAATACTGAACCTGCTCATGGACCTCCAGGAGCAAACGGGGATTGCCTTCGTTTTCATCTCGCATGATCTTGGCGTTGTGGAGCATATCGGTCATCGTGTGGCGGTCATGTATTTGGGGCGTATCGTGGAACTCGCCCCGTGCGAGGCTCTCTTCACCAAGCCGGTCCATCCCTACACCGAGGCGCTGATCGCGGCAGCACCAGTACCGGACCCAACGCGTGTCCGGCTGGAGGCCCCAGTCGAGGGCGAGGTGCCAAGCCCCATCAATCCGCCGAGCGGTTGCGCGTTTCACCCGCGCTGCCCGTTCGCGGTCGAGCGTTGTCGGACCACGGTGCCGCCATCGGTGCCAATGGCAGACGGGCGGGTCGTGGCCTGCCATGTGCGCGCTCCATCCGCGGAATTTCCGGGACGGCAAGAGATGGCGGGCAGTGCTCAGCTCGCTTCCGTTGCAGGGCCACACGGTTCGGTGCTGTAGACACGTTATTCAACATTCCCGGGAAGGAGACAGACATGGATTTTATCGAGCGGATTTTTGGCGTGGCCCCGGATGGGGGCGACGGCACCACCGAGATGCTCTACATTGCGGTCGCGCTCGCAGTCGCAGCGATGGTGGCCGCCCGCGTTTGGCTCCGCCGACGTGCGGCAATGCGCCGCCGCTAGCTCTATGAAATTCGTGAAATGGGTCGCAGCGCGCACGCGGGAGATCGGCCGCCCCGGCGGTGGGATACAATACTTCCGGAGCGGTGGGGCGGCTGGTGATCTGAATCGGTAACCAGGTACATTTTGATGAAAACATTAAAATCCGGATGGATTGATCCTGCCCTGTTCAAAGCGCTGCGCTGGCGGCACATCGGTCCTTTTCGTGGGGGACGGGTGATTGCGGTGACCGGCGTACCCGGTGAGCCTGGTCTCTTCTACTTCGGCGCGGCGGCGGGCGGTGTCTGGAAGACGCAGGACAATGGAGGACATTGGACGCCAATCTTCGATCAGGTGCCCGACAGTTCAATCGGGGCGATTGCTGTCGCGCCGTCTAATCATCAGGTAATCTATGTCGGCACCGGGGAGGGGGCTTTGCGTAACGACATCACCAATGGGCGAGGAGTCTATAAGTCGATCGATGGCGGAAAAAGCTGGACCCATATCGGCTTGTCCGACACCGGCCAGATTGGCGAGCTGGTCGTGGATCCCCGAAATGCCGATATCGTGCTCGTGGCTGCGATCGGGCACCCGTTCGGCCCTAATTCACAAAGAGGTGTGTTCAGAAGCACCGATGGCGGCAAGAGCTGGAAAAAGGTTCTCTATCGCGACGAAAACACCGGCGCTGCCGATGTCACTTATGATCCGGACAATCCCGACATTGTCTATGCCTCACTGTGGCAGGTCAGCATGCGTCCGTGGGGGGATATCTCGGCAGGCCCTGGGAGCGGCTTGTTCCGCTCGCAGGACGGAGGCAGAACGTGGATTGAACTAAAAGGCAACGGTCTTCCTAACGGGCCGTTAGGACGGATCGGGGTTTCGGTCTCGGGCGCGGACTCGCGTCGTGTCTACGCGCTGATCGAGGCCGATTGGTCGGATAAGCTGTTCGGTAGCCCGCCAATCGGAGAGCCCGACGGGGGAGGGCTCTACCGATCAGACGATGGTGGTGAGCACTGGGTCCGGACTAGCGACGACTGGCGAATTCGGAACAGGCCCTTGTACTACGGAAAGGTTTTTGCCGATCCCCACTGCGCGGACACCATTTATATTGTCAATACTGCGGTGCAGCGTTCGACGGATGGTGGCAAGAGTTTCGCCCCTGCACCATTTCCTGGTTATGATCATCATTATCTATGGATCGACCCAGCCGACCCGGGTCGGATCATCAGCGGCAGCGACGCCGGCGCCAGCGTCTCAATCGACGAAGGACAGACTTGGTCGACATATGACAATCAGCCGCTCGCCCAATTCTATCATGTCGGCGCCGACAATCGTTTTCCCTATTGGGTCTACGGCGCGCAGCAGGACTTTGGGAACATAGCAATCGCTTCCTACTCCAGCGAAGGGGCAATCGGGCCTCGCTCGTGGTATCCGGCGGGCGGCGGAGAAACTGGGTTCGTCATACCGGATCCGCGCAATCCGATGATTATCTTTTCGGCGACCGCCGAGATGATCGGCCGCTATGACAAGCAGAAGGAACAGTGGCAGAACATCAGCGTTTCGGCTGCTCCCGACCCCTGGGGAGTGGGCGCCGAACTCGCGCACCGCTTCAACTGGTGGAACTCCCCTCTGATGCTCTCACCGCACGATCCGGACGTGCTGTACGCCGCATCTGAGATGGTGTGGAAATCGGCCGATCAGGGCAACAACTGGACCGCGATCAGCCCCGACCTCACGCGAAATGACAAGAGCAAACAGCAGTGGAAGGCAATTTGGGGCAGCTATGATGCTATTGTTTCGCTTGCCGAGTCCCCGCTCAGAAAGGGACTGCTCTGGGTTGGCTCGGACGACGGGCTGATCAATATGACGCGTGATGGCGGCACCCATTGGACCAACGTCACGCCGGGCGGGGTGGCTCCTTGGTCCTTCGTGTCGAAGATCGAGCCGTCACGGTTCAATGCCGAGGCCGCGTATGTTGCGATCGACAGTCACAGACTCGATGATTGGAAGCCTTCAGGCTTCAAAACCGCTGACGGCGGAAGGACCTGGGTCTCCATTGCCGGCGATTTACCCGAAGATGCCATTGTCCATGCAGTGCGGGAGGATCCGGCACGCCAAGGGTTACTTTATGCCGCAACTGAGCGCGGGGTCTTCGTTTCGTTCGACGACGGAGTTCACTGGCAGCCGCTGCAATTGAATCTTCCCGCCACTCCGATTTACGACATCATGGTAAAAAATGATGATTTGGTGGTCGCAACCCACGGCCGCGGTTTTTGGATTCTCGACAATGTAACGCCGCTACGCCAGATCACTGCCGGAGCGGGAGCGCGCGAAGCCATGCTCTTAGCGCCCAAGACCGCTTACATGGTAGGCACCCAGACCTTTCGCGGTTCAACCGACGCCGTTGGCAAGAACCCGCCCCCGGGAGCCGCGATTGACTATGTGCTGATAAAAAGACCCCGGGGAGAGGTCACTCTCGACATCCTGGATGTACATGGCGCGCTGATCCGCCGCCTCTCGAGCATCGAAGCAAGCAAAGAGCAACAGGCTCCCCAGTATGTCACAGACACCGTTCGTTCGGACAAGATCCCCACCGAAGCAGGGATGAACAGGGTTTATTGGGACTTCCGCACCAGCGACCCAGAGCAGGTTCCGGAAGCTAATTATTATGGCGGGTTCGCTCGCGGCGTACTGGTCCCTCCCGGCAGATACAGAGTGCGCCTCGGTGTTGACGGAAGGACTTACGAGCGGCCTTTGACCTTGGCCGTTGATCCCCGCGCCGCTGGGAGGGAAGGGGCGAACGCGGAACGGTTCGCTCTGCAATTGGCGGTACTGAAGGATATCGATCGGCTCCACAAAGCGATGAACGAACTCAGGAAATGGCGCCCACGCACGGCAGACCAGGCTCATGTCGGCAAAATGAGCGTATCCGCATCCAAGCTGGCACAACTTGCCGGCGAAATGGACTCGATCGACGCTGCGCTCGTAAAGATGAATACAAACTCTTTCGCCCAAGCCTATTGCTTCCCGTACGAACTTGAAGTCTACACTCCGCCCAGACAGCAGGAACGGGCGCTTGTCGATGGATTGCATCAGAGAGTCGAGACAGCACTGGCAACATGGTCGAGTCTCAGGGCTGATACCAAAGGCGGCATGAGGTGACTCACGGCGCTTTCATTGTTTTGGATGGCATGATTCGGTTGGTGCAGAAGCGATTCGCGGATCAGACCATGCCAGCAGCGGTGAAGTTACGGACGGACTATTCGGCGGGCGCGTTGCGGCGCTTCGCGACGCAGACGAAAGACGCCAAGCAAAGCCGACGTCTGCTGTCGCTGGCGGCGGTGCTGGACGGCCTGAACCGTGAGGAGGCGGCCCGCATCGGAGGGATGGATCGCCAGACTTTGCGCGACTGGGTTCACCGTTTCAACGAGCAGGGTCTGGACGGGCTCACGAATAGTTGGAGCGGCGGCGCGAAAGGTCGGCTTTCCGCCAAACGGAAGGTGGAACTGGCCAAAATCGTTGAAGACGGCCCTGATCGGGCCGTAGACGGTGTGGTTCGTTGGCGACGTGTCGATCTCCAACGTGTCATCAAGGAGCGTTTCGATGTCGATTATTGCGATCGCTATGTCGGGACGCTGCTCCAGGAACTCGGCTTCAGCCACATCAGCGCCCGACCACGTCACCCGATGCGGGATGCCCGGATCGTTGAGGCTTATAAAAAAACTTCCCGCGCACGCTGAAAGCGCACCTGGCCGCCTTGCCGAAGGGAAAGCCGATCGAGATTTGGTGGCAGGACGAGGCCCGCATTGGCCAGAAGAACGGCATCGTGCGGCAATGGGCACGCCGGGGAACCCGACCCCGACAACCCGCAGATCAGCGTTACGCCATGTGCCCGGCACGGGGTGCCGGAGCCGCCCTGGTGCTCCCCTATGCCGATACCTGGGCTATGCAGCAACATCTCGACGAGATCAGCCGCCATGTGAAGCGCGGAGCCCACGCGGTGCTCCTACTCGACCGGGCCGGATGGCACACGACCGACAAGCTGAAGGTGCCGAGAAACATCTCGCCGATCTTCCTGCCCTCGCGCTCGCCGGAGCTGAATCCCGTCGAGAACGTCTGGCAGATCATGCGCCAGAACTGGCTCTCGAACCACGTCTTCGATACCTACAACGACATCATCGAGGCCGCCCGCGAGGCTTGGCGAAAACTCATCGCCCAGCCCGAGACGATCACCTCCATTGGAATGCGCCAGTGGGCACACATCCGTTAAAGCAAATGACTCTTGGTATGAGTTGAGCAAGTAGGGTCAGGATCGAGCTCGTCGACCGCAGCGGCTCGCGAGATCAGCGCGGATCAGCAGCCCGATCGAAAACTCACCCTGCCCCCTAGGTACTCGATTCGCTCCTCTGCAAAATAGTCTAGACGGATTCCTGCGAAAGCACCCACGTCGGGAGGTCGACTATATGCCTGGTAAGACCTTATGTCCTTTCTGGTTGCCGGCTGTGAGGTGGTTCGCCCTACACTGGCAGTGTTGAAGCGAGGGTTGCTCGTCGAGCCTATCCTCATGCCAGGAGGACGAACCATGGAAGAATATAGCGAAGTTTTGTAAGCGGTGTTTCCGGGCCACCTTTCGGGAGTGATCGCGATCTGTGAGGTTGCCGATCCTGTATTGGGATCGGAGATAGGCTTGTGTCTGGACTTGACCTTACGCTTGACCCGGAGCGGCAGCCTCGGCGTTTTGAGGTGATCAACGGTGCTGGCGGCCGGCGTCACTGGTCGATGGATGATAAGGCGCGGATCGTGGCGGAGACGCTGGAACCGAACGCAATCATTTCCGAAGTCGCCCGGCGTTATGGTCTCAGGCCACAGCAGGTCTTCGCCTGGCGGCGCGAAGCGCGCAAACAGGCCGCTTCGGTGCAGCAGGAATCCCCGGCCTTCGTGCCGGCGGTGGTGACGGCGCCGCCTCCGGAACCCGCGGCGACGCGTCCAGCGCAGCCGCGGAAGCGGAAGGCGACCCGCGGCGTTGGCGTGATCGAGCTTGAGATCGACGGCATCGCCATGCGGGTTGGCCGCGGCGCAGACGCCAAGACGGTTGCGGCGGTGATCCGTGCGCTGAAGGCAACGTCGTGATCGGGCCGACGGGCGCCGTCAAGGTCATGGTGGCGACAAAGCCAGTGGACTTCCGCAAGGGGGCGGAGGGGCTGGCTGCGTTGGTGCGCGAGACGATGGGCGCCGATCCGTTCAGTGGCGCAGTCTATGTGTTCCGGGCGAAACGAACGGATCGGGTCAAGCTGATCTTCTGGGACGGCACCGGCGTCTGCCTCTATGCGAAGCGGCTGGAGGATGGCGAGTTCCGCTGGCCGAAAGTGCAGGATGGCGTG
>NZ_JBEPLM010000038.1:0-13607 GCF_040545255.1 Mesorhizobium shonense
CCGATCGGCTGGCACTGCAAACCCGACTGAGGCGCTGACCGGGCTGGCTAAATTAGATAGAGCTGGCTGGAGCGGTTCTTCCGCACATTTGGGAGAGCTTCCCATCTGCCCTCTGCTTGGGTGGTTCAGGCGGTGGCGAGCAGCCTGCTTCTGATCAGCGGATATCCCGAGCGCCCACACATCTGGCGCTTGATCGTCTTGAGCCGGGCTCGCTCCCTGGGTGATCGCCGCCCGGACGGCCTCGATGTCGCGGCCGATGCCTGCAGCAAGGGAGCCAGTTTGCTGTTCGTGGCATAGGCGATCCATTGCTCGAGGCGGCTTCCGTTCGGATTTTGGTTTGTGCATCCGGGAGAATGCCTTCGTCAGCTGGTTGTCAACTAAGCGGTATATGTAGATCCGCCGCGGTAACCAGCCTGAACTCAATTGCGAAACATAGGAGTGCAAATCGCCATGTATGGTCGAATTGGTGGCTCGTCCGATATCCACTACACGCGTAATGCCAGCGGGCAAGCAGATGCAGAAACCCAAGAGTTCGAGGACATGTTTGCGCGGATGCACTTAGCCGGTTCTGATTCCAGCGGCAGCTCCTCTTCGGCGGCAACACCGGCGTATTCCCTCCAATCCAGACCTCCGGTGGTGGAGATCGACAGGTCTTCTTTCAGGAGTGAGGTGACGCAATTTCATGGCGATAAAATCATGCACATCGCCGACCATCCACAAGAGTATTCGGAATTCGTATCCGCACGAGCCAGACGCACTGCGGACGTTGCTAAGCAATACGGCGTTTGTCGAGATACGGAGCAAGCGCGATATTTCAGCTACCAATTAGGAAACCAGAGTGCCGGACTGCTGAGAACGGAAGGCGGGTTCAGCATGACTGAGTTCGAATCCGAAAATTGGCGGCAACAATTTCCTGGTCGAACTGAGATCACCTCCATAGTGGATCTACAGGTCGCTCATCCGCTCGTCGAGAATGCAGGCGATATTTTGCTGGAGCATCAACTTCGGATGGACGGTGAACGACCGTTGCTGAATTGGCGTGCGGCTAATCCAGAAGCACAAGCCCGCGCGGCGGCGATGGGGTTTGTTGAAGTGGATGATGGCGGCATGGTCCTTGACCCTACCCAGCATCCCGAGAAGTGGACGAAGAACAGTGCCGGTGAATGGCAGCGTGCAGACAAACCTCCGCTCTATCTCTGCAAAACTGAGGATAGCGAGAGCAGTGATGCCGCGAGCGCACCAAGTTCACCCAGATACTCGTACGAGGACGATTTTATGTGACCGGATCTTGAGGAATTTAGTCGCGATGGTAGGGCCGCATCTGACTATATTGGTGTCCCATGGTCATGCGCGGTGAGCGAAAGGGCTCGTCGCAAACGGCAGTGCGCGACGAGCGGTATCCATTCGGCGTAGGGCGCAGGCGGAGTAGTTGTCGGCTGAGCAGCGCAGGATTTTCTTTATAGAACTTGGTAGGTTCGATTGTCCGTCGCCAGAGATTTGGGACACTTGGCGGCCTGATCTAGTTGTGGAGGCTCTGGCCCATCAGGGTTTTCATATTAGGCGGCGGCTTTGCCGTGAAGCAAGCGCCGCTGTTGATCCTTTCCCTGTTCGGCATGATGGTCTGGCCGCGCCCGAAGTAGACGTCGGCCGGGGTGAGATTGCCGAGGCTCTCGTGGTATCGGCAATGATTGTAGTGCTCGACGAAGGCGACGATCTGCCGTTCGAGATCGCCAGGCAGGAAGTAGTTTTCGAGTAGGATGCGGTTCTTGGGCGTCTGGTGCCAGCGTTCGATCTTGGCCTGGGTCTGAGGATGTGCGGGCGATCCGCGCGTGTGATCCATGCCTTTGTCGGATTTCCAGGCCGCGAGATCGGACGACACGTAAGACGGGCCGTTGTCGGACAGGAGCCGCGGCCGCTGCACGACCCTGGCACTGTCACAGCCGGAAGCCTGCAGCGCCATGGTCAGCGTGTCGGTGACATCCCCGGCCCTCATCGTGGAGCACAGTTTCCAGGCGATGATGTAGCGGGAGAAGTCGTCGAGCACGGTCGACAGGTAGAACCATCCCCAGCCGATGACCTTCAAATAAGTGAAGTCTGTCTGCCAGAGCTGGTTGGGTGCCGTGGTCTTGTCATGGAACTCGTCGTCGGCGGCCTTGATGACGACGAAGGCCGGGCTGGTGATCAGGTCGTGTGTCGCATTTAATTAGGGTCTTCCTCACTTTGTGTGGTTCATCGGCCGTTAGCGAGGTTGTGGCTATGGGGGCATGCGAACGAAATCGAAATGGTCGCCCGGCCCAGGGGTCAAGATACTGGGTGTCGCGCTCACTGTTTGACGACGGGTGGGTTGTTTCGGCTGCGGGATCCGCGATCGGCATCTGCCCTGATTGTGGACGGCGAAGCCGAAGTCGGCATGGCTGGTCCCGCCGCAGCCTCAAGGATCTGCCGACCCAGGGTTAGTCGGTGACAGTGAAACTCCTGCTGAGCCGCTGGCGATGTGCACATGGGCAATGCGCACGACGAACGTTCACCGACCGACTGCCGACGGTAGCTGATCCATACGCGCGTCGGACGAGAAGGGTCGGGGAGATTGTCGGCCTGCTCGGCCACAGCGCCGGCTGACTGTAGCGAGCCGCAAGCGGGCGTAGACTGTATTGATGCCTGGTGCTGGAAAGGCGCATCCGTCTCCTGCTAAGGACTCGACGTTCTGGCCGCCCAACTCTCGAACGGCACCTGGTTCCATTGACCGATGTCCGGTCCAGAACTGCGCAACTTTTAACTGTGCCGCTGAAGGGCGCCGCACCGCGCTGCCTTCGCCACATCTACAGTTCTGTATCGTTCAAACTATCCGAAAAACCCTTATATCGCCCAGGGTATCGACGCGGGATGCATGCTGACCTACGCCATCACCGTCCTTACCCATGGCGCGACACAAGTTTAGGCTTCCCTGCCCTCGCCGCATAGGTGGGCGTGCAACGCGCTCAGGCAAGCATCCGCACTCTTAAGATCTCGCTGGTGCTGCGGGGCAATCGTGAGATCGGCAAGTTGATAGACAGGATTACGCACGCGCATCAGGTCTGTGACGGACTGGTCTTGATCGTCGGTTTTAGTCTTGAGACGCTCGTGCCTCTGATTACGCCTGATTACGTTTTCGTGGGTATTGAGCCAGATTGAGACCGCCTTCCCACTGACAAGATGCCGAATTTCCTCGAACATGAACGTTTCATCGCCGGTTGCGAGCACCTTCGGCCCTTGTTCGAGCGACTTCTTTATCTCTTTCATCTCAAGATCTCTGAAATGCACCTCCCCATCCTCAGCGAAGATCTTAGCTATGGACTTGCCAGTCTTTGCCTCGATCTCCTTATCTGCATCGACGAATTTCAACCCCAGTCGTCTGGCGAGCACACGGCCAAAACTGGATTTCCCAGCGCCCTTCATGCCGACAAGCACGATCGGTCGCGAGCCCAGAGCGCCAAGAATTTCTTGTCCGATCGCGGACCGCGCCGTGTGCTTAGGCGGCTCCACTTTCAATCGACGAATTAGACTGGCACCGACTGAACTATCCGCGTCGGGTTCCCAGTGCGGGATCCCTATGGCTCCGTCAGGAATGACAACCTTGTTGCAAGCGTTTCGCACACGCTCCAAGAGTGGCTCGGCTATCGAGGGATCCAGGGACTCTCGGCTGCCTCGCTGGAGCTCCTGCAGTTTCTGCAGCTCCTTGTACGTGTCATGATTGTCGATCTTGGCCTTGTAGCTATCGGCCGTGTGGAACTCTACTTCAAAGCGGTAGCCCTCAGGCGTGGCGAGAACAGTCTTGATGCCGACAAAGGTTGGAGATCGCGTCTTGAACCAGTTGATTGTGCTGACCTCCGAATAGCCCCGCTCTTCGAAGGCTAGAATGGCCTTCTTGAAGGCGGGCGTAAATTCGTTGTCGGGGAATTCGTAAAGATGACGTACAGCGTTGCCGATCAGTTGGGCGCCGGCTTCGGCGGGGACCTGCACGCCGAAGAGCTGGTCTGTCATGGAGGCGTCCGACCTCAGCCTGTGCTCAAGATGAGGCATATTCACTTGGATGCCGGCTTTCCTGAGGCTCGCGGCAACTCCGAGCGCCGCTGCAGTGATGTTCTCTTCCAGCTCTTTGGCACGCGACGCCTCGATTTTGGCGCGCTCCAACGCCTCCTCGCGGTTCAGCGTTATGGTCATGTCGCTATCTCCGACGGCGGGCCGGAGGTTGGAGGGCCTGGACAGAATGCCTTGCTCCGCAGCGAACTTGATCGAGGATTCCATGATGGAAGCCGCCAGGGTAGGGTTGTCCTTCAGTTCCTTCAAGGCTGCATCGGAATCAAAGCTTCCGTGGTGGAGAGCCGCCGCCGTGCTCTTTACATATGGTACGGTGGCTAGGCCCGGGATCTGTTGCAGTAGGCGCTGAAGATACCCGCTCTTGAACATAAATGTGTGGGCGCCAGTGTCGGATTTATAGGCGTCAGTTCCGACTTTGATACCCAGGCTAAGGAGATTGTTTGCACTTTGCACGAGATCGTGTGGGTTATAACCATCGGGTCGCGGATCGATGCGTGCAGGGTAACGGTCCACCAGAAGCTGGACGCGCTCGCGTGGCTGGGTCGTTACCGAGTAGCTCTCCGCCAGTTCCGGAAATAGCGCGGAGAGCGGTTGGCTTACTGCGACAGGAGCCTCGCTCATGCTGGTGTCCGTTTCGGGCAGGGCTTGCTCCTCCAGCCTCCCGGCCCAAGCCTCGAGCTCGGCGAGGAGCAATTCGGCCATCTCGCGCGCGACCGGATGGTTGGCAAGTACGACCTCACGCCGCGCTATCTCGCGCGTGTCCAGAAAGCTCAGAGCGCTGACCCGCTCCTGCTCCAGCAGGCTTCGAATATTTCGCTTGAGCTGTGGGTGAATGCCTTCGTACGTTCCGAAGATGGCACGCTCGGCAAACCACTGTCGGGCTTCGTGGGATTGAGCCAGAAAGCCCCGCTGCAAGCCGGTGTAGATTTCCAGAACGTTCCGCGTGGCAGCGAGGATCTGGCTGGCGCGACCGAACTTGTAATGACCGTTGTCAATCGCCGGAGTATGGGACTTTGGCGGCTTGAGCGAGCCAAGCCCGCGCGCCTGCTCCTCTTTATCGAATTGCCTCACATGCTCGTAAAGCAGCGGCCGATCGCCGATAATGACGAGGCTATCCCCGTCGAAATCGCCATCAAGCTTTTTCTGTTCACTGGGCGGCACGGCAACCACCGAGCCCGGGGCAAACACCTCCGTCGCCTGGAGGATGCCGACGCAGTCGATCGGCGTGTCCACCTTCGCGCGGTCCTTGCCCGTGGTCCAATTCGAATGGCACTTGACGTCCTCGGAAGACATCACAAGCCCTCGGTCGGAATAGTCGGCGGGCCACATCTCATCCGGCACCACCATCAGAACGCCTTTCGCAAAAAAAGTCGGATCGTCGGCCGCTAGTTCCTCGCCAGACTTATGCGCGACATTGAAGCTGTATTGGATGGCCGTGCAGTTATCGAGAAACACGGCGGTCGGATCGCCATCGACCGCCGACTTGACATGCTCAGCGGCGAACGGCCTCAGGTTCGGCTTGTCATAAGGGGATCGCCCGATTAGCGTGCCGCCACTGCTCAAGGTCTGGCTCTTGAGCGTTGGCACATGCAGGCAGCTGTCCGCGGACGGGACGGCGATTGCGCCCGGACCATTGATGTTTGCCGCCGTAACCGTGCGAAATAGCTCTTCGGACGTCAACTGTGGCCTTTCCTTGCTACGTAGCCAGGTCAGGGCCTTTTGACGCGCCTCATCCGCCACTTGCTCGCTGCGCGGATAATGTTGCAGCGCCGAGACCGGGAGGGACGTGTTCTTTGCCTCACCATAGGCAAGCACCCGGTCCGGACCGTCTTCCTGTTCGCCGCCACGACGAACGGCTGGCATGAGATTCGCCAGCGAGGCCTTTATGAAGCCGCAGCCGTCATGCGGTCGCAACGCGATTGGCCCTTGCGCCCCCCTTAGTTTGAAGGGATGCTCCTCGTTCGCAGCGCGGTCCGGCAGTAGCACCAATTTGAAGGCGCCTTCCAACGCGTAGTCGTGAGGAGATAGATCTTTGATCGCCGGAGGCGCCGCAAAGCCCCTGCGCTGAGTGTAATAATAGGCCTCCTTGAAAGGTGCCCAGGCGCGCGAGAGCTGCTCGAAGGCGGTGCCGGGTGCGGTTTCGGCATAAGGGATTGCCAGCAACTTTCCCCCGGAAGGCTTTGTTGGCTCGCCTGGGGCACGCGCGGCAACCTGAGACACGTTCAATCGCGGCGGCTTCAATTTGCTACCGCCGAACAGGTCCATGCGGTATGGCACGCCATCGACGGTGAGCGTCCGCGCCAGCATGAATGCACTCGGGGTCGCTGGCAGTTGCACGGCGACCACGGGCAGTTTTCCCGAGGTCAGGCGATGGAAAATCGAATAGCGTGTTTCGGCCTCGCCGGGCAACGGCCGCCCCTGCATGTCCACCACAGGCAACCGCATCAGTCCCGCATCGCCCTGCGGCGGCCTGGGCTCGTGATCCATGCTCCGCAGCACCTGAAGCACGTCGAAGACCGAGGCCGGATGCTGCGCCTGGATCGCCGCCGCATCCTGTTCTATGAACAGGTCTAACGCATCCACTGGACTGTCGGCCTCGATCTGCGCGATCAGGTTCCAGCTCATGTTGGAAAGGTCGCCTTCAATGAGACCGCGCGTCCTGTGCAGGATATCCTTGGTCTTACCCTCTAGCTCTTGTTGCCTCACCCGCAAATCGGCCCGCTTACCCTCGACATACGGCGACCTGAATAGTCTCTCCAGCACCGCACGGGCCTTGAGCGTCTGATAGATCGATAGTGCGGGGGAGCGGCTCGCAAGCGGCCCGCGCGTCCGCTCGGCATCGCTTGCGTTCAGATGCGCTTCAATCTTCTGCTCAAGAACCGGTTGAAGGTCGTTCAGCAACGTCAGAGCCTGCCTGCGGTGCCAGCGCAGCGGCTTCTGTGGGCTGCGCGCCAATGGCAGCAGAGCCGCACACATGTTACCCATCGTTTCCAGATCGACCTGCGTCGCAAAACCAGGGGCTTGACGCAATTCCGAGAGCCGATTCAACCCTGCCGATGCCAGCAAACCGAGATCATCGACCAGTCGAGCCTTACCCAGCCCCTTGAAAATGATCGTGATGTCTAAAGGGCCGGCCTGCGCCAGCCGCTCATTATCATATTGCAGATAGTGAGCGAGTTTGTGTAACCGATCCTTCGGCAGAACGGCGTCTGTTATCTCGCCACTGTCCTCTGCCCTCACGATCATTCGCGACAGAGCATTGACGATCAGGCTAAGCTGAGGTGTGGTGAATACACCAAATCGCTGTCCCCGAGCACCCAAGCCGCGCGCGATGTCAATTGTGGACTGCCTGCACGTCTCCTCTTCTGGCCACTTGCTAAGCCCGTTCATCAAAATGGCCAATAACTGTGGAGTGAAATCAGCGAACTGGCGCTGACGTGCTTCACTGGCGATCGCGACTGTGGCTCTGCGGCCGTCCTCCCCGTCTGGCCACTTGCTGAAACCGTTCACCAGGTTCGACAGTCCCTCCGGGGCAAAATGGGAGAGGTCGGTGCGGCGGAGAACCTCAGCGGCGATCGCAAACGTGGCTTCGCGAGGTTCCGGCGACTCCGGCCACTTGCTAAAACCGTTCACCAGATTCGCCAAGTGTTGGGAGGTAAATTGAGAGAATCGGGCGGGGCGGCGGAGAACCTCGCCCGCGATGGCGAACGTGGCATCGCGAGGGTACGACGATTCCGGCCATTTGCTGAAACCGTTCACCAGATTCGCAAGTTCCTGCGAAGTAAAATCAGAGAGGCGGACGGCGCGGTGAAGGACCGTGTGGGCAATGGCGACTGTGGCTCGCTCAGAACCGGCCTGGTCTGGCCATTTACTGAAACCGTTCACTAGATTCGCCAACTCCTGCGAACTGAAATCGGAGAGCCGGACGGCGCGGCCATGAACTTCTGATGCAATTGCGAGCATCGCGTCGCGACAGTTCGTCTCTTCCGGCCACTTGCTAAAACCGTTCACCAGATTGGCTAAATGTTGCGAAGTAAATTGAGAGTGCCGGGTGCCGCGGCGAAGAACCTCGTTGGCGATCGCGACCGTGGCTTGATAAGATGACGTCTGTTCGGGCCATTTGCTGAAACCGTTCACTAGGTTCGCCAGTCCTTGGGCAACAAAATCAGACAGCTGACGGCCTTGAACCTCCCCTGCGATAGCGGCCGCCGCGTCGCGGCAGATAGGGGCTCCCGGCCATTTGCTGAAACCGTTCACCAGATTAGCCAAATGCTGGTGAGCGAAATCACCGAGCAAGGCGCCGCGGCGCAGAATCTCATGCGCGGTTGCAATCGTGGCTTGGCGGCAGTCCTCCGCATGCGGCCATTTGCTGAAACCATTCACTAAATTCGCTAGTTCGTGCGGAGCAAAGTCAAAGAGCTGGCCGCGATGGACCTCCCGTGCGATTGAGAACGTCACCTCGCGACAATTCGGTCCATTCGGCCACTTGCTAAAACCGTTCACTAAGTTCGCCAACTGCTGGTGAGTGAAATCAGAGAGCCGGTCGGCTCGGCAAAAAAGTGCGTTGGCGATTGCGTCTGCGGCTTGCTGAGAATCCGCCTCTTCTGGCCATTTGCTGAAGCCGTTCACCAAGTTCACGATGTCCTGGCGATTAAATTCAGAGAGCTCGAGCTGGCGCGTGCTTCGGCGACGGAGTTCAGAGGCTATGGCGATTGTGGCTTGGCGAGCCGACCCGTCTTGCGGCCACTTGCTTAAACCGTTCACCACTGTCGCCAACGCTTGCGGTGCAAAGTCATAGAACTGGTCGGCGCGGCGAAAGACCTCACCGGCGATTGCAATGGCGGCGGCGCGGCAGCCCTCCCCGTCCGGCCACTTGCTGAAGCCGTTCACCAAGTTCGCCAAGTTCTGGTGAGTAAAGTCAGAAAGCCGATCGCGGCGAAGGACCTCGCTGGAGATTGCGCCGGTGGCTTGGCGAGACCATTCTTCTTCGGGCCACTTGCTAAAGCCGTTCACCAGGTTCGCCAGGCCCTGCGGGGGAATATCCGAGAGTTCGGCGCGGCGCAGAACCTCACTGGCGATCGCGGCTACGACTTGTTGAGATGCCACCTGCTCCGGCCACTTGCTCAAGCCATTCACCAGGTTCGTCAGGTTCTGGTGATCAAAGTCCGAGAGCCCGGCGTCGCCCCGTGCGCGGCGAAGGACCTCGTTGGCGATCCCGACTGAGACTTGCTGAGATGCCACCTCTGCTGGCCACTTGCTGAAGCCGTTCACCAAAGTCGCCAGTGCCTGCTGAGTGAGACTAGGGAGCTGGTCTACGCGGCTAAAAATCTCGCCGGCGATTGCGATCCCTGCTTCGCGACAATCTGCCCCGTCCGGCCACTTGCTGAAACCGTTAACGAGGTTTGTTAGGTTCTGGTGATTAAAATCAGAAAGTTGATCGCGGCGGCCGATGACCTCACTAGCGATCGCGACTGTGGCTTGTTGGCAGCCCGCATTGGTGGGGCATTTGCTGAGTCCGTTTACCAGGTTCGCCAGCTCCTGCGCAGTAAAATGAGCGAGCCCTTCATTACGGGCGCAGCTGGAAAGTTGTGTGGCGATGGCGACTATGGCTTGGCCGGACGATACGTCGTCGGGCCACTTGCTGAAGCCGTTTACCAAGTTTGCCAAATCCTGATGGTTGAAATCGGAGAGCCGGGAACGGCGGTCACGACGCAGGACCTCCGCGGCGATCGCGCCCGTGGCTTGGCGAGACGACACGTCTTGTGGCCACTTGCTGAAGCCGTTTACCAAGTTCGCCAGCTCCTGCTGATTGAAATCGGAGAGTCGGGAATGGTGGTCACGGCGCAGGATCTCCCCGGCAATCGCGACTGTGGCTTCCCGAAATGAGTCCTGCGCCGACCATTTGGTGAAGCCGTTCACAAGATTTGCCAGCTCTTGGTGAGTGAATTCAGAGAGCCTGGAGCGCCGGCTGCGACGCAGGACCTCGCGAGCGATCATGTCGGTGGCTTGACAAAAGACCTCCTCTTCCGGGCACTTGCCGAAGCCGTTCACAAGGTTCGCAAGGTCCTGGTGATTGAAAGCGGAGAGCCCGAGGTCACTGCGAGTGCGGCGAAGGACCTCTCCGGCGAGCGCAATCATAGCGTCGCGGCAATCGCCTGCTTGCGGCCACTTGCTGAAGCCATTTGCAAGGTTCGCCAAGTTTTGCTGCGTAAAATCAGACAGCCGGAAACGTCGCTCGGTGCGACGGACGACCTCACGGGCAACGGCTTCCGTGCCCTCACGAGTTTCCGGCCGCTGCGGCCACTTGCTAAAACCGTTCACTAGCAACGACAGACTTTGACTATTCAGCCCCCCAAGTGCCCTGTCTTCATCGCGGCAAAATTGGGCTATTCTGACCGTTGCATTGCGGCACGTTCTCGACTGCGGATGCCGACCAAACGACGCCGCGAAGAGCGAAAGAGCTTTGGGCTCGACTTCGCACATCAACCTACCATTAAGCTGCGACACCCGAGCTGCAATCGCCTTGCAGGCTTCGACGCCTTCCTCACCTCCGGCCTCGCGACTTACCGCGTTGCATGCTGTGGCATAGCCCCATGATTTCCCGCGGCGTATATCTTCCTCGAAACGTGTGACAAATTGACTTCTGAACTGGGCGGCGGCCTTTTGCACGAAGTCTGCATGGATTCCGTCATCCGCTCCCTGCAGCCGCCTGTCATACTCCACTACTGCACATGAGAATCCAACGATGTCCCGGGCGAAGTAAATTGCGTCTAGAGCTGCGTTAGATTCTTGTTCTGAGAGTGCACTGCTCTGGGCGGCGACACCACTCATGCGCCGCCTTTTTGATGAGCGATCCAGGCCTGTTGCGGATTGCCTGTGCGAGGTACCTGGTCGCAATCTGCTGGACTGACCGGTACCGTGGCCCTCCGTACCGGAATGCGATGAACGTTCCTCCCAATTTGTCGCGCTGCGATCCGGCAGATAGCGAGCATCAGGCTGAACGTCACGCGGATCTACCGAGGGGTCATGTGAGGAGTGGCGTCGGGCATCGCTGGTCGAAGGCTGCCTTTGAGCGGAGGAGGTTTCCGAATCTCGACTGTCAGAGTGCAGACCCTGCATGACCGCACTGAACGCCGGGGCATCGTTTCCAGCGCCAATATCTGACTCAGCACGGGACCAGAGCGGGCCTGATCCGCCTGGCGCATTCGCACGTCGGTTAACTCCTGTCATAAGCCGTCTCCCATGCAACCGATGATGCGCCGATTACACAGTGCGGCCGCGGCCTGAACGAGCGGAGCTCCTCCGGCAGCGCCGACGAGACGTAATTCGCCACAACCAGCGTGCGGATCGTCGTTTTTGAACAATCGCGCGCTCTGGCATGGAATACCCCCTGCGACTGACGACACCCTGACGTGCGCTAGCCGAAATTGAGGTGGATCATGACGATGCGATGTATTGAAGGACGGCCATAAAGGCATCGGCATTGGCGGCGCAAACGAATTTCAGATAGTGAACGGCTTGTCGGCCCTTCATTACGCTCTTTCGCGGTCGTCTTGAGAGCCCGCCTTATGCAGGGTTGTTATGATGCCGAGGGCTGCGCGCGGGGAGCAAACCACCTCGCCGCGATAGCAAAGCTGCGACCTAGATGGGGTAACGGGCCTCTCGCGCCGGCGACCGAGGGGTTTTGGTCGAGGCGGTCGTCCCTCACAATGATGGTGTGAACGGCGTCATGGCCGAAGCCAGCGCCAAACATCAAGGAGAGACGACCGTGGACTATTATGCCGGGATTGATGTGTCATTGGAATGCTCCAGTGTTTGCGTTGTTGACGGGCAGGGCAAGATTGAGAGGGAAGCGAAGGTGGCGAGCGAACCGGATGCGCTGATCGCCTGGTTTGCGGCGCTCGAAGTACCGCTTGCGCGGATTGGGCTGGAGGCGGGCCCGCTGTCGCAGTGGCTGTTTGCTGCGTTGCAGGCGTGCGGCCTGGCGGTGGAGCTTCTCGAGACGCGCCATGTGCGCGACGCCTTCAAGGCGATGCCGGTGAAGACGGATCGCAAGGACGCGCCGGGCATTGCTCAACTCATGCGGCTTGGCTGGTTCCGGCCCGTGCACTGCAAGTCACTGCCGGCCCAGGAGGTTCGCGCCCTGCTGACGACGCGCAAGCTGCTGCAGTCGAAGCGTCACGATGTCGAGATGAGCATCCGCGGCGTTCTGCGCGGCTTTGGCCTGAAGGTTGGCCCGACGACGCCGAAGACGTTTGAGCAGCGGGTTCGCGAACTGGTGGCCCATCATGACACACTGGAGCAGATTTCGGAGGCTCTTCTCAAGGCGCGGGCGGTGCTGCTCGGTGAGTTCAAGACGATCGAGAGGCGTCTTGTCGGCCTGGCGCGGCGCGATGCGCAGGTGCGCAATCTGACGAGCGTGCCGGGGGTCGGGGCTTTGGTGGCGTTGACCTTTTCGTCGGCCATCGACGATCCTGCACGCTTCCGTTCTTCCCGCATGGTGGGCGCCCATTTCGGCCTGACGCCGAAGAAGTACCAATCGGGCGAGACCGACGTGACCGGTCGCATCTCGAAGATCGGCGACCATGGCGTGCGTGGGGCGCTCTACGAGGCGGCCAATGTGATGCTGACACGCCCAGTGAAAAGCTCGGCCTTGAAGTCGTGGGCGCTTGCGGTGGCCAAGCGCGCCGGGATGCGCAAGGCCAAGGTGGCGCTGGCACGCAAGCTGGCGGTGGTCCTGCACCGCATGATGCGCAGCGGTGAGCAATTCCTGCGGGCCGGCCGCGCCGCAACCGTCGCATGCTGAAGGATTCGATGAGAGGATAAGCAGAAGGAGGAACACGGCGGGCCCCGGCACCAGCCCCGCCGTTGCGAAGTCCCTGCCGGGGACGGTGGATCCGGTTAGGCCGCTAAGACGGGAGCAGCTCGTTTGATGACTGCGCATCCCTAGACCGGCCGACCGATCCCGATCAGACCCCATCAGGCAGCGGCCAAAAGCGCCGACTGCGGACAGAAGCAAGACCCCGGCGCGGACTGAGTTACGAGGGATTGACAAGTCGAGGCCCGTTACAGAAGCCCGTCTTATGCACAACGATGGGTCTTTGAGGCTGGCGGATGTAGCTTGATCTTTGGCCAAACCGCCATCAGCAGCTGTCGCTCTTCAACGCCAACTACGACGAGCGTTGCTTCCTGCCAATCCATGTCAATGACGCCGCGACCGGCCGCCCGGTCGCCATGGTCCTGCGCCCCGGCAAGACCCCGACGGGCGAGGACCGCATGCTGGCTGATGCTCACCCTGCGCGAAGGCGGTGCCCACGACCCATCATCTGCGCAACGCCGAGTTCGCTACGCTACGGCTCAGGCTGCTCGAGCTCGGCGCCCGACCGCGCATCAAGGCCCCACATATGGCCGCACCGGTCCCGCTGCGTGATACGTCTCAAAAAAACCGCTTGCCGCGTGGCCGTTCTACATAGGTCGCTACAGCCAGCCCGGTCAGCGCCTCAGTCGGGTTTGCAGTGCCAGCCGATCGA
>NZ_JBEPLM010000039.1:0-12840 GCF_040545255.1 Mesorhizobium shonense
TTTCCCAGGGTGTCAGAGATCGCTGCCCAGGTTGGGGCGGCCACTCTTGCCGATGTAGCGCACTTTTCTGGGTTGATCGCGGCAAAAGAGTATCCGAGCCCATTTCCCCACATGGACCTAGTAACCACCACGACAAACAAGAATTTGCGCGGGCCTCGGGGTGGCCTGATAATGTCTCGGGAAGCGGCTCTAGGTAAAAAAATCGATTCAGCGGTATTCCCCGGCATTCAAGGTGGGCCGCTCCCTGACGTCATCGCCGCCAAAGCCATCTGTTTCGGTGAGGCCCTTAAGCCCGAGTTTACCGAATATGCCAGACGGGTGCTGAGCTGCGCGCGAACTCTGGCGAGCGGCTTGACCGGACGAGGCTTCAAAATTGTCACAGGCGGAACAGATACGCCGTTCACGATGGTTGACCTCAGAACGCGTGGGCTGAAAGGCGATGTCGCGCAGAAGGCATTGGAAACTCATGGCGTGACAACGAACCGCAATCTTGTGCCGCAAGACAGGGAGCCACCGAATGTTACCTCGGGGCTGCGGATGGGAACGTCCGCAATTGCAGCTCGTGGAATGGCTGATCCGGAAGCATCTGAACTAGCAGAGATCATCGCCGACGTTTTAGACCGACTTGCAGCGAATCCAGGCCAAGGGCTGGAAATCGACATAAACATTGCGGAACGAGTGTCGATGCTCGCCGAAAGATTCCCACTATATCCCGCCCAACTAATTTAGTCTCTCATGTTCCCTGTCAAGGTTGAAGGCAAGAAGGCTCGCCTGCTTTGCAGGTTTGCCATGCAGTCGGATCGGCTGAAGCCCACAAGAAGGCGGCCATCTCGCGTGCGATCGCAGCCACGACCACCGCGGCCTCTTGCCGGCGGCGCTGAGGCGACGATAGCGGGCGCAGAGCCGGACGTAGATGTTCGAGAAGGACCTTGCAGGAAACCTCTACAAGGTCTGGAGACGGATGTCCTCAGGCGATCCGGTCGCTGACGGTGGGCACACCCAAAATCCTTTCGCCTCCACTCTTCTTCGGAATGGAGACAGCGCGAACCGCGGTGGGAAGTACGCCCAGATGGTGATCAAGCAGATGATTGAGCCGGATTTGGACTCTCTCTTTCTTCCAGACTCCTATGGCTACAGGCCGGGAAAATCGGCCCTGGATGCCGTGGGTGTGACGCGGCAGCGGTGCTGGAAGTATGACTGGGTTCTGGAATTCGACATCAAAAGGGCTGTTTGACAAACTTCCGCACGATCTCCTGTTGAAGAGTAAGCGTTGTCTTGCTTACACCTTGCGGAAGCCACTCGTTACTCGGCAGCCCAGTGCCATTAACGGGAGAGTCAAGCCAATCATTCGCCACGAGCGGGAACTGAGAACCCAACAGACTATATGGTAATGCGTCTCCTGCGTGTAATATGGTCGAACCTGCAGGAGGACGAGCATTGTCTCAGGCGTGGCGTGATCTAACCAATAGCGAACGTCAGCTCATTGAGCTGTTACTGACAAAAGAGTTTCCCGGAGCGGAAGCTCTACGCGGCCAGAGCGAGAGTGTCAGCTATCGACGCAGAAGGTAGCTCCAGTTTAGGGTGTCCGGTCCACTCGCCAATGTACAACAGCGAATTCCCACGGAGGGGTATTACTTCGATACGCAAGGTGTGGATTATCGCCCTGCCGTGAATGTCCTTCTGCATGTCGTAGAGGGTAAGCTCCATGAACTGGAAGTTTATAAGGATGATGGCTCAGCAATTGAGACGTCGCTTGATTCAATGGACATAAGCCGGTTCCATCTCCCGTGAGGGTTTTGATTCAAGGGACGAGAAGCGCCCTTGGAGGCTTAGCTGAGCCTGGGCGCAGCTCTGTAATTCCATGGCAGAAGCTCGTCGATCCGTCTCTGCTTGTGACCGTTGACGATAGCGGTGAGCGTGCTGGTCAGGTAGGCGAACGGATCGACAGCATTCAGCTTGCAAGTTTATGCCGACCGCCGAACTATGCCGAGCGCCTCTTCCGACCATGGCGGTAAGAAGCGCTTTGCCCGCCATTTCGACCGAGAACCGGTCGTTGACACTCGGCATAGTTCTCATGCTCAAAGGGCGTTCAGGAATTCCAGAAGCCGGTCATTTGGTCGAAATCGTTCGGCCTTCGCGCGTTCATATGGCTTCAGCTTGGTAAGTGCGGATTCCTTGAGTTCAAGATGCGCGTGAAGATAGGTCAACGTCGTTTCCATCGTCTCATGGCCCAACCACAGGGAGATGACCGAACAATCGACGCCCGCCTGCAGCAGCTCCATGGCCGCACTGTGACGCAAGACATGGGGCGATACTCGCTTCGCGCGAAGGGGGACGCAGTGTTCACGCGCCTTGGCGACATATTTGTTCAGCAGCGCCTGCACGCCGTCCGCACTAAGCTTGCCGCCGTGCATGTTCGGAAAGAGGGCCGTTGAGCCCCGCTTCCTGGGCTCCTTGAGCCAGCACCGAAGGGCTTGCTGTGCAACCTTGGTGAGCGGCGTACTTCGCTCCTTCCGGCCCTTGCCGATACATCGGACATGGGCACCGCGGCCCAGCATCACCGAGTCTCGGTCGAGATCGATGATCTCCGAGACCCGCAACCCCGTTTGCGCGGCCAGCAACAGCAGAGTGTGATCGCGCCGTCCCAGCCATGTGCTGCGGTCCGGACAGCTCAGGATGGCTTCAATCTCGGGCCTGGTGAGAAACTGAAGTCGTCGCTTGTCGCATCGCTTGCTGGGGATTGCGAGCACTCGTTGAATGCCATGCGCCGGCTCCTCGAACGAGGCATATCGGAAGAAGGACCGAATAGCCGTGAGACGGAGGTTCCGTGTCCTCGCCGAGGCGGATCGCCTCGTCTCGAGATCCTCCAGAAATGCGCCGATGAAAGGCGCGTGCAAATCCCGCAGTGTCAACTGCGACGGGGATTTGCCAAGGCGTGTCTGCGCGAATGCAAACAGCAGCCGGAAGGTGTCGCGATAGGAGGCGATGGTGTTGGAGCTTACGCCCCGATGCCTGTGTCAAGCGAAGTGAGGATTTGACCCCTTTGGCGAAGTGAGGAATTGACCCCCTTCACGGGTTTGCAGTTTCGTTGGGTTCAAGCGTCGGTCCGGTCTTCTGCAGAAGGCCGGACCGACGCTTTTCGCGGAGACGGTAGCTGTCGCCGCGGATGGTGATCACCGTGGAGTGGTGAAGCAGGCGGTCCAGGATCGCCGTGGCCACAACGGGGTCGCCAAAAACACTTCCCCATTCGCCCACGGAGCGGTTGGAGGTGATCAGGATCGATCCCTTCTCGTAGCGCCGTGACACGAGTTGGAAGAACAGGTGGGCGGCATTGGCCTCGAAGGGCAGATAGCCCAGTTCGTCGATGATGAGCAGTTTCGGCCGCGACAGGATCGCCAACTGCTTGTCGAGCGAGCCGTCGCTGTGGGCCTTGGCCAGCGTCGCCACCAACGTAGCAGCCGTGATGAACTGCACGTTGTAATTCTGGCGGATCGCCTCGCGGCCGAGGGCCACGGCCAGATGGGTCTTGCCCGTGCCGGGTGGGCCGAGGAACAAAAAGCGTGTGGCCGTGCGCGATCCAGCGGCAGGTTGCGAGTTCCCTGATCTGCCCCAGATCCAGCGACGGCTGGGCAGCGAAGTCGAAGCCGTCCAGCTCGCGCACGAAGGGGAACTGGGCGATCTTGCTCGACATGGAGATGCGCCGCTCGTCGCGCCGGGCGATCTCGCGCGACACCAGGAAGCCCAGCCTCGCGTAACGTCATCTTCGAGCGGGCAGCTTCGTCCAGCAACGTGTCGAGCTGGTCGCGGATCGCCGTCAGCTTCAGCCGATCGAGCGTTGCGATGAGCATGTCATGATCCACGGTCGTCATCACCAGCCCCCTCCGACAGCCGCCTCGTATTCCGCAAGCGGCCGCAGCAAGGCGGCTGGAGCGATCTCGATAGGGTCGGCACGCACCGGCCCTTCAAAGCCGGCGACGCCGACAAAATGCGCCCGGTCCACGATCCGTTGTCGTCGCCCCCGGCACAGGGCATGATCGCCTACCACCTGGCCCGCATGCCGGATGATCACACGGCCAGCCAACACCACGACCTGGACGCTCTCGCCGATCAGGCGCCAGGGCACCGAGTAGCTGTTCGTATCCAGATCGATCGCACAGTCGGCCTGGACCTTGCGGATCAGGTCCCGCAGTTGCCCGAACGGAGCACGGTCGGCCAGCGGGCGGAGCGCTCGAGCTTCAGCGCCAAAACGTTCCACGGGCGCAACGCCGGTGGTGCCGTGTTCTCGCCGGTCGGCAACCTCGCGCGTCCACCGATCCAGATGCGCCTCGAACGCCGCCCAGCTCTCGAACCGCCGGCCGGCGATCGCGTTCTTCTTGACGTAGCCGACTCCGCGTTCGTCTTTCCCCTTCGTCCTGGCCCGATAAGGGGCACAGGCCCGCGGTGTGAAGCCCCAGTATCGGGCAAAAGCGTGCAGCCGGGCGTTGAACCTCACCTCGCGCGTCACCGCGTCATGATGCTCCACCAGCGCCTTTGCATTATCGATCAGAACTTCCGTCGGCACGCCCCCAAACCGCAGGAAAGCGCCTTCCATCCCTTCGAACCAATCGGTCTGACGTTGCCTCGGCGAGGCCCGGATGTGCATCCGGCGCGAATAGCCAAGCGTCCCGACAAACACATGGATCCGCACCCGCTCGCCGCCGATCCATACTCGCGTGTCGCCGAAGTCGATCTGCATCTGATGACCAGGCGCCGTCTCAAAGCGCACCGTCGCCCGCTTCTGCGCTTTCAACTCGCGCCGCCATTGTCGAACCCGAAGTTCTACCGAGCGCAGCCCGATGTCGATGACGGTGGAAAACCGCTGATAAACGACGACAAGAGCTGAAGCTCTGGAGAGAGCAAAGGCGGTCGCCCGCGCGCTCTTCAACTAGCGCTGTAGCGGGCGACCGCCTTTGCGGCGTGGTGCTGATCATCTGAGGTTGAGAAGGCGATAGACGCGGGGCACGTCTCCAGTCGCCCTGGAGGCGGCTTTCGACGTACCCCGCCATGCGCCTGCCTTGTGGTAGATCTGCGGGTAATCAGCGCCGCAGCGGTGTCACGCTCCACTGACGGTACGCGACCTGCATTATCGCATTGTCAGCGCATTCCGTCGACCTTTTCCCCGAACTCCCAGTGGCGCTCCGAAAGGACCGTCGCGGATGTTTACGGGCCGCTTCTTTTTGTGCGGCCGCTGCCGTTCGCAGGTAACGATCTGCCGCAGCTGCGACCGGGGACAGCGCTACTGCGGGGAGGTCTGCGCCCGTGCTGCCCGCCGCGAGAGCGTGCGCGAGGCGGGGCGGCGTTATCAGCGCAGCCGCCGTGGACGCTTGGCTCATGCGACCCGGGCCCGACGATATCGGGCTCGGCACAATAAAGTGACGCATCATTCTCCACCTGCATCTCCTGCCGGTGCACTACTGCGCAGCCCCTCGAACGATGTCGTCGCTGCTTTTGCTGACGTCGGCGGGCGGGCGACGACATCGGTCATGCCCACGCCATGCTGTCGGCGCTGCGACTGTCGGCTGTCGCCGTTCGTTCGCACCGGCTTCGTGCGTCGCCGGGGGCCTCGTTATGCCCGTGAAGCTGACTACGCAGACGGAGAGCCCGCATCATGACCATCAGCCCCGAACTGGAAGCGCAGATCCTGCGCCTGTATCACGCCGAGAAGTGGCGCTGCGGCACCATCGCCAGGCAATTGCACTGCATCGCGTTCTGGCCCAGGCGGGATTGCCCCGGCATAAGCCGCTGCAGAGAGCCTCAATCATTGAACCGTATCTGCCATTCATTGAGCAGACGCTGGAAAAGTTCCCCTCGCTGACCGCCAGCCGCCTTTATGCGATGGCGCGCGAGCGCGGCTACCGCGGCTTGCCGACGCACTTTCGGCACCTGGTTGCCCTGCACCGTCCACGCAAGCCGGCCGAGGCGTTCCTGCGGCTACGCACATTGCCGGGCGAGCAGGGACAGGTCGACTGGGCCCACTTCGGTCACATCGAGATCGGCAACGCCCGCCGGCCGCTGATGGCGTTCGTGATGGTGCTTTCCTACTCACGCGACATCTACCTGCGCTTCTTCCTCGACGCGCGCATGGAAAACTTCCTGCGCGGCCACGTCGGCGCGTTCAATACATGGTGCGGGCTGCCCAGGGTCCTGCTCTATGACAATCTCAAGAGTGCGGTGCTCGAGCGCCAGGGCGATGCGATCCGCTTCCATCCGACGCTGCTTACCTTCGCCGGCTTCTATCGGTTCGAGCCACGTCCTGTCGCGGTTGCCCGGGGCAACGAAAAAGGCCGCGTCGAGCGCGCCATACGGCACATAAGGGAAGCATTCTTCATCGCCCGCAAGTTCACCGATCTCGACGATCTGAATGCCCAAGCCGAACAGTGGTGCCGCAACCAGGCAGCCGACCGGCCATGCCCCGAGGACCGGACGATAACGGTCCGCCAGGCGTTTGTGCAAGAGCAGCCACTGCTTCTGCCGCTGCCCGCCAACCCATACCCCGTCGAGGAGCAGGTCGCCGCCAGGGTCGGCAAAACGCCCTATGTGCGCTTCGACCTCAACGATTACTCGGTACCGCATGCTCATGTCCGGCGCACGCTCAGCGTGCGCGCCGATCTCGGCCTGGTCCGCGTCTTCGACGGCGCAAAGATGATCGCCAGTCACCGTCGCAGCTACGATCGTGACCAGCAGATCGAGGACCCTCAGCACCTCAAGGCTCTCGTCGCAATCAAGCGCGAGGCGCGCCAGCATCGCGGCCTCAACAGCCTGGCGCGCGCCGTGCCGGCTTGCCAGACGCTGATGATCCGGGCCGCCGAGCGTGGCGCCAATATCGGTGCGATCACAACCGCGATGCTGAAACTGCTTGACCTGTACGGCGCGCAGGAACTGCAGGCCGCCGTCGAGGAAGCTTTGCATGCCGGCGCCTCCCATTCCAGGTCGGTTCGTGACCTACTGGAACGCCGCCGGGTCGCCCGTGGTGCTCCGCCGCCTGTCGAAACGAGCCTGCCCGAACACGTGCGGCGCAAGGATACGACGGTACGGCCGCATCGCCTCGACAGCTACGACCAACTGACCCTTGGAGGCAAAGATGATGAATAATCCCGATATCCTGCTCAACCGGGCCAAGGCGTTGCGCCTCAATGGCCTGATCACCCATTGGGACGAGATCGCTGGCGCAGACTGGCTGGCCGCCGTCCTTCAATGGGAAGAAGAGGAGCGCTCCGACCGTTCGATGCGGCGACGCATGCGTGCCGCCAGGCTCGGCCACTTCAAGCAACTGTCCGATTATGATTGGCACTGGCCTCGCCGCATCGACCGCGCCGCCGTCGAGGATCTGATGACCCTGTCCTTCATGAACGATGCCGCCAACATCGTCTTTATCGGGCCCAACCGCGTCGGGAAATCGACACTTGCTCGCAATGTCGCTCACCAGGCGCTCATCTGCGGTCACACCGTCCTCTTCCGAACCGCCAGCGAGATGCTCGGCGAACTCGCCGCCCTCGACAGCGACGCAGCCTTGCGCCGACGGCTTCACCACTACGCCGCCGCCGACGTTCTTGCGATCGACGAGGTCGGGTATCTGTCCTACTCGAACCGTCATGCGGACCTGCTGTTCGAGCTCATCAGCCGGCGCTACGAAAAACGCTCCACCATCATCACCACCAACAGACCCTTCGCTGATTGGTCGGAGGTCTTTCCCAATGCCGCCTGTGTCGTCAGTCTCGTCGACCGCCTCATGCACCGATCCGAGGTGATCTCCATCGAAGGCGATTCCTATCGCTTCAAGGAAGCGGCCGAGCGATCAAAGGCACAGCGCGAAAAACGCACCAACCGCTCCTCCGGTGAAAAGGTGCCCGCGGCATGAAACCAGATCCTCAACCGTCCGGCCTCAGCCGTGGAATCCACTTCCTCATCAATCCCGAATGGACACCCGAACAGGCGCTGGCTGTCTTCGAGTTCCTCAACGATCTCGCCGACAGCATCTGGTCGCACTACTGCGTCAAGCTCCAGGAGCTTATCCAGGAGCAGCAACGAACACCGACCGATCACGGCGACATCGAAAACGCCCCGTCCTCGTTCTGAAGCACACATCCCTCAACACTCGGCGGCCTGCAAGGGCCGCCTTTTTGTTGCCTCCACAAGCACCAAACTCTTGTCGTCGTTTAGCCGCGCTTTTGAAACGCCATCAACACCCGATGACGATGCCGTGCTCGCTCTCCAACTCCTGGCGAATGACGTCCGCGTTCCCGTCGTGGCGAAAGAAGCGCTCCCGAAGCCAATCGTCCAGACCATCAAATGCTGTCCGACGCACGGGCTGGCGATACGCAACAACGCCACCTTCACGCAGATATCGGCGAACGGTGTTGCGCGCGCATCCAAGCTCCTGCGCAATTCGTTTCGCTCCCCAGCCTCGTTCGTGAAGGCCTACCATGGCCAAAACTTCTTCCCCCGATCGCATTTCCCCCAACCCGCACCGTTCCAGACAATGCAGGTTGCGATGAAAACTCTCTCGTCATCGATTCTTCCTCTCAAAAGAGAGGGGTCAGTTCTTCGTTTCGTTCGGGGGTCATTTTTCTCATTTCGCCCGACAGCCTGATGAGCCGATCAGTGAACCACCGCTCGATCAGCACGGCCAGATCATTCGCGGCGCTCATGAGCGAGCCTCCCACCGTTTATCCAACCGTCGCGCGGCATGGGTCATCAGCTCCGGCGCAGCGGATAGGTACCAGTAAGTGTCGCGAACATTGGCGTGGCCGAGAAAGGTCGAGAGGACCGGCAGTTCGCGCTCGACATCCTCGCCCGCACGATACCAGTTGATCATGGCCTGGACGGCAAAACGGTGACGAAGATCGTGAATCCGTGGGCCATTACGCTGCCCCTCCTGCCGGAGGCCGATCTGCCGCGACAGCTGCCAGAACACCCGGTGCACGTATTGATGCAGCAATCTGCCGCCCTGCTCGGCAACAAAGAAATAGGGGCTGCGTGGTATACCGAGATGTGCGTCGCGTCGCGCGGCATAGTCGGACAGCACGGTGACCGTCGTAGCATGGAGCGGCACCAGTCTCGACTTGCCGAACTTCGTCTCGCGAATGGTGAGGATGCCTTGGTCGAGATCGTCGTCGTCCCGGCGCAGGTCGAGCGCTTCGGAATGGCGTAGCCCGGCGACTGCTATCAATCCGAACAGGCAGTGATATGTCCAGCGACGTCGGGCGTTGGCCGGCGGCAGCGACAGTGCCGCCGCCAGAAGCGCCGTGATCTCGGCATCGCTATAGATATAGGGCTTTGCTCGCCGCAGCGGTCGCACAGCGTCGTACGGTGGCACTTCCGTCAGAGGGTCGAAATGAGCGAGGTGCTGAGCGAAGCAGCGTACATCCGTCAGGCGGATGGACCAGCTCGGCTGTCGGCCGATCAACGTCACCCACTCCATTGCTAGCGTCGTGGTGATGGTCTCGGCGCCACGCGCTTCCATGAAGGTGACGAAATCCGACAACCGCCGAGCGGGGCCATGATACCTGTATCCCAACCCCTGGCGCATGCCCACATAGCGCTCGAGCGCGGTGCGAAGCCGGCTCATTGGGCACCTCCCGGCCAGGGCAGGCTCAGTTCGCGCAGCTTCTCGATGTCGAGCTTGGCATAGATCCTTGTACTGTCGATGCTCCGGTGGCGAAGCAACTGGCCGATCTCGGCAAAGCTGGCCCCCGACCGCAGCAGGTCGGTCGCAAGGCTGTGGCGGAAGAGGTGGGCGCCTTGGTGCGCATAGCCGTGAATACCCGCCCGATCGAGAGCCTCCTTCGCGATCATCGTGATGGCGCAGCCGGAGGCAAAACCGACGTGCGGAGCAAGCATTCGCAGAAATAGCTGGCGACGCGGTGAAGCCGGTCGCCCATGCCGGATGTAAGCGACGATAGCTGCGCCGACATCGTGGCGTAGCGGCATCATAGCTTGCCGCCGCCCCTTGCCGTGGACAAGGATCTTGCCTGACCGCCAGTCGATATCATCAAGGCTGAGCGCGGCAACCTCGCCGGCGCGCAAGCCGAGCTTGGCCAAGACCATCAGAACCGCATAGTCCCGAAGCCCCATTGCCGTGGTCCGATCGCAGGCATCGAGAACCACCTGGACCGTCTGTGGCGGCAGGAAGGTTGGCAGGCCAGCAAGCCGCCAGCGACGGATCGACGGCACGCAATCGGCCAAGGCCACCGGAATGAAGCCCTTCAGATGCAAGTAGCGCAGGAAGGCGCGCACCACCCCGCACATCGCCTTGCCGCTGTCGGCGGAGCCATCGAGAGCATGTTGCTCGACATAGCCGATGACGATCTCCGGGGTGAGCACTGCAAACCCATCTGCGCCAGCCGAACAGACCTCCCGCAGGAATCGGTGTGAGAGCAGCTTGTGGCTTTCCGCCGTCGAGGCAGCGAGCCCTCTCTCATTCGTGAGATAAGCCGCGAATGCCTCAACAATCTACTCATGCTCCGTGCGCTCAATCGGAAGGGCGGCTGGTATCATGCCTTCTTGCCGTAATGCAGAAAGCAAGCGCCTGAGCGCCGCTCGGTCGCCCGCATTGATGCTCCAGTGTTTGGAGCGGTGCTCAAGAAACCGCTCAACGTGAACTTCACAGAAATCCTGGAGATCGTGCCCGTTGCCAACATGCCAGTCCATCAGCTCACGAAATAGGCTTGGCGATCGCCAGGTGCATTGCCGACCGAAGCCTTCGTCCGACAATCTGGCCGCGTAAACCCGTGAAAACTCGCCATAGGGGCCGTGGATCAGCTTCCGATAAAGCGTGCTGCGTTGCAGATACTCATTCGCATTCATGTGTCCTCTCCTTCGCGTCAATCGCGACGGAGAGACCCTAATCTATGTCGATGCAACTGAAGCTAAGCTATGAAAAACATTGGCGAAAACGCTCCTGCTCGGCATAGTGAGGCGGTCGGCATAGACGGCGTTATGCCGTGCGCGGCATAAGCACGTTTCGACGAGCGAGGCAATGGTCGCCCAGTTCGCCGCTCCGGCGTCGTGCCCAGCGAAGAGAGCATTCTTCCGACTGAGCGCTATCGGCCGGGTGGTTCTCTCGACACTATTGTTGTCGATCTCGATGCGGCCGTCAGCCAGGAAGATACAGAGGCCGTCTCAGTATTTGGCGATATAGGCCAGAGCTTCGCCGAGCGGCGATTTGACAGCGACACGGGCACGATGCTGCGTCAACCAGGCTCGCATGTCCGCGATCAATGGTGCTGACCGTTCCTGCCTTCGGGTTAGGCGAGCGTCGGGGGAAAGACCGCGCGACTCTGCTTCGATGCGATAGAGTTCGCCGATGCGCTTCACACCTTCCTCAGCAATCGGTGCTGAGCCGGTGCGGGTGATCTCGACCAGCTTACGCCGCGCATGTGCCCAACAGTAGGCAAGCCGGATATTGGGACCAACGCGGACTGGTGCGATCAGGCGATTATATCCGGCGTAGCCATCCACTTGAAGGATGCCGGTGAACCCTTGCAATATCCGTTCGGCATGTTGGCCGCCACGGCCGGGAGCATAGGTGAAGGCGACTCCCGGCGGAGCCCCGCCGTTCCATGGTCGGTCGTCGCGGGCCAGCGCCCAGAAGTATCCGGTTTTGGTTTTGCAGGTTCCCGGATCAAGCACTGGCGCGCGGGTCTCGTCCATGAACAGCTTGGTCGAGCGCTTCAGGTCGGCAATCAGCGCGTCAAATACCGGACAGAGTTCGAAAGCTGCCCGGCCAACCCAATCGGCGAGAGTGGAGCGGTCGAGATCAATACCCTGGCGACTCATGATCTGGGCCTGCCGATACAGCGGGAGATGGTCGGCGTATTTGGACACCAGCACATGAGCGATGGTCGCTTCTGTCGGCAACCCACCATGGATCAATCGCGCGGGAGCCGGAGCCTGAGCGACGCCGTCGGTGCAAGCACGGCAGGCAATATTTGGGACGGCGGGTGACGACGACACGGAACTGAGCCGGGATGACATCCAGCCGCTCGGACACGTCCTCGCCGATGCAATGCAGGCGCCCGCCACAGGCGCAGATCAAGCTTTCCGGCTCGATGATCTCCTCGATACGAGGAAGATGGGCGGGAAGACAGCCGCGATTGGCGGCGCGTGGTTTGGGGTGCGGTTTCCCCTGAGGGCTATCGGCCTCATCTTCGGCATGGACGGCCGCGATGGCTGTTTCCAGGTCCTCCAGTGCGAGGTCGAACTGTTCAGGGTCGGTCTTCTCGGACTTACGGCCGAAGGTAGCCTGCTTGAAAGCGGCGACCAGCTTCTCCAGCCTTTCGATCCGCTCGTCCTTGCGAACCTCACGGGCTTGCGCCGCGATCAGCATCGCCTTCAGGACAGCAATATCGTCGGGAAGATCGGTGGCGTCCAACATGGTGGAAGCCTACCAAAACCAGCGTCGCTTCGACGTTGGAATTTGCCGACCGAGTCATCGTGCCGCAGCTATTCGATAGCGTCCGGCGCTTTCGCTTCCACAGCATGAACCCGACGCCAATCAAGGCCTGCAAACAGCGCCTCAAACTGAGCATGGCCCAAGGTCATCAAGCCGTCTCTGATGCTGGGCCAGGTGAACGTGTGTTCCTCCAGCCGCTTGTAGGCCATCACCAGACCGCTGCCATCCCAGTAGATCAGCTTCAATCGGTCCCCACAGCTCGTTTCATTGTACATCCTTTTGTCAGATTCCCGGCAGCCGGATCATCCTATCATATTGATAATCAATGTAGTTTTTGGGTCGACGTTCGATCGCGCGCTGCACCGCTATGCGTACCGTTTCCGAGCTTAGCGCCTCGACAGGAACTA
>NZ_JBEPLM010000040.1:0-6073 GCF_040545255.1 Mesorhizobium shonense
TCCGCCGGCTGCATCGGTTAACCAGCTGACTTCATCTGGCTCCTTGGCCCCGTCACGCTGAATGTACTCGAAGGCAAAGCGCATAATGATCGCCAGCTCGTCGACAAAGGCCGGCTCAAAGCTTGCCAGGCCATCTTGCGCCATGCCGATGAGCGGCGTTGCTATCGACTGATGTGCGCCGCCCTCCGGGGCAAGCGTTACCCCCGAGGGGGTCGCGGCAAGGATAAAGCGTGCGTCCTGGTAGCATGCGTAATTCAACGCATCGAGCCCGCGCTCGATAAACGGGTCATAGAGTGTCCCAACCGGCAGTAGGCGTTCGCCGAATATCGAATGCGAGAGACCAAGGGCAGAAAGCATGATGAAAAGGTTCATCTCGGCGATGCCAAGTTCGAGATGTTGTCCCTTGGGCGAGAAGTCCCAGTTGAAGGTCGAAGGGATGCGCTCGCTACGGAACAGATCCGCGACTTCCTGGCGCGCAAACAACCCCCGGCGGTTTACCCAGGGACCGAGGTTCGTGGACACGGTCACGTCAGGTGATGTGGTGGCGACGCGCTTTGCGAAGTCATCGTCGAGCTTGCCGACGCCGTGCATGATGAGGCCAAAGCCCTGTTGCGTCGACATGGAGCCCTGCGCGGTGAACTCGAGCCGGGGTGGCACGGGCACGGTCGGCGCGCTGTAGCGGCGCCGGCCCTTCGATACGAAGGGGACTGTCTCGAGAAAAGCCTCTATCTCCCCTCCCCTCAGCCCCAGCCCTTCGAATGGCTCCCACTCGTGGCCCGCACGCACCGCCATTCTCTCACGCAGGATTTCGACCTGCGCTGGCGTCATCAGGCCGGCATGGTTGTCCTTGTGGCCCGCAAGCGGCAGCCCAAAGCCCTTGATTGTATAGGCGATGAAGCAGACCGGCCTGTCATGCTGGCGAGCCGCCTCGAAGGCCTCGAGAAGGCTCGGCAGGTCGTGGCCGCCGAGGTTGGTCATCAGCTGTGCCAATTCGTCATCGGATCTGTTGTTGATGAGCCGCGAGAAAGGTCCCTGATCGCCTAGGTCGTCAAGCAGGCGCTTGCGCCAGGCAGCGCCTCCTTGGAATGTCAGTGCCGAATAGAGTTGGTTGGGACATCGATCGATCCAGTCGCGCAGTCGCTCGCCGGCGGGCTCGGTGAAGGCTTCCTGCAGCAGCGAGCCGTATTTGAGGATAACGACTTCCCATCCGAAGTTGCGAAACATTGTCTCGAAGCGCTCCCACAGTCCCTCGCGAACCACAGCATCGAGGCTCTGGCGATTGTAGTCGACCACCCACCATGTGTTGCGCAGCCCGTGCTTCCAGCCCTCCAGAAGCGCCTCGAAGATGTTTCCTTCATCGAGCTCAGCGTCGCCAATCAGCGCCACCATGCGGCCCTCCGGCTGGTCCTTTGCCAGTTCCTTGGCTCGCAGGTAGTCCTGTACAAGTGAGGAAAAGAGCGTGTGCGCAACGCCAAGTCCGACGGACCCGGTGGAGAAGTCCACGTCGTCGACATCTTTGGTGCGGGAGGGGTAGGACTGCGCGCCGCCGTAAGCCCGAAAAGCTTCGATCTGCTCGCGTGTTTGGTTGCCAAGAATATACTGGATGGCGTGGAAGATCGGGCTGGCATGAGGCTTGACCGCCACGCGGTCGGCGGGCCTGAGGACCGCGAAGTACAGTGCAGTCATGATCGTGGCCAGGGAGGCTGACGAGGCCTGATGACCGCCGATTTTCAGGCCGTCCTCACTCGACCGCAGATGGTTGGCGTTATGGATCATCCAGGTGGACAGCCAAAGCACCTTTTTTTCGATCTCCCGCAGATGCGACGGCTTGTTCATCGATACCTCCATCTCCATCGTAAGCCTGTGCCCAGAAATGTAGAGGCGTATCGAAAGTGAAAGTGGCTATTGTCGAGCGCAGTTGCGGGTAAAATTGGCTGCATGAGCGAAGAAACAGTCAAGGAGTGGTGAACTGTGCCAAGATCGGAAATCGACGAAATTGACCGCAGACTGCTCGTCTCGCTCCAGGAAGACGCGCGGCTGACGACCGAAGAACTCGGGCTTAGGGCCGGCCTGTCAGCCTCGCCCTGTGCGCGCCGCGTCCGCAACATGGAGACTGCCGGGATCATCAAGGGCTATGTCGCGGTGGTTGACCAGGCTAAGGTTGGCTTGCCGATCAGCGTGTTCGTGTCGATCAAGCTCGAACGCCAGCGTGAGGAGGAACTCGATCGGTTTGCAGCGGCGGTGGGGCGATGGCCAGAGATCGTCGATTGCTACCTCATGACCGGACAGCGGGACTATCTGCTTCGTGTCGTGGTGAAGGACCTGCCTGCCTACGAGGCCTTTCTCAAGCAGAAACTGACGAGACTCGAAGGGGTGGCCTCGATCGAATCGAGCTTTGCTTTGGGTCAGATCAAGCAGTCGACAGTTCTGCCGATGGTTAAGGAGGGATGAGGAATTGTGTGGGGCCGCCGCACGCCCGACCATGCCAGCAAGTGATGATCGAACAAGCCAATCGAGGGCCAGACCGTGATGCTGCCGATGATGTACACTTGTGGTGCCGCCTCTGTGTCCCGGGCCGAACCGCGCAATTAGATGTTTTGTTCCGCCGCAAGGTCGGCCGATCCGGCCGTCAGGCGCCGCGCCCCCAAGCTGATCCTTTCGTTGTCATGGACCGGTGCGTGGCGACACACGGGCGGTGGAAAATTGCTGCGGGAAAGAACCCGCGAGGCCTCAATGCCTATGCTGGCTGAAACGTGAAACCGCCTCGATGAGCAATCTGGTGTCGACGGGCTTCGACAGTCTTGGCGAATCGCGGAACTGATCGGGAAAGACAGTGGAGCTGTCATAGCCGGTGAGAAAAACAAAAGGGACATCGCGCGTGGCGAGGTGCTCGGCGAGCGGGAAGCTGCGCTCGCCATGCAGGTTGACGTCGAGCACCGCCCCATCCAGCTCGACGCCATCGATCTGCTCGAGCGCCTGTTTGACGGAGGGCGCGGGACCGACGACATCGCAGCCTGCATCGGTCAATTCGTCGGAGAGATCGAGCGCAACCAGGAACGAGTCCTCTACGACGAGGATCTTAAGGCCGGACAATGGGGCGCTCTTGTTCATTCGTGCCGGGCAACTGGTCGACAGTTTCCGTTCGGGGCAAGGGAATCTCAAGTCGGCACTCGAAGCCGGCGGGCCTGAAGTTCAAATCTACACTTTCCCTCAATTCGTACTTTAAACTCTGCTGGATGAAAGTTGTTCCAAAATTCATGCGGGATGGCTCTGCCACGGCCGGCCCGCCGATTTCCTTCCAGGTGACCGACAACATGCCCGGCTTCGCGAAGCCCCAGGAGACTTCGACGCGCCCGGTGTCGACGGAAAGCGCTCCGTATTTGGCGGCGTTGCTGGCAAGCTCGAAGAACACCATGCCGAGCGTTGCCGCCGTGGCTCCATCGAGGTGGAGCGGCTGGCCGCGGACAACGAGGCTCTGGCGTTTGCTGCTGTAGGGAGAGAGCATCGCCCTGAGCAGCTGCTCGAGGTCGGCATCGCCCCAATTGTAGGACGACAGCACCTCATGCGTGCGGGCCATCGCGTGCAGCCGATCCTGGAACGAGGTCGAGAATTCGCCCATCGAATTTGACGAGCGGATCATGCGCGAGGCCAGCGCCGTGATCGTGGCGAGGATGTTTTTTACGCGGTGCTGCAGTTCGTGCAGAAGCCTTTCCTGGCTGCGTTCCGCTTCCTTGTGGTTCGATATGTCGACCAGGGTCGCAATCGCGCCGCGCACCTTGCCGGATTCGTCGAACAGCGGATTGGCCGACATCATCACGTCGATGCTCGATCCGTCCGACCGTGCGATCCGCGCCTCATAGCCGGGGATGGCCTTGCCCGTTCGCATCGCCTTCTGCAGGGGCTGATCGCCCGTTGCCACTGCAGCGCCATCGATCATCAGCGGCAGCCCGGCCGGCACCTGCGTCAGCTTGCCGTCCGTGGTGGCGCGCCGTCCGGCGAGTTCCGTCGCGCGGCGGTTGGCGCGGATCGCCTCGCCGTTACCGTCCTCGGCGATAAAAATGCCTACCGGCACAAGGTCCAGGATAGTCTCCAGACTTTCGAGGCGGTTGCGCAGGTCGTGCGAGAGCGCGCCGATCTTTGCCTCCGCCTGGGCGATCTGGGTAACGTCGACGAAGGTGACGACGACGCCGGCGATGACATTGTCGACGGTGCGATAAGGCATCATGCGCATGATGTAGGCGTTGCCGCTTTCGGCGCCCTCGATCTGCCGTTCGATGGTGCCCAGCCGCCGCAGCACCTGCTCCATGTCGGCCTGAAGTCCGTCGGCGGCAAAGCGCGGGCGCACATGCGCGAGCGGCCGGCCGACATCGCTTTCAACCAGCCTGAACAGGTCGCGAGCGGTGGGCGTGAAGCTCTTGATGCAGAGGTCGCGGTCGAGGAAAACGGTGGCGATCTGCGTGCTTTCGAGCAGGTTCGCCATGTCGTTGTTGGCGCGGCTGAGCTCGTCGACGCGGATGTTGAGCTCGGAATTGACGGTCTGCAGTTCCTCGTTGATCGACTGCAGCTCTTCCTTGGAAGTCTCCAGTTCCTCGTTGGACGATTGCAGCTCCTCGTTGATGGAGGACAGTTCCTCGTTCGAGGACTTCAGCTCCTCGTTGGAGGATTCGAGTTCCTCCGTCGTGATTTGCAGCCGCTCTCTGGTTTCCCTCAGCTCTTTTTCGAGCTGGCTGACATTGGCGCTCTCGACATCGTCGGTCGTGTGGACCGGCTCGTCATCGGCCTCCGGCTTGATGCCGCCGATGTCGCGGAAGACCAGCATGTAGAGTGGGTCCGCTGAGCCGTCGGGCGGCAGCGGCTGCACGGCGAGGCTGATGGTCTGGCGTCCGCCATTGGTGCCTATGGTGATCTTGTTCTGGATCGCCACCTGTCCGGTGCTGACGGCCTTGTGGATCGCTGCCCGCAAATCCATGCGCAGCCCGCGCCTGGCCATGGAGAAGACGTTGTGGTCTGGAGCGCCGGCGGCCAGCTCCAGATACTTGCCAGTGCCTCCCGAGCTGTGCATCAGCTCGCCGTCGGCGTTGATGATGACATAGGCCGGCGCATAGCGCTCGACGAGGACCCGTTCCGCAACCTCCCGCAGGGTTGTCGCCGTCGCCGCCCGGCGCGCAAGCGGGGGCGCCTGCCTGGCCGCCGCCGCCAGCGGGAACTCCGGCAGCCGCTGCATGGCGACCCCGCTGCGCTTCTGGAAGATGCGGCTCGCCTTGTCGATGGTCGAGAACAGGCGCGCGTGGCGCGTTACGTTCTCGGATGATCCGAGGAAGAGATAGCCGTTGTTGCGCAGCGCGTAGTGGAAGATCGGGACGATCTTTTCCTGCAGCTCCGACCCCATGTAGATCAGGAGGTTGCGGCAGGCGACCAGGTCGAGCTTGGAAAAGGGCGGATCGCGCAAGAGATTGTGCGCCGAGAACAGACAGATTTCCCGCAGCTCGGCTGCGACGCGATAGGTGCCGTCCTCGCGCGAAAAGAACTCCTTCAGCCGCTTCGGTGTCACGTCGGTTGCGATCGTCGCCGGGTAGCGGCCGGCGCGGGCGATTTCCAGCGCCCGCTCGTCGATGTCGGTGGCGAAGATCTGCAGGTTGGGCGAGGCAGCGCCTCGCGGCGCGTTCTCCTTCAAGAGCATGGCGATCGAATAGGCTTCCTCGCCGGTGGCGCAGCCAGGCACCCACACCCTGATCGTCTCGTCCGGCTTGCGGTTCTCGAACAGTTTGGGAATGACGAAGCGTTCGACCCCTTCGAAGGCCTGCGGATCGCGGAAGAAACTGGTCACGCCGATCAAGAGGTCCTGGAACAGAAGGTCCACCTGCTGTGGCTCGTCGCGCAGCCGCTCGTAGAAGGCGGCCGGATCGTCGATCTGCAGGACCTGCATGCGGCGCTGGATGCGCCGCAGGATGGTATTGTCCTTGTAGCCACTGAAATCGTGGCCGGTGCGTGTGCGAAGCAGCGCCGCGATGCGCGAAAGCTGTTCCGCCACGTCGCGCTTGCGCCGGTCGCGCTCGCTTTCGGTACGGTTGGC
>NZ_JBEPLM010000041.1:0-2500 GCF_040545255.1 Mesorhizobium shonense
CGCCCAAAAGTGCCGCGCGGTTTTGCGGCAACGACATGCATCAAAAACCGTAAGAAGAAGATTTATCTCCATCCGGATCCGATCCGGATGTGAGATGAACGTGCGCTTGGCAGACCTGGCAGCGACCTACTCTCCCGCGTCTTGAGACGAAGTACCATCAGCGCTGGAGCGTTTCACGGCCGAGTTCGGAATGGGATCGGGTGCAGCCGCTCCGCCATAACCACCAGGTCGGCAAAACGCACGTTCAAATCGAGAAGCTGTTCAAGCGCGATCCAAGGATCGTCGCCTTGTGCCTTGGTTGTTCTGTTGGCCCGGCGCCTTTCGAAGCGAAGCTTCGCAAGGTCGACCGACCGTCGGCGCCGATGCGCCGCACCCACGTAGCGCCGCCCGAAGGGCGGAACAAGCGTGAGTGAGAACAAGCCATCCGACTTGTCGGATGGATATTAGGAATGAGAACGATCAAGCCGATCGAACTATTAGTACCGGTAAGCTTCAAGCGTTGCCGCTCTTCCACACCCGGCCTATCAACGTGGTCGTCTTCCACGGTTCTCAGGGAATACTCGTTTCAAGGTGGGTTTCCCGCTTAGATGCCTTCAGCGGTTATCCCGTCCGGATATAGCTACCCTGCAATGCGGCTGGCGCCACAACAGGTCCACCAGAGATCCGTCCATCCCGGTCCTCTCGTACTAGGGACAGATCCTTTCAATATTCCTACACCCACGGCAGATAGGGACCGAACTGTCTCACGACGTTCTGAACCCAACTCACGTACCGCTTTAAATGGCGAACAGCCATACCCTTGGGACCTGCTCCAGCCCCAGGATGCGATGAGTCGACATCGAGGTGCCAAACAACCCCGTCGATATGGACTCTTGGGGGTCATCAGCCTGTTATCCCCGGCGTACCTTTTATCCGTTGAGCGATGGCCCTTCCACGCGGGACCACCGGATCACTATGACCGACTTTCGTCTCTGCTCGACTTGTCAGTCTCGCAGTCAGGCAGGCTTATGCCATTGCACTCAGCGAACGATTTCCGACCGTTCTGAGCCCACCATCGCGCGCCTCCGTTACTCTTTAGGAGGCGACCGCCCCAGTCAAACTACCCACCATACATTGTCCCGGACCCGGATAACGGGCCGCGGTTAGACATCCATAGTAATAAGGGTGGTATTTCAAGGGTGGCTCCACCTGAGCTGGCGCCCAGGCTTCAAAGCCTACCACCTATCCTACACATGCCACTACGAATGCCAATGTAAAGCTATAGTAAAGGTGCACGGGGTCTTTCCGTCTAACCGCAGGAACCCCGCATCTTCACGGGGAATTCAATTTCACTGAGTCTATGCTGGAGACAGCGGGGAAGTCGTTACGCCATTCGTGCAGGTCGGAACTTACCCGACAAGGAATTTCGCTACCTTAGGACCGTTATAGTTACGGCCGCCGTTTACTGGGGCTTCGATTCAGAGCTTGCACCCCTCCTCTTAACCTTCCAGCACCGGGCAGGCGTCAGACCCTATACGTCGCCTTGCGGCTTCGCAGAGCCCTGTGTTTTTGATAAACAGTCGCTACCCCCTGGTCTGTGCCACCCTCCTCTGCTTGCGCAGAAAAGGGTCACGCTTCTTCCGAAGTTACGCGTGCAATTTGCCGAGTTCCTTCAGCATAGTTCTCTCAAGCGCCTTGGTATACTCTACCTGACCACCAGTGTCGGTTTCGGGTACGGTCTATAAGGAGGAGCTATTTCCTGGAACCACTCCGCTGCCCTTTCAATCCGATAAGATTGGACAACTTGTGTGATCCGTCACTACCTCCAGGCCCACGAATATTAACGTGGTTCCCATCGACTACGCGTTTCCGCCTCGTCTTAGGGGCCGGCTAACCCTGCTCAGATTAACTTTAAGCAGGAACCCTTGGTCTTTCGGCGGGGGAGTCTCTCACTCCCCTTACGTTACTCATGTCAGCATTCGCACTTCTGATACCTCCACCGCCCCTCACGGGTACGGCTTCATCAGCTTACAGAACGCTCCGCTACCGCTCGTGATTGCTCACGAACCCTAAGCTTCGGTGTATGGCTTTAGCCCCGTTACATTTTCGGCGCAAAGACCCTTATTTAGACCAGTGAGCTGTTACGCTTTCTTTAAATGATGGCTGCTTCTAAGCCAACATCCTGGTTGTTTTGGGATCCTCACATCCTTTCCCACTTAGCCATAACTTGGGGACCTTAGCTGTAGGTCAGGGTTGTTTCCCTTTTCACGACGGACGTTAGCACCCGCCGTGTGTCTGCCGACTAGTACTCCCAGGTATTCGGAGTTTGGTTAGGTTTGGTAATCCGGTGAGGACCCCTAGCCCATCCAGTGCTCTACCCCCTGGGGTATTCGGTCGACGCTCTACCTAAATAGATTTCGCGGAGAACCAGCTATTTCCGAGTTTGATTGGCCTTTCACCCCTAGCCACAAGTCATCCCGAACTATTGCAACAGTTATGGGTTCGGCCCTCCAGTAAGTGT
>NZ_JBEPLM010000042.1:0-5894 GCF_040545255.1 Mesorhizobium shonense
ACGCCGGCCTGCGCCGCGAAGCTCGACTGGCCCTGGTCGACATCGGCGATGGTCAGCGCGCCCGAGGCGTTGAGGTGGCTGCTGGCGTCGACCGCAACGTCCTCCGTCACCGCGCCGGTCTGGATGCCTGCAATGATAGGGACATCATTCGTACCAGTAATGTTGACGACAATGTTGTAGTTCGCCGTCCCATCAGCTGATGTCACGGTCAAAGTGTCAGTGACATGCTGGCCCTGTGTCAGCGGATCGGCCAGCGCCTGATTGAGCGCGTAGGTCCAGGCGCCGGTGGTCGCGTCGAAAGTGAAGGTGCCGTATGAGCCCCCGAGGCTTGGCGGCGCCTGGAAATGGTTCTGGCCAGCATCCACGTCTGAAATGATCAACTGCCCGGACGCATTGGCGTCGCCGGGCGTGCCGTTGGCGACGCCGCCAGCTTCCACCACAGTTGTGTCCGCAGCCGGCACCGCGGTGATGGTCGCGCCATCATTGGCGCCTTGGATGTTGACCGAAACGCTTGCCCAGCTCAGGGTCCCATTGGCTAGCTTGATTGCATAGGTGAAGCTTTCGTTGATGTGGTCGTCGGCGCCAAGCGACTGCAGGCTCGAGTAGCCGCGTGCCGCCAGATACCCAGTGAGGTCCATCTCAACCTTGCCGTTGTTGATGCGGATCTGGACACCAGCAGCAATAGTCTCCCAGCTTGAGATGCCGGTTGCCTGCACGTCCTGGGTCGTCAGATCGATCGGCGCGTACTGCTTCGTCAAGGTCGTCGCGGAGATGCCGTCGTCCACGGAATACAGCGACTTGGCGTTGCCGCCCGCATCGTTCGCCATCACATCGAGCACGATGACGGTTTGAGAACCTGAAGCGAGAACGACGTTGTCTTCAGTATAGTTGAAGACATCATTCTGCGCCTGCGGCGTGTTGGAGAACGACACGGTTGTGCCACCGGCTCCGACGATTTGCGAAGTGCTCATTTAAGCTATTACCCCTGCCGCAGACGCGCCCGGCGTCCGGCTGTTGGCCGTCCGAGACGGCTGACTACCCCATGCCGAAAGGATCGGCGCCCAGTCTATTGGGAAGAGGAAATGCGCCATACAACCACGCGCAGCCCAACGGCCCGGCCCGTGAACGGCCAGCCCATAACGGCGGTTCACAGACAGGCGGCTCGATGGTGATGGCTGCCACGGCTATAGAAGCCGCGCTGCAATACCCCTACCCAGTAGCGCCCATCCCTCCGTAGTTGCCGAATCGGGAGATGTTCACGCTACCCCTTATATTAAGATACTATTAACTCTCCCCCGGGAACGTCAACAGCCAATTCTGTAAAGAGTTAATGACAATGGGCATTCTTGGGAGCCTTTTGCACAAACTGCACTGTCTTAGTCGATTGGTTTCAGGTCGAACAAACCGCGGCGTAGCTCGCTTCCTCAATACCTTCTTGCCACCTCGCTCTGCGAGCCGCCTTCTCGGATAGTGGGCTTCCGCTCGCTATCGATATTGCTTATTGGCCATCAGAATCTTGATCTTCAAACGGGACCGAGGATTTGCGGCGAGCATAGTGGAAAAACCATGGAGTTCGCGGGGTTCCGCAAGGACGTTCCTACCCGATGGTGCAGGGCAGCGCTCGGTCCGCGCCGAAGCCGCATTGGACGGATCCGTCACGTTTCTGGCAAGCACCCGCCGACTGACCGTCAGCGCTCACGCAAACTGTCATGCTCATAGCGCATCAGTGGCGAGAGGAGATAGTTCATCAGGGTCCGAGATCCGGTCTTAATTTCGACCACAACAGCCATTCCTGGTGAGAGATCGACCATATTTTCATCGATTCTCATCTTTGTCCGGTCGAGCGAAATCCGAGCCGTATACACGAAATTCTGACCCCTCGGCTCAGCACCGGCCGCTTCCTCCGAGGTCGGCTTTTCTCGTTGCATTGAATCGTGGGAAACGGTGATCACTTTACCCTGCAGAAGGCCGTAGCGAGTGAAATTGAACGTCTCGACCTTTATCGCGGCCGGTTGGCCAGGCCTGATGAAGCCTATGTCAGAGTTCGAGACCTGAGCTTCAATTTCAAGCTGGCTGTCGGTCGGCACCAGCACGAGTAGTGGTTGTGCCGGCGTCACGACGCCCCCGACAGTATGAACCGCGAGTTGCTGAACGTAGCCGTCAATCGGTGCAGTCAGAACCTGTAATTTGGTTCGCTTCTCCGCCTTTGTCAGGTCGCTGCTGAGGCCCGCCGCTTTCCGTTCCGCATCCGCCAATTTCTCCAAAAGGTCTCGGCGATAGTCGGCGTCGACCTCGCGTAGGCTCTCGGTGATGGCTGCAAGTGCCGCTTCAGCTTCATTGTATCGGCTCTTATTAACTGCGAGGTCATGCTGCTGATCGATCAACTGCTGGAGCGTTTCGAGATATGTCAGCTTCGAACTGAGTTGCCGTTCAACGAGGGTCTTGTAGATCGCCGTGCGCTGCTCGACTACCGGGATCGTCTCATTCAGCTTCTCGATCAATGCGCTGATCGTGTCCCGCTCGGCTCGCTTTTGCTCTTGTTGACGGTCGAGGGAAGCAAGCTTTGCCTGATGCTCCTCCACTTGCGTACGCAAGAGTTGGCGCTGCATCGAGACGAGCTCAGCCGAAACACCCGAGGGGGGCCTGAAGTCGCCGACAGGATCGGGACTCGTACTCAGAGCAGCACGCAGCCGGGCGACCTCCAACTGGGCCGCAGTCAGATCGCTGCGCAAATGATCGCGATCCGCTGCGTTAATCGTAGGATCGAGTTCGATCAGCACGTCGCCCGCCTTAACAACCTGGCCATCCTGAACATGGATCGCTCGAACGACCCCGGCCTCGAATGGCTGGATGAGCTTTGTCCGACCGCCGGGAACGATCTTGCCCGGAGCAGAGGCGATGATGTCGACGTTGGTAAAGGAGGCCCAGGTGATCGCGGCACAGAATAAGGCCCCTATTACCATCGCAATCGCACGGCCGACAGGCGACGGCGGAGTTTCCACAATCTCCAGGGCAGCCGGCAAAAACGCCAACTCGTATCGAGTTGGCTGAGCAGGACTGGTCCGAAGCGGAACGACATTGCTACCGGACTTCATGGATTCCCGCCTGCAGTCGGTGTAGCGAGGCATAGCAGCCGCCGCTGTTGATCAGGTCATCGTGCGTTCCGTCCTCAACCAGCCGGCCGCGCTCGATCGAGAGAATGCGGTCCGCTCGGCGGACTGTGGATAGCCGGTGGGCGATGATAAACACTGTGCGCCCCTTGGCGATCTCAGTCATGTTCTGCTGAATGGTGCGCTCGCTGTCGTAGTCCAGCGCGCTAGTCGCCTCGTCGAAGATGAGGACGCGCGGATTCGTGACTAGTGCGCGGGCGATGGCGATACGCTGACGCTGGCCGCCGGACAGGTTGGTGCCGCGTTCACCGATTATGGTGTCATACCCCTCCGGAAGTTCCAAGATGAACTCTTGCGCTCCGGCCGTGGTGGCCGCCGCCATGATCTGATCCATTCCTATGGTCGGATCGGCGAGTGCGATGTTGTCGCGGATCGTGCGGTTGAAGAGAACGTTTTCCTGCAGCACCACGCCTATCTGTCGGCGCAGCCAGGTGGTATCGACCATGGTCAGATCAACACCATCCACAAGCACCCTGCCGCTCTCGGGCACATAGAGACGCTGGATCAGTTTCGTAAGGGTGCTCTTGCCAGAGCCAGAGGGACCGACAATGCCTACGACCTGGCCGGCCGGCACTGAAAAATGAATATCCTGCAAGATCTCGGGCCCGTCGAGGCGATATCGGAAGCCAACATGCTCAAAGGTTACATCGCCGCGCATGGCCGGTAGAGCTGCGCGGCCGGGATTAAAGCTCGGCTCGGGCGGAGTGTTGAGGATGTCACCCAGGCGAGCCACCGAGAGCCGTGCCTGGTGGAAGTCCTGCCAGATCTGCGCGAGCCGCAGCACCGGCGCGCTCACCCGTCCGGCCAGCATGTTGAAGGCGACGAGCTCGCCGACAGTGAGCTGACCAGCGATGACCATCTTCGCCCCGAAATAGAGTACTGCGGCCGTCACCAGCTTGCTGATCATCTGAACGGACTGACTAGCGGTGTTGCCGAGACTGAGCACCCGGAAACTTGCCGCCACATACCCGGCAAGCTGCTCTTCCCAACGCCGCTGCATCTGCGGCTCGATGGCCAGAGCCTTGAGGGTTTCGACGCCGGTGACGCTCTCGACGAGGAAGGCCTGGTTCTCCGCGCCCCGCGCGAACTTTTCGTCGAGACGCCGCCGAAACAGTGGAGTCGCGCCTGCCGAAATCAATATATAGAATGGAAACGAGCTGAGAACGATGCCCGTTAATTCCAGCGAATAGACGAGCATAACTCCGACGAACAGGAACGTGAAAAAAAGGTCGATCACGAGCGTCAGAGCCGAGCTAGTGAGAAAATTGCGAATATTTTCGAGTTCCCGAACCCGGGCGACAGAGTCACCTACCCTCCGCGCCTGGAAATAGGCGATCGGCAGTGCCAATAAATGCCTGAATAGGCGGGCCCCAAGTTCCACGTCGATGCGGTTGGTCGTGTGGGCAAAGAGATATGTGCGCAAGACGCCGAGCACTGCCTCAAATATGGCAATTGCAACCAGGCCGATGGCCAGCACATCGAGCGTGCTCAAACTCTGGTGCACAAGCACCTTATCGATGACGACCTGAAAGAAGAGGGGCGACACCAACGCCAAGGCCTGCAGAAAGAAGGAGGCAACCAACACCTCGCCCAGAAGCTGGCGATACTTGTGGATGGCGCCCATGAACCAGCCAATGTCGAACCGCCGGGCTAGGTCGGTTAGGCCAGCCCGGCGCGTCATCAGCACTAGCTGCCCGTCCCAAACCCCTTCGAATTCGATGCGCGTCATTAGCTTTGGAACCGGCGAAAGTGGCGCCTGCACAAGCGCCTTTTCGTCGCCGACTTTGCCTACAAGCAGGAAGCCGCCTTCGCTCAGCGAGACAATGCCGGGCAATGGGGTTCGCGCAAGCCGATCCCAATTTGTCCGCCGTGCTCGCGCCTTGAGGCCCAGTTCCCGGGCGCAGCGGAGCATCTCCGTAATGCCGATCGATGCCGCGGGGAAGCGGTGGCGGATCTGCTCCGGATCAGCCGCCACTCCGTGAAAACGCAGCAACATCACCAGGGCGGCGAGCCCGGGGTCGCCGGAGCTTGCGTTTTCACTTTGCCTCACCACGTCCATCAGCCCTGCCCCCGAACCAAGTGTCACGCGTTCTGTGGCTGGCTGAGCAACGTCGCCGTATCAGTCGGCGGAATGCTGATGAGTGTGCCCCCATGCCCGTCGCTAACTTGCGTGAAGCTCGAGGCTAGATATTGCCCCAGCAGCGCGACCTGTGCGGTATGATTGCCATCGGTGATGGTGAGAGTTCCGCCTGTATCGGTCTGATTTGCCGCGTATCCGAGGCTGGTGGTATTTCCAAACATTATGTCGGAAAGGTCGAGGAAATTGCCTGCGGCCAGATTGCTGACCGTCCCCGTGTAGTCCTGTGAATCGTCCAGCCGCAGCGTGCCTGTGGAGCCGACGGCGAACGTCACATTTTCGTTCGAAGCAGCCGCATATTCAAGTTTTGACGCACTGAGGATGATTGCCGAGCCGCTGTCGTTCACAGCGGAGTTGACGACGATATCGCCGCCGTCCGCCAGGATCGTTCCAAAGTTCTGGAACACGCCATTGAAGGTCAGCGTGCCGCTCTCAACGTCGACCGTGCCGGTGTTGTTGAAGCGCGTGGCGATGGTCGAGGTGGTTGCCACACCCGACTTGACGAAGGTGCCGGCGTTGTTGACCGCTGCGGCCGAGCCGTCGTCGCCAGGCCCCCAATTGTTGGCATAGATATACAGTCCGCCGTC
>NZ_JBEPLM010000043.1:0-4802 GCF_040545255.1 Mesorhizobium shonense
GCACCTCACGACTAAACCCCCGCCGTTCCTCCGTGTAGATGCACTTCAAATCCTTGCCGCGTCGGAACGGTGCGACCTGAAGCGTTCGTCCAAAAAGGGGATGCCAAGGATATGCAATCGTAGCGCTTCGAAGACTGTATGCAGAATGTCGCGTGTTGGGCCTTGCGCGACCGGAATACGAAGACGGTTCCCGTGAACGGGTCCTTCTGCAGCTCGTTCTTGACCAGCGCCGCCAATCCGTCATGGCCTTTGCGGAAGTCGACTGGTTTGGTCGCGACCATGATCCGCACGCGGTTCGACGGAAAGATCATGCCTGAACCGCGCAGGCACGCGCGACAGCGGCAATCCGGGCGACAGACGCGCCTTCTCCAGGCGGATAGTGACGGAACCGACGATGATCTCGGGGCGACCGGTCTCGTTGGTCTGCGGCTCCGGGCAGGCGGATCAACAATCACCGCTGCAAAACTCCATCGCATCCTCAGGTGCGGGCAGAATAAGCTTGCCTTGCCGCGCCATCGTGCGCCAAGTCGAAAGGCGGTTCGCCCGCAATCCATAGCGCTCGGCGACGTCATTCACCGCCGCGCCGGGCCGAAGGCTCTCCGAAACGATCCGCGACTTCACCTCATCGGGCCAGTGCCGGTGAAACTCACGTCCAGACTTCCTGGTTGTGAGAACCTCCAACGTAGTCTCCATGGAGAAACTCCCTTCGCTCGTCCATGGAAAGGCGATCACAGATTAGGACGGACAGGACAACGTGGGGGCGGAGCACCGGTTACGTTGAAGATGCTCCACGTCGCGGATCATGAGGCCGACCCGCCCATGCCACAGACGCCACTTCACGGCTCTGATGTCCCTGTCGTTGGTTGGAAGCGTTTCAAAAGGGGGATCGTACGATGTGATCGGCGATCTGCTGCATGGGCTGGATCTTCATGGCAATATGAAACCAGTCGATCGGGCGCTTTTGGCATGTTTCCTCAGGCGGCCGGCTGCATGGCCTGCCTGAGCAACATCCCGAACAGGTCGCGCGGCTGGCCCGCTCCGTCGGCGTTCTACGGCTTCCGAGCGAGCCTCACTTGGAGTCATTTCATAATTCTCGCGATACGCCTTTGAAAAGTGCGAGGCCGAGATGAAGCCGCAGGCCATTGCGATCTCGACGATTGGGAGTTGCGAGTTCAAGATCAACAGGTGCGCGCGCTCAAGTCTCATCTCGAGATAGTATCGCGCAGGCGAACGTCCAATATGTTTCGAGAAGATGCGCTCAACTTGGCGCCGAGACAAACAGGTGGACGCAGCTATGTCTTCGAGCGCTAACGGTTCGTCGAGATTCCTCTCCATCTGCTCGATGATTTTCAACAGGCCGTCATGGTAGATGGCAGCGCCAGCATGCAGAGGTAGTCTCTGACGATCTCCAGGTTGACGGACCCTCAAAGTGGCGGCCTTCTCGCACACCCGGCTGGCAAGAAGGGGATCATAATCTTCTATGACAAACTGCAAGAACATGTCGAAAGCAGCATCTCCGCCCGAGCAGGAGTACGTATCTCCGTCGATCTCATAGGCAGCTTGAACCGCAACGACACTTGGAAATTGTTCGACAAATGAAGGGAACTGTTCCCAGTGCACCGCACATCTACGTCCATCCGCAAGACCTATCTCCGCGATGCTGAAGACCCCGCTCGCAATTCCAACCAGACACAGTTTTCTAGCCCGGCATTCCCGCAACCAGCCATACAGGGCCCGATTTGCGGCGAGAGGGTGGCTACCCCCACAAATTACAGCGGCCGAGGGGAACGAGCCCATTTGGACGTGGCGTTCCTCCTTGAGCGACCTGTCCACGGAGATCGTAACTCCACAACTCGATCTCACAGGGAGTCCGTCATCAGATACAACCCGCCACCCGTAAATATCCGATTGAAGCACTTCATTGGCAAGCCGCAAGGCCTCTAATGCACCTGAAAAAGCCAGTAGGGAAAATCCAGGGCCGAGATAGAGACTGAACAGACGTCTTGCCGCCTTCATCTTGAACATCTTTACGCCTCTCTGAAGACCTGGAACCTGCCACTCTTTAGTTCCGAGGCCCTTAGGATCGAAAACGGTCTGGAGCGGGGTATCTGCAAGGTAAAGGATTCCGCCAAGTAAGCGGTAAGCAAACCGCATCGCATGCAAATTTGGGATAAAATCTTACACCATAGATATTCGGAATTAATTCTTGGGAGATCGTCCCAACGGCTCTCGGCAAAGCTCCTGAACACAATTAAATCGAAGGAGTCCCTGCCGATGCGAGTGATCTGAGCGGCGATATGGCCGATCAGGGTTGTTGCCGATCGGCCGGCCGGAAAGGAGTCTGCGGAAAGGTCGATGGCGGTACCCTTTGATAGGATGCGTTCTGCTTGTTCGCCGTCAATGCGGATACGGAGGCCCGCGCTCTGGTCGACGCCCCTCCCGCGCGGTTCGAGCGTCTCGAACAGCGTCTTCATAGCGGAATGCGTCATCGGCTCGCCCCGACGATAATCCACTCCATCGTGGAGAGCAACGAGCCGGTCGCCGACTTCCTTGTCGCTGCCGTCGCCCGATGGTTCAGACGCAGATAGTCCATCCATGTCGGCGTCCAGAAGACTTCAGTCCAAAGAGAAGGTGCGCGCAACTTCCGCTCACTTATGAGGTAGAGAGTCTTGACGACGATCGATCTGCTTCTCGGTTTTAGGTCAAGCGCGAGCGGGAGTGGGATGAACTCCGAGGCTTCCCGCTCCGATTCTTCCCACAGCTCTATCGGCAATGCGAATGCAGCGGCCGCAACGAGCAGCAGGACCGCGACGGCGCCTTCGAACGCCAGGATCAAGGAGGGTTCTGGGCAACTGTGCCCCAGATCCAACTGCCTCCAGCATATTCGCGGCTGGACAATATTTCGCCTCCAACGTGGGTCTTACGCGGTCGGCGTGACGCTTCAACGGATTGGAGTCAGAGGATGCGACCAGAGGGGTTGTGCGGGAAGAACTGGCGCGCATTTTCTCGCATGATTTGTTCGATGAGTGCCGGCATGTCCTCGGCAGCTAACCACCCGGTCGTCACCAGCTGGTACACAGCCTCAACGATTCCGCGCCGTGCCAAAACTGCATGTCCGTAAATAGGTTCGGCCGCTACAAGATCTCCACCAAATGTAAAGATCTTGTTGGACGGCACGGCAACCAGAAATTCCGCCAAAAATCGCGTGCTCGCAGCTGGATTTAGCATCCACGCCCAGCACATATCAATGAAGACATTCGAGTATTGTTTTGCCAACGCAATAAATTCATTCTCGTATGGGTAACCAATGTGCATCAGCACGAATTTTACGTCCGGATAGTCCTGGAACAACCGACATAGGTCGGCGGCGTTGTTTCGAACACGGCCGACCTGCATGACGCCGACTGAAGCAAGATATCCGGTGTGCAATTTCACCGGCAACCCGTATTCTTCAGCCTTGCTTACGCAATAACGAAATAGAAAATCTTGAATGGCCTTCAGATCGTCTGCGCCAAGGGAATGGCGAGCGCCAGTCCGATCAACTTGGTGTGGAAAAAGACGGGCCGCAAGGCTTTTTGTTACTGGCGAGAAATCCAGGGCACGGGTGTAGGCTATCTGGCACTTCACTGCGACGGCGTTAGTGCCATATCTCAAGAAATAATCATCGATGATAGAAAGCCATTCATCGAGCGAATTAGCGTGTCGGTCCGTTTCCTCCTGGATTCGCGCAAAGTCTGCGGCACTGCACCGGCAGAAACCTAAGATGCTGAGATCTTGCCCTAGGATATCGGGAGTGGCACTCTCCATAAACGTACGTTGCACCGAGTTGACGTGACAAAATTCTATGTTCGAACGCTTAAGTATATCAAAGTAAAAGCCAGGTTTAACAAACTCGTGATACTTCTCAGCAATTCGCGGAAAAGTCTCGCTTGTAATGTCCCTTTCTCCATAAATTCCCTGAAACGTGTGACGAAGCGCCAGTCCGTAGCCGGTGTTCTTTATCCGTGTCCAATAGGGCGCCAGCAGAGCGTATTTTTCTTCACTTTTCAGATTGGGGCTTAGGAAGCGCAGAAGTTCATCCCGCGGCATACCGCAAACAAGAAGATCCTCTGCACCATAGTCTTGGAAGAGATAAGACCAATCGTTTGACTTGAAAAACTTTGGATGCACTACCCCTTCGACGCGCTGTCGCTCTTCAATCAAATGTTCGTGCGTATCCACAAAAGGGGTCTGTTCAACGCAGCCGATGATTTGGTGGCGAAGGTCAGGCATAGAGTTTCCTCGGATCGAGTTTTGAACCACGGCGTTGACTAGGCCTAGGGAGAGTGGCCGTGATGACGCCCCAAGGACGTTTAGGTAAGCATAGTATCTGTCGGGTGTACAGATTGTTTCAAGGTTACGGGGATAGGCGCCGTCGATGCCTGCGATAGTGCGGACCTATTTGTCTTTGTCGAATAGCGGAAGTACCGCGTAGTGCGAAAGTGGGAGATTCTTACAGGGCGGCTCAAAGCCCTTCACAGAGAAAAATTGAACAGTCGCACAAGCGCGAGATAGCGCGCGGGAACGATTATTTCTTCAGCAACACGGCGTCGCGGAGTTTGCTCTGGTGGCGCGCGGACATTCAGAGAGCAGAAGAGTTTTTTAGTCGGCGCGACAATTGCCTAACAGCGGTATCATTTGAGGATGCGCTGTCGCCGAGTTTATACGATCCAAAGGAGACTTCCACATGAAAGCAAAGAGATGGTTTTTCGAGGAGCCCCTAGCTCAGGCGGATCCCGAAGTGGCGCGGTACATCTTGGCAG
>NZ_JBEPLM010000044.1:0-4318 GCF_040545255.1 Mesorhizobium shonense
GCACCTCACGACTAAACCCCCGCCGTTCCTCCGTGTAGATGCACTTCAAATCCTTGCCGCGTCGGAACGGTGCGACCTGAAGCGTTCGTCCAAAAGGGGATGCCAAGGATATGCAATCGTAGCGCTCGAAGACTGTATGCAGAATGTCGCGTGTTGGGTTCGTTTCGCCCGGAAGACATAGACTGCGCCACTGAACGGATCGGCGGCCATCGTCTCGCGCACCAACGCAGCCAGCCCCTCCGCCCCCTTGCGGAAGTCCACCGGCTTTGTCGCCACCATGACCTTGACGGCGCCTGTCGGCCCGATCACGACATTGCCTTCAGCGCACGGATGACCGCCGCAACCGTTCTGGCGTCTGCGTCGCGGCCAACCCGCATGGCGATGCCGTCGATCTCAAGCTCGATCACGCCAGCATCTCGGGTCGTCTTCCGCTTCCGCGGCTGTGCTGGACGCTTCGGCGCGGGTTCCGGAGGCGGCGCCGTCACCACCGCCGGCACGAAGGCTGGGGATTGCTGCTGCACCGAAGCGGCCTGTTTGCGCGCTTCGCGTCGCCAGGCGAACACCTGCTGCGGCCTCAGACCATAACGCCGGGCAACTTCGGAAATGATTGCGTTCGGCTCCAGCGTCTCCGCGACGATCCGCGCCTTGTCGTCCAGCGACCAGTGACGCCGGCCGCCAGACTTGGCCGGAATTGCAGGTGCCTTAGCATCAGCAGAGATTCATCGTTCTGCGGAGCTGGGTGAGCGCCAGGCTCGCCTGAGTAGGGTTGTTGAATGTTTTGACGAGAAAATGCCGACGCAATCGTCAGGTGACGGAATGCCAATCCGGATGGTCCGATTGGTGCGTCTCGGGCAGCGGTGGATACGGCGGCAGAGCTATTGCGGCGTGGCTTTTATGTAGCCGCAGCATTTTATCCGACGGTGCCCGGCGACAAGGCTGCTTTGCGCGTATGCCTGACCGCGGACCATAGTCTGGAAGAGGTCACCCAGCTTTGTGCGTCAATCCGAGACATAGTGTCTAGTGCGTGTCCATAAAGGCCGGTTTTCTGGTGTTTGAAGAGTCGTCTGGCCGTGCAACCGGTGCTGCTTGGCAGCGCCTGATTGTACGATTGTGCCGATCGACGAGCGAGAGCATTTGCAGCGGCCATGCTGGCAGTATGGGCCAACGCACGAGGCGTGCCACTGAACGCGACCCGATGACTGGCGTCAGACCGGTTTGAGGCGGATGAAGAGTGATTGCAAGCCACCACTGAGGACCAGACATAGGTCTTGAAGTGGTCGAGGAAGCGATCCTCCGCCTCGGAAACATTCAATGAAGAGCGCTCACTTCCAGCCGGCTGGGCTCCGCCGCGAAACGGATGCCAGAATCAGACCCTGTTCTGATCTGGCGCAGGGCGTTCACGAACCGCATATTCCAAACTGGCTGCGTACACCAGGCAGGAGTTCATTTATGAAAATCCTATTGACTACGGTGGCTGTGGCCTTACCGGCAACCATCGGTTTGGCTGCGCAAGCGGTCCCCGAACACACCAGAGAAATGCCACGGGCTACCTTCAAGGTTGCCATCCGCCGCAGCAGTCGCCAACACCCGATCAGGTCGGAGAAGATCGCCCTGGGCAGGGCTATGTTCTTCGATTTCCGCGTCTCGGCGTCAGGTGTCTCCTCAGTATGGAATTGGGCCCGTGACCGCGCAAGAGAATCTCATCCAATCGTCGCGCAGGTCTCTCCCAGATCGCCACGATATATGCGCTCGTAACTGCCAAAAATTCGCAAAAGCAAAGCCCGCAGACTAAGACCGCTTTTTTGAACGTCTCCATACACGCTGCGTCGAGATTTAATCATCTTGGGGAGGAACAGAAATGAAGACCGAGCGCTTGGACCATCAGTCCCGCATCCGACGCGCAACAGCGGAGGAAGCGCCGGCGCTCATTGCACTTGCGCTTCGCTCAAAGGCCTCGAATGGTTACGACGAGGCCTTCTTGCGGGCGTGCGAGGCCATTTACGTTCTCAACTATACGGCGCAGACAATCGCGAACGGCGAGACCTGGGTCGCCGAGACCGCTGACGGCTGGCTGCATGGCTTCTTCGACTTGAGGCGATCGGACGACGGCGCAGAAGTCTGGGCTATGTTCGTCGAGCCGGAGCTCAAACGGTCTGGCGTCGGGCGGGCACTCTGGCGGCAGCTTGAGACCTGTGCGCGGAGCATGGGCGCCGAGCGGATAAGCCTCCTGGCCGACCCGTTCGCGGTGCCCTTCTACGCGGCGATGGGCATGGAGGTGGTCGGGACTGAGCCGGCGGACGCGATCTCGGGCCTCTTCGTGCCACGCATGACAAAGAGCCTGGCGATAACCCGTTGAGGGGCGTCCGCGTCGAAGCCGTTGCCGTCATTCTATCTGGGCCCGAGCCGTTAGGCGGTGGTCTATCGCAACCAATCGACGGTACGGAAGGCGACGCTGAACCAGGAGTCCGCCCGGCTTCAATGCGGGCTACGGAGCGGGCCGGCCTGCTGGGTTGCGACGCGACAGGTTACGGTCATCGACAACGATCTCGGTCGCTACGCGTCCTCTACGCCGGACTGGGCCGCCTTCCAGCGTCCTGTCGCGGAAGTGGGTCTCGGCCCATCGAAGTCTGACGGCTAGCCCGTTCGTGCCGGGACTGGCATCAGCGTCGAGACCGTCGAGCCATCAGCGAACTGAACCGACAACTGCTGACGTATATCCGGCTTCCTGATGACTGGACAACTTCTTCGCCGCGAGCCCGATGGATTTTCGTGCGCTTCCACTTTATCGGCCCCTAGACATTGGCCGAAGCCAAGCCTTCCACACACCAGGTTCGGGAAGCGACGGATTGACCGTTTCACGATCGCGTCTCAGGAAGTGGTGTAGCTGACGGCGTTGGTCGCCGCGCTCTCCGGCAGGAAGCCGGGCTGATCAGCGCGCCACGGCTGGCAGGCTGATGAGCGGATCATCGCTCATCTGGCTGATGGTTCCAGTGTCATGTAGCGGGCCCGCTGCACGGCCCATTCGTCATTCTGCTCATGCAGCAGCGCGCCGACGAGGCGGAGGATGGCATTGTCGTTCGGGAAGATGCCGACCACGTCTGGCGCTTGATCTCGCCGTTGAGACGCTCGATCGGATTCGTGCTGTGAAGCTTGGCCTGGTGCTGCTTCGGGAAGGTCATGTAGGCCAGCACGTCTGGCTCGGCCTCGTCGAGGATGGCGGCCAGCTTCGGCACCTTGGGCAGGATCTGGTCGGCAACGGCGCGCCACTGGGCACTGGTGGCTTCCGGCGTCTCCTGCGCGAAGGCGGTGGCGATGAAGGCCGAGACGACGCGGCGGCCGCTCTTGCCGGCGTGCGCCAGCATGTTCCTCATGAAGTGAACCTTATGCCGACGTCGGCATAATGGACGCGGCAGCGCTGCCAAGTGGCTGAGAGCACCTTGGTCACGGCGGCCTTCAGGCCCTCATGGGTATCGGAGACGACGAGCTTGACGCCGCGCAGGCCGCGCCGGGTGAGCTTGCGCAGGAACTCCGTCCAGATCGGCTCGGCCTCCGAGGTGCCGATCTCCATGCCCAGCACCTCGCGCCGGCCGTCGGTATTGACGCCGACGGCGATGATGACGGCGACCGACACGATGCGGCCGCCGCGGCGCACCTTGAGGTAAGTGGCATCGATCCACAAGTATGGCCAATCCCCCTCGATCGGCCGCTCGAGTCACCTTGCCGTCGATCTCTTCGCACAGCCGCGACACCTGGCTCTTGGAGATGCCGCTCATGCCCATCGCCTTGACCAGGTCGTCGACCGAGCGGGTCGAGACGCCTTGCACGTAGGCCTCCTGGATGACCGCCGTCAGCGCCTTCTCAGCCATGCGGCGAGGCTCCAGGAAAGAGGGAAAGTAGGAGCCCTTCCTCAGCTTCGGGATGCGCAGTTTGACCGTGCCGGCCCGCGTCTCCCAGCCCCTGTCGCGGTAGCCGTTGCGCTGGGCGGTCCGCAGCGCGCTCTTCTCGCCGTAGCCGGCGCCCGTCGCGGCACCCACCTCCAGTTCCATCAGCCGCTCGGCGACAAAGCCGATCATCTCGCGCAGGAGATCGGCATCGGAGGGTCTTCTCCACGAGCGCGCGCAGGTTCATCATGTCGTCGGTCATCGGTGGGTCCTTCGAACCAGGTTGGTGTCAGCAACCCGACCCTAACGGAAGAACATTGATGACCACCGCTGTGCCGCTCGCTCGCTTGTATGGGGCGATGATTGTCAAGCCTACGGTTGCTTCATTTCCTCTATCTCCTTGTTCGGCCGATTGGCGACCATCTCCTCGTCCCGAC
>NZ_JBEPLM010000045.1:0-3622 GCF_040545255.1 Mesorhizobium shonense
AAATAGCTATCGACAACCGAGCGCTTGAAACGCGCACTGTGTTTGGACATGCAAAACCCCCGAAGGTTGTGTCCAACTTTCGGGGGTCAGTTCACTCAGGCGGGGTCTTTCTTGTGCGTCTTGCGGTCCGCATGCCCCAGATCGCGCTCCGGGTCGATGACGTCGCGGACCAGCTGCTTGAGCTTTGCCGCATCCGGAAAGCCGCCGTCGCGCTTGCGCTCCCAGATAAGCTGATCGTTGCAGGAAATGGTGAAGATGCCGCCAGTGCCCGGCACCAGCGTCACTTCGCCGAGATCGGTGCCGAAGGTCGAGAGCAATTCCTGCGCCATCCAGCCGGCACGCAGGAGCCACAGGCATTGCGTGCAGTAGGTGATGCGGATGGCCGGAAGCGGTTTCTCGCTCATGTCGGATCCCGCGGCCGATCAGGCAGCGCTGAGCTTGGCCATCGTCTCGTCGTCGACCTCGAAATTGGCGTAGACGCTTTGCACGTCGTCATCGTCCTCGAGGGTGGCGACCAGCTTCATCAGCGATTGCGCCCGCTCTTCGTCAACCGGGACGTTGTTCTGCGGCCGCCAGATCGGCTTCACCGATTCCGCCTCGCCGAGCGCAGCTTCCAACAACTTCGACACTTCGCCGAGATTTTCGAAGCTGCAATAGATGGTGTGGCCTTCCTCGTCCGACTCGACGTCGTCGGCGCCGGCCTCGATCGCCGCTTCCATGACCTTGTCGGCGCTGCCGGCAGCGGCCGGATAGTAGATCTCGCCGATGCGGTCCCACATGAAGGACACCGAGCCGGTTTCGCCGAGCGCCCCGCCGGCCTTGGTGAAGGCGGCGCGCACATTGGACGCGGAGCGGTTGCGGTTGTCGGTCAACGCCTCGACGATCAGCGCCACGCCACCTGGACCGTAGCCCTCGTAGCGCACGGCCTCGTAGTTTTCCCCGTCGCCGGCAGAAGCCTTGTTGATGGCGCGCTGGATGTTGTCCTTCGGCATCGACACCGCCTTGGCGTTCTGCACGGCAAGGCGCAGCCGCGGGTTCATCGCCGGGTCCGGCGTGCCGGTCTTGGCGGCGACGGTGATTTCGCGCGCCAGCTTGGAAAACATTTTCGACCGCACCGCGTCCTGGCGGCCCTTGCGGTGCATGATGTTCTTGAACTGTGAATGGCCAGCCATGGCACCCCTGTCGTGTTCGGCTAGAGCATTTTCGGCCAGGAGCGATCACCCGGCATCGGCAAATGCTCGAATTCAAATTTCAGAACGCTGCAAGCATGCCCGCGAAGGCATGCGGCGTCTCTGTCGGAATGGCCGGCTTATAGATAAATCGGCTCAATTCGTCCAGCCGCGCCGTTTCACCGGTCGCGACGCCGAGCTGGCCATCCCGGCGGAGTGCGTCAGCCCTCCAGATCCGACTTGAGCCGGTCGAGGATACTGATCGCGTGGCCGGCATACTGGCTGATCCAGCGGTCGTGGATCTGCCTTATCGGCAAAGCGTTGAGATGGTTCCAGCGTTCGCGCCCCTCGCGCCGCGCCACGACCAGATCGGCCTCTTCGAGCACCTTGAGGTGCATCATCACCGTGCAGCGGTCCATGTCGGGGAAAGCCTCGCAGAGCGCGCCCGTAGTCTGCGGCTGATCTTTCAGCCGGTCCAGCAGCTCGCGCCGGCGCGGATGCGCCAAGGCCTTGAAAACATGGTCGTCCGTGGTTTGACTTGACATGTTATATTTCTATAACATATCGTTTAGACGATCAAGGAAGGAGCTGTGGATATGTCTCTTGGATTCAGAATTTCCGGACGCATCGGCAAACCGGTCACCGATGTCTTCGACGCGGTGGTCAATCCGACGAAGCTCAGCGGCTATTTCACCACCATCGGCGGCGCCTCCGCCCCACTGGTCGCCGGCACAACCGTCACCTGGTGGAAGACCGTGCCGGTCGAGGTCGACGAGGTGACGAAGGACAAGCGCATCGTGCTGCGCTGGGACGCGACCGACGCCGAGGGCAAGCCGGCCTACAAGACCCGCATCGAGATGAATTTCGAGCCATTGGATGACGGCGGCACCTTCGTCACCATCGCCGAGGAGGGCTGGCGCGAAGGCGAGGCCGGACTGAAGAAATCCTACCTCAATTGCGAGGGCTGGTCGCAGATGCTGGCCTGCATGAAGGCCTATCTTGAATACGGCATCAACCTGCGCGACGGCTATTATCGCAGCGAGCTGCGGGGCGAGCCGGCGAACGAGACCAATATCTGAGCCCAACATCAGAGCAAAGGAGGCCGCTCGTGAAAGTAACGCCGTTCCTGATGTTCGAAGGCCGGGCGGAAGAGGCGATGACCTTCTATTGCGAGACCATCCCGGAGAGCCGCGTCGTCGACGTGACGCGCTACAGTGCGGGCGAAGACGGGCCCGAAGGGACAGTCAAGCTGGCCCGCGCCTCGATCGGCGGCACAGAGGTAATGATCTTCGACAGTCCGGTGCATCACGCCTTCACCTTCACGCCGTCGGTCTCGCTCTTCGTCGACTGTTCCTCCGAGGAGGAGCTGGAGCGCATCGTCGAGGCGCTGGCCAAGGACGGCGCGTTCCTGATGCCGACCGGCAATTACGGCTTCAGCCGCCGTTTCGCCTGGCTCAACGATCGGTTCGGCGTCTCCTGGCAGATCAACCTGCCATGAACAATGCGATTCCAGGAAAAGCGCGCAGCGGTTTTCCGTCCGGAATCGCGCAATCGCAAACTTACGGCAAGTCGGCAATTTAGGAGGAAGTCATGGAACTCAAAGAAGCTCCCACCGCCGAAACGGCCATGCTGATCCGCCGGCCGGTTGCCGAGGTTTTCGAGGCCATCGTCGATCCGGCGGTCACCACGAAATTCTGGTTCACGCATTCGAGCGGCAGGCTGGACGGTGGCAAGCCGGTCGAGTGGGAATGGCGCATGTATGGCGTCTCCACAAGAGTCGAGGTCAGCGAGATCGTTCCCAACGAAAAGATCGTCATGCGGTGGAGCGAGCCGCCGACCACCGTCGTCTGGACTTTCAGCGAAATGCCCGGCGACGCGACCTTCCTCGAAGTCCGCAATTTCGGCTTTGTCGGCAGCGGCGACGAACAAGTCAGCCAGGCGATCGGCTCGACCGGCGGTTTCTCGCTGGTGCTCGCCGGCGCCAAGGCGTGGCTGGAACAGGGCCTGACGCTCGGCCTGATCGGCGACCGGCATCCGAAGGGCATCTCAGCCTAAGCCGTAAGCGACTAATGCATGTCGCCCAAAAGTGCGCAGCGGTTTTGGGAGAACGACATGCATCAAAACAAAGACTTAAAGCGCGTCGTCTGAATCCGTTTCAGCGCGACGCGCTTTAGGTCATAAGGTCGGACAATGTTTGCGTTGGCAGATGCTGTGGCGATTGGCCGAAATGCCTTTCGCTTCGTCATTCTATGGCGGAGCAAGCGAAGCGACGCGGCGCAGACCATAGAATCCATGCCGTGACTTGGAAGCGCCGCCACGGTGCAGAATTTTGCTCCGTTGCGCTCCTTGGCTAAGGTAACGGCATGGCAACTGTGTTCATGCGAATGCGGTTTTGTCGCGGATGATGGCGTTGAGGACGACCAGGAGCTTCCTTGCTACGGCGATGATAGCAA
>NZ_JBEPLM010000046.1:0-2934 GCF_040545255.1 Mesorhizobium shonense
GCGCGCGTCGAGGTGAACGATCTGCCCGAGGTCGACCGGCCCGTCTCCGATTGCCCGGACCCGGCCGGCAAGATCGTGGTGGCCTTTGCGAACGGCGCGCGATTGCGGATCGACGGGACCGTCGATCCGACAGCGCTGCGCATCGTCCTGGCGGAGTTGAGCAGGTGATCACTGTGGTGCCGACCGACCGGATTTATCTGTGCTGCGGCGCCACCGATATGCGCCGCGGGATCAACAGCCTGGCGCGGATGGTGCAGCAGGTGCTCTCGCTCGACCCGCACACCGGCGCGATCTTCTGCTTCCGTGGACGCAAGGGTCATATCATAAAAATTTTGGCGCATGACGACCAGGGGTTCTGCCTGTTCACAAAGCGACTTACAGATGGCTGTTTTGCCTGGCCCACCACCAAGGATCAGGTCGCCGTGTCGCTCACCAAGGCGCAACTTTCGCTGCTTCTGGACGGGATCGACTGGCGCCGGCCGAGCAGGACTTATCGACCGCGTCTGGCTGGCTGATTTTGCTCGTTTCTCATTGATTTTGTGTCGATTCTACTTTCGTGAAGGAGCTATTTCGGGTATGTAATTTGGGTGTCGGAACAAGCTCCCTCAATCGCTGATTTCCTCGCCCGGATCGCGCTTCTGGAAGCGGCCGTTGCTGCCCGTGACACCACCATCGCCGAACGCGATGAGCAGCTGCGCAGAGAGCGCGCCGAGGCCGCACTTCGCATTCAGCGCCTGCAGCTGCGGATCGATCGCTTCAACCGCAAGGCCTTCGGACGCTCGTCTGAGAAGCTGGGCCAGATGCTGCTCGAACTCGAAGATCTCGAGACCGATTTCGCCGCCGGCGCGCCCTATATCGAGCTGCCCATCGTCGCTGACACCGACAAGGTCCGGGTGCTGCCAGTGCGCAAGCTCAACCCCAACCTGCCGCGCAAGCGGATCCTTCGCGAGCCGTCTTGCGCGTGCTGCCCGGGTTGCGGCGGCGCTCTGCGCGCCATGGGCGAAGATAGCGACGAGATGCTCGACCTGGTCGTCCAGGCCTGGCAGGTGATCGAGACCGTTCGACCCAAATATAGCTGCCGGACCTGCGATAAAATCATTCAGGCGCCGGCACCGATTAAGGCCATTGCGCGCGGCAAGCTCAGCTATGCCGCGCTCGCCCATATCATGATGGCGAAGTGGGGTTATCATCTGCCGTGCTACCGTCAGACCCAGATGATGGCCGCTAAGGGCGTCGATATCGAGCGATCCACGCTGGCGCGCAGCGCCGGCTACGCCGCCGCCTTGCTCGACCCGATCTACAATCGCATCCGTGAGATCGGCCGTACCCGCACCAAGATACACACCGACGACACGCGGCTTCCGATCCTGGCGCCCGGCACCGGCAAGACGCACAAGGGCGCGCTCTGGGTTTACGTCGCCGACGACCGCAATTCGGGTTCGCAGGAGCCGCCGATCGCCTGGTACCGCGCCACCATGGGCCGCGCCGGCGAGAGCGTGATGACCGAACTCGCCGGATTTGCCGGCACGCTGCAGGCCGACGGATTCAGTGGCTACAACCAGATCTACAAAGGCGGCGCCATTCGAGAAGCCGCCTGCCTGGCCCATCTGCGTCGCAAGATATTCGACGTTCACGACAGCCAGCCGACCGAGCTCAGCACGACGGCGATGGCCGGCATCCAGGCGATCTACCGGATCGAGGAAGAGATACGGGGGCTTCCGCCCGCCGAGCGATTGGCCGCTCGACGAACGCGGACCCGACCACTGGTGCGGGCGCTGCGACGACAGCTCATGCGCCAGGCCAAGGGTTTGTCGCGCCATGCCGATATCGCCAAGGCCTTCGCCTATGGCACCAAGCGATGGCGCGCGTTCAACCGCTTCCTCTACGATGGCCAGCTCGAGCCCGACAACCTGATTGCGGAGCGCGCCATTCGTGGATTTACCGTCGGCCGGCGCAATTGGCTTTTCTCGGGCAATTTCGCCGCGGCCGAGCGGTCAGCGGTCGTGCTCAGCATCATCGAGACCTGCAAGCTCTGCGGCGTCGATGCCGAAGCCTACATGGCCGATGTCATCGAGCGCATCCAGAACGACTGGCCAGCCTCGCGCTGGGACGAGCTGATGCCATGGAACTGGGTGCGCCGCCAAGACATGCCACTCCCCTTGGCGGCATGAGCGCGCTCGATGACATGGCGCTGTCGGACGAGGCGCTCGAGGCCTGGATGGCCGCCAAGACCAACCCCCGCCCGCTGGTGCGGAGCATGTCGGCGCTGGATGGCTTCGTAACGGCATCGGTCACCGGGCCGCGGTTCGCGGACCCGCAAGACTGGATGTGCCCGCTCATGGGATTGCCGCGCGACGTCCTGGCCAAAGGCTCCGCAACCGATCACGCCGTGTTTGCCAGCCTCGCCAGGATCCACAACCGGATCAACGAGACGCTGTTCGACAGACCGCAGGATTATGCGCCCCGCTTCGCCACCAAGCCCGGCGGCGGCATCGACCCACGGCCGTGGTGCCAGGGGTTCTACGCGGCCATGAATCTCAACATCAAACGCTGGAAACGGCTCCTCGACCTCAACAACCCCAATCACGGCCTGCTGCTGCCGATCCTGATCTATTGCGTCGACAAAAAGGGGAGGCCTGTCCTCGGCAAGCCCAGGCCGGGGCCCGACACCGCGCACTTCATCGAGCATGAGGCCTACAAGGATATCGCCCTGGTCATCCCCGCCCTTCGCGAACTCCACTATGTCACCCGCTATGGTGACCCGCAGTAATCGCCGCCGGCGCGCCAACTAACGGCTGACCTCCATACACGCATCAGGCGACTTCGGAAAAGGCGCCTTGGTGCACCGCTCTGATGTCCTTTTGCAAGTGCGATCTGCGCAATAATCCACCCCACACCGATTTCCTCGGTCGGTTTCTCATTGACGGAGCGCCT
>NZ_JBEPLM010000047.1:0-2838 GCF_040545255.1 Mesorhizobium shonense
GTACGCCTCCGGCGAAGGCCGCCTTGCGCGAGCATGGCACGGTAGCGAGGCTGCGCTCTTAAGGTCGTCCTTACGAGCGTGGTTAGCAGCACAGCATGAGCCAGATGACGTTATTGACCGGGCCGGAGCGTCGTCGTCGTTGGAGTGAAGAGGATCAGTGCCGGATACTGGCCGCGGCATTCGCGCCCGGGTCCACGGTTGCGGCGGTAGCGCGTCAGTACGATGTCGCGACCAGCCTGATCTATAAGTGGCGCCGCACGATGAGAGCCCGCGGGACGGGCTTTGCCGAAGTTGTTGTGGTTCCTGATGAGCCTGTCGCCGCTTCGAGGCCGGCGCCACCAGCGATGATCGAGCTGGAGATCGCCGGCAAGATGCGGCTGCGGATTCCGCTGACCACGCCACCGACACTGGCGGCGGCGATGGTGAAGGCGCTGGGCGTTTCATGATCCCGGTTCCGAGCCAGGTGCGGATCTGGTTGGCGGTCGGCCGGACCGATATGCGTCGCGGGATGCAGGGCCTCGCTCTACAGGTTCAGGAGACGTTGGGCCGGGATCCGCATGCCGGCGATCTTTATGTCTTCCGCGGCCGCAGCGGCAATCTGATCAAGATTATCTGGCATGATGGGCTCGGCATGTCGCTGTATGCAAAACGGCTTGAGAAGGGCCGGTTTTTATGGCCGTCGCCGGCGGATGGCACGGTTTCCATCTCACCGGCGCAGCTCGCCTACATGCTCGACGGGATCGATTGGCGCAACCCGCGTCACACGTTCCGCCCTCAGCGCGCTGGCTGAGTTTTTCTTTGAGTTAGCGCCATTTTCCGCGAGTCAGCGGAGGCGTTTTATGATTCACTCCAGGGCATGGTGGCCACCGCCCAGGATGCTGTTCCGGACGATATCGGCGCGCTGAGGGCAGCGCTGGCCGCGGCGCTGGCCAGAGCCGAAGACGAGGCCGCGCGCGCTGCGCTGGTCGAGGCCGAACTGGCGGTCGCCAGGGCCAAGGCATCGGATGATGCGGCGCTGATCGCACACCAGGATCTGACGATCCGGAAGCTGCAGCGGGCGCTGCATGGTCAGAGTTCTGAACGTTCCGCCCGCCTGCACGACCAGATGGAGCTCACCTTCGAGGAGCTCGAGAGCACGGCGACGGAAGACGAGATCGCCGCCGAACAGGCCGCGGCCCGGACCACCGAGGTGGCGCCTTATGTGCGCAAACGACCGGCGCGCCAGCCATTTCCCGAGCACCTGCCACGCGAGCGCGTGGTCGAGCCGGCGCCGGCCGCTTGCCACTGCTGCGGCGGTCATCGGCTGCGCAAGCTGGGTGAGGATATCACCGAGACGCTGGAGGTGGTGCCGCGGCAATGGAAGGTGATCCAGCACGTGCGGGAGAAGTTCACCTGCCGCGACTGCGAGGCGATCAGCCAGGTTCCGGCACCGTTCCGCGCCACCCCGCGCGGCTGGGCCGGTCCCGGCCTACTGGCGATGATCCTGTTCGAGAAGTTCGGCCAGCATCAGCCGCTCAACCGCCAGGCTGAACGCTATGCCCGCGAAGGCGTGCCGCTCAGCCTGTCGACGCTCGCCGACCAGGTCGGCGCCGGCGCCGCGGCGCTGATGCCGCTGTTCAAGCGGCTCGAAGCCCATGTGCTGGCCGCTTCACGTCTGCACGGCGACGACACGACGGTGCCGGTCCTGGCCAAGGGCAAGACCGATACCGGCCGATTATGGACCTATGTGCGCGATGACCGACCATTCGGCGGCGCCGATCCGCCGGCGGCGGTGTTCTATTATTCCCGCGATCGTCGAGGCGAACATCCCGCGGCGCATCTCGCCGGCTGGAGCGGCATTCTGCAGGCCGATGCCTTTGGCGGTTACGGCGATCTCTATGCGAGGGGTCGTCAGCCGGCGCCTGTTCTGGAAGCCAGCTGCTGGGCCCACAGCCGGCGCAAAGTGTTCGAGCTGGCCGATATCGAAGCGGCGGCGCGCAAGAAGGCGCGCGGCGACAAGCCCAACCTGGTCTATCCGCTCGCGGTTGAAGCCGTGAAGCGCATCGATGCCCTGTTCGATATCGAGCGCGAGATCAACGGCCTGTCGCCGGCCCAACGCCACGCCGTGCGCCAGGAGCGGAGCGTGCCGCTGGTCACCGAGCTCGAGCGCTGGATGATCGAGACGCGCGACAAGCTCTCGCGCGGACACGATCTGAGCAAGGCCTTCAACTACATGCTGCGCCGCTGGTCGTCCTTCACACGGTTCCTCGACGATGGGCGCATTTGCCTGTCGAACAATGCGGCCGAGCGAGCACTGCGCGGTATCGCTCTCGGCAGAAAGTCCTGGCTGTTCTGCGGTTCCGATCGCGGCGGACAACGCGCTGCCGTCCTCTACAGCCTAATCGCCAGCGCCAAGTTGAATGACATTGACCCTCAGGCCTGGCTCGCCGATATCCTGGCGCGCATCGCGGCCCACCCAGCACAGCGGATCGATGATTTGCTGCCGTGGAATTGGAGATCCGCAAAACTGCGGACCCAACCAGCGGCGGCCTGATCATGCAGCGCAATAAGGTGCATCACGTCTACACCGTCGAACGTGTCGCCAGGGACCTCGGCGTCGGCGAAGCGCTCATCCAGGACCTGAGCCTCGGTCTCGAGCCCGAGGACGGCGTCATCTGGGTCTACGGCGCCAACGATGACGACGGGATCCTGGCCTTCACCGATGAAGGCATCGAGGAGGTCAAATTCCTCCTCGATGAATATCATCGCGTCCCCCCATCGAAAGCTTGACCCAAGCACGGCGGTGCTCAGGTGCTCACGGCCGGATACGCACTCCTGCGGTCTTCACCGGATGGGTAC
>NZ_JBEPLM010000048.1:0-1722 GCF_040545255.1 Mesorhizobium shonense
CTCGCTTGTATGGGGCGATGATTGTCAAGCCTACGGTTGCTTCATTTCCTCTATCTCCTTGTTCGGCCGATTGGCGACCATCTCCTCGTCCCGACCTTCCTTCGACTGGCCGTCCGCGCGCAGGGACGGTCAAGGATGGGCCGCAGGCTCCATCGCGTAGCGACTTGTCCTTGACGGTCACGAGCGCGGCGGCAGACTGTTTGGGCTCGGGCGAGGGCCTGAGCAAACGAAGGCAAATCCGAGGGGAGCTCGCCATCAGGCGCGGTAAGCGCGCCGCAAGCTTGTATGCGGTTGATCCTCGCGGACCAGAACCATGATGCAGCCATACGCATCAACGGGCGAAGCTCCGGGGCGGCGGGCCCATTCTACGAGCGCGGCTTGAGAAGCCATGTGAGCGATCGGTTCACCGCCACCTCGGATCCCTTGTTAGCAGACCTTTTTCGGCCCGCCGGATCGGCTGTTTCCTCCTCTGGCGTCATGCAGCGCGCAATACGACACCTGTCGGAATCTCACCTGTCGTGACCAGTCTCCATAGTGCTATCAACAGTTTGCGCGCCAGCGCCACGATCATTGTCTTGCGTGTGCTGCCGCGACCATCGGCTGTGCGTGCCGTAAACCATTGGGCAAGGGCGCTGTCCTTTTGATATTGTAGAAAGCGCCACGCCAGCAGGATCATGCCGTAGCGAACGCGCGCATTGCCGGCCCGCGCGAGCCCTTTCTCGCGTCGGCGTTTCCCACTCTCGTCGGGTGCCCCGGTGAGGCCCGCGTACCGGGCGATGGCCCTTCGATCGCGTAAGCCGCGCGACAAAATCTCATGGCCCAGCATGTCTGCCGTCTCGACGCCCACGCCAATGACCCGTGCGAGGAGACGAACCATGGCATGCCCCCGTTGCTCCGCCGCTGGTGCCGTAGGAACTGCGGCGAGCCGGCGCAACCGCTCGTGTTCGATCTCGCGGATCTGGTCGCGCAGCAACTGCATTCGGGCAAAGTTGCGGCGCAGTTCAGCGCGAGTGTTCTCCGGCAACAAAGTGCCTTCTGCGGTACTCAGAGCTTCCAACTGGTTGGCATTGCGCAAGCTGGGTTTGAAGGTGCGAATGCCGAAGCGGGCGAGGATCGACTTGATGCGGTTCATAATCCGTGTTCGCTCGCGCACCAGACTGTCGCGCTCGCGGTTTGGACGCCGTGCGTCCTCCTCATCGACTGTGGGAATCACCGCCATACTGCAATGCCGTTTCTCGCCGCGCAGCCAGCCGAGAAACGCGCGCATCAGCAGCTCTGTATCGAGGCGATCCGTCTTGGCGCGCCGGTGTTCGCGCGACACGGCAACGCTCGAGGGATGGATCACATGAGCCTCGACAGCTCGCTCCTGCAGCCAGCGCGCCAGCCAGAAGCCGTCGCGTCCGGCCTCGTAGGCAACCGTGATCCGATTGATCAGCTGTCCCGACAGCTCGGCTTCGTTACGCCAGCGATGCAACAGCTTTAGCAATGCCTCCGGATCAGCGTCGAGTTTCTTGAGCGGCCGGCGCTCAAGGCTTGGAACAATCGCTGCGACGAGCCACTTCGATTGGCTCATCTCGACCACAACAATCAACGTGGTATCTTGGTCGAAGGCGGCGAGGGACCGGGTCGCGTCAAATGATTGCGACATGGTGGCGCTCCTTTTGGTTGGTTCAACAGCGCCAAAGGATGCCACACCCTCGCCGCTCGACCCATAGCATCTAC
>NZ_JBEPLM010000049.1:0-1684 GCF_040545255.1 Mesorhizobium shonense
CAAAGAACAGACATCGCAGACGCGGTGTCGTGGCCCTTACGCTTGCGGCTTCGGGGCCCTTCGAGTGTCGCTCACGCGGCTCTCTTGAATTTCGCAGAGGGCTGACTTAGAAGCGAACTTCTCTACCGCCAGCGGCGTGCCGCCCTCGTTCGTGGGGCGTATATAGTCGCCACCCGATCGAACTGTCAACAGCCAAGATCGCTCTTTTTTCGATTTCTCGTCGAGATGTCAGCGGCGGCAAAAATGGTGAGCTGGCTTGGTTCAATTCTTGCCGGCGATCCGTTGCCAGCCATCCCGGCGATACCAGCCACAACCGCTCCGCCGAGCGCGATGCTTTCAACCGAAATCGCCCTGCGGCGCTTAGCCGAATGTCGACCGCCGCGGCCGCTTGAACCTCGGTTTAGAGCCGCTCCTCAAGCAATTCAGGCGTAATGTTCCGGCCGGCGTAGAAGATGCCCAGGATCAGCACACGCTCGCCATCGACGGCGAAAACGATACTGACCGCGCGGCGATAGCCTATGATTCGCAGCCCCGGCATGATCTCCACCCGCTCAGTGCCGCGCTGTGGAAATGTCGACAAGCCCAGGCAATGATCGCGGATGCCCACAACAAAGTCCCAAGCAACCGCTGGCGACGCACGCTCGGCTATATCGTCATAGAGTTGTTCGAGTTCAGCTTCCGCTTTCGCGTGGAAAACAATCCGGTATTCCATCCCTACTTGGCTTTCGCCCGCCGCGCGCGATGACGGACCTCCAGCCGGGAAAACACCGTTTCGGCAGGAACTCCCTTTGCCGGATCCTGCTGGAGCTCAGCCATGCGCGACGGGATTTCCTCGCGCAGCCACTTCTCCCGCTCTGCCTCAAAATCCTCGAGCATGCGCAGGCCGGCGCGGACAACCTCGCTGGCATTGTTGTAGCGGCCCGATTCGAGCTGCCTCTTGATAAAGCGCTCATAATGGTCGCTCAAAGCATAGTTGGGCATGGGAACCTCCTCGGGAAAATATGAAGGCCGGCGACAGATATAGCAATAGATAACAAAAATTAGCAATATGGCTGAATCAATTCCAATTCACCCCTTGCGATTCGGCGAAAGATTCAACTACCCGAATCGGCAGCGATCAAAATGTCGGGTCAAGACACCTGCACCCGATCGAGGATCGCCATGCGGCCTATTCCACGATCTCTGCTCTCGCCATTTGCGAGGCGACAGAGGCACAGAAGCCGGCTGAGTTTAAATTCAACCGGCTAATATTATTTCGCACCCAGTTAGGCGTCGGTCTCTGAATACGTGTCCCCACTTGGACGTCCTCATCAGCCGCAGCGCAAAGCAGGCATCGCACCGGGCACCAATGTGGGCGGGGGAATGTTTCGCCTTGGCGAGAGTCCGTGACCTCCGTGTCCCTCCTGCGATTCCCCTAACGCCAAAACGGCCCGCGCGAGGCGGGCCGTTTTTGCATCTGGTTTCGGGGACAGGATTTGGCTTCTTTGTCCCGCGGCGTCGGCTTCGCCTCCTTGCGGGCCCCTGATGAGCGCTCAAATCAGCCGGCCACCACAAGCCGAATGCCAAAACGGCCCGCGCGAGGCGGGCCGTTTTGGTATTTGGTTGCGGGGACAGGATTTGAACCTGTGACCTTCAGGTTATGAGCCTGACGAGCTACCGGGCTGCTCCACCCCGCGCCAACCAT
>NZ_JBEPLM010000050.1:0-1521 GCF_040545255.1 Mesorhizobium shonense
CGCTCTGATGTCCTTTTGCAAGTGCGATCTGCGCAATAATCCACCCCACACCGATTTCCTCGGTCGGTTTCTCATTGACGGAGCGCCTATCGGTGGAGACGTGGCCTGGGACGCGGGTGAACAAGCTCTGATGCGCGGGTTGGTTACCGCATGTCCATGTATTCGTCCGGGGCTGGTCCTCTCTTACAACGGGCGTCGGCATTGCCGGCCACAAAGCGTTGCCGGAAATTCCCCATTCAATGCCACGTCCCCGCCGATAGGCGCGATGGTTATTCTCGTCGCGACCGAGGATCAGGTTCCTGCCTGCTGCTCATCCGCTCGTGCGATGGCCCACATGAAAGCAGCGAGTTCCCGAGCTATTGCGGTCACAGCCACGGTGCTGCGCTTGCCACGCGCGACCAGGGCCCGGTAGCGCTTGGTCAAGCGTGCCTGTGCGTTCCACGCTATGTCTCGCACGACTTCAGGCAGGTGGCGGCTTTCGAAGTATTTTCCTTTCCCCAGTTTGGCCGGATAGCGGTAAGTCCAGGCACTTTCAGCCAAGACGCGGCGCACTCGGGCATTCCCAGTCTTGGTGATACCGCCCCGTCGCACAGCGTCCCCGGTCGAGCGCTCCGAGGGGACAAGTCCGAGATAAGCCATCAGTTGCCGCGGGTTGGCAAAGCGGCGCACATCGCCGATTTCGACCATGAAGGTAGCCGCACAAATGAGCTTGACCCCACGCAAAGCCTGCAAGCGTTCGACTACCGGCGCGAGTGGCCAGTCGAGCAGGCCGTCTTCGATTGCCTTTTCCAGGCGTGCTGCTCTTTCCCGGCACTGCGACTCTGCGAGGATCAACTCCTGCAGGACAGCTTGCTGACTGCGGAATGAGAAACTCAGTCCATGCAGCCATCTGAGATACCTCGTCCCCCAGGTCTTCAGGCCCGGGTAAATCTTGCCATGTCGCAACAGGAAGGATCGAATCTCCTGCCGCTTTCGGGTTCGATCCTTCACCGCAGCCTCGCGGGCGCGGATCAGGTCACGCATAGCCTCATGAGCAGCGTCAGGTGTCCAGATCTCCGTCAGCTCACCGGCACGGAACAGCCGGGCGAGTTTCTCGGCATCGCGGCGGTTCGTCTTGACCCGATCGCCAGGCTTGCGCGGGATCAGAGACGGAGCGATCACGGCGCACTCGTGGCCAAGCGCTTCGATCTCCCGTTTCAGACCGTATCCGGTGGGTCCAGCCTCATAGCAAAATCTCAATCGCACACCTGGCCGCCCGAGCTTGCGGACGAGGCGGCGTACTGACGCACTATCGGAGGATATCTCTCCGACATATCGAACCTCACCCGTACGCCCGCTCTCGGCGAGAGCAACAGCATGCCGATCCTTCGCAACATCCAAACCTACGAAAACTTCGCTATATTCTTCCATGGTTCGTCCTCCTGGCTTGAGGATAGGCTCGACGAGCAACCCTCGCTTCAACACTGCCAGTGTAGGGCGAACCACCTCACAGCCGGCAACCAGAAAGGACATAAGGTCTTA
>NZ_JBEPLM010000051.1:0-1426 GCF_040545255.1 Mesorhizobium shonense
TGAACTGACCCCCGAAAGTTGGACACAACCTTCGGGGGTTTTGCATGTCCAAACACAGTGCGCGTTTCAAGCGCTCGGTTGTCGATAGCTATTTGTGCGGGGATGAAAGCTACGCGAGTGCGGCGTCTAAGCGTGGAGTTGACGCGGCGACTGTGCGCAAGTGGGTTGCTTTGTACCAGGCGCATGGCGATGCCGGGCTGTCGCGGAAGTACGGTCGTTACGATGTGGCGTTCAAGCTGTCGGTGCTCGAGCGGATGTGGAAGGACGGTCTGTCGCATCGCCAGACGGCGACGCTGTTCAATATCCGCAATTCCGGTTGCCTGACGGGCTGGGAGAAGCACTATCATGCGGGTGGGATAGAGGCGCTCGGCCCCCGCCCCAGAGGACGACCCATGTCAAAGCCGCCGGCCCCTGCGGTGCCTGTTGCAGCCAGTGACGAGGCCAAAAGCCGCGAAGAATTGCTGGCCGAGTTGAAGCAGTTGCGGATGGAGAACGCCTACCTAAAAAAACTGAGGGCCTTAACGCAGGAACATGCGCCCAAAAAGCGCAAGCCGTCCAAGCGTTAAGGCCGTTTTATCCGCTTAAGGGCCTGCTCGACCTGGCGAAGCTGCCGCGCAGCACGTTCTATTACAGGCAAAAGGCGGCCTCGCGCCCGGACCGTCATGCGGCGCTGAAGGAGGCGATCAAGGCCATCTTCGACAGCCACAAGGGCCGCTATGGCTATCGCCGGGTGACCGCGCAACTGCGCCAGTTGGGCCAATGCGTCAACCACAAGACCGTCCAGAGCCTGATGGCCGGGATGGGATTGAAGTCACTGGTCAGGCCGAAGAAGTATCGTTCCTACAGGGGCGAGATCGGGCGGACCGCTCCCGATCTCTTGCAGCGCAAGTTCGGCGCCGACCGCGCCAACCGCAAATGGGTGACCGACGTGACGGAGTTCAGCGTGGCCGGCGACAAGCTCTACCTGTCTCCCATCATGGATCTCTACAATGGCGAGATCGTCGCCTTCGAGACGGCGCGCCGGTCGCGCTTCAAACTGGTGGACAACATGCTGACCAAAGCCTTCGCCCGGCTCAACGAGGACGAGCGGCCGATCCTGCATTCCGATCAGGGATGGCAATACCAGATGTCGGCATTCCAGCGCAGGCTGGAGGCCAGAGGCCTTGCACAGAGCATGTCACGCAAAGGCAATTGCCTCGACAACGCACCGATGGAGAGCTTCTTCGCCACACTCAAGTCCGAGCTCTTCCATCCGGAAAGGTTCGACACTGTCCAAAGCCTCGATACGGCCATCAAGGGCTACATCGACTATTACAACCACCGCCGCATCAAACTGAAACTGAAAGGGCTGGCCCCTGTGCAATACAGGACCCAGCCCTTAAATCTACCAGCTCAATGAACCGTCCAACTTTACGGGGTCAGTTCA
>NZ_JBEPLM010000052.1:0-1405 GCF_040545255.1 Mesorhizobium shonense
TAGCCACCAAGTCGAACAGTGCGGATCACGTCAGCGTGCAGGAACTGCCTGAAGCATCGTCGCAGTCGGCTGATATGAACGTCCACCGTTCGCGGGCCGACAAAGACGTTGCGCGGCCAGGCGATTTTGATCAGCTCTTCGCGGGCCTCAGACGTCTTTGGCGAGATGCAGCAGTCGCTGAATAAGATCTGGAAAGTGGAACCAAGCGACATCTCGTTTTCGAGCCTGGTGCGGGCGAGGGCGGCGATTCTTGGCCTCGTGGCGGCACTCGGCTTCATGCTCCTGATCTCCCTCGCGGCGAGCGCGGCTAATCTCGGCATTGAGGGGTGTGGTCAACCAGCGCCTGCCGTTCGACGAACTGGTCGTGAGTTCCATCAACATGATCTTTTCGTTCCTGCTGATCACGCTGCTCTTCGCCGCGATCTACAAGATCCTGCCGGACCGCAGTCTCAAATGGCGTGATGTCGCTGTCGGCGCCCTGGTCACCGCGTTTCTGTTCACCATCGGAAAGTCGCTGATCAGCCGGTACATCGGCAGCAGTTCGATCGCGAACTCCTACGGCGCCGCGGGTGCGCTGATGGTGGTGTTGCTGTGGGTCTATTACCCGGCTCAGATCTATCTGTTCGGCGCCGAAATCACGCGCGCCTATTCGATGATCAGCGGAAGCTGCGCCGATCTCGCACCGGTTGTGAAGCAAAACGTCGAAAAAGACCCAAAGATGAAGAATCGCCGTGTGCTTGATAAGGGGGCCTACTTGTCCAGGCTGGCCTGCGCCTCCATGGAACCGAGTCCCCTTAAACGACTTATGATTTAGGGCCGGGCGTAACCTTAGTAGTGACATGGCCTACGATCGAAACCGCATTTCACCTGCTCGCGATACGGAGACAGGCTTGCGGCGAGCCAAGCGCAACCGTTTCATCATCGTCATCGGCGCCTCCGCTGGCGGGGTGGAGCCGCTGAAGCAGATCGTGAGCGACCTGCCTGCCGACCTGCCGGCGGCCGTGTTCGTCGTGCTGCATGTCGGCCAGGTCAGCTACCTGCCGGAAATCCTCGATCGCGTGGCAACCCTCAAAACCTCGGTGGCCAAGAACGGCGCGACCTGCAAGGCCGGCAACATCTATGTGGCGCCGCCCGGCTTCCATCTTCTGCTGCATGACGATCACATGATGCTGCGGCGTGGCCCGCGCGAAAACCTCGCGCGGCCAGCGATAGACCCGCTGTTCCGCTCGGCGGCGCTCAGCTATGGCGCCAGCGTCATCGGCGTGCTGCTTTCGGGCTCGCTTTCCGACGGCACAGCCGGCCTGAGGGCAATCAAGGCCGTCGGCGGGCTCGCGATCGTGCAGCACCCGAAGGACACGTTGGTGCCTTCCATGGTGGAAAGCGCGCTGCGTTACGTCGAAGTCGA
>NZ_JBEPLM010000053.1:0-1351 GCF_040545255.1 Mesorhizobium shonense
TCGTCGCCAACGGCTTCAACTTCACCGCCGAGCAGCGCGACGCCCTGTTCGCCACATCCTCCATCGAAACCATCGTCGACGCCAGTGGGACGTATAGTGTCCTGCCGCCCGCTATCAACCACCCGCCGGTGGTGCAGAACGTTCTTCTTTCGGCGACCGAGGACGGGTTGGCGGTGAGCGGGGCCTTTGCCGGCGACGACCCGGACGCCGCCGACGATCCGTCGACGCTCCACTACACGATCACCTCGCACCCGACGGAAGGCAGCGTCGTCAACAACAACGACGGCACCTTCAGCTTCAACCCCGGCTCAGCCTTCCAGGATCTCGCCGAGGGCGCAACGCGCCAGGTGGCGTTCAACTACGCCGCAACCGACAGCCACGGCGCGGTCTCCAACACCGGAACGGTCACGGTAACGGTCACCGGCACCAACGACGTGCCGGTGATCGGCGGCGTGTCGAGCGGCGCGGTGACGGAGGACGTTGCGGTCGACGCCAGCAGCCACCTCAACGCCTCGGGCGCGCTGACCATCGCCGATGTCGACCAGGGCCAGTCGAGCTTCGCGGCGCAGGCCGGCGTTGCCGGCAGCAACGGCTTCGGCACCTTCACGCTCGCCGCCGACGGCAGCTGGACCTACAGCGCCGACAACACGCAGACGGCGATCCAGCAGCTCGGCGCCGGGCAGAGCCTCACCGACAGCTTCACCGCGGTCTCCTCCGACGGCACCGCCAGCCAGCTCGTCACCGTCACCATCCACGGCACCAACGACGTGCCGACGCTTGCCATTCCTAGTGCGCAGTCCACGACCACCGACAGCGGGATCGGAATCACAGGCATTATCGTCACCGATCCGGATGCCGGCGACACCTTCACGGTGACGCTCGCGACTACGGGAGGTTTGGGGGCTTATCTGACCGCCTTGGGCAAGTCGTTCGGCAGTCAGTACGGCCAGGTGGTCGGCTCCGGCACACCCGAGGTCGTGGTCACGGGTACGCTAGCGGAAGTGAACGCCTCGCTTCAGACACTCGGCTACGGCCCCTACCAAGCGACCCCAGGAGACGACATCATTTCAATCACTGTGACTGATGCGGCGGGCGCCAGCGCTAGCGGGCAAATTCCGGTCACAATCACTCCCGTAGCAAACACTGCGCCCGTGGTTCAGAACGTTCTCCTTTCGGCGACCGAGGACGGGCTGGCTGTGACGGGCGCCTTTTCCGGCGACGACCCCGATGCCGACGACGATCCCTCGACGCTCCACTACACGATCACCTCGCAGCCGACGGAAGGCAGCGTCGTCAACAACAACGACGGCACCTTCAGCTTCAACCCCGGTTCAGGCTTCCAGGATCTCGC
>NZ_JBEPLM010000054.1:0-1313 GCF_040545255.1 Mesorhizobium shonense
CGGCTCTCCGGCACCAAGGTCGAGGAAGGGCGCAAGATCCTGGCCGATTCCGGCGAGAAGGTGATCGTCGCCGACACGCTGGCCGAAGCCGCCGAGAAGGCCGTCGCCGCCTGGCGCGCGGCCGCCAAGAACAAAAAAGCAGCCTGAGGGAGGTCGAGAAATGGCAATCCTGCTCAACCGCAGCACGCGCGTCATCGTTCAGGGTTTTACCGGCAAGATCGGCAGCTTCCATGCCGACGATATGAAGCGCTACGGCACCAAGCTGGTCGGCGGCGTCACCCCCGGCAAGGGCGGCCAGAGCCATCTCGGCCTGCCGGTGTTCAACACCGTCAAGGGCGCGGTGCGCGAGACCCGCGCGGAGGCCAGCATCGTCTTCGTGCCGCCGCCCTTCGCCGCCGATTCGATCATGGAGGCGGCGGATGCCGGCATCAAGCTTTGCGTGTGCATCACCGACGGCATCCCCTCGCAGGACATGATGCAGGTCAAGCGCTACATGCGCCGCTACCGCTTCGAGGACCGCATGCGCCTCGTCGGCCCGAACTGCGCCGGCGTCATAACGCCCGGACAGGCGCTGATGGGCATCATGCCCGGCAATATCTATCTCCCCGGCCGTGTCGGCATCGTCGGGCGCTCCGGCACGCTGGGCTACGAGGCGGCCTCGCAGATGAAGGCGTTGGGCATCGGTGTGTCGACCAGCGTCGGCATCGGCGGCGATCCGATCAACGGCTCGTCCTTCAAGGACATCCTAAAACTGTTCGAGCAGGACGACGAGACCGACGCGGTGGTGATGATCGGGGAGATCGGCGGCCCGCAGGAAGCCGAAGCCGCGATCTGGGCGCGCGACAATATGAGGAAGCCGCTGATCGCCTACATTGCGGGCTTGTCTGCCCCGAAGGGCCGCCGCATGGGCCACGCCGGCGCCATCATCTCCGCCTTCGGCGAGTCGGCGCAGGAAAAGGTCGAAATCCTGAAGGAAGCCGGCGTGGTGATCGTGCCGACCCCGGCTTCGTTCGGCGAGGTCGTGGCCGATACGCTGGCGCGGACGAAGAAGGCGGCCTGACCGCGGTCAGGGGCGACCGACACGAAACTCAAAAACTTGATGCGGCGGCGCGGTCCTCATGGCCGGCCGCCGTTTCCGTTTGGCCTATCGGACAAACACACGATCGCAAGCATTCGCGTGCCCGCTTCAATTAACCGGCTCGTCGAAAGAGGCTTTAGCAGGCTGCTGCAAAAGTCGCGTTTGGTGATGTTTTGTGATTCACTTCGGTTTGCGAGCTGGAGTGATTTGCAATGCGCGGACGGGATGAACGGTC
>NZ_JBEPLM010000055.1:0-1303 GCF_040545255.1 Mesorhizobium shonense
ATATTGATAATCAATGTAGTTTTTGGGTCGACGTTCGATCGCGCGCTGCACCGCTATGCGTACCGTTTCCGAGCTTAGCGCCTCGACAGGAACTAACCATTGCGAGCCTTTGATTGCCTGTGTTGCCGGCAAGATGCCCTTCAGCACCAAGCTCTTTGCCGATCCGACGCAAATTCCAAAATGGTCCGCAGCCTTCGCAAGGCTGATCATTTGACCGTCCGATGATGCGGGGTCGTAGTCCGGCAAGCCTAAGCGTTCGCGCATTTCCCGTACGCGAACGGTCGTCCAGGTCTCGCCGTCGCCGGTCTTACAGCGCATCCGATTGAGCGACACGGCGAGTTCTCGATCTGGCCAACGACCAGCGAGTTTGCGAAGTGCATCAACGGCGGTAGGTGCCATATCCCCCGGATATCGGCCAGTCTTGACGCGAGCAACACGAACCTCCGTGTGCCGGCCGCCGGTCCAGTGGATGAGTAGAACCGCCTCATTGGTATTCTTATCGAGATCGCAAACAATCTCGGACAACGATGTGAACCAGTCGCTGCTTGGTGCGTGTGTCCGTGGACGGTGCATTCCAAACCCGCGGCAGATCATGCGCAAGTTGCAGAAGCAGGGCGCGGTCGATTTTGGGACTTTCCACCGACGCGGCGCGCAACTCCGTGATGCGGTCCTCAAGCTCGGCTACCCGTTCCAATGCACCGTTCCAGCGCGCCTCCAGTTCACGGGCCACATGGCGCTTGGCAGGATCCACAAGCTCGTATCGGCGCGCTGCAAGAGATGCTTCGTAGCCTGCGACTTCAAGCTCCCGTTCGACGGCGGCCATGATGTCTTTTCTCGAGCGCTCAACTTGGTCGGACGCCAATATTGCTGCTTCGACAGCCCGATCCGAGACCGCCTCAAGGATCTGCAGCGCAACCGCACGATCGACCCGCACTCCCCCAATGCCGATGCACAAGCCCGCTCCGACATGGGCGTCATCGCCGCGGCATTGATACCGATGTGCATTTCCCTTGGCCTGGCCATAGAACACACGCATCATCCGCCCGCAACGACCGCACCGCATCAGGCCGGTCAGTAGTGCGCGACCTCCGCGTGCCGATTTGCGCGAGCAGTTCTTCTTCATGTGCGCGTTTTCCAGCAGCAGCGTCTGATTGTCTTCATACTCCTGCCAACTGATGTAACCGGGATGATTGTCGCGCAGGAGGACGTTCCATTCTTCGCGTGGCTTCTTGAACCCGCTGACCTTACGGGCTCGACCGTCCACGATCCGTGTCTTCTGGGCGATTCGGCCAAACGCATAGGC
>NZ_JBEPLM010000056.1:0-1179 GCF_040545255.1 Mesorhizobium shonense
CCAGCATAGAGCGGATTGTGCAGGATCTGCATCACCGTGTGGTAGGCCGGCGCCTTCCAGCTGAGCTTGTAGATTTGAACGTTTCTCAGGACCACGGGCATTTTGATGTCGGCGGCGCAGCCAAAGAAAGACCTGCCGGGCACTGCCGAGCTCGCGGAACTTGGTGAAGACGAGCCGCACAACACCCGCCACATGTTCATCGGGATCGATTTCGATCTTGCCGAGTTCATTCCAACAAAATCCGGGTGGAAGCATGAAGCGGTACTCGCCGCGCTGGGCCTTGGAGTCTCGAGCGGCAATTCCACGTTGGCGAAGCAAGCTCAGCTCATACTCCGACATCGTCCCCTTCAGTCCGAGCAGCAGGCGGTCGTTGACCAGCCGCGGATCATAGGCACCATCGGGATCAATGACCAACGCGCCGGCAAGGGCGCATAGGTCAATCAAGTGATGCCAGTCGCGTCCATTGCGTGCCAGTCGCGATGCTTCGATGCAATAGACGGCACCGACGTCGCCCGAACATACCATCGCCACAAGCCGCTCAAATCCAGGCCGATGCATCATCCCGGAACCCGAGCGGCCAAGATCGTCGTCAATTACCGTCACCGACTTAAATCCGGCGGTTTCCGCAGCCTGTGCCAAGTCATATTGCCGCCGCTGGCTTTCGAGATTCCCCATGACTTGGGACATTGTCGATTGGCGAACATAGACGACGGCAGTGCGGCCGAGGTGATCAGGCGTGATCTTGACGCTCATGGTCACCTCCCGACATCTGAACGGTCTCGACGCCCGCCGCTTCCAGCAAAAGGTCGGCGATCGCCTGGATCAGACCTTTGGGATTGGCGCCCAGCGGCTCCTGCGGAATCCGACGGTCCAGATCCAGACTCAGTTGAACCGCCTCGCGATATTGGCTTGTTCTGCGCACGTCCTTTCTCCTTCTTCATCGAAGGACGAGATCGTGCACCCGACACCTGATTCGTACCGAGAAGCTTCAGAACAACGGCAAGTTCGTTGAGCCCATCAATACTGATCTGCGGCGATCCAAGCGCCATGCCGGCACAGTAGCCTTCGTCGAACATCCAATTGGGCACCTCACGACTAAACCCCCGCCGTTCCTCCGTGTAGATGCACTTCAAATCCTTGCCGCGTCGGAACGGTGCGACCTGAAGCGTTCGTCCAAAA
>NZ_JBEPLM010000057.1:0-1136 GCF_040545255.1 Mesorhizobium shonense
GCGCAGACCCTAGAATCCTGTGTGTTGGTTCTGGTGTATGGTTGAAGTGGGAAGGAGACCGAGTGGATCCTGGTCGTCCTTTCGGACAGGCCGTGGCATGGCCCGGTCCCTTCCCACCGGTGAACCATCAACCTGAACAGTTGCACGGGGCTGTTCCAAGCAGACCCCGCACCACAGGAAGAGGCGTGGACATGATAATGCAGAACTATGTCGGCTGCGACATCTCAAAGCAGTGGCTGGACTTTTTTGATGAGGCAAGCGGCCGTTTCCGGCGCATCGACAATCAGGCCGACGCGATCGCGGCCTATGTGGCGGGCCTTGATCCCAGTCGGGACTTTGTCGTCATGGAGGCGACGGGGGTGCATGACCGGCTGCTGCGCCATGCGCTGGCCAAGGCCGGCGTGCCGTTCTCGCGGCACAACCCGGCCCATACCCACCACTATGCCAAGTCGACGAGACGGCGCGCCAAGACCGATCCTCTCGATGCCAGGATGCTGAGCGACTACGGCCGTCGCTATCACCCTGAGGCCGAGCCGGCGCCGAGCGAAGAAGTCGAGCGGCTTCAATCGCTTGCCGGCCACCGCGATCACCTGGTCAATATGCGGGCAACGGCGAAGAAGCACCTCGCCGAGGCCTTCAATGAGATCGTCATTGCCGATCTGGAAGAAACGATCGCTCACTTCGACACGCGCATCAAGGCGCTCGAGAGCCTGATTGCCGAAGTCATTCGTCAAAACCAGGGCACCGCTCGCGACCATGCGCTGATGGTCTCCGTGCCCGGTGTCTCCAAGGTCGGCGCGCTCTCGCTGCTGGCGCTCCTGCCCGAGCTCGGCCAGCGCTCACCCAAGGCGATCGCCGCGCTCGTCGGCCTTGCCCCGTTCGACAACAAGAGCGGCAAGCTCACACGCAGGAGCCAGATCCAGGGCGGGCGATCACGCGTGCGCCGCGCCCTCTACATGGCAGCCCTCACAGCCATCAGAACCTGTGACCGGTTCAAGTCCTTCTATACCGCACTTGCCGCCCGATCAGGCTCCAAGAAACTTGCTATCATCGCCGTAGCAAGGAAGCTCCTGGTCGTCCTCAACGCCATCATCCGCGACAAAACCGCATTCGCATGAACACAGTTGCCATGCCGT
>NZ_JBEPLM010000058.1:0-1083 GCF_040545255.1 Mesorhizobium shonense
AGCCGTCGTCGCCAGGCCCCCAATTGTTGGCATAGATATACAGCCCACCATCGCTCTGGTCGTCGAAGGTAGCGCCGCTGCTGATTGTCAGCGCGGCGGAACCTGCGTCACTGACGCCCGTGTTCGGGTCCGACGCATTCAGATCGAGATAGATGTACCCTGTGGCGGTACTGCTGCCGCCCAACTGCAGCACTCGCCCGCCGTCGAGACCGAAGGAGCCATTGAACGCGGCTCCGCCTTGCGCCAGCGTCGTACCGGGCCCGCTCTCAGTGCCTCCCGACAGCGTCGCGGCACCCGACACGGTCAGCAAACCGGAGCCGTTCAGCTCGCCGCCGGACTGGCTGAGCGCGCCGGTTGTTGTCGCGGCGTCGAAGATCACTGTGCCTGAGTTGACTGATAGGGATTGGGCGCTTGTGTTGCCGTCCAGCTGCGTCGTTCCTCCGCTTACGTCGAGCGAGGCGAGGGCGGCGGAGCCGCTGACGTGCAGCGAACCGGAAGAGATGAGGAGTTGCTCCGTGCTGACCAGGCTCGCAGCGAAGCCGTCCACTCCGGCGATCGTGACAGCGATATCTTCGGGTCTGTCGATCAGCACCGTGTCCGCGGCCGTGGGGACCCCGCCCGTGCTCCAATTCGATCCGTCAAACCAGTTGCCGCTCCGCGGGCTGATCCACTGGACCGAGAAGCCGGCTGCGCCCCCCTCTATGGTGATGGTGGCAGTCTGCGCGACTGCTGCGCCGTGCTCGTCGACCACATCGTAGCTCAAGTTCAGCACCGCGCTCTGGCCGTCGGCGAGCGCATTGTAGGCACTCGGATCGATGTGCAGCGTGTGGCCGTCGGCATCGAGGCTGAGCCCCGCTGGCAGTGGGGCGGTCAGGTTTGCGATGTGCAGAACTGCTCCCTGGTCGACGTCCGAAGCTTGATCGAGCAGGTCGATCGTGTAGGCGGGGTCGACCTCAGAGGCGGTCGAAGTGACTGCGGCGGATACCGTCGGCGCGTCATTTGTGCCGTGGATGGTGACGGTGACGAGCTGGCTGGCGGTGCCGTCGGAGGAGACCGCGGTGAAGCTGTCGGTGAGGCTCTGCC
>NZ_JBEPLM010000059.1:0-1054 GCF_040545255.1 Mesorhizobium shonense
CTAGAGCGTTTCAGGTTTTGACGGAAGCGTATCCGGCGTTGTTGAAGTAGTTTGAGCATTCGTCGGGTTCTATGGTGGCGACGAGGTGTCCGATGTGTCGCCAGGTGTCGTCGATGGTTCGCTTCTGGGCAGTTCGCATCCAGTGCTTGATCTTGGCGAAGGCCTGCTCGATCGGGTTGAGATCTGGCGAGTATGGCGGCAGGTACCAGAGCCTGGCGCCTGCGGCGCGGATCATTTGCCGGATGGCTGCCGACTTGTGGGAGCCGAGATTGTCCATGACGACGATGTCGCCCGGCTCAAGCACTGGCACGAGCTGCTGCTCGACATAGGCGCGGAAGCACTGGCCGTTGATCGGCCCGTCGAAGACGCAAGGTGCAGTCAGCCGGTCGCAGCGCAGCGCGCCGAGGAAGGTCAGCGTGCGCCAGTGGCCGTATGGAGCCAAGCCGCGCAGGCGTTTGCCCTTCGGCCCCCAACCGCGCAGCGGCGCCATGTTGGTCTTGATCCAGGTTTCGTCGATGAAGACCAACTGCCGTGGGTCGAGACCGGACTGCCAGGAACGCCAGCGTTGTCGCCGTCGCGCGATGTCAGCGCGGGCTTGCTCAAGGGCCAACAGAGTTTTTTTTGAACCGCAAACCCTCGCGCCGCAGGAACTGCCACACCGTATCGTGCGATACCTTCACACCGCGCGCCGCAAGTTCGTCCTTTAGCCGATGCAGCGACAGATGCGGCGTCTGATTGATCCTCTCCACGATGAAGGCCCGGTGCGGCTCCAGAACCCGCTTGCGATGGCCGCCCATCTTGCCGGGCGCGACCGACCCACTCGCCCGATAGCGCTGCGACCACTTCACCGCCGACGACACCGCTATGCCAAAACGAGCCGCAACCGTGCGGCAGCTCTCACCAGCCGCGATCGCCACAACAACACGCTCACGAAGATCATTCGAAAGAGGTCGCGTCATCCGATGCTGGCCTCCGATCCAGCCAGCATCTTGAATCACAAAATCAGCCTCTCCGGAATCCCTCTTCGATTCTGTCAAAAGCTGAACCGCTCTAG